>CAZYTL010000037.1:0-2506 GCA_964650355.1 uncultured Gammaproteobacteria bacterium | reverse complement strand
ATTATTTCGGCCCATTACTAACATTCTATACTAGTTTTGCTAGTCTAGAGCCTTAATAATAATGAATCAAGAGGTAATTATATGATTGTATCATATAATGTCACATATTCAATTGTGACGCTTTAGGGTTGATTGTTTTTGGTGGTTAATCAACTGAGAACTGATCCATTGTTTCATTTGGGACCGGAATCGGTCAAGGGAATATTTTTCGGCCTGTTGGCGACAGATTCGGGGATTAAATCCTTCGATGTGATTCAGGACAAGTTTCTGGAATTTTCGGATAGCGGTAATTAAAGAAGCTGATGTTTGCTGTTTAAATAGAATACCGGTTCGGTTAGGAATAATAGTTTCGGAGGCGCCGCCTTTTTGGTAAGCAATGACGGGTTTGCCGCAGGCTTGGGCTTCTAAGGAGACCAGGCCAAAGTCTTCCTCTTGAGGCATGATAAGTGCTTGGCAGTGTTGATAAAGAGTAAGGAGTTGAGATTCCTGACAGTGACCGATTAAGGTGACGTTGGACTTGGCAATTGATTTTAGGGATTTAAGTTGAGGGCCTGTGCCGGCGATGATGAGAGGAAGTTTTAGCTGATTGAAGACTTTGATGGCCAGGTCAATTTTTTTGTACGGGGTGAGACGAGAAACGATGAGGAAATATTGTTTGATTGTTTCATTGCTAAATTGTTGAGAATTGATATTTTTTTTAAGGTGATACCACCTTTCCTCCCCTTGGTAAGGTGAGGAATCAGATGATGGTTTGAAGAAGTTGGTATCGATTGGGGGGGGGATAATGACGGCATCACGTCGGTAATATTTGCGGATTCTTTGTCGGGAGGTCTGGGAAATGGTGGCGATACGGTCCGGACGTTGGGCAGCAATGAAATCCCAGTTGCGAAGATATTGTAAGAATGGCCCTTTAATAAACTGAACTGGCTTGTTTAGTAAATTGAAGTGTTGATAGGAGTCGTATCCCGGGTCAGACCAGAGATACCTGGTGGGGGTGAGGCAGTAGTTAAGATGAAGCGTGTGAGGTCTGGTGAAGACACCCTTGGCTTCTTTGCTGGTTACGGAAACGACTAAATCATATCGATCAAAATTAAATGATTCAAAAGCGAGAGGCATTAGAGGCACATATAACTGGTCATGGGTGGAGGCCAAAGGAAAGTTTTGCAGAAACGAAGGAATGATATGATGAAATACTTTGGCCCAGGGAGCGCTTTGAGGATGGTAGACGGAAGTGTAAAGTGGGGCTTGAGGAAAAATTTGCTGTAAGGCAAGGAGGACCCGCTCTGCTCCACCCCAGGTGTTGACTTTGTCATAAACTAGAGCGGTTTTAATTTGGTTAAACTCTTTCATAGATATCCAGGGTTTGTTGAGCCATTTTGGTCCAGGAGAAGCTGCGGGCGTGGGTAATACCTTGTTGGATGAGTTGGGCTCTTGATCGGGTGTTCAAGTTTAAGACACGATTTATTTTGTCGGCGAGGTCTTGGGGGTGGTGGGGGTTAAAGTAGATGGCTGATTGTTGGTAAATTTCCGGCAAGCAGGAAGCGTGAGCGGCAAGAACCGGAGTACCAGAAGCCATGGCCTCTAAACCGGACAGGCCAAAGCCCTCAATCAATGAAGGGGTAATAAAGGCTATAGAATGACGATAGAGTTGTCTGATTTCTTGGTCAGGAACGAAACCAAGGAATTTAACATACTTTTGCATGTGTTGTTCCTGTACATAGTTCTCTACTCTCGTACGGAAGACATTGCGGGCGCAGACAATCGCCAAGGATAGTTTCCCGTTTCCCCAAAGGGGCCCCTTCGGAGCAGTTTTTCGTTTCGCGTTGAATAGCTTGATGGCTTCGACGAGGTTGGGGAGGTTTTTGTGCGGATAGGCGTTGCCGGTGTAAATGAGGTAAGAATGAGGTTTTAGATGGTATTTTCGTAGCGTCCCCCAAAGGGGCCCCTTCGGGGGAGTGTCGTTGTGGCGTTGGGGGGTAGGCTGTTGAAAATAAACGGGATCGGGAGCTTCGTAGGTGACATGAATCTTGGTAGAAGGCAAATGGTAATGAGTAATTAGTTGTTTTTTAACAAAGTTGGAAGGGACGATGATGGATGAGGACTGGTGAACAGCCACGTTGAATGCCAGATGGTAAGCAGCGAGTTTTGTCCAATATACTGGCATGGGGAGGGTGGTGGTCTGGCTGCCTACAGAAGAATGTTTGATGAGGTCGTGGAGGGTGACGATAAGTTTTACTTTGGGGTCGATGAGTTTAAGGAAAACTGGAACGTTGAGATGAGGAACATGGAAAATGTGCGGTTTAATTGATTGAAGTATGTAGGGGATGAGAATTTGCTCTTTTATAGTGTAGTGGCGGGACTCGGAGAGTACAGGATTAAAGTTGTTGGTTTTCAGTTCAGAGCCGATAGTTTTAAAAGTTTTTTTTCTGCAAAGCAGAAAGTATTGGTTGTGGCGGTCGAGTTGGGCGAGTTCAGAGACAAGGCGAATGGTATAGCGTCCTAAACC
>CAZYTL010000036.1:0-4034 GCA_964650355.1 uncultured Gammaproteobacteria bacterium | reverse complement strand
GCACAGGAGAAACGGGTTGAGTAGTGGTGGGGATAGCTGCTTGGGCGGTATGTGAAGGCAGGTTGTAATAGATAATCCCTGCGCCAATGGCGATGAGGATGACTAAAAGGATGATGACGGTTTGGTAGAAACGATTTTGCTGCATATGCCTACAGGATAAAGGGTTAAAATGGAAAGAGGGTGATAGGGATTTGGGATGAGGCTGGATTGGGGATTGGTGGTGAGAGGCATATAATTAAGGAGAACGAGGGGCGATCTCTTATTTATGGCAGTAGAAATGGCTAGTAAATCAGGACTGGTTAGTTAAGCTCGATGACAGCGATGCTAATATACAAATAAGCATGCGAATGATGCGAATATTTATGTTAAGTTATTTTGGTTATGGAAGGGAAAGTGGTAATTAAACCGAGTTTGGTGTCGATGGGGTTGAAGATTTTAGTGGCGGCAGTGGGGTTTGATCCGCTGTATTTTTTAGTGGGAGTATTCGGAGATGTGTTACAAAATGCCGAAGGATGGGGAGTGCTGAGGTTTATCAGGTTTGATTTGTGGTTGTCGGTGTTGATTATATTAACTCAGATTAGCTTGATTGTAGCTTTTATCGTGGATTGGTATAGGGAAACTTATGAGGTGGATAGAGAGACCGGAGAGGTGGTGCATAAGGCAGGGTTGATTAGGCGGCGGGAGAGGAAGATAGGGTTAAAAGGGGTTGATAGAGTGATTTTGCATCAGGGAGGGCTAGAAAAGATGTTACGGATGGGAACGATTGAGTTGCATAAGACGAGGGGAGAAAGCGAGTTTTTGCCTTGGGTGGAAGATCCTGAGGAGGCCATGTGGTGGCTGGAAAGGGTGAGAGAGAAGAGTTAAATGGATGTAAAAAGTTGGAATTGGCTAAGACAGGAGGAGAAATGGCGGTGGATATAGTAAAATATCGGATGTATGCCAAGAAATGTTGAACGAGGCCCGAGCTTGAGGGCAGATAACCGGCACGAATCAGAGACGGCGAGGAAACAAAAGAGGAATGAAAAGTGGGACCCAGATGAGTACGGACCGGTGGCTTTGGCCGGAAAGATCGGTGAGTTGGTTAGCGGGTATGGGGGGAAGTATGAAGGTCGGGTGGCGCACCCTTATCCGATGGAGGATGTAGAAAGGTTGGTGGAGATGACGAGTGAGGCGTCGGATGATTATGAGGGGGTGTGGATTTGGATTGATAACACTCAGGGTTATGACCAAATGAGGATGGTGGCGATGGCGGCTGATTATCGAGACCAAAACGGAGACAAGCGAAGAGTATACGTGCGGTTGAATGATGATGGGGAGTATGAAGAGGTGGGGGAAGATGTTGAGGAGTTAGTGAGGCAGAATAAGCGATCAACGGATTTGTACGGGATAAAGATTGATTTTCCTGATAAAGGGCTGGTAAGGCTGGGGAAATGGGTAGATAAGGCGTTGAGTGAAGAAACGGTCGTTGGAGTGGCAGTGCCTGTGGCTCAGATGGTGTGTTTGCGATTTCCCGGGAGGTATGCCAGAGGAAGAGATTTTCTGGGTTTGGAAAGGAGAAGTCCTGCAAGTCTGAGAGTCGTGACAGCAGTAGTGCCTATATCAAGCGGAGAGGGAGATGGTGGAAATCAGTTTCTGATTCCGATGCCGAGTGATGATGAGGGTGATGAGACTGAAGAGGAGCAGTATATGTTGGAAGTGTTGAGGGAGGCAGGGTTTACTGATGATGCGATTGAGTATTACAGCGATAATTGGAGAGAACATGAGATGAAGTTTAAGGTGGACTGGGATAAGGACAGGGGCGGGACGTGGTATCCGGGAAACAGGACGGTAGAGACTTCAAATTCAAAAGAGGCGGCCTTGCATGAATTGGTGCATATGTGGTGGACTGATCATGGGGAGGGAGATCCTGAGTTAAGGAAGGCGTTTGTGAAGGACATAATTGCGTTGGCGCACTTGGACGAAAATAATTGTGAGGAATATGGTGTTAATAAGGAGGATTTATCCAAGTACAGAGAGGTGATTTGGCTGGCCAAAGAATATGTTTACGGGCGGGATGAACCAACTGATCCGCATTATAATCCGGCAAGTCCCTGGCCGGGAATGCTGGCGACGTGGGAGGAAGGAGAAGGTGAACAAGAAGGGGAGTATTTGAAGGTGAGGCGGCCGGAGAATATTGGGAAGATGTCCGATGAAGATTATGCACGGGCTAACGCTCATGAGATGTTTGCGGGGATGGCTAGTTTCATGATGGGGAATACGGATATGGTGCCGGAGTTTGTGCGGCAATATTACTCTGAGTTATTTAAGGGTGGTGATGCCTCTGAATTAGCACCTCATCACACTGATTATGATTATGTGTTGCGGAAGTTTGGGCCGCATTCGCAGTTGGATGATGAGGTGTTTTTGAGTAATTTTGAGTTGAATTATGAGTATTTGCAAACCCATCCCCAGGTGATAGCCGGGATGGAGAAGATTAAGAGGGATGATCCGGATTTGTACGAGCAGATGATGAGATGGGATAATTGGTATAGGGATCTGCAGGCGTTAAGGGCTGATGGGGAAGCGATTGGTCTGGGAGGAAAGAAGGGGAAAGCAATGATCGCGGCGATTGAGGCGAGGAATTGGCTATTGAGAGGTTATGCTTCTTGGGCGGAATCTGAACCTGATGATCAGATCGTGGTTGACGATCAGGTAAAGGGAGATTTGGTCAATGCGCTGGATGAGGCAGAAGATGCGGTTTACGGGCAGGTGGGTTGGGAAAGAGAAATAGATTTTCTCAAGTGGTCAAACGAGGTTAAGATAGATGATGATGACTATTGGGCTGAAGCGGAACGGGTGTTTGAGGTGCTGCGGCATCACCCGTTTTATAAAGGTGGAAGGGAAAAGATGGCCAAAGATGATGAGCGGACATTTAAACAAGCCAAAGAATGGGAGGATATTTACGCCTTGTTAAGGTGGTATGAGGCCCAGGAAGGGGGGGTGACTTTAGACGACGGGACCAAACATAAGTTGGTGACGGCCATGAAATATTATTATGAAATTGAAGGGGATTTTGCATATCGGGCTAGGACTGCTGAGTTAGCTGATGAACGGGTGATGGTAAGAGACGAGATAATTGAGGGTTTTGAACAAAGCGTGGAAGAAGTAAAGCAAGAGATGGTGAAGGTGATTGATTGGCACCAGGTGAATGACAGGTTTATTTTGAACACAGAACCGGAGTTGTCTGACTGGCAAATCGAGTTTCCTGTGGCATATAATTACTTGTTGATGGATGCGAGGATTAGGAGCGGCTTGGAGAAGATGCAGGGTGAAGATGAAGAGACGTACCAACTGGTAACTAAGTTAAGTGACTATTATGAGCAGGGAAGCTGGAAAGATGCGTCTTTTGAGGACAGGCAAAGATTGATGGAGGCGTTCAAGTATTGGTGTGAGTGGGTAGGGGATTTTACCAATCATATAGAAAAGGGAATGTCGGGTGAACACAGGATTGATTCGGATGCGAGAGGTAAAATGGAGGAGCTGATGAAGCAACTGCCGGGGATGGAAATGGGAGAGTGAAGAGCGAAGAGTCAAGGAGCATGGAACATGGAACAAGGAGCAAGAGGCAAGAGTCAGAAAGTAAGAAGTAAGGAAAGTTGGAGAGTTTTTAAAGTAAGGCAGCAAGCAGTGGGGGTTAATTTGGTGTGGTGGGTGCGAGGACCCGGATGGGTCCTCGCCATGGTTCCTCAACTTCATTGACGGTGCTTCTCTGGCCTCGCCCTTGCGACACTATTGTCGCCCCTCGGGCCAGAGTCGTAAATCACCGGGGGCGGGGAGCACGATGTCTGTGCTACCACGCCAAATCCGAATGCGTGAGAGCAGGATGGGATTGGCGGAGACGAGTAGTAAGGACCGTACGGGTAAGGACCGTACGGGTTGTAGTGGGGGTAGGGGTCGTAGCCTGGTGGGCCCTGGGCGGGGGGAGCGGCGGCCGCGTTGCCGCCCGCCGCGATGGCCCGCCCGCGGGGGACCCGCGCGCGGATGAAAAGCGCGTT
>CAZYTL010000035.1:0-4290 GCA_964650355.1 uncultured Gammaproteobacteria bacterium | reverse complement strand
GCGCGGAGACGCGCCACCCACACCCCCGCACGCCTTCCCTACAGGCCACGCGGGGGGGCCTCTCTTCAACTTACCTTCTTGAAGGTCGTTAAACCGTTTCATTTCGAATGATACTTTCCCCCAGGTGTCATTAAACCGATTCACCTGAGTGGATATTCCTTCCAATGCCTCTGCGATCTTATCTGCCACATTTAGGAAAGACCAAACTTTCCCTTCTTTTTCTTTCATTTAATTCACCTCCTTTATATAATATATTATATTTATATTAAAGCTGACTTTAAATGTCAAATAATTTTTGTGACATCTACTTCTTTTACTTTCGATTAGTCTTTCATTACCAGCTACTGTGCCTCCTGCAAAATCTTGCTGGAGTTACGGAGGAATTATTGATTTTGTTACACTCCCGGATAAGCTCGGTTCCCAGGAACCGGTATACGTCTTTTTCAGGATTCATGAAAGCCAAACCCCGGTCTTGCCGAAGTCTCGCGATACGAGGCACGGGCACGCCTTGGTTTCGGTCAAACATGCTTATTTTTATGAATTTTGTTAAGTAATCGTATGAACTTATTAGCCATAGGAGCGAAGTGTACGGGTAAGATGTGCAAGTTCCCGAGTAAAGGGCCGGCGGACTGAATCATATGGATTTCTTTTACGGTGATGATCATGATTCATATACGGGTTGGTAAGTCGTCCTGCCAAGCGAACCAAGCATTAAGGATTATGAAACCGTATTTCACATAGCTTTTCATGGTGCCTCATTAGCACGTTCTGTGCTCACAGGATGTCCCTGATTTCATCAGCGAAAACCACCAGGTTATCAAAGCAATAGAGCAAGGTACCGAAGGCTACGGGGAATTGTGGTATATTTGTGCTGGATCGAGGTGACCCCTTTTGCTTTGAAAGAAATCTTCCCAAAAAATGACTTTTTCACTTCTAGATTGACCTATCCTATCAAAATCGATCGCATTTTAAATGATTAACATGAATTTTTAGAGAAAGCCCTGAAATCTCATAATCAGTTTCACAAACTCCGGTATAGGTCCTCCATCCATTATATTTAAATGCTTGGTTTAATCCGTATTTCAAATTCTGACTTGCAGGCCTCTTGTCGCCATCGGTGTAACCCAAACTCAAGGGTGCAATCATTTTATGAGTTCAATCAATATGCATTTAGTTTGATTTTTTTCGGAATGGCAAAATCGTGCGCCAACGGGTTATTGCCACCCTAAGCCGCCTGGGTTATTTGAAGGCTTCAGGCTAAATTGACACTCTGGTTCAAAGCCTAGCGTGATTTTAAGAAAAAATCAGAGTGATTTCGTCCACTAGTAAATTTAAGATTACCATGTGCAAGCTGAGGCGCTGGGGTCCTATGCAAATCTTTAATTGTCTCTGGAGGCGCCCGGTCTGGCGAAGGCGATCTGGAGCTTGGCGGAATGAAGCAGGTTTAGGCTTGATATCAAGGTGAGAGCTTCGATTGGAGCATTCAGAGACTCTGGGAGACGGGCAGCTATCCTGAGAGCCACCACTGGATTTAGAGTTTTTAATGCCCAGTATTTCTTCAGCATCTGTACCGCATCAGAATTTTTTTGATATGACATCGAGTATCTCCGGCTATGATCTGATGCGGAACTTTAAGCAACGCCAATCTATATGAATAAACTCAATAGCAATTCCTATCCGATTCAGACAGAATTCGAAGGCGTTGACTATTATGCTTCAAAGCTGCCTAATTCCATTTTCATAACCAGGTGACAAAGCTGTCAGACATCTACAACCTTATAGTTTTATAAAATGTGGTCCCAACTTATTGTGATTAAAATATTTTTAAAGGCATTGAAGATGAGGCAGTGGAGTGAACATCCGAGTAAGAGCGCCTTGCTGGATTTAATAAAAAACCCGATCCATTGACCGGGCTTTCAATAGCTAATGTGGGGTGAGTGAAGGGACTCGAACCCTCGGCCACAGGGGCCACAACCCTGTGCTCTACCAACCTGAGCTACACCCACCACATCTAAAATTTCAGGGCTAGGCGAACGCTCCAAAATTATGGGAAAAACCCTCTTTTCCCAAACTGCCCATTCAAAATTTTTATATCTTATTATTAATCTAACAAACAGAGTTCTGTCAAGACATAATGTTATGATATCTGAGAAACGGAACAAACAAGTGGAGACTCTGCCACTTATCAGAGAGAGCAAAATTCCATATACCTAGGTAGTCTTGAAGGAGAACAAGCTCTATATATGGCTTTCTATCCCACCGAGTGCCGGAGTAACCTGAAAATTAGCTTTAGCTTGTGGTGGCCAAGATCTTGGAGGAAAACATTTGATGTTGTTGTTGAACATGCAGATGCCCGAAAAGCGAAAGGTGATTTGCCGGGCTTTTTCAGAAACACGGCATCTTATGTATAGCCGGTGTATAGCCGGCGTCTTTTTTGTGGCATTCTAAATTGGGCAGCGCGCGGAATTCAGGATTCTTAGGCTCCACTTGATCACAACAGTAATGAGGATCTTCGGCTATCCGGAATTTCTTTATTAAGCCCTTGCAGATGAGATCAAATCCATCCTATCGGGATTCGCAATGGTAATGCTCTACCCCCGACATGGTGACTTCTTAGCTATTTCTATCGAAATTTTTGGGTAACCCCTAAAAGAATAAAAATTTTTTTCTTGGCAGCAAAGTCTTTAATTGGTAATATAGTTTAACCAATTCAGATAATTTAAAGATATGGAGTGAATAAATGAAAACTCTCTTTAAACCAATAAAAAAACCTGAAGATATCATCAGATAGATCAAAGCTCTCATTTTCAATAGAAAACTATTAGTTGTTGGAGTTGGCTGCTGGTACCAAACGGCAATTTTTTAGACTATTGATAGAATAAAGGCTTAAATTTAATTTGAAAGAACTACTTAATGTAGAACGAGCCTTATGGTTTCATGCTTATAACGGGGCTGGAATTGTCCAAAGATATTGGTAAATTTGTTAAGAGGAAGTATTATTAACAATTCTTGATTAACCGACTCGAATGTCTATTCATGCTTCGCGGCTCAACACTCATTGAGCTCATCCAATTTCAGAATTTAGGCAGCAACAACAATAGATTACAAACTTTAGTTTTTCTCGTGTTTTGGGAACGATTTAGATAAGGAGTATGATATGAAGAAAAAAGTTGGATTTATCGGTCTGGGCCAAATGGGCAAATGGATGTCCCTCAACGTAATGAATGCCGGGTACGATCTGACAATCTTTGACATCAATCCAAAAGCAATGAAATTCCTGACCGATCAAGGGGCTAAAGCGGTCCGAGCTCCGGCCGAGCTAGCAGGACAAGTGGACTGGGTGTTCCTTAGTCTGCCTAATACCACCATCGTAGAGAATGTCATTTTTGGCGAAGATGGTATAGTTCGCGGAGCTAAGCCCGAACTGATTGTGGTGGATCTCGGCACAACCAGTTATCTGCCGACACAGGATTTTGACCGAAGGCTCAAAGAACTGGGAATTATCTTCTCTGACGCGCCCGTTTCGGGCGCGGAACCTGGGGCAAAAAAAGGAACACTGACCATCATGTTTGGTGGAGATGAAAAAATTTTGCATCTTATCCGTCCTGCATTGGAAGCCATGGGCAGCACGATTCTTCATATGGGGGCAGTAGGCAGTGGTCAATTGACCAAAGTAATCAATAATCTTTTATACAACATTAATTTAGCGGCCATTGCCGAAGTCCTGCCCATGGCAGTTAAACTAGGTTTGGACCCGGAAAAGATTAGCCAAGTAATTACCACTGGGACGAGTCGAAGCTTCGCCACAGAATTTTTTACACCTCACATCCTGGAAAATCGCTTTGACCAGGGCTACTCCCTCAATAACGCATACAAAGATATGATCAGCGCAGCCGAAATCTCTGCCCACCACAAGATTCCTTTGCCCCTTGTCCACGCCGCCACCACTACATACCAGATGGCCCTGGCTGAAGGTTATGGTGCCGAGGACAAAGGAGCCATGATCAAAGTTTTTGAACGTATCTTGGGAGTTAAGTTTCGCGGCTCATCACAAAAAATGGATAGCTAAAGTAATTTAAGAATCGAGGTCCTCCGGTAATCTCCATTCTAAAGCGTCAATAGTTAATATTATTGTCTATAAAGTAATCCACATCCTGATTGCCTTTAGCTCTGCTGTTAATAAGGTTAATTTTGCTATATAGCACCATAAAATCCATTTTAAGTCGAATTGTGGTGAATATTAACAACATTGCTATTGAGGGTTATCACCAGAACTTCATAGAAAAAGGG
>CAZYTL010000034.1:0-4772 GCA_964650355.1 uncultured Gammaproteobacteria bacterium | reverse complement strand
CCGTTGGACCAACGAGGCCCCCCCGCCACCTGAAGATCGTTCCACCTCAATCAGATTCAATGCCGAGTGGCCCCGCGCCCTCCGGGCCTTTGCCAAAAGCCCTCTTCTGGGAACCGGATACTCATCAATCACTCTGGCCACCGACAACGACTACCTTCGACTTTTAGGAGAAGTCGGAATTTTCGGTCTTCTTTCCTTCCTGTTGATCTTCCTTACTCTATTTAACAAATTAAAAGCCTGGATCATCTCCAAACCCAAAACCCTGGATCAAGCCATAGTCATCGGCCTTACCGCAGGTATCATCGGTTTCCTTGCCAATGCTGTCTTTATCGACGTCTTTGAAGCCTCCAAAGTCGCTACCTACTTCTGGATTTTACTTGGTATCCTAGTAGCCGTTTCCAATCTGCCTACTGAAAAAGCTCATCGTCTGTCAACCAAAACTAACTCAGAATAACCACCTTCATTCCCCTTATGTCAAAACTTGAAATCCCTCTGCTCATCCTCATTATTTTCCTCGCCCTCGTCCCCCGTCTTTACAAAATCTCCAATCCCGTTGCCGATTGGCACTCATTCCGCCAGGCAGATACTTCCTCCGTTACCAGACATTATGTCCAGCACGAGCTCAACTTACTACTTCCCCAGTATGACGACCTCTCTAACATTCAATCCGGCCAGGACAATCCTCAGGGCTATCGCATGGTCGAATTCCCCATCTACAATTTATTGCATTACATCACTTACAAAATTAACCTTGTTACCTGTTCCGTGCTTCATGTTCCCTGTCTCAATCTTGAAACCACCGGTCGTCTCACCACTGTCTCTGCCTCCCTTATCTCCATTGTCTTACTTTATCTGATCGTTAAACAACTCAGTGGCCAGGTGATAGCCATGATCACCGCGTTAATCTTCAGCATTCTGCCTTACAACGCCTACTACTCTCGGGTTATTCTTCCGGATCCCCTGATGGTCACCTTTTCCCTAGCAGCCGTCTATCTCTACATTAAACATCTAACTGCTTCAAAACCCCTGTCCGCCTTCTACTGGTCAGTTTCAGTTGTCTCCGCCGCTGGCTCCCTGTTAATCAAGCCCACTGCCATTTTCATCCTCCTTCCCATCGTTCTCTTACCTCTTATCTTCACCACATCTTCGAATTCTTCATTCAAATCAAAATATCTCAAACCCGGCTTTCTCCTCTTTATCTACTTCCTCCTCGCCTTTGCTCCTTTATTCCTCTGGCGCCTTTGGATTCGCCAATACCCCGCAGGTATTCCTGCCTATACCTGGCTGCTCAATAGTGACGGCATCAGATTCAGGCCAGCCTGGTTCCGCTGGCTCTTTTATGAACGTCTCACCAAACTTATCCTTGGAGGATTCGGATTGGTCCTCTTTATCATCGGCCTCATCTCAAAACCATCAGCTAATGAAGCTAAAAAAGGTATTGAAGCTAAATACTTCTACCTCCTCTGGCTTTTTTCCCTGCTCCTTTACCTGGCCATCATCGCTACCGGCAATGTCCGCCACGACTACTATCAAATTCCTCTTATTCCCGTTATATCCATCTTCGTAGCCCAAGGCTTTCTCTCTCTTTGGAACAATCCGAACTACATCAAACTCCTTTCCATCCCGATTTCTGTTGGCTGTCTATTGTTTACGGTAGTTTTCTCCTGGTACCAAATCAAAGACTATTATCAAATCATCAATCCTAGTATTGTCGAAACCGGCCAAGTGGCCGACCAACTTCTACCTCCGGATGCTAAGGTCATCGCCCCCTATAACGGCGATACGGCCTTTCTCTATCAAATTAACCGTCCCGGATGGCCTCTGGTAACCCACTATCCCATTCAGGCCATGATTAACCGCGGCGCTACCGATTATGTTTCCGTTACGTACGACGATTTCACCCAACAACTCATGCATCAATATCCAATTCTCAAACAAACACCAAATTACGTTATCATAAAACTTAATTCTACTCCCCCAGATAATTAATACTTTATACGAAATACCTCATCCTACCTTTATGAACATCCTCATGATCACTCCCTATCTACCTTATCCCATTGTCTCAGGTGGACAAATTCGTACTTATAATCTCCTCCGGCTTCTCAGCAAAAAACATCAAATCACTTTAATGAGTTTCATCAGAGAAAACAGCGAAAAGCAACACGTTCCCGAACTGAAAAAATTTTGTCATCGGGTCATCACCTTCAAACGCACCCCCAAGGCCTGGCATCCTCGCAATATTCTCATGGCCGGGTTCACTCCTTACCCCTTCGTTGTTTGTCTCTACCTCTACCCGCAGGTAAAACAACTCATCCGCCAGGAACTGGAGAAAAACCAATACGATCTCATCCACGCCGAAACTTTTTATGTCATGCCCAATATTCCCCGTACCAAAATTCCCATTCTCCTTGTGGAACAAGTCATCGAATATCTGGTCTACCAACGATTTACAGAAATGCTTCCCTGGTATGCATCATTCCTCAAACCCTTACTCTACATCGACGTCGCCAAAATCAAAAAATGGGAGCGTCACTATTGGAAACAAGCTCACGGCCTGGCCGCTATGTCCGAGGAAGATAAACAATTCATGCTCGAATTGGACCCTCATCTCACTATCAATGTCATTGCCAATGGCGTAGACATCGACCACTTCAGCCAAACCAAGAAAAAAAAGACCCGACAACCCACCATCTTGTTTATTGGTAACTTTAAATGGCTTCCCAACAAAGACGCCGCCAAATTCCTTGTCAATCGCATCTGGCCCTATATTAAAAAACGCATCCCTAACGCCCGTCTCTGGATCGTCGGTCGCAATCCTACTCCTGATATCCTAAAACTCAGCAAATCACCTCAAATTATCGTGGATGGGGGAGTAGATGATATTCGTGACGCTTATGCCAACTCCGACGTCTTGCTCGCTCCTATTCGAAACGGCAGGGGCACCAAGTACAAAATTTTGGAAGCCATGGCTACTCACACTCCGATTGTCGGCACACCCTTAGCCGTCGAAGGCGTCGACATCAAACACCGCCAACACGCTCTAGTTGCCGAATCTGCGCAACATCTGGCTCAACAGACCACCGACCTCCTTACACA
The DNA here is from genome assembly GCA_964650355.1 of uncultured Gammaproteobacteria bacterium. Classification (GTDB taxonomy): domain Bacteria; phylum Patescibacteriota; class Microgenomatia; order CAYXHB01; family CAZYTL01; genus CAZYTL01. The sequence continues at coordinate 1,673 of CAZYTL010000034.1, read as the reverse complement.
CCCCAAATTAAGCAAGAAACTCTCGTCCTCTGCATTCAAACTAGTCAAAGATGCCTACAGTTGGGATAAAATCGCTCAAGAACTGGATCAGGTTTACCATCGCCTCGCTCAAGCCGATTATCCTAATCACCAAACTTAACTCAGCACCCAATCAGCATATCCATAGCATCAGTCAACTTCTATTTAACATGATACCCACCCTCACCATCATCATCCTCAGTTTCAATGTCCGCCAACTCCTTGATCAATGTCTTAAATCATTATTCCAGGATCCCCAGTCCAAAAATTGGCAGATCATTATCGTTGACAACGCCTCCTCAGACGACACCATTAAATTTCTCACCAAACATTACCCAGTCAAAAAACTGCAAAACAAAAATGTCAAAACACCGAGAAGCAACCATACAAAAAAACAAAGACATAACCAAATTCTTCTCATCACCTCACCTAAAAATCTCGGTTTCGCTGCCGGAAACAATCTTGCCATTACCCATATCCAGGCACCCTATACCTTATTCCTTAACCCCGACACCACAGTACCCAAAGACACCATCCCTTTTATACTTAACTACCTCAAACACCATCCTCACGTGGGTGCTGCCACTTGCAAGATCATGCTTCCCACTGGTCGCTTGGACGACGGCTGTCACCGGGGATTTCCCACTCCCTGGAATGCCTTTTGCTACTTCGGCGGCCTCAACCAACTCTTCCCCTCCGTCAAACTTTTTTCCGGCTACACACTCAGTTATCTGGACACCAACACCCCTCACGAAATCGACTCCCTTACCGGTGCCTTCATGATGCTTCCCACCCGAGTAGGGGAACAACTCAACTGGTGGGATCAAGACTACTTCTGGAATGGCGACGATCTGGACTTTTGCTACCGAATTAAACAGGCTGGTTATTCCGTCATGTATCTACCCAAAGTTCAGATCACCCATTACAAAGGCGCTTCCAGCGGATATAAATCCGATAGTCACGGTAAAAACAAAGTAGCTCCGGAAATCAAACTCATGGCTGCCCGTTCTTCCACCCAAGCCATGAAGCTTTTCTATCGAAAACATTATCAACAAAAATACCCCACCTGGTTTTCCCACTTGGTTCTATCCGGCATTAAACTTTTAGAGTCACATCGTCTTAATCGTCAAAATAATGAAAGTTAAATCTTTATCAATCGGTTTTTTCCCAGGCAGATTCCAACCTTTTCATAAAAACCATCTCAATAGAATCATTCAAATACTACAAACCAATGAGTTGGTCATTATCGGAGTGCGCCTAACTAACAAATCGCCCCACAATCCTTTTACTCCCTATCAAAGAAAAAAAATTATCGAAGTGTCGTTAACTGAAGTAGGCATTCAAACCCGTAATTACCAAATTAAATTTATTCCTGATCTAAATCCTCTCTGGCCTAAACAAATAATTGACGCTATTCAGTTCGACACTTTTTATTCAGGGAACATTCAAATAATAAATCTCATGAAAAATCATCACTCTCATATCGTCCATCTCAACTCCGAGCTTAATGAGTTTAACTGTTCTGGTGATAAAATTAGAAAATTATTAAAACAAGGCCAGCCAATCAAACCTTTTGTTGCCTCTCGAGCAGAACCCTTAATCAAAATGTATTACCAACAATACTTATGCCGCAATTAAATATCGCTATCGACTGT
>CAZYTL010000033.1:0-7124 GCA_964650355.1 uncultured Gammaproteobacteria bacterium | reverse complement strand
ATCCGCCTGGATTTTTTTCAAGGCGATGGCCAGTCCCTGGTCGGCAGCTAGTTGAGATTGGATGCTGGCAATGGTAGCGCTGGAGACTTTGAGAAGTTTTTTGATCTGTTCATAGCTTTGACCTTGTCCAAGCAGGTGGGCAATCATGAGCCGCTTAGCAATAGTAATCACTTCGACTTCGGTAAGCAGACTGTGAAGAAACTCGGTAGCTTCTTCTGGGTTTTTAATATCGGCAATTACCTGAGAGAGAGCATGAAGAATTTGCTGCTCAGTCTGAGTGTCAATTGTCTGTTTGGAAATTTGCATAACAGGCCCACTGATTCAATGAATTAAAATTTTAAATTTAATATATTGAATCGTATTTCTAAAACTATTTTCTAACAACAGCCGTTAAATATACTTTAGACTAATTAATCTTTTAATGTCAATTCATTTAACGCTCTGGGTTGAAACAAGGTAAATAACATAAATAAATTTTCCTCTTGACAAATAGCGATGGTTTTGGCAAGATAGCAATCGTTAAGAGAGAGTGCTTATAAACATATGGGTAGACCAAAAAAATTAAATTTTCAGCCCACTGCCGGTTACATACTGATTCAGCCAGAAGAGGCACAAAAACAGACTAAATCCGGAATTTACTTACCAGATACTCATGAAGGTGAAAAACCCCAGATGGGAAAGGTATTGGCAGTCGGGCCCCAGATGATGCATGAAAGTGGCCAAAAGGTGTCTGCTCCTTGTAAGGTGGGACAGAAGATCGTTTATAAAAAATGGGGAGGAAATGAATTCAAGACCGAAGATGATAAAGAGTTAATTTTCGTCAAATTCGATGATATAATGGCCATTGTTGGCTAATTTTTCAAGCGAGCCGCGAATTCTGACAACTAAATTTTTATGGCAAAACAACTAAAATTCGGTGCTGATGCAAGACAAGCATTATTGGTAGGGGTGAACACTTTGGCTAAAGCAGTGGTGACCACCCTGGGACCGCGAGGTAGAAATGTGGCTTTGGACAAGAAATGGGGGGCTCCGAATGTGATTCATGACGGAGTGAGCGTGGCAAAGGAGATTGATTTGGAAGACCCGTTCCAAAATATGGGGGCTCAACTCGTAAAAGAGGCAGCAGAAAAGACCAATGATGCGGCTGGCGACGGTACGACCACGGCCACCCTTTTGGCTCAGGCAATCGTGAATCAAGGCATGAAGCAGATTGCGGCAGGGGTTAACCCCATGTTGATCAAAAAAGGGATTGAAAAAGCTACAGAAGTAGTTGTGAAAGAAATAAAAAAGATTTCTAAACCGATTAAAATCAATAATCCGACTGAAATTGCTCAAGTGGCCACTATTTCTTCAGCGGATGAAAAAATCGGCCAGAAAATTTCTGCCGCTCTGCAAAAAGTAGGACCTGATGGCATCGTCACAGTAGAAGAATCCAGAGGATTGGAATTGGAAATAGATTATAAAGAAGGTATGGAGTTTGACAAAGGTTATGTGTCCCCTTACTTTGCCATGGGGAATGACAAAATGGAGGCAGAGGTTAAAGACGCTTATATTTTAATCACAGATAAAAAGATTTCGGCGGTTTCTGATTTATTGCCGTTTCTGGAAAATGTGGTCAAAATAACCAAAAATTTTGTACTTATTGCTGATGACGTTGACGGTGAAGCGTTGGCAACATTAGTCGTTAATAAATTAAAAGGCACTTTCAATGTTTTAGCTATTAAAGCTCCTGGTTTTGGAGATCGCCGCAAAGCCATGCTGGAAGATATTGCCATTCTTACTGGTGGTACTGTGATTACCGAAGATGTGGGTAGGAAATTAGATTCTGTCGCGGTAGAAGATTTGGGTCAGGCTGACAAGGTGTGGGCCAGTAAAGACGATACGCAAATTATCGGCGGCAAAGGCAGTCACAAGGCTCTTCAGGCTAGGATTGCCCAACTCAAAAAGGAAATTGATGACACCACCTCTGACTTTGATAAAGAGAAATTGCAAGAAAGATTGGCTAAATTGAGTGGCGGCGTGGCAGTGATTAACGTGGGTGCGGCTACTGAAGTGGAATTGAAAGAAAAACAGGAAAGAGTTAAGGATGCTGTCGGCGCCACTAAAGCCGCAATTGAAGAAGGTATTGTGCCTGGAGGCGGAGTAGCCTTGTTAAAAGCATCCCAAGTGCTCAACGATCTGACTTTGGATTCCGAAGAAGAACAGTTCGGGGTAAAAATATTAATGAAAGCTTTGGAAGAACCAGTGAGAGCTATCGCCAGAAATTCTGGTGCGGATGATGGAGCGATCTTGCAGGAAATCCTCAAGTCAGAACAGGTTGATTACGGATATAATTCTCTAACTGGGGAATTCGGTTCCATGTTGAAGCAAGGTGTAGTTGATCCGGCTCAGGTTACCAGGCTGGCTTTGCAAAACGCGGCTTCAATCGCCGCCATGATTTTAACTACTGAAGTGATGGTGACTGACCTACCTGAAAAAGAAGATAAGACTCCGACTCCGGGAGCCGGCGGCATGGGTGGCGGCATGGAAGGGATGGGAATGTAATCGGTTAAAATTTAAAAGGGAGATTTGACTAACAAACTTACGAATTGACTGAACGTTAACATAACAAAAATACTGCCTATGAAGAAACATCATGGAAATACCGACAAATGTGCTATTAATCTTTCTGGGTTCCATACTCACTTTTTTAAGTACTTGGGCAGTAGAAAGTTTTAAGTATGGACGGGAGAAAGAAGAAAAAGAGAGAAATTTCAAACTACTAGCAAAACAAGAATTGCAGATAATATTGGGCATATTGGATACGCTTAAAACTACTCTTGAGTACAAAAATTATTATGATATAAATACAAGGAATCGGTTAAGTTCAAGCAGGTATACATTAGAAGGCTACAGGAGAGATGCAATCCACTTATCTTCGCAAGACTTACAGGAAAAGTTCATAGATGTTGTTTCCAGAATCAGTGACTATCACGCAAAAATTAGTTCCTTGCAAGATTTGTTTTGGACAGAGCAAGGAAAGTTCCGTGACAAGGATAAAAAGGGATCGTCAAAAGATGGCATGGCGGCCACCCAAACCTCCATTTTTAAGAATCAAACGGATCTGATGCGTATGTTCAATGAGAACAAACTTCAGTACTCAATAGAGCATGCTGAGTTAAAACGTCAAATTGAAGAACTAATTAAGGAGTTTGAGAAGTAGTGTCCAAGAGACGCATTGCCATAAAAAGGTATGACTTTTATAACAGATCTGATCGTTAGAATGCAGCCTTACCCGAAATACCTCAAAGACTTTATTTTGAGCGATCAAGATTTTGCAAATGCTTTGAAGATTAATAATCATAAAAGATTCGTTTCACTTGGAGCCGTGGTAGTCTCAAATTCGCCACTAGTGCCCGAGGATGAGGTAATAGGCTTTTATGTTTATGATTATAAAGATAATAAATTTAAACAAGATTTTATTGTAAACGTTGGGAAGAAAAATAATAACTTTGTGTTATATACCAGATATTCAAATCCTAACAAAAATAAAAGGATAAAAGACATAAGTCAATTTTTTGGGAAATATTCCAGAGGCAAATATTACGTTGAGTCACATCATCCAATGTTTGAACAGTTACCTGATGTAATTAAACCAAGAGCCCTGGAAGCAATTGAGCTGGCTAAGAAATTAAAAGACAAAGAAGTTAGGGAACTTAATCAAGAAGAATTGAATAAATTGGATTCCGAATTAAGAAAGCTTGGTTTGTAGAATTTTATTTCAATCTTTCCCTCAGTTGAGTTGATCAAGTCGGTATGGTATGCCATTCAAGGGTGATCGAGGTCCGATTTTTTATGTAAGATATTCCTTTGTTTAGTAGGCTTAAGGGGTGCTAATTTTTGTTTCTGTTTGTTGCGGCTGTTCCTGCGAAACCAGCTGCTGGTGCGGTAACCAAGAGATTGGAATTGTTTACGAAATTGTTTAGGCATAGTTAACCGTCGCTATTTAATCATTAACTTCTGAACGGGAAGAAGAAGAGAGCCATTGCCGGGTATACCAGCCGCAGACCAGAATCACCACCAGTTGGCAGATCACTAGCAGTACCGGAGGTGCCAGATAACCGTATTTAGGGATCAGAATCAAGTTGCCGCCAGTAATAATAATCAGTTGTACAAAAGACAGAATGCCAATAACCTTGGGTTTTTTTAACAGATAAATTACCGGTAGGGTAAAGGGGATGGAGGCCATTAACCCTGCGGTAGCGACTAACAAGATATAAAAGGGCGCTAAGGCATCAAGATATTGAGGACCAAAGATTAGACTAATTAGGGTACGAGACAAAACGCCGGTCATTGCAATAGCTGCCCAACCCGCGGCAATTACCAAACCAATTTTAAACAAGAACTTCTTTCGCTGGGTCTTTTCTTGGAGTTGGATTAATCGGGGGGCAAATACCGCGTTCATGGAAGCGGTGATGATGACAAAAACTCTGGCCATCAGAGAAGCAGTGCCGTAAATCCCCGCGCTTAAAGAACCGGCAATTCGGTTAAGCAGCAAAACATCAACTCGATTGGAAACGCTGGAGATGACTTGGTTGACCCCAAGCCAGCTGGAAAAACCCAACACTTTTCTGATAGTAGTCGCATCCCATCGGAGATAGCTTAAAGGCAGTTTTAGAAAATAAAATCCTAAGCTGAGATATACGAGAGGAGACAAGGCCATTACCCACATACTGGTAGAGAGGTTAAACTGCTGTTTAATTAATAAAAGACCGATTAGGATCAGTCTGAATAAGGCAAAAATACCCGTAGCAATACCTGACTGGATAAATGCCTGTTTAGCCCGGAGAGCATCGTTAGCAAACCGACCGATAATCAATAATCCACTTCCCAGGCCGGTCAGCCAAATTAGTTGTTGGTCCACTCCAGGAAACAGCAAAGACTGCCAAAGCTTGACGCCTAAAAATACAACGAAAAATTGTCCTAGACCAATGAGGGAGAGAAATAACAGTGCAGGGCCGATGTGTTGGTTTTGTTCCTCATGACTGTCTGAATCAGCCACAAAGGCAATAATGCCGGCTCCCACACCCAAATCCAGCAGGGCCGCTACCAGGGTGAGGAACGACCAGAGAGAAATGAAAGTTCCGAAGTCGGAGGGAGATAAGTTACGGGCGATGAGGGCCGTGGTGACTGCAGCCAATACGGCCAGGCTGATGTCAGCCGATGACAGGATGTAAGTATTTTTGGCAGTAGTAGACAGAGTTAGTTTTTTAAGAAAAGGAAATAGCCGCCTTTTAAGGTTTGACATAGTTATTGGTTTATTTCATTATACTAATAGATTGTGACTTACGTCGCCTGATGATTTTTACGACCACAGCCGATGATTAATTAAACACATGGCAAATTATTCCTCCAGAGATATTTTACAAAAGGCCAGGGAACAGGGTTATGCCATCGGGGCTTTTAATGCCGCTAACCTGGAAACGTTGAAAGCCGTAGTGCAGGCGGGCAGTAATTTACGCGCGCCAATCATAATCGAAAGTTCTCCGGGCGAGACGGAATATATTGGGGTCAAAAATTTAATCAGTTTGGTTAATGGCTATCGGGAGGAATTCCAAGTGCCTATTTTAGTTAATTTGGACCATTCCCATACCGAAGATCAAGACATGGCGGCGATTGAGGCAGGTTATGACCTGATCCACATTGACGCATCTGCCCTCCCCTATCAGGAAAATGTCGAACTCACGTCTAGAGTAGTCAAAATGGCTCACCAAAAGAATCTGTTGGTGGAAGGAGAAATTAATCAAATAACGGGGAGTAGCAAGTTCCATAACAACCAGGTAGAGGAGATGCAACAGGCAGGCCAGTATACCGACCCTGATCAAGCATCGGATTTTGTGGAAAGAACCGGAGTGGACACTCTAGCTGTGTTTATCGGTAATGTCCACGGAGTGTATCAAAACCCGCCTAAATTGGATATTGAAAGATTGAAACTGATTGCCAAGCAGGTGGAATGTTTTTTGTCTCTTCATGGCGGTTCAGGAATTCCAGAAGATCAGATTAGAGCGGCTGTTCAAACCGGAATAGTAAAAGTTAATGTCAATACTGAGTTAAGAATGGCTTTTAAGCAGGCACTATTAAAATCCCTGCAGGAATCTGAAGAGATGGCAATTTATAAACTCACGCCCCCAGCCATTGAGGCTGTACAAAAGGTGGTTGAGGGGAAAATTCAGTTATTCGGATCAGCCGGTAAAGCAGATTAATATCTTTATACTAGATACCTAATACCAGATACTTAATACTTCATCATGTACGACGTGATTTCCATTGGTTCGGCGACTCTGGATATTTTTATTAAATCCAGTCAATTCAAGGTGGTAAAGGATAGCCAGTTTACCAGTGGAGTGGCTTTATGCGAGGCTTTTGGGTCAAAAATAGAAGTTGATGATATTACCATGGCCTCAGGAGGAGGAGCCACTAACTCGGCTGTTTCGTTTGCCAGAAAAGGTCTTAAAGCAGCTTGCATCGTAGAAATGGGCAAAGATCTGGCTGCCAAACCAGTCTTGCATGACTTGGAAGCAGAGAAGGTGGACACGACGATGGTGGTCCAGGAAGAGAAGGAAAAAACCGCTATCTCAGTGATCATGGTGGCAGCGGAAGGAGGCAGATCGATTATCACTTATCGCGGTGCAGCGGCTATGCTGGAACACCGCGATATTCCCTGGGAGACACTAGCAACCCGGTGGTTGTATATCACTTCTCTGGGAGGACAAATAGAATTGCTAGCTGAAATTGTTAACTTTGCCAAGGAAAAACAAATCAAAGTGGCTCTTAATCCCGGAAAGAAAGAGCTGGAACAAGTTTCACAACTGAAACAGGTGGTGAAAGACGTTGAGGTACTGAGTTTGAATCTGGAAGAGGCGGCTCTCTATCTGGGTCTGCCTGCAGATAAAGAGAAGGAAATTCTGGAGCAAATCAAACAGCAAGGCGGTCATTTAAATTTAGTTACTAACGGCGCTCAGGGTGCTTATTTGGTAAGCAAAGACCAGGCTTGGGAATGTCCCCCAGCAAAGATAAAAGCCGTAGAAACCACCGGAGCCGGAGATGCCTTTGGCAGCGGATTTGTGGCAGGACAGATTTTGGGT
>CAZYTL010000032.1:0-8165 GCA_964650355.1 uncultured Gammaproteobacteria bacterium | reverse complement strand
GCACCTCGATGTCGGCTCGTCGCATCCTGGGGCTGGAGAAGGTCCCAAGGGTTGGTCTGTTCGCCCATTAAAACGGCACGTGAGCTGGGTTCAAACCGTCGTGAGACAGGTTGGACTCTATCCGCTGTACGCGTAGGATCTTTGAGGGAATCTCACCGTAGTACGAGAGGACCCGGTGGGGGGAACCCCTAGTGTACCTGTTGTTCCGTCCGGAGCACCGCAGGGTAGCTACGTTCCTGGAGGATAACCGCTGAAAGCATCTAAGCGGGAAGCCCGACCTAAGATGAGAGATCCATCTCCGATGTTTCATCGGAGTGAAGACCCGAGGAAGACTACCTCGTATCCGCCATAGGCGGATCACCAATGATTAGATTTCTAATGGTTGGTGATATAGGCTACAGGTGTAAGTCCAGTGATGGATTAAGCCGAGTAGTACTAATTGGTCGAGGTGAGAACATTACGGTTTTGCAGGAATCATTAGCTTATAGCTTCACTAGCTTTATTAGCTTATAGGGAGTTCGACAATGTTTAATTGGCGTTTCCTAATCGGCTAACAAAGCTATTAGCTAAAGGAGCTAAAAACTTCTCTTCACTTTTCAGAGAGCAGAATATTAGTTTCTAGTTTCAAGTTACAAGTTTCAAAGCAAGCTTGGAAAGTAATTATTGGTAATTTTTACTTAACTAACAACTGAAAACTAGTAACTGTTAACTTTTTTGCTTTGCGGCCCCTCGGTCTCTGGAGCGGGGTGGTACCACTCCTTCCCATTCCGAACAGGATAGTGAAACACTCCAGCGCTGACGATAGTGTATCGGCAACGGTACGCGAAAATAGGTCGAGGCCGGAGGACCGGAGAGCAGAATAATGACTAATTAGAGTCGCCGAAAGGCGGCTTTTTTGTGGTGACGTGATGTTTTTGAATTGAGGATTGGTGATACCGGTGTTGATTCGTGTCGGAAGAGGTGAATTATTTGTTGTTGGAGCTTGAAGATCGATTGTTTTAAGAGCTGCTTCTTGGAAATGTAAGTGGCTTATTATAGTATGAGATTGTTATGGGCGATGCGAGATATTATCTGGGGATTGATGCAGGCGGGACGAAGACGGTGGCGTGGATTGTGAACGAGAATGGGGAAAAGTTGGGGGAAGGGCGAGCGGAGGGAGCTAATCCGCATAATATGGAGCTGGAAGAGGCGTTGGGAAATATGGGAGCAGCGGTTCTAGCAGCTAAAGCGGAAGGGGAGAAGAAGATTAGCGCTGCGATTGAGGAGTTTGCGGGCGGATGTATCGGATTGGCAGGGCTGGATACACAAGCGGATCGGGTGAGGGTGGTGTCAGGGTTGAAAGTCGGAATGTTGAAGAAATTGTGTAAAAGCGGGTTGGTGCTGGTGAATGACGGGCTGGTGTGTTTGCGGAGCGGGATTGATAAAAATATGGGGGTGAGTTTTATTACGGGAACAGGAAGTAACGTGTACGGGATCAACGGTGAAGGACGAGAGGCCTGGGCAGGAAACTGGGGATTTTTGTTGGGAGATCAAGGGAGCGGGTTTGCTATGGGGTTGAATTTGCTGCGACAAGCGGTAAAGGAGTATGACGGGAGAGCAGAGGTGACGATTTTGACCGAGAAGTTGTTGGATTATTTGAATTTGGCGGGATTTGCGGATTTGGTGAGATGGGCGTATCGGGATCCGTTGCCGATAAGGGATATCGCCGGATTAACCAAGATGTTTAATGACCCAGAAGTGGCGGATTTGCCAATGGTGGATCTGGTGATTGAAGAAGCAGTGGAAGCGCAGCAAGATGCCTATCGATCGGTAGTGAATCAATTGGGTTTGAAAGGACAAGAGTTCACGGTGGTGTTGGGGGGCGGACTGATGAAGTTGGAAACCAGTCAGATGGCGACTAAGTTGAAAGTGGCAGTAAAAGAGGTGACCCCACAGGCGCAAGTGTTGGTGCAGGAGAAAGAAACGGTAGAAGGGGCGATTGCGATTGCCAAAGAGGTTAGTGGTGAAGACAAAGGGCTTTATCAGCGGTTTTGGGTGGGATGGGAGTAAATCAGTAAACAGAATTTAGAATATAGAAGATAGAATACAGAAGTCAGAAGTTAGGAAATGGTAAACAGTAAAGAGTAAACCGTAATCTGTAAGCACTAATTGGTAATTGGTATGGGAAATTGGGTGAGGTGGATAATCAGGGGTGGTAGGATGAAGATGAGTTGGGCATAATGAATATCAGTTATCAGTTCAGTTATTAGTTTTCAGATTCTAGTATGTGGGTTTTCAGTTAATGAGTTATTTGAGGCTGATAGCCTGATAACCGATGATTGTTTATGGCAAGACGAAAGAAGTTACCATTTAAGAGGTTGTTAAGTAACAGATCGTACGGATGGATAGGATTGTTGGGTTTGGTGTTCGGGTTGGTGGTGATGGTGAGTCGAGTGCAGGAAGTGCAGGTGTGGTGGAGTGAGGCGGTGGGGAAAGAAGCTCATTTGGTGGTGCCTACGCAGCATGCGATGGGAGAATTAAGACCGGTGTGGTCCGGGGTGGGGCAAGGACTGGAAGGTGATGAGCGGATGTTGCAACCGGTGGAAGAATTGGGAAGGGAGTTGGGGCTACGGTATGTACGGGTAGATCATATTTTGGATAATTACGATATGGTCTCTGTAGAGCAAAATGGACACCTGAAGTTTGATTTTAAGAGACTGGATGAGTTGGTGTTTTCGATTTTAAGAATGAACGCCAAACCGGTGTTGGTACTATCTTATATGCCGGTAGAGTTGTCCGCAGACGGAAAGGTGGAAGGTAAACCTAGGGATTGGGGGGAATGGGAAGCGATGGTGGGAGCGGTGGTCGAGCATTACAGCGGTAACGGGCGAGAAGCAAACGGTGATCCGAGGTTAGGATTGACAGGGGTTTATTACGAAGTCTGGAATGAACCGGATTTGTTCGGAGAATGGAAGATGGGAAGCGGGGATAAGAATTATTGGGAACTTTATGAACATACTGCGAGGGCGGCGGAGAGGGTTGAAGATGCAAATCAGTTTTATTTGGGTGGCCCGGCGACAACCGGGATGTATCCGAGTTGGATTGAGGGCCTAGTAAGAGCAGCGCGAGAGAATAATTGGAAGTTGGATTTTCTTTCCTGGCACAGGTATAGTTCCCGGGTGGATGACTTTGTTGATGATGCCAGGTGGGTGAGAGGATGGTTAAGGAAGGAGGGGATAGAAAATTTACAGTTGATGGTAAGCGAATGGGGTATGAGTTCTGACTTGGATACGGGATATGATGGAAAGCTGTCTGCGGCGCACGGAGTAGCAGTGGTAGACGGATTGGCGGGAGAGGTAGATGGATTGTGGCCGTTTGAATTTAAGGATGGGTTGGATCCGAACGGAAAGAAGTTTTGGGGACGATGGGGAATGGTGACGCACGAAGATGAAGGGTTGGTGAAGAAGCCGAGATTCGAATCCTGGTCGATGTTGGGTCAATTAGTGCCGGGAAAGGAAGAAAAGGAGCAGCGATTGTTGGTGCTGGGTGAAGGTAGTTGGGTGAAGGCGATAGGCACTAAAGATGAGACCGGGAAGGTGAAGTTAATAGTGAGTAATTATGATGTGCATGGACAGCATTTTGAGGCTGTGCCAATTGACTTTTTAGGTTTGGAACCAGGACGATATGTATGGAAGATCAGGGTGCTTGACGGGAGTGAACAACAAGGGGAGGTAGAAGTGACGACGGGGATTTGGAGACAAGTGGTACCTTTGCAAGCAAATGAAGTAATACTGATTGAATTAGAGAAGGTGGGAGGGGGATTTGGGGATATATTATCTTATGGGGAAGGGGAAAATGCCGCAGCTTGTCGGCCGGCCGAGTTCTTGCATGCATGGACTGAGGCGAGTAGAGCGCTTTTAACTGAGCAGGATAAAAGTTGGGTGTTGACAAGTGGTAGATTATCCTCTTAATCTGAATTAGGAATTCAAAATTTTTCTAAAAGTAAATGATGTTTTGAGGCGCTAGAACAAGGGGAAGGTAATGTTTGTATCTTAAGGAGGCGCCGGATTTTATAATAAATAGCGAAATTTACAACATTATATATAGTATAGAGAGTATAAAAATGGAAAAGGTGTCTAAATTGTTAGGGAATAAAAAGAATTTATTGGGCTTGTTGACTATTTTGTTTTTGTTGTTAGTGGGGGTGGCACTGCTGGTGAATATTAAAAAGCAACAGAACTTACAGAGGAGAGCGGCGGGACCGACACCTGATGCAACTCTAACATTAATACCTTCATCTGATAATATCGCTGTGGGAGGGACTTTCACTGTGACTGTGAGAGCAAGGACTACGAATAATCCGTTTTATGGTGTGGATGCAGTTTTGACATTTGATCGTAATGTATTGGAAGTGACAGGAGTGAGTCTGCCTTCAGGAACAATAAATGGTTGTACCGGAAATGGAATTGTGTTGGCGCCGATAACTTCGGAGACAGATTGTAGATTTAAGGCTCAAACAGACGCAGGGGCATTTTTAGCTGCGGCAAATGCCAATGGGAAAGTAGAATTTGGAGCGGTGGCGTTTGATTGGGGGACGGCAACTAATGACTCTAATTATGTGCCGAGCCCATTAGCAGTTAACACTGATCATAATGTCGCGTTGGTGACTTTTAGAGGGAAACCGAATGTAAATGGAACGAGCAGTATTAAGTTAGTTACGGTGAGTAATGCTGGTAGTGCATGTCCGAGTACGACGTTAAATTGTGGCACCACTGATACTAATGTGGCAGCGATTTCCGGAACTAATGAGGTGGGAGATGTGCTGTGGGCGGTAGCGCCTACTAATGGGTTATCGATAACGGTGGGAAGTGGAGGGCCGACAGCGACACCGACACCACCCGCTGGATCATGCGAGACGGCAAACGCGGGTGGTCCATGGATGAATAGACCAATGGGTGCTAACCAGACGGGGACATTTACAACGGAGTTTGATGCCACGCCTTCGGTTAGACCAGCGGATATGGCAGTAGGGTTGTCAAACAATTCAGCAAATGCGTATACGGATCTGGCGGCGATAGTGAGGTTCAATACTCAAGGGGATATAGATGTGCGAAACGATGGTTCTTACGGGGCGGATACAACAATAGGATATAGTGGAGGCTCGACGTATCATGTGCGGATGACAGTGGACGTACAGCACCATACTTATTCTGTGGATGTGAGGTTGCCGGGTTCGAGTCAATACACACCGTTAGCAAGTGATTATGCATTCCGGTCAGAGCAGGGTAGTGTGGGTCAGTTAAATAATTGGGCGGTGTATGTGAATACCGGGACCGGGTATGGAGGAACGCTGCAGGCGTGCAATTTCACGGTGGGAGGAGTGAGTATGACGCCGACACCTACACCAACGACTCCTGCGGGAGGGTCATGTGATTCTCGGGTGCCATTAATAGATACAGAATATTCTGAGCAGTCACCCCAGGTTCCTGTGGGGAAAGACGGCAACATAGATTTCTTTGAGGCATCTTTATACATAAATAATTATGATAAATTGGTAGCTGACGCTGATCCGAGAATTCCGAGTACAGCGAGTAGTGCGGTAGATGATTTTGATAATAATACGACGATAGGATTTGGAGATGTGACTTTGGCTATTAATGAATATGAATGTTTATATCAGGCTCCATAGCGGGTCTTTAAGGTTAATGGTTTATGTATGAAATTGTGGATTTATGTATTGATAGGGCTAATTTTGACTTCAATTGGAATAGTGGGGCTTACGAGATTGCGGAGCCAGAAAGCGAATGATGTTGATCAGACTGCTTTACATCAAGTATCAATGTATATAGAACCACCAATGGTGAAGGTCAAACCGGGTGGTTCTTTTTCAATACAAGTGATGCTTAATCCTGCTGACGAGAAGGTGTCGAGTTTAAGTTTTAAGTTGTTATATGATGGCGAGTTTTTAAACAAGCCCACGGTAAGTGTTAATAAAGTGTTTGCTGATCAATTAGAGTTTAGAAATGAAGTTGAAGAGGGATCAGTAAGAGTTGCGTTGCTCCGGAATATTGGGTCGCCTTTTTATTCCGGAGATAAAGCTGTGGTAGCAACTATTAATTTCGAGTCAAAGGTAAAGGCTAGGGGGGAGTCCGGATTGGGATTTGCGGAGGATGAGACGAGAGTTTTCAATCTGGATACTAATGATGTCCTTGACCAAGATAAAGGAGGGAAGATACTATTTATTTAGAGTTAGAGTATGGGATTTTTAAGTTCAAAAATTATTACGATTGCAGTTATTGGGTTGACGGTGATTACTTTGCCGGTGGCGCTGTATTTGAGTACTCAACGACAGGAGGTAAGAACGAGTGCCCAACAGACGGCAACGTTTTCAGTGGATCCAAGTAGTCAAGCAGGATCTGCCGGGCAATCAGTGACAGTAAATGTGGTGATGGATCCGGGAGGGAATGATGTGGGGAGCTTGAGGTTCAGATTGTTGTTTGATAATACGAAGTTGACTAATGGGCAGGTAACTGTAAATCAGGTATTTGCGGGACAGATACCGATAGGAAGCCCGACGGTGGGAGACGGTTACGTAGAAGCGGGAATGTCGAGAGGCTTCGGGGTAGCAGGGTACAGCGGGGGTCCGATATCGGTAGCCACGATCACGTTTACGGGAGCCGCGAATGCGAGTGGATTAGCGGATTTGACTTTTGACTTAACGAGGACACAAATTTATGACGTTGATACGGTTGCGATTTTGTCTACAGCGAATAGTGGATTGATTGATTTTGGTGGCGTGAGTGTAAGTCCAACTACTGTACCTCCTACGGTGACGTTATCTCCGGTTCCAACGAATTCACCTGTCCCGACGAGTTCACCGACACCGACTCCTACGGTGACCCCAACTCCGACGAGTACGCCGTCTGTGACTCCAACCCCGACTCCGGCTATCACATCTACGTTGTCCGTGATACCTGATGCTCAAGCGGTGCTCGCCGGGGAGAATGTGACGGTAGACGTGGTGATGGATCCGGGAGGAAATGATGTGGGGAGTGTGAGATTTAGGTTGTTATTTGATAATACAAAATTGACTAATGGCCAGATAACCGTAAATCAAGTATTTGATGGCCAGGTAGTAATAGCGAGTCCGGTAGTAGGGGATGGGTATGTTGAGGCAGGAATATCAAGAGGGTTGGGGAGTCCTGGGTATAGTGGAACGCCGGTTTCGGTAGCATCGATAACTTTTGCGACGGCAGGGGATGCAAGCGGAACAACAGATTTGACTTTTGATATGACCCGGACCCAAGTGTTTGATGTCAATACTAATTTGGTATTGGATGGCACAAATTCGGGGACGGTGAGGTTCAGATCAGGGGCAGGATTTTCACTGATTCCAGCATATACGGTGAATGTTAATTCCGGAGAACAAGTGACTTATCAGGTGGCAATGGATCCTGGAGTGGGAAATCAGATTGTGGGATTGCAGTTTGGACTGAAAACTCCCGATAGCAGATTAGCCAATCCGCAGATATCGTTTAATCCGGTGTTTGCTGCGCAGACGACCAGTTTGGTAGGCGGGACGATTACTAGTACAGGGGAGAGTTATTTTGGGGGAAAGATAGATTGTGTTAGTCCGTGTAACAATCCTTATACAAGTGGGACGTCAATAGTGGTGGCGACAATAACGTTTGATACGTCAGGAGGGGGAACGGTGTTGTTGAATTTTGCGGCGGACAACGATGTGAGTGATCCTTTTAGGTATCATTCTTATAATGCGATTTGGGATGGCGGATTTAATGCAATTGACCCTAACAGTTTTGCGGTACCGGCAGGAACGGTGTATATTACGGCACCAACTCCAACGCCCACTGCTACTGTGACGCCTCAGCCGACGAATACACCGACTCCGTTGCCAACGAGTACACCGATACCGACAGCAACTGCTACACCGCGACCGACGAGTACTCCAATTCCTACCAACACACCGGTTCCAACGAGTACGCCTACTCCGCTTCCCACCAATACTCCGACTCCGTTACCTACGGCGACGCCTTTGCCGACGAGTACGCCGACACCGCTAGCCACAGTAGCACCAACGACAACACCTACCCCGACTGCTCAAAGAGCTACCTTAAGGGTGGATCCTGGCAGTCAGTCTGTAGCACCAGGGAGTCAGGTGACGGTAG
>CAZYTL010000031.1:0-9040 GCA_964650355.1 uncultured Gammaproteobacteria bacterium | reverse complement strand
CTCCGCGGGTGCCGGCCGAGGAACGCAAGAAGCTGCGCACCACCTTGCAGCGCAACCGCAGCAAGATCGCCACCCAACTGGCCGAGCTGAAGCTGGACAAGCACCAGATGGATTACATCTGCGATATGCTGGTGGACCACCTGGCGCAATTGGATGAATACGAGAAGGTCCTGACCATGGCCATGATGGAGAGCGACCTTCGTCCGGCGGATATCGGCAAGCTGGCCCGCAAGGTCAGGGCCGCCAAGGGCAAAAAATGCTCCCTGGGAGATTGCCGCTGCAGTGCCGAGCGCCTGTTGCAGTTGGAGGCCGCCTGTAAAAAAGCCCGCGCCGGAATCCGGGCGGTGGAAATGGAATGCCGCATGAGCGCGCCCGGCCTGCGCCGCGTTATCCAACGGGTGCGCCAGGGCAGGCAGGAGGCGCGGCAGGCCAAGCGGGAGCTGGTGGAGGCCAACCTGCGCCTGGTGGTTTCCATTGCCAAGAAGTACACCAACCGCGGCCTGCAGTTCCTGGACCTGATCCAGGAAGGCAACATAGGCCTGATGAAGGCGGTGGACAAGTTCGAGTATCAGCGCGGCTATAAGTTCAGCACCTATGCCACCTGGTGGATCCGCCAGGCCATCACCCGGGCCATTGCCGACCAGGCCCGCACCATCCGCATCCCGGTGCACATGGTAGAAACCATCAACAAACTCATTCGGGTCAAACGCCGCCTCATGCAGGAACTGGGCCGCGAGCCTTACCCCGAAGAAATCGCCAGCGAACTGGAAATCACCGCGGACAAAGTCCTGGAAATCGAAAAAATCTCCCAGGACACCACCTCTTTGGAAACTCCGGTCGGTGATGACAAAGACAGCCTGCTGGGCGATTTTGTCGCCGACAACAAACCTTCCCCCTTGGACCTGGCCAGCAAACAACTCCTCAAAGAAAACATTGAAGAAGTCCTTAAAACCTTAAGCGACCGCGAAGCCAAAGTCCTCATGATGCGTTTTGGCCTGGACAAAAACTCCACCGCCAAAACCCTGGAAGAGGTCGGCAAAGAATTCGGCGTTACCCGGGAACGCATCCGCCAAATCGAAGCCAAAGCCCTCCGCAAACTCAAACACCCTGTCCGCCGCAAAAAACTCAAAGACTTCCTGGCATAAATACTTCAACCCCATGAACCAAGTTGCCCGTCTCCAAATCCAAGCCATGGGGCATCTTCATCAGCTTCTTACCCGGCAACAAATTATCCATGGACTCTGGGGAGGTTGGATTCCGGATATCTATCAAGGAAAAATCTTACGCGATCATGGTGATTTAGACTATCTATATATAGTCAACCACTCATCGGACCAAGATTTGCAATCACTATTGCAAGCCGATGGATGGAAAATAGTCATCGACCGTCACAATGCCCTCATCGGCCACCAAAATCAACTAGAAATAAATTTCATCGCTGTCCAACAAACAGGAAAAATTATCACTTGGGATCCGCCCGATAGAGCAGGAGTGATTACTTTTCCTGCCGATTGGTTCCAAGAAACCGAATTCCAAGGAGTAAAAATCAGCATTATTGACATTCGCTTCACTTATGCCATGCGTTATTTGGCCCACCAAGCTGACCAGAAGAAAGCCTCCGCAGTGCGTACCCTCAGGCCTAAAGATACTCAAGACCTGAAAATCTTAACAGAAATCATTCATCGCTTAGCCGCAGACGACCCGCAATATCTAACGGAAAATATTTTCTCCCAAGTCCGCATCCCCGATTCCATCTTCGGCCTCTCACCTCAAAACCATCAATAAACTTCAATTAATTGCTATCAATTCTCCAATTACCGTTTACAGGTTACCTGTTACTTGTCGTATATATCTTCCCCAGCTTAAACTCCCTTACCGGCTTTAACTCCGGCTCCTTATTCATCACTTCATCCTTATATATATCCGCCACAAAAACAGCCACTTCCTGTTTACTGCTTAACAATTGATCTAATTCCTGGTCATTAACCAACACCACCTTCACCGGATGAAACAACATCGTCTGCGGTAAAAACCACTGCTTATAAACATAAACCGGGCTTCCTGTCGGTAAATTCTCCCGCGCCCACCGCACAGCCTTTACCGTCGGCGTTGACGGATCCGCCACCGTCAGCACTGATATCAAACCCGCCAGAGTAAAAGTCAAAAACGCGATTTCCGTTAAATACTTAGTCATCAAACACTGATCGCAGGATTTCACTACCTCATAAGCCTTGCTCATCAACAAAGCCATCACTATTGCCAACGGCGGCATAATCTGGACCAAATACCACTCGTGCCTGGTGGCGGATAAACTTAAAATCACTAAGGGAAGTAACAACCAAATTGCCAAAACCCAAATACTGTTATTGTCATCCTGAACTCGCTTCAGGATCTTTTTATTATCTTCTAATTTCCGAATCCTGACTTCTGAATTCTGGTTACTATCAAGTTTGAATCTCCCTTTTATTCTTCCATAAAGAACAAATACGCTGCTTCCTATTCCCATCGGCAGCAGCCATGGCACCTGTTTAATTAATTGAATTAAATAAAACCACCAGCTGGTACTGCCATATCCCGGAGTTAATTCCACCGCGTGCTGCAGCACATTAAATCCCAAATAAGTTCTTGAAAACTCTCCGTCAAATAAATAAAGCATATACAAATGCCAGGGAATTGCGATTAGAGTCGCGGTTACAAATATCGTTCCTAGCGATGCTCCGTCAACAAATTTAAAAATTGATTTCTTTGAACTTGAAACTGGAAACTTCCCCGAAGGGGCCCCTTTGGGGAAACTAAAAACTATTTGATCAAAAATGATCAGCGCTATCGGCGTCAACGCTAAAAACGACCTCGTCATCAACCCCAACCCGATAAATAAACCACATAAAATCGGATAAAATCTCTGATGGGGGAGGGGATCGCTTTGCTGGTAGAGGAGAAAATTTCTTATCTTTAAGTACCAATAAATCGCTCCCGTCATCCACATCGTGGCCGTCATATCCAAAGACGCTGACTTGGTCGTGGCCAAAAATAGGGGAGAGGCTAATAACAAAAAACCTGCCAACAACCCCACATTTTTCTCCACTCTTTCGGCCCCCCCGTCGTCCTGAACTTGATTCAGGATCCCGTTGGATTTTACTTTCGTTTTTTTATAATCTTGTCTCCTGATGCTAAACAATTCCTTTGTAATCCCATACACCAACATCACAATCACCACCCCAGCCACGTCAGTCCAAAACCTCCGGATCCACGGAAAAACAAACTCTCCCCTCCTCATCACTTCATCCGTCAAAGGAAATATCTGGATATTTGATACGTGATACGCGATACGTGATACGTGAAACACTAGTGCTGTCATCCAAAAATACAGCGGTGGCTTCTCCAACCACACCTTACCTTCATTAATCGGAATCAACACCTCATTCAACCTCGACATCTTCAGCTCCGGACTCCCGAAGGCCATCCTGTAACTCGCTTCCTCAAACAACACCTCATCCGTAAACGCCACGTACGAATCATTAATTCGCCAGAAGATCAACACCGCAGCTACTATGAAAAAACCAATCGCCATCCAATTCTCTTTCAGTTTCATTAACCCATTTTAACCTTAATCGCATCACAAATAAATTAAATCTGCTCACTTATACCTTTAATAATAATCCGACTAACAAACCCAGTGCCAACATCTCGAACAAACCTGTCACCAGCATGTAAAGCAACGTGTCCATCGGTATTTTAAACATCATAAACTGAGAAAGCGCGTACATCACCACTCTGAAAAACCACATGATTAAACCGTAGCTCAACCCCTTCACCAATGCTGTTTGTCCCGGAAGACTTTTGTTTAGCAGCAAAAACAACCCCACTATAATGAAGCCGTAAATCAAGTCAATCGCCAGGCCCAAGGGAATATTTATTGCCGTCCTTGAAATCGGTCTGTAAACCTCAAATAACTTCTTGGCATAAGAATTAGCGTTAATTGCCGCATCCAAAACTCCGAAGGTTATCCCGGTTAATACAGAAGTCAATAAATAATTTAGCATTTAAAAATAATTATACATGTAGATTTAATTAGGTTACGATAGGCAAGATCGAATAACACCTCTTTTCTTAGCATAGTCGAAACTTCACCAAACTTTTGTATACTATTTCATAGGTTAGCCAATTAAAAACTCAATCGTTTCCAAGATTAAATTAATATGTCCGCGCCCAACTCATCAAAATTTAGACTCTCTAAACTTAATCTCATTTTAGTTTTTGTCTTCCTCATCGGAATATTTCTTCGTCTCTATAAAATATCAACTACCCAACCCTTTTTAATGGATGAAGCCCGGGATGCTTACATGGTCAGAGGCATTATCACCGGTGATCAATATCCTTTAGTCGGGCCGACCACCTCTTTTAAGCAAATATACTTAGGCCCTCTCTACTATTACTTACTGGTGCCTTTCCTTTGGCTTTTTCAAAATTACCCCCTAGGCATTACCTACGCGAGCGCCATCACCGGGATCATCACCTTAGCAGTCGCCTATCTCGTCACCAAAAAACTGTTCTCCACAGAGACCGCTATCTTAGCTACCGGTCTTTACGCTATCAGTGCCACTGCTGTCAACCACAGTCGAGTTGCCTGGAATCCTTATTTCCTGCCTCTGCTGGGCATCCTTTATCTCAAAATCGGATCACAAATTTGGCGCCACCGCCAATCAGCCACTACCTATCCCCTCCTTTTTTTGCTCATCGGCATTGGCTGGCATTTCCACGCTACCTCATTGTTACTCCTAGTTCCTACCACCATCCTCATCATCAGCCAAAATCTGCCCTTGAATAACCGCCGTCGTTTCATTCCTGTCCTTAAAGGTCTGGTGATTTACGGTCTGCTTACCCTCCCCTTCATCTGGTATCAATCAACCTTAAAACAAAACCCTAACCCATCGACTGCTAGTCATCTGACGTTCTCTTTCCCGGATGTTCTAAACCACCTGTCCTTACTGATCGCTAATCACTTAATCCCCTTAGAATCTCCAGCTATCAGTCTGTTACTCACGGCCGTCCTGATCAGCGCCATAATTTACCAGATTAAAAAAACCCACCCCAACTTTCTCTCTTATGTCAGGAATCTAACGCATCCTAAAAAAGTTTCTGCCAGACTGATGAACTTCACTTGGATCCTTATCTTTCACCTCTCCATCAGTCTCCCCCTTATTTTCCTTCCCATCAAAGTCTATCCTCACTACTTCGAACTCCTCCTTCCCTCCACTTTTATCCTCATCGCATATCTCATAACCATGACCATTAAAAAACTTAATCCGCAAATTATCCTCATGAGCCTTCTTCTCTATCTGTTCACTCAATTCAAGTACTATTCGTTTCACCAGCCACTTGATCGCCAAATTTCCTACTACCAAACAATCGCGACTCAAATCGAAACCGATGCGCTTAAAGATCAAATTCCTTACGGGTTGTGGGGGATTAACTCCAGCAACAACTACTTAGCCATCAACTATCGTTACTTTTTGGAAAAGAGCTCTTCCCTCCTCCTCCAACCCAATCAGATGCACCAGGCCGACCGCTGGTACATCATCTCAGATCAACCTCTCTCCGTCAGTTCCGATCAACAGTTGCTCATCGAAAACACTACTGCCAACCTTCCCACTCATGTTACCCGTTTCTGGCAATCGCCTCCTAACACCTGGATTTACAGATTAGACAAATAAACAATCACTTACCTTTCAATTTCATTACCCATATTTTTATATTTTACTAAGTTTAAGATTTCTTAGAAATTCGGCTTCTTGAGGCATCAGTTTAGTTAACGCTTCTTCAATAGTTAGCCACTCCGTTTCCTCATCTGCTTCGCCTTTTTCCTCTCCCGTAATTTTCATTAAGAATAGATGGATGTCTTTAATTACTTCTGTTCCATCGTTTTCTACAGCTGGCCTTGTTACTGTTCCTAGACCTTCAACTATATGCAAATCCTTAAATCCTGTTTCTTCTGTTACTTCTCTTAAAGCTGCCTGTTCGTATGTTTCTCCTTTCTCAATATGTCCCTTGGGAAAAGTAACACCTTTACCATCTGGAAATTTAACCAATAACATTTTTCCATTTAGAATAATTACTCCTCCCGCAGAAACTGCTTTTTTCATTGCCTAATTTTACCTGTTAATTATTTGTAAGTCTAAATCTGAAAGAATATCGAGGAAATCCGTAGAAATGCTCCCCGCCTACCCGCTCACTCGAACTATTAGAGAA
This sequence comes from uncultured Gammaproteobacteria bacterium, assembly GCA_964650355.1. Classification (GTDB taxonomy): domain Bacteria; phylum Patescibacteriota; class Microgenomatia; order CAYXHB01; family CAZYTL01; genus CAZYTL01. Next base: position 2,791 of record CAZYTL010000031.1, on the reverse strand, counting down.
ATGTTTACTCAGTGATAACCCTGAAATACAACCCTAATAAAACGATTATCACCACACGCGGGTAATGTTTTCCCTTAAAGTAAGGTTCTTTGCCTAATCAGAAGTGTAACGGAAGCCGCAGTAAATTCATTCTTTATCACTCTGGCGATAATATGGGGGTACTATGTCGATAATTGGCTTAAGACCTAACTCATCTAAGTAGTCACCGTACCCTGTGAATAGCCTTGGTAGATTGTCGGGTGCTTTCCAGAATGAAAACGTCATCACTGATGATGCCCAACCGGTCCAACCTGCGGCATCTGGAACTTTTTTTTGAAGATATTTAATATCTTCAGACGGTAATATATCTTCAACTGTCTTGGTCGTAATATAATGGTTTACCTCCCAACCTAACTGCTGCTCTTCTACTTTCCTTCTCATTTCCCGGTCAGCAGTTGTGGTTGATGCTATAAAGAAGGCCCGCTTTTTCTGCACTGGATCAAGATACTCTCCTAATCCAGCTGTCTTTGAAAACTCTAACGCAAATTGTAATCCGGTTAACGCCCAGTCGTCTACATAAGCCAACCGGCTGACTTTACCTTGCATAGCTCTAGTGTTTAGCTCTACTGCTTGGTCCCAATCTCCGATATTTACATACTCGATGTCTTTACAATCCTCTAAGTGTGGCCTTAGGTTTTCAATGATAAAATCCCCGCTAACTTTTTGCCCGCGCCTACCTCCAAGGTAACTAACTACCACCTTTCCCTCGCTGGCAAATTTCTTAATGTCGTCTGCCATTTTTACTATTGTCCTTTTGAATAAATCCCTGTCCATATACTCTAAATTTTGTACCAAAGTATCTAACAGCTCAGGTTTCAATCCTTGTTCTTGCCACCAATGTTTAAGAGGTTTTAATTCTGAAAGCTTCAATACTGGCTCAATACCTTGACCCATATCTTCTGCAACCACAAATTGGAGTTGATCTCTGGTTGTCTGCTGTGTTTCTGGTCCCTCGAACAATTCCACCATAAGATATAGGTCTGCTTTATTACAAAAGAGAGCCCTCTTTTACAATTAGATTATATCAAAATCTTGTACTAGACGAATCCACCCACTTTTTATCCCGTGATGATCCGGGGTGATCAATTTGCTCCAGTGGGGATTCCCTCCTAAACTTTCCTCAAGTCTTTCCAATCCAATTAAGTTTGTCATCGAACCCGAATTCTACCTAGATGACTTCAATTTCGAATGCTATAATACCTAGAGATTGATAATCTTCAATTTTGCACTTTGAATTTTGATTTTTGAAATTTTATTATTCCCCGGCCACGCCCGCAACGCCTTGCTTGCATGGCGGGCGGGTAGCTCTATAATGTTGTTTGTTTTATGTATTATACTTATGTTCTAATTTGCTCTGATGGAAAACTTTATATTGGATTTACTTCAGATTTAAAGAAAAGAATCGAGTTACATAAAAATAGCAAGGTTACAGCAACAAAATACAGATTGCCGGTCAATTTGGTTTATTATGAAGCGTGTTTGAGTAAGCAATTAGCTTTAAAGAGAGAAAAATATTTCAAGACTGGTTTCGGTCGGAGGTTCCTTAAAAATAGAATATTTATTCCCCGGTAGCTCAACGGTAGAGCAGGAAGCTGTGAAATATCGCAGCCCTCCGAAGCAATTCGGAGTGGAAAAATTGGGTGAATTGCGGGAAACCTAAGGTCCGATGCCCATCGGACTAAGGCAATCCGCAGCCAAGCTCCGAAGTTCATCGGAGTGGGTTCAGAGACTAGGTGAGTACACCCGAAGCCAAGTCAGACTTGGCTAGAGCGCCCGACTACCCATAAGCTTTATGCGAAGGGTAGATGAGATAGTCCATGCCTTATGGAAACATAGGGGTTACATGTAACTTCAAGGTTGCAGGTTCGAATCCTGCCCGGGGAGCCAAGTGGGATGAGAGGGCAACAAAGAGCCATTTTGTCCCGCAACATCGCTCTTTTTGCGATATTCGAAAGTTTCTTTTTCTAAACCCTCCAAATTTTCCACTTTAGAACAATTTGTCTGACTTACTGCCTCAGACAGGATATTAAAGGCTCGGGAGTATTCCCAGCTGAGTTTACCTTCGTCCAAGATGAGTTTCTTGAAGACCAGCCTGATCAGGGCGCGTTGTTCGTCCAACATTTCCTTCTTTTTGGCTGTCAGGTAGATTTCTTTGGCTTTCTGGGAGAGTTCATAGAGGTTTACGCCAAGATTCAGGTAGCCAGTACTGGCGGTGGAGTGTCTCTTTATAGTTTCAGTTAACTCGTCTTTTTCTTTAGAGTACTGCTTGAACTTGCGGTTATAAAATTCCTGGGTGATTTTTTCATCGAGCTTGTCATCGTATAATTTGTCCATTCGCCTGCTGACCGCCTCGTAGCGGGTTTCCAGTTCGCCCACGGTGCTGTTGTGGTACTCGACTTCATCCTGATGACTCTCTTTAAGGGCTTTCTTGAGCCACTCGGTGACTTTCTTATTTTTGATTCGTAGATTTTCAAACCCTGCCAAGAGCTGTTCTTCGGTCCCGGGCTCTTTGACCCAGGTTTCCTGGTCACATTCGTTGTAGTGGTTGCAGTGACCATAGCGATGACCACTGTGCAGTTCCCAGGTGATTAGCCCTTTGCAGGTCGCGCAACGGATTAAGCCTTTGAATAAATAGCTGTGTTTCATATAGGTAGGTGTGGTTTTGCTTTTGAGTAGCTTCTGAACCTTGTCGAATACTTCTTTGCTGATTAACGGTTCTTGTTTACCCTCGTAAATTTCATCATTCCATCTA
>CAZYTL010000030.1:0-9142 GCA_964650355.1 uncultured Gammaproteobacteria bacterium | reverse complement strand
CCCATTATTTCTTGCAGATCACTTTACATCTTGCGACAAGTCGTTAAGTATACCCTATAGGATGGGAGGGAGAGTCAGGGAGCAAAGAACATGGAACATGGAGCATGGAGCAAAGAGCATGGGGCATGGAACATGGAGCAGAAAGGAAGACTCAAGATTTAAGAAGCAAGAAGCAGGGAACGGGGAGCAGGGAACATGGAACATGGAACAAGGAACATGGAGCATGGAACATAGAACATAGAGTAAGGAACATGGAACAAGATTCTAGATTCAAGAAGCAAGATTCAGGAAAAGTTGAAGAGATTTTAGAGGAAGGCAGGCAGCAAGCAGTGGGGTTGGGTTGGTGGGGAGGAAGGGTGAGGCTCCCCCCAGGGGGGAGCCTCACGGAGGGGATGGCCTAGTGGCCACCTTGCCGAGGCTGCGATGGCCATGTATATCCATATTGGTATGCGTCATGGCCGATTTGGATCACACGGTCGTCCGCTGTGCGCCCGAACTTCGGGAGATATATAGTTCGGGCACACCGGCTGTCTAACATTGGAGCCGGTCGTGAGGCGGATGCCCCATTTGTACTAAAGTACATGCAGACGGGACTTTCATCCCCATATTGAGCCGGGGGGACCGTGGGCGGAGCGGCGAAGGTGGGCGCTGCCATGGTGGCCAGCGCGGTGGTCAAGATCAGTACCGCGACTAGGGTGGTCAGAACTATGGTTTTCATTCTTACGCCTCCGTATGAATTTTTCGCTGGAAGGCTCCAGCTAGCAGGGAAAGGATAATGAGTTAGGGGACAGGAATAGGAAATTGGGAATGGTTTTGATTATCCACTCTCTACTGGCTGGAGTTCCCAGGGGATGAAAAGCACTTCTTGTCTTACGGACTTTGTGCACTTAATTATCACTGCTTGCTGCCTTGTAAAAGAGCAATTGGACAAGGTGTTTGAGGCAGCGCCAATGCTGCTTTTGACCTGATCCAAAAGATAGGAGAAAGATACCATAAACAGGTGAGAAAGTCAATGACTATAGGACAAGAGAGAGTCAGGGAGCAAGGAACATGGAACATGGAACATGGAGCAGGGAACAGGGAGCAAGATTCAAGATTCTTGACATAAATTAGAGGCTGGTCCAGAGGGTTTGGGTCCAGGCTGGCGGTGGTGTTTCCAGAGTTCGTAGATGAGGAGGAGCAGGAGGAGGAGAAAGAGCAGGTAGCCGTGTTTGAAGATGGTTTGGATGAGGGGAAGGTATTTCTCACCCAGATAATAGCCGATATAGAGGAAGAGGGCGATCCAGATGAAGGAAGCGAGGATGACTTGGAGGGCAAAGTAGCGGTAGCGGGGAATGCCGGCCAGGCCGGAGACGGCGGAAACAAAGACTCGGGGGCCAGGGATAAGCCGACCGACAAAGACGGCGATTTTGCCGTATTTTTGGAAGAATTTTTCGAGTTTGTGAATTCTGGCGTGAGTCAGAAGGAAGTATTTGCCGTATTGGTAGGCAAAGGGGCGGCCGCCTTTTTCAAAGAGGAAGAAGAGGATGGTAGCGCCAACGATGACGCCGGCCATGGAAGAAAACAGGCTGGGGATGAAGGCAAGACGGTGTTGGGAAATGAGCACGCCTGCGTAGATGATGGCCAGGTCGCCGGGAATGGGCATGAGCAGGCCGCTTTCTTCGAGCATGAGGAAGATGAAAAGGGTGAGGTAGCCATGGGCGGCAATCTGGTAAAAGATATCAGTGCTGATGAGGCTCAAGAAGTGCATAGGTGAATGTGGTATGGTTTATTGTACGGCATGGGGAAGGGAGAGATAAAGTAATGGTCTGTGCGGTTTATGATATGACAGTAAGCGTATCAGGGTTTTACAATGACGGTATCAATATACGTCATGCTGAATTTATTTCAGCATCTAATCAGGCTCAAAATAAGAGCCTGAAATACAACGCTATGCACCACGTCATATCGACACGGCATGAGCATTGCGTAGAGTTCAGGGTGATGCTTTTGGCAAGTAATGAGCGGTTACCTATGGCGATGTTGACAGGGGTGAAGTTTTCTGATATTCTGATTTTCAGAATATGAATTTGCAAACGACGGCGATTATTCGAGATAGGGGACAGTTAACTATTCCTGAATTGATGAGAGGAAAGTCGAGATGGATCGGTCCTGGCTCTGTGGTTACCCTAGTGCAAGTAAAGGCTGATGAAATTGTTATAAAACCTTATAATCCTGCTAAAGAAGTGGATTGGGATGCCTTGTGGAAGCGGATAAAAAGGGTACGTTCTTTTAAAGGCAGAGGCGAATCGATTAGTCTGTCGGAATTCATTGTTAAGGATAGAGAAAGTCATTAAGTATGGTTAAGAAGGCGGCGGTGGACAGTTCAGTAATCGTGAAGTGGTTGAACCAGGAAAATGAAACAAATGTGGAAAAAGCTGACGATTTACTTGAGTCAGCTTATAAAGGTAAGATGACGCTTTTAGTACCGGAGTTGGCTAAGTATGAAGTGGGGAAGGCTCTTTTAATGGGTAAAAAATTGACTTCAGAACAAGGGGTGGAGGCGTTGGATTTGTTTTATTCTTTGCCACTGAGATTTGTGTCTGAAACCAATGAGATGGCAAAAGACACTTTTCAGATAAGTATTCAGGCGGGGATTACTTACTGTGATGCTAGTTTTGTGGCTTTGGCTAAGCAGGAAGAGGCGGTTCTGGTGACAGATAATCCTAAGCATCAAGCGAAGATTGATGGCGTGAAGGTGGTGGCTTTGGCAGATTACGATAGGGCTGGAAGGAAGGTTATTTAGGTAAGATTTGAACCTTGAGAGGTGAAGGTGAAGTGAGGTCTAAGAGGGCTTGAAGCCAATTTTGGGAGGCAGAATAGATGGCCTATAAGTTTGAACTAAGACTGGGGTTTGGGTGGGCTTTTAGGCTTATAATTCATTGTTTAAGTAGGAATTGGTAGGGTTTAACCTCAAATTGCTATGGCTTATAGTCTTGACAACCAAGATAGGATATGGTATATTACAATTGATATTCGCAGGTAGCCGGCAGCATTTCCGCCGGTACTACTTGAGAGTATCACCAAACTTTTTTACAGAACAGGTTATTCATTTAGAAACCCTATAAGGAGGGCGAAATGAACATCAAGCTTTTTGGGAATGGCCGGATGAAAGACGTTCGGCTTGTCGCCGCTGCGGCTGGCATTAACTGGGACGAGGCCGTCGAGCAGGCCCGGCAAAAGGGTATCAAGTTGTCGCTAAGGGCGACGAGTTTGACTCGCCAGGCCGAGACCACGACCACGACCGCATACGCCAGCTATAACGCAACGATCGAGGCCGCCAGGGTCGCACTGAACGACAAACTCGGCTGTGCCGACGCTCTGAATGCAGAGGCTATGGAAGCCTCGCGTGGAGCGCAGTCGCTGTCGAAAGCCATTTCCAAGATGTAAGTACTACCTGTCTGGTGGCAGGGGTCTGGCAATGAAGCCAGTATCCCTGCCACCCTCGAAACGCTTAGCGTCTGACGAGACCTGGGAAGTTCAGGTCGAATCGAGGGAAGATTTAAGACAACCTTAAAAAGTTGTCTTTTTTTGTGCCTGTAATAGTTTGTGGAGGCAGGGGTTACAGTTACTGCCTATCTGGTTTTGAGGCTGAAAGGCGGGTTCAAAAATTTGGTTTTGAGCTGAATTGAGATTGGGTTTGAGGTGGATTATTACCGGAGCGGGGAGAATGATATGATATGACTAGTATCTCGTTTATTAAGTTTTTATATGTTAGGCTCCGCGGATCAGTCGGGGATTAAGTGGCGCGAATACCTCTGTGGTAGTTGTTACTTGTTGAACCTCGCGCCAGGTCGCTGATTTACCACAATACCATTCGGTACGTGCACGCCGCGGATAGAACTGTGATTCACTTTCAACTAGATAGAATGTGGGTATTACTCGCTGAGCGGAGTGTAACGGAGTCGAAGTGATAAAAGGCTTCGACAAGCTCAGCCAATAAATACCTGTTATCTAAATGGTTTGTCTATAGTTGCTTCAGGATGACAAATTTACTTTTCAAACGATTTATGAGGCAGTATAAATGACTTCAAGGCATGAATAGAAAATATTTTCCGCAGATAGGTATCCTGCTGTTAGTGCTAATTTTCCGCATTTTTATTCTCTTCCAGACGACTCCGGAATTGTTTCCTGAAGAAGCGTTGTTGGGTTATCGGGCGCAACAGTTAATGCAACACGGGAGTGATGAGTTGGGCCGGGCTTGGCCCTTAATTTTTGGGTCGGTGACCGGGTATAGCGGGCCGGTGTCCACGTATTTGGTGACGGGGTCAGTGAGGATGTTTGGGCTTGAGGCCTGGGCGATCAGGTTACCGTTCACTTTGATAGGTTTGTTGGGAATTGTGGCGGTGGGGTTACTGGTGAGAAAGAGCATTCCTGAACAGCCAATGCCGGCCTGGTGGACGGGGTTAGTGCTGGGTTTGAGCCCGGTGCATACGGCTTTGTCAGTGTCGCCTTCGGAGTGGTTTTTGTACTTGAACTTAGGTCTGATATTGGTAGCGGCTTGGCTCTACCTGAACAGGAGAGGTAGAATGGTATTGATAGGGGCGGTTTTAGGGGTAGTAGTTTGGTGGTTGGTGATTTCAGGGAAGGCGGGATTGAACGTAAAAAGGTTGGTGGCTGACCAGGTGAATTTCAGTGAAGATACGGCGATAATTAGCAGTATTAATCAAATGCGGGGGGAAGGGTCGTTTTTCCGGCCTGAGGCGTGGTGGAGCAAGCTTTTTTACAATAAGTCATACGTGGGAGTGAGGCTGGTGATGAACTTTTTCAAGCACGTTAAACCGGAGTTTTTGTTTGCGGACGGGGGCAGAAATTCTATTTATGCGGCTACCAATTTCGGGTTATTGCTGACGGTGTTGCTAGTGCCGTTTATTTGGGGGCTGAAAGAATTAGGAAAAATAAAAAAGCGGACACGGTGGGTAGGGGGCGGGGTGTTTTTGCTGGGTTTGTTACCTTCGGTGCTGTCCTATCCCTCGCCTAATGTAGAAAAAATGTTGGTGTCTTTAATTCCGGTGGCGATAGTGACAGCTTGGGGTTGGCAAGCGCTGGGAAAGAGGTGGAAGGCGGGGTTAGTGTTATTAGCGATTTTCAATTATGGTTTTTTTACTTATGATTGGGTGGTGAAGGAACCGGGGAGAGTGAGGCAGCTGAGGTGCGAAGGAGTGAGGCAAGTGGCTGATTATTTGAGCCAGCAATTAGACAAATATGAACAGATTATGGTTTCGGACGGCGGATGTCCGCATGCGGGGATTGAGCTGGGGTATTATTTGGCGAAGCGAGGGGTGCCGTTGTCAGCCGCGGCCAACCCGGGTTTGGTTTATAAAATTGACTTTTCCCAATTAAACAACCTGTTGGTTACTAATCAGGATAATTGGGAGATCAAGTTTGACCCGCCGACGTTGTTGGTTTTTGACCAGAATTCACAGCCGCATGTTTTTGATAATTACGAAGTTCCCATTAAGAGTCGGGCAGGGCAGGCTGAGTGTTTTAAGTTAATAGACCAGATTGGCGATCAGGACGGAGAGGCGATTTATGAGGTTTATGTGACTAATAATCCTGAGTGTGTGCCGGTATTGAAGGAGACAGAATAGCATGAAGAAGTTAAAAATTCTTACGAGATTGAATAGGACGGTGATTTTTCTAGCAGCGATCACGTTGATGGCAGGATGGCTGAGGATCTGGAAGTTAGGCGATTACCCGGTGTCCCTGAATCAGGATGAAACGGTGATCGGATATGATGCTTATTCTATTTTGCATACGGCCAGGGATCATCACGGGCACTTTTTGCCGCTGGTTTTTGAATCGATCGGGGATTACAAGGCGCCGATACTGACTTACTGGATCATTCCGGGGCTGGTGATCGGAGGGTTGACAGAATTCGGAGTGAGGATAATGGTGGCAGTGGTGGGAGTTTTGACTCCGTTGGCGGTTTATTGGTTGGTGAAAGAGCTATTGTGGGGAAGTAAATTAAGTAAGTCTCAGGCGGAATCGGTAGCTTTATTAACGGCATTTTCAGTGGCAATCAGTCCCTGGCAAGTAATGGCTTCTAGGGTGACGCATGACGGAGTACTGGCGGGAGGGTTTTTAATTGTGGGGATGGCTTTGGGTTTGCGGTGGCTGAGAACTAATGTTAATCGGTTGTGGATGGCGGTGTTGATGTTGGTTTTGTCCGCTTACACTTATCATGCGGAAAGGTTGATTGCACCGTTGCTTTTGGGCTGGGTAGCGATAATTTTTCGTGAGCAGTTGTTGAAGTATAAGAAGCAGGTGGGGGTTTGTCTGGTGGTGGGGATAATTTTTTCATTACCGTTACTCTATTTAATGACCGGAAAAGCTGGCCAGAGGCGGGCCCAAGTGACTTCGATTGCCAGGGATGTGGAAATCAGCAGGGAAGTTGAGGCGGCGGAGACAAATTCGGGACTGGTGGCCCGAGTGTTTAATCACCCCTGGTTGGTGTTGGGTAATTTCTGGGTGAAGAGATGGTTAGATTACTGGAATGCGAATTATTTGTTTTTTTACGGGGCAGATTTGACTTTGGGTGAAAATCCTGACGTGGGGTTGATGTATGCGATAGAATTACCCTTCTTTTTGCTGGGAATCTGGCTGCTGGTCAAATCAGCCGGAAAGTACTTCGAATCCAGAAGGTTTAAGTTGGTGATTTTTTGGTTGGCGGTGGGGCCGTTGGCGGCTTCGTTGGCTAACAATGCCCAGCATCCGTACAGGAGTTTGACCTGGATTCCCATGCCGCAGCTGTTGGTGGGGATAGGAGCAGCCACGGTGATCTGGTGGGCAAAAAAGAAAGGGACCTGGATTAAGCTAGGGTTGGCTTTAGTTTCTGGGGCGGGGCTGGTGTATGGGCTGTTGTATTTTGGGGATGTTTATTGGCATCATTTGCCGATTCAGAAGTCGGAGTTCTGGGAGTACGGGTATAAGCAATTAGCTTTATATGCGGCACAAAACCATGATAAGTACCAGGAAGTGATATTTGATCCAGTGTTCGGATCGGAAGGGCCTTACATAGTGGGAACGCCTTATATTTCGGTGTTGTTTTACAGTCAGTACGATCCGAGAGAGTTTCAGACCGATGAGAGGAGAAAGGAGAGTAATTTTGAAAAGATCGATTTTTCCAATTATACGTTTAGACCCATATATTGGCCTGAAGATCGGATGAGTAAAAACAAGTTGTTTATGGGGAGTCCCTGGTCCTTGCCTTTGAAAGATGTGCCGGAAGATGAGATTTTGGAGAAGATTTACTTTAAGAACGAGACTTTGGGGTTTTTGATCGTGGAGACGAAGTAAGACAGGAGGCGGAGGATTTGGTTAAGCTTGGCGTTAAAACCAGCGGGGAACTTTTTGGCAGTAGGCGGTGTAGCTCTTTCCGAATTTTTTCTTTAAGGTTGGTTCTTCATAATGAGTAATGAAGAGGTGAAAGGAGATAGCCATAATAAGGAAATTAAGCAGGAGTAAAATATGGCCAAAAATGAAGAAGTATGCCAGGAGAATTATTAAAGCGGATATATACATGGGATTTCTGGTGTAGTGGTAACTCCCTTTGATAACGAGTTGGCGGGGAGGATCGGTGGGGACAGGAGTGCCTTTACCAACGAAATGAAAAAGCGAAATACTGGTTAACCAAATTGCACTAGCGAGTAAGATTAAGAGAATTCCGATAAGTTTAAACAATGGAAATCGGTAAATAGGGAGGGAGATTTGGGTATTTAGCCAGATGAACAGTGAAGGGAACAGAAAAAGGGTTACGAAACCATAGAGGATAGCGATGAGAATTGTGGAGAATTTCATGGTTTGATTATAGCATCTGAGGCTAAGTTGGGAGGCGATAGTGGGGCATAGAACTAAATGCCCAATAAGGGTTAGTTGGACTTTGGGGAAGGTTTCTAACATAATAAAGATAATGAGATGGATAAATAAATTACTTTTGAGAGGTTGGTTTTATTTCCTAAGTTATTTAGAAGGCGTGTTGCTGACTTATGTTTTGGTAATTATATTTGGACAGATAGCAGTATTGGTGACAGGAACGAGATTGGAGGAGATGCTCATCAAGATACTGGCAATTACGCCCGGGGTCGGTGAAGGTAAAAATGGCAGTTTTGCCTTCGATAATAGGGATATTATGGTGTTCTTTGGAACTTGGGGTGTGATAGCGATGTTGATTTCTGAGGTTACTCACAAATGGGTGAAGATTAAGCTGGGATTTAGCATTAAAGCATTATTAATTTTCGGTTTGATTTTACATGTGGTTTCCTTGATTGTTTATTTCGTACGGTTTGGTTTTAGTTTTGCTATATTATTTATTGGAGTGTTGTTTTTGACCTATTTATTGAGCATATTTTTTTATAGCAGCATTAATGTCTTCAGAGACAGGATGAGGAAGTTGCTTGAGGATTGATAGTTTGATTAGAATTGATTGCTTTATTTTATGGGGTATGAATGGCATAATGGGGGTGATGGGAAAGAAGATCGATCACTTTTATAAGGTGAAAAAGAAAGAAGCGGGGTTGATTGATCAGAAGACTAAGCAGATCAGGATATATAATCTTCCGACAAAGGTATTAAGTATTTCTTATATGAGTTTGGAGGGGAGGCACCCTGAAGGTAAGAAGGTGATGTTGGAAAAGGACTGTAGTTTTGTGATGTATGTAACCCAAGGGACCGGGAATTATGAGATTAATGGAGAAAGAATTGCGGTGGAGAAAGGTGATGCGGTGTTTGTAAGGGCGGGAAGTACTTTTGTGGCGGAAGGGAACTTTGAATATGTGACGGTGGTGGTGCCGGCGTTTTATCCGGAAACGACGGAAGAGATTGAGGGATAATATTGGTAGTTGCTGTTCAGAAGGTTTGGGGTGGTAGGATAAAGCTATAGGCTTGACTTTGGGCGTAGAAACTGATAAGATAGGATGGTAAGTTGAGTAACCTGAAACATAGCGTTTCAGTTAGTTATTGGGCTTACGTTAGCTATTTTGAGAACCAGTTCTGATTATTTTTGTGAGGGCTCTACCGGTTAAGGTGAGCGGCACGCTTTGGGTATTTCTAAGGCTCTAGACTAGCACATTGATAAAACGACGAGATCTTTTACAAGTTGGTC
>CAZYTL010000029.1:0-10459 GCA_964650355.1 uncultured Gammaproteobacteria bacterium | reverse complement strand
TTATTTCGGCCCATTACTAACATTCTATACTAGTTTTGCTAGTCTAGAGCCTAACTAATTAGCAATGTTTCATCCATAACCAAAATCCACCTATCAATGTAATTAGGTCAGATTATATCAGAAGGCTTATCGCGATATTACATTCAAGTAAGCATGATTCGGCTGGTAGGCCAGGAGATTTTCAATAAACCACGTTCCAACATCGTTGAGTAGGACCTACCAATATGACTTACTTCCCTTCTAGAGAAGGTCGTATTTCTCCAGCACCTCCGTAGCTCTTTTGTCTGCTTTTACCTCAGCCAAGCGTTTGTTTAAATAAACTTTGTCTATCTTTACCACTTTTAGAAGAGCTTCTATGTCTTCCAGGTCATGTTTGCCATAGTCTCTTCCCCTTTGAAGGGGGGCCTTTATAATAACTGTATCCTCTGGGGGCAACATCTTAATTACGACTCCATTTGCTTTCACCGAAGTAACATTTGACCAAACTAGTTTGGTCAAATGAATAGGATATTCTTTTTCATTAACGATTATCGAGAGGTTTGCCACAAATTCAACCTGATTACCGTACAGATAAAGCGATACTCCGTCAGTTGTAATTTCCTTTGTAACCTCTTTTCCTCCAAGAATTCGTTCTATCTGAAATAAATTCTTTACATTTTCTAGATCTTCATCTGCAACCATAATGTCAATGTCTGTGGGTACCCTATTTGAAGTAAACAACGAAACATGAGATCCTGCATACAAACCATAGCGGATATCGTTATTATTGAGTGTTGAAAATAAATTAACTAAGTGCGGGTTTTTAACCAACAGTTTCTTAGCATTTCGCCGAACCCCAACCATAGTTCTAATTATACAATAGAAATTCCTTCCACCCCTGCTGCGCAATCTCAGAAATTGAAAAACTATAAGAATCCAAAGAAAAAAGTATTCCGATATACTTTCATTCCCTTTCATCTGTAAAATATTCACCTCTCATACTTCCTGGTAACAAATCAGCAATGCCAACCATAACCTTATCTAATAATAGAACTTGTCCTGATTTTGAAGCTAAATCTTCCTCCCCGGGAACTATCTTCTCGCCAAATCGCACCTTATAAACAAATGATCCGCCAGGCTGCTCATCCTGCAAGAAACCCACAGGAACTATAGGAATTCCAGGTGAGGCTATTTTCGCCATACCTCGCTTTGGCTTAGTTAGTCCAGTGTAGGTCTCACCTTCTGGAAAGATCACGACTACGCCTCCTTTAAGAACAGCCTCTTTTGCAGATAACACCGACCTTAAGGCCTCTCTAGGCTTATCTGTATTAATAGGGAACCCTCCATAAATCTCTAAAACTGAACGCCATTCTTTTTCTCCCGCACCACCTGGCGCCCAAGCTACTGGTCTAAAATCCGCTGAAGCACCCCTTCTTTCCTTCAATGCTTGAGAAATCCCAACTGCCCATCATAATAGGTTATCACGACCCTTCCCCCATCCTGGAAACTCTTTTACCGCAGCAACATGCGACATTGCTAAAATAGCTCCGCCACTGTTTGGTATATTCTCCACTCCCTCGGCCACCACCTCTGTGTCAAATGCTTCGCCAGCCTTAAGTATATCGTCAGTTAACGATCGCCTTTCTCCTCTCCGAGCCGAAAGAGCAACATCTTTAACTAAACGAATAGATGGTAATAAGGACTTCCAGTTTCTAAGAGAATAACTTGCCCATTCTGCACGGCCCCAATCTAATTTGGTAGGCTGTTCGACACTACCTTCGGTCATAAGGAAATTTTACATTATTTAAACCTTACCAATATCACCTATTTCTAAAAAGAATTATACATTTACCAATATTAGCCAAAGGCAAAGGAAGTAGTCAAACCATTTACCACATCTTGATAAAAGGTTCCTGACACCTGTCCGCCTCTAGTAAAAATCCACTCGCCCCCACTAATTACGGAAGAACTATGATCTTCTTAATTATCTCCATCTTAAAACACCCAAATCATCAGCAGTACAACTATCTATCCCCAAAGACACCAATTTCTCATAATCTTCCTTACTGTCGGTAGGCAAATGAGAACCAATTTTATAACCCTTTTTATGAAACCTTTCTACTCTTTCTTTATTCCAAAAATCCTTCGGTTTATCAAGCCAAATTGTTGAAGCCCCTGTAAGTTTTAAATAACTCATCATCAGATAATCTCCAAACTCTTCTGTCATCCAGTCCTCTATCAAATATGGCTTAGTAATCATTCCTATGTTAGCTCTGGGAGCCAGCTCCCTTATATATTTCAATAACGGCAAAACACTTGAAGTAACCTCGAAATTCTCCAACTTGTGTTTCTTTACTAAGTCCACCACCGCCTTTGCTGCCTCAACCTCAGGAGGTTTTATTTCTATTTGTAATTTTCCTTTGTCTGCAAACTTCTCTATTACCTCTTCCAACCTCGGATAGTCCAAACTCATGTCGTGCAAAAACCTGTGTGTTAAGTAAACACCTTTATCAGGCTGGTAATACACATCTATCTCAACCCCGTCAGCGCCTTTCCTAAATGCGCTTTCTATTCCCTCAATAGTATTATCATCAAAACTCTTTCTATCGCCCCGATGACCAAGAACTAGTAAATTGCTCACTCAAGTAATTATACACGAAGAAATTCCTAACCCCTATCCGCCCCCGGCGAAAAGTTCACCTGCCCGCAATCGCTTCGCTCAAGCGTTGCAGGCGGGCTAGTCCCAGCTGCATAAGTTGAGGGAAAAATTAAGGCCTATCCAATAGACCCATTTTGCCTTGTTCGTAACTTCCTAAAGGAATGAGGGTCATAACCAGTTGGCTTGGAATACCACTGAAAACGTGAATCATTTGTTCATCTTTTATCCATTCGTGTTCATGCTCACCAATAAACCCTGCCACTGCCGCTCGGTCTTGATAAATCACTTGAACGCCTCTTCTGTCCCTGGATTCAGCAAGAAATTCGGCTACTGCTTCTGTTGAACCAACGTATTGTGCCCAACGAGAAAGTATATCTAAACAATAATTTAGCGGAAATTCTTCTCTCAGGGCCGGTGTCGATAATAATCCCACGATTGCTCCTAATGAGGATAGCTCTCTCCGCTCAATTTCCTCTTTCACCTCATAAAGACTATGAGCAACCCCCAAATCCCAACTTGGCTCAAAACCAGGCAACCTATCCGGTAAATCTCTCTCTATCAACAACTCATCGATTGCCCAAACAGTCCCGAAAGTTCTATTTTCTTCTATCCAATCTGCCATTGTCGGGTATCCATAATTTTGATCAGCTTCTTTTCCCACCACCCCAACTAATATCTCTGGATGAGGATACAAACCAACGCGTGGTCGTTTCCCGCCAGAGGATCCTCTGCTCGGGATATATGTCGGAATAGTCACTTCGCTTCCATCTGAAGAAATACCCCCTTCAATCAAACTAATTGACAAACTCGAACATCCAGCAATAAGAGACTCAAATTTTGGATCTCCAGCTAGTCTCCGATCAAACTCGGCAGGAAGTAAAACCATACCTTTCTCTCTAATCGGGGTCCAAACATAGTTAGCTTCTCTTTTCTCCTTAATTAACATTATAATCCGTATCCTACAATGTTATAGGATAATATTCAAACCAATGAAACCACTTACACTGCATTTAGTCAAAGAGTTTACTCTGAGTAAACCTCGATCTGAGCATATCGAAGGAGTCGAAGAGATTCCCTCCATCCCTACTGCGCACGATGTCTATATAATTCAACCTAAACTCTGACACCCTTGACGTTATCCACCGGAACCATACCAAACACGTCTTACCCATCTACTCAAAATGCTTATATTTTTTCTTTGATTTTATGTCATATGATCGATATTAATGTCACTACCTAGTCGCCTTCATCCACCCAAGTGTTAAATCCTTTCTGTCGTATACTGCGCAAAAGCAAAACAAGCATCTGTATTGTGAGAAGTTAATTTTTCGATCATTTCCTGATCAATATTTAGTCCTTCATTAGTTAACGTTCCGATTCTACTTTCTCTCCCCCGAAGCTCAAGACATGGAAATATCGAATATATTCCATCCCTTCCCGGAACTAAGGTTATAGAGTTGGACCCAGCTCCACATTCATATGGACCCTTATTAGGATTTATCGGTCTACCGTAATTTCCAAAATCACCAGACACGTTAATCGGTTTGAATGTCTTTGTCCCTTTGGGGTACCTTGCCCTTATCGCTCGAACCCTTCCGTAAAACTCATGATGCCTAGTTGGTGGTAACATTAAAGGAGCCATGGAATGGCCTTTTCTCACCTTGTGTCTGTTTAATCTTAAGGCATCTACCCCTATTACTTCAAATGCGTGGGTGGCAATATCTTCTAAATAGTCAACGTTTTCATTATGAACAGTTACGTTGCCTACCACTCCTATCTTAGTACCAAACCGATCATTGAAAGTACGGATTACCCCGACTGCCTGCCTTACCACTTCAATAGGAGCACCGTTAAAAACATTTTCTGTTCCTCCTGCTCCATGAAGTGACATGTTTATACCTGTCATACCTGCGCCTACTATTCTCCTCATCGCTACTTGTGGATTTAGGACTATGGGATAACCTGAAGTAAGTAAATAAGGTTGTTCATCAAACAATCCCACATTCCAATATTCTTCCGATAACGTTAACAAGTCAGCCCCAGTGAATATTGGTCTGTACCCGTCCTTTGTTAAACGACCTCTAACACCAAGCAACTCATCGACCTCAGGTCTTCTAGTCGGTCGTTCACCTCCATATATCAAGTAGCAGTTTCTACAAGCAGCTCCACATCTCGGTGCACAATTATCAGGACCTGATAATTCATCTACTGGAATTGGCCCTGTATTAGCTTCAATCAATACATATGCAGTTCTGTCGTGGGCAGGTCTAACCAGGTTCGGTTCCTCTTTACTTGTAGCAACAGACAAGTTCGGCTCCGACTCCAATCCAGAAAAATCCGGATATTTAGGGTCCCGAGCCATCTTAGCTAATATTTCACGACCTAAGTATCTTGATTTAAAAGACATAAAATATCATTTTGCCAATAACTCGATAGATTATACTATAGACATCTAAAAGTCAATCCGATCACCCTAACAACCTCCATAACGAAATCAATATTAGACAAGCTTTGTCCTCAACTCCTCAAACCTCCATTCCCTCACCTCATTATCCCCAGTGAACAAAAAAATCAGTCCATGATCTTCATGTTCTCAACGTTAAAAACACCTTACTCTACAGCTCAATTTCACTCTCATCCTCAATCCATTCCCGTTCCTCAGGATACATCCCCAGCGAAGGCTTCAACTTAACTAGTCGATCGCCTTCTCTTAATTCAAATACACCATCGTTTTGATCAAACGGGCCATTGCCGTACGGAAACATACCGCTCTCAAACATATTAGGATGAGGTCTTCCTCTCGACAACACCATCACCCCTGACTGCGGATGCTGAGAGCTGAACGCTCGGACAAAACCTTGAATCAACACTTCCTCTACGTTCTCACTTCTCTGCACCCATCGTTCTCCTTCATCTCCTCGCCAATCTAAACCTCGAGTAACAAAATCAGCACTGTAGTCAGTTAACAAAATACCCGCCGTACCTTTCACCTCCGGCCTTGCTCCCTTTGCCAAATCAGCGGCTGACACCATCTCATAACCAAGCTGTTCAGCCAAATAAGCTGTTTGGCTCCTTAATTCATCAGGCACACATACAATTACTCGATCTCCATTCATCTGACCACGATCCCTATGCCATTTAACTAATTTACGACAAGTTCTCTGAAACTCAGGAGTTAATACTACAGATTCATTAGAACTGGAAACCACGGAGTCCTGGGTCTCTTGCATCTTATCTACATTATATCTCAATTAGCCTTTAAAATAAGCTTTGAACAAAAACCCGCTAATAGGTGACACTCCCATCAATCCTCAATCCCTGAGTATCCCAATTTAAACTCACTATATCTGACCTCCAAACACTGTTCCCGGCGCATTCGGTATATGAACCAATCTCTCTGCATAATTATCCAGCCTATCATATATCGCTGCCTTCTCCTTCCTTCCCACTCTGACAGCTGACTGAAACCGTCTGTCTAAATAAATAGGTACAGAAAAATCGCCATCCTGAGCTTGAGGATCTTCTAATCGTTCCATTACCTCAACAATAAAATTTCGCTTTTCTCTTAAAAAGACCTCAGCAAAAGTCTGAAAACCATGTCGGAATTTCTCTACCAACCGACTCATTACCTCTGCTCGACGCCGATAGTCATATTGTACGTTCAACACCTTCATAAAATTTCTCAACTCCTCGACAGTCTCCTGGTCATTTTCCCACTCAACTATGTTAGCCTTCCCCCGTTGCCTAAAAAATGCTACTCCTGCCGCCAGTAACTCAACCCCTGCCTCTTCAGTGTTATTAAAATGAGACGACAAATGGCAGACCCGGTGTAACATCTCATGAATATTTAAAATTTGTCTTTCGCCCCTTGGTAACTTCTCAAACCATAAATCATTTAAAGACACCTCATGCACCTCACCCAATTGATTAGCTTTTGGTTCATGTGCGTGACCCATAACACCAACAGGCACTGACTCTGCTCGTAGCGGACTCGCTACTTCTATGCGTTTATAAAGCTCTTCATTCCAAGTGTCACCCACAAACGAACGAAAAGATCGTTCAAAAATGTGATAATCCTCGATCACTTCTCTTGCTATCTGCCCACATCTCTCTCTTTGCTCAGGATCATTAGGATCCAATAGCGACCTGCGAAACATAAAATTTAAATCAACTGTATATTCCGCTCCGTCAACTTCATGAGTAAAATCAAGCGTCTCCCTCGCTTCTTCAGCCTGATGTTTTGTATCAACCAATCCTACAACATTAAAATCCCAAGAAAAATTCCCAACATCAAAAGAAATACCTTCTCCTAAAGCCGCCTCTTGAACTTCATCAGAATCCACCTTTTTATAAGACACTACCCCATTTTCCTCATCGACCTGTACTTCATATATGGGCTCAAAAGATGAAGGCATCTCCTCTCCTTTATCTTCCCGCATGCTGTACCTTATTCCACCGTGTGGAATCTTTCTACTTCCAAATAATAACCTTCCCGGACGCAAAAAACTTAACTTATTACCTCCCTGTAAACCAACTCCTGTTGCCCGCCTCTTCACTAATTCACCATAACGCTGATCTTTAGGTAGGGCTAACCAACTGGCAGCGTCATCAACATAGCCCACTCCGGCATCAACTGTTCCTAATGGAAATACTTCTACCCCCAAATTGACCTCCACCAATTGTGCTTTATGACGGGTAATTTCATTCTCTGGTAGGAAATTACCATCTTCCATCCAACGACTGCCATTCTTACTCCCTCGATCTGTTAGTCTATAAACAATATCATTATCTTCCCTTGGATCTCGACTGATCATTACGCTCGCATGCCTTCGTGAAACACTTCTAAGTCCCCCAGGCACCACCACCTGGTTGTCAGGATTCCGGCCAATAGTAATCTCTCTCTTTTCAGGAAGCAAATAAACCACGCCTTCCCCTCTCTCATCCAAAATTGAAAGACAGCCAATCGCATTAGCCTTCCTCATTTTCTCTCTCAGTTCAGGGTAAGTAAGTGTCCTAAATTCGTCTCCAGGAATTGTGGATAGTTTCTCCTTATGCCTTTCATGTCTTGGAGGAAACCTAATATTTAAATAAGGATTAATTGTTTCAAATTCATTATCGCCCATCCCCCCAATTATAATATAATTACCGCCTCATACCATATCCCTTCACTCCTTCCCAATTATCCAAAACTTACCCGTTCACTTCCCTTCAAACCTCCACTCCTCCACCTCATTATCCCCAGTGAACAAAAAAATCGCCTTCACCTGCTCACCCGCCAACACCTTAGGCACCCAACGCCGTTGATCTGCCCACATCCGGGCCCAAGGAATTTCATTTACTTTAAACCACAACGGCTTGGCACTTTCCGTTTCCGCAGGCTCTCCCTTCCACTCATCAATTAAGAAAACAGTCACCTCCTGATTCCAGGTGCTATCCGGCTGCTTGTGAGTGAATATAAACCTCACCTTGCCCATCTGTCGCTTCTTAATCACCCTCACCTTAACTTCTTCCATCGTCTCCCGATCCATGGCCTCATCTACCGTCTCATCCTCAAATTCAGCTTCGTCACCTACTTTGCCTCCAATCCCCGCAATCAAATCTTTACCCAAACCAGCAAGAACTCTCTTTCTTACTATCAGACAAATTCGATCACTTCCCTTTTCCTTCAAAAAACCCACGACAGCTTTAGTAAAGCTTACGGAATCCAAATACTTATCAATCTCGCTCATGCTTAGAATTTTAAAATTTATCTTTCTGCATTGTAACCCCCATTCAGTCATCAGACAATTACCCCTACCGATGCTCCCGCAGCCCCACCCGCCAGTCACCCACAACCAAATTCTCACCCCCACCCATAGTTATTGTGAAACAAACATCTTTCCATCTATAATCAAAATATCAAAACCATGACCCTCAGGAAAAAACTCTCCCTTGTATTTCTTGTCATGCTTGGGGCTTTAGCCACCTACCTTGTCTTGGCAAAAAACACCAATCTTTGGCCATTTCAAAAGCCAAAATTATTAGTCATAGAGGAACAACTAGAGAAAAAATACGGCCCAGACTACAAACCAATTCACATTTACATTAAAGCTGGCGCATCGGAAGAACAAATGACGCTTCTAAAAAACCAACTTAATCAATATCCCGAAGTCATCGCAGTTGAAGAAATCCCCTGGCCTCAATCTCCAACAACCTATTCTGCCGCATTAAAACTGGTCCCTATGGTCAAAAGAGACCCTCAAGGATTTGAAGGCTACCCCTCAAACATTCTCGAATTCTTGGATGAAAGTAAAACCAATCCTTCCAGTTCCACAAACATCATCAACAACTGGAGTTTAAGAGGCGAACCCAATGAATTTTTCGATCTCCCAATTTAGTTACTTTAACCTCCATTTTTCCACCTCATTATCCCCAGTGAGTAAAAAAATCGCCTTCACCTGTAGACCCGCCAACACTTTAGGCATCCAGCATCTTTGATCTGCCCACATCCGTTCCTAAGGAACTTTATTTAATCTGAATAATAACGGCCTGGCCATCAAGTCACGCATAGCTCGGTACCAGTCTCTCTATCGGCCTTACCCTAAACACCCACCTCCAGATCCCTGCAGCCACTCTTTGTTGCCATGGCTGAACTAATTCTAAAGGTCGATTCGCTTCCCTCGCCTGCCAATATTCTTCCTTCCAACGCTTGACTGTTTCGAAGCGTGGAGGATTAGTTATAAATCTGTGGGCCTGTTCAAATAAATCTCCGCCTTGCTTCATCCAGGCATCAGCTCTCTCTGGTTCCAGCTCATACAATAAGCGCGCCCCCTTAATCGTCAACACTGCCACCGCATCAGCCAGTACCGCAGTTTGCTCGGTAACCCTAAAACTCTTTTCAATCAAAGGATCTAAATATCCGCTTATCCTGTCAATAGCTGCCTCCCTTGCCTGGACATCACCCCAAGTAAAAGCCTCTGTCAGCTGCTGTCCAGCCAGTTCTATTGGCCAATTGATCCCTCCATGCAACGTCTTTCCGCTCTCTTGCAACACCTTCCTTACCCGAGGCTCTTCAAACCACTTTGCCACCGGTTCTGCCACTTCAGCTTGCAAAAACTCTCTATCATGTTCCGACAAACCCATCCCGTACAAAATCTTGGCCGCTGACCGCACAATCAGCCCCGCGTTCGCCGCTGCAATCACATCCTCGGTATCACCAGACTCTAATACCCGTGTTCTGATATCAGATCCGACATAGGAGACCAATCTCCTCATCGATACCACAGGCAATAGCTCTCTCACCGGAATCCTTTTCCGGCCAATATGTACCTCCTCTGCCTGGCCAATCTCTCTTCTAGCTCGTTCGATGTCAAAAATCGCCATAATTAAAAAAATTCCTCTTTCGGCTTGAACCATGAAGTTATACCTAAGTACTTCACGGTATGCTTCCCAAGCCTCATCAGGCGCTAAGCGCAAGAGGATGACAAGGGGAAGGTGAGTAATTAGATCAAAAACGCGACCACAAAAGCTCCGACAATCATGCCGAAGCCGACAGCCAGTAGCCTGGCCGTCTTGTGCAAACTTTCTTCAGTTGAGGCTGGTCCTCCCAACACAGGCTGGATATAATCCAGTCCTGCAAGGATGACCAAAACGGACCCCATGAAAAAAACAATCACTGTTAGGTCCATAGGGTTTCCTCCTTTCTCCTTCCCCTTGTCAAAAGAACCAGTCCTCTTTGTGCCGCCCACACAATTCCGTGAGCAGCCCGCCCTAGATACTTAATTAGAAAGGCTCTAGACTAGCAAAACTAGTATAGAATGTTAGTAATGGGCCGAAATAATC
>CAZYTL010000028.1:0-12161 GCA_964650355.1 uncultured Gammaproteobacteria bacterium | reverse complement strand
CCCATTATTTCTTGCAGATCACTTTACATCTTGCGACAAGTCGTTAAGTATACCCGGAATGGAAAAAGGCAAGGTGCAGGAAATGCTTTTTGGGGGGAAAGTGGTGTAAATTAGTGGATATGGCGGGGAGAACCTGGTTTGATAAATGGTTGAGTATTGGGTATACTTAAACTATTATTGTTATGAATTTAGTTAGCACCTTTTTATTAAACGTTAAGGAAGGGGGTGTGTTTTATTTATGGCGATTGTGGTTACTAGACAACCCAATGATACCGATGACAAACTTATTAATCGGTTTCGCAATTTTATGCGACAGATTCAGCGAGTGGAGGATATTAAAGATAATTTATTCCACCTTAAGCCTTCGGCTCAGCGGAATCGAGCCAGACAGAGTAAAAAGAAGCGTAAGCCGATTACTGCCTATTGATTTGGACGTTGGATTAAGTATCGAGAGGATATGGAGTTGAGGCAACAGATTGATGAAGATTTAAAAGCTGCCTTGAAGAGTAAAGACACTTTGCGGGTGTCGGTGTTGCGGTTGTTGAAATCGGCACTGACTTATAAAGAGATCGAGAAACAGGGGAAATTGTCGAATGAAGATGTGGTGGCGGTACTGGATAAGGAGGTGAAGAAACGGGGGGAGGCGGTGGAAGCTTATCGGGGCAGAAGAGATGATTTGGCTGACAAAGAACAGAAGGAGATGGAGATATTGACAGATTACTTACCTGAAAGACTGGGGGATGAAGAGATTGAGAGAGTGGTAGCAGAAGTAGTGAGTGAAGCAGGAGAAGGAGCGAATGTTGGGAAAGTGATGGGACAAGTGATGGGAAGGTTGAAAGGTCAAAGGGTGGATGGAAAGAGAGTGAGAGAGTTGGTGGAGAGTAAGCTGAAAACTTGAAGCTAAAGTTCGAAGCTATAGCTTGAAGATTAAATGTTAGTGGTTTGAAGATACGTTTATGATTGAAGTCTTGATTAAATCCGATTCACGTTATCCAGTGGATCGCAAAAGGCTGCGAAGACGATTAGTGGAAGAATTGGAAAAGTTAAAGTTGGGCGGGAATGTGGAGGTGAGTGTGGCGGTGGTAGGAAGTAGGAAGATGAAGGCGTTGAATAAAAAGTATCGGCAGCTGGATAAGGCGACGAACGTGTTGTCCTTTCCTTTGCAAAACAGCGAGACGAGAAGTGCGGGTTTCGTATATCCGGAGGATGAGATGTTGTATTTGGGAGATATTGTGATTTGTTATCCTGAGGCTCGGAAACAAGCCGGCCAGTACAGGATGTTTGTTGACGAATGGTTGGGAGAGCTGGCAGCTCATGGGTTGGAGCATTTGTTAGGTCATCATCATGATTGAGAGAATGATGATGGGAAAGTAGACAGAGATTTTTATGGGGAAACCGGAGTTGGTGACTTATTACTGTCCGGTGCATACAGATCATCAGGCTTCTTACAGACCCAAGGATGTATCTAGGATAGGAAGATGCGGATGGATAACTGAAGGCATCTGCCCTGAGCACGAGCGAGTACCCTTGAATGAAATGAGGGCGAAGAGTAGCGGAGAAGATGACGATCCGTTACGATTTGTTCATGCTGTGGCGGGGTGTTTTAGGGATGTGAAAATAATTACATGTGAGGAGAGGATGCAGCTATTGGAAGATCCGTAGAGAATTTGGGTCTTGATTTGGATGGCGGGGGGGTTGTTACAATGGCTATGGTTAAATGTTAATTTGGGTGGGGTTTTTATGGCTTTTTATCTTAAATACAGATCAAAAACGGTGGGGGAGTTGGATATTGCCAAGGTGAGAGAAGGTTTGCAGGGGGTGTTGCGGAGTTATGCGCAAGGCAAGCTGCCACACGCGTTGTTGTTTAGCGGACCAAGGGGGAGCGGCAAGACGAGCGCGGCCAGGATTTTGGCCAAGGCGATCAACTGCAAGAAACAGTTATCAGTTGTCAGTAGTCAGTTGTCAGTTAAGGAAAAGAAAGAGAAGGTAAATAAGAAAGCTGACAATAAAAAACTGAAAACTGAAACCCACCCCGAAGGGGCCCCTTTGGGGAAACCGATAATTGATTTTGAACCGTGTAATGAGTGTGATGCCTGTTTAGCGATTATGAAAGGCAGGGCTCTGGATGTGATTGAGATTGATGCAGCTTCTCATCGGGGAATTGATGATATTCGGGATTTAAGGGAGAAAGTGAAGCTGGCTCCGACGCAGTTGAAATTTAAGGTTTATATTATTGACGAAGTACACATGCTGACGACGGAGGCGTTTAATGCCTTGCTGAAGACGTTAGAGGAGCCGCCGAAAAACGTGGTGTTTATCCTCTGCACTACGGAGTTACATAAGTTACCAGAGACGATTGTGAGTCGGTGTGTGCGGATTGACTTTCATAAGGGATCAGTGGAAGAGGTGATGAGGTCGATGCAAAGGGTGGTTGAGGGTGAAGAGATTAAGATTGAGAGAGCAGCGTTGAAGAAGATTGCAGAAAGAGTGGATGGGAGTTTTCGGGATGCTCACAAGATGTTGGAGCAACTGTCGTGGACGCTGACTGATAATAAGGGACAGATTGAGGTTGAGGATGTGAAGCAGTTAGTAGGTTTGGCTGAAGAGCAGGTAGAACGAGTGTTGGATTTATTGAGAAAGAGGGATGCCAAAGGTGTAGTTCAATTAATTGAAGAGTTGATGAATGGAGGCGAGAATGTGAGAGTGGTGTTTGGAGAGGTATTAGAAAGGTTGCACGGAGACTTGTTGGGTTATTATGGAGCAGGTGAGAGGGCAAAACTCAAAACTACAACTAAAAGTTTAAGGATAGAAGAACTGGAGGTCTTGATTAAGAGATTGAATAGGGCGCTGTACGAAATGAAGACGGCAGTGATTGAACAATTACCGTTGGAAATGGCGATTATGGAATGGCTGGAAACGGATAGCGATGTAGGAAAAGAGGCTGATAAGAGAAGTAAAGAAATGTCATCGCGAGGAGATACGACGAATGTGGTGTCGACGAAGCAATCCAGCAGGACTAAGAATGCGCCGGATGGTCGATTACTACCCAGAAGTGGTGGAGCAAACAGGATGGCTTTGTCATCCGATAGGAATCGGAACCCTGGCAAGGATAAAGCCAATTGGGCGAGCAGCAATCCGGTTAAACAGGATGAGTCCAATTTGACTGGTGCAGTTAATTCAAGGTTAACGGGAGGTGAGCAGCAGATGTCTTTGGAGACGTTGCAACAGAGGTGGAATGAGTTGTTGGAGGCGGTAAAGCCTAAGAATCATTCGGTGCAGGCGCTGTTGAGATCTTCCAAACCAAAAGAAGTTAATGGGGAACAAATAGTGATCGAAGTTTGGTATCCGTTTCACTTTGATAAATTGAATTCTCATCCTCATCGGCAAATTGTGGAGGAGGCGTTGGTGACGGTGTTTGGGTGGCAGGGAGCGCGACTGGTTTATGTGTTGGGACAGAGGATGAAACAGGAGACGAAGAAAAGTAACGGGAACATGATTTTGGAAGATGAGGTGCCGGAGTTTTTTACTAAATCTAATCACCAGGTGAGTGACGGAGGCAACAGCGGGTATGCAGCAAAGAGAAAAAAAGTTACGAAAGGATTGGCGAATGAAGAAGACGAAGCTTTGATTAAGTTTGCGGAGGAGATCTTCGGAGGGTGACATAGTTATGTATGATATGTTATATTCAAGGGAAAGTTAGGAAGTAAAAGGAGGTAATTAAGATGGGAGAGAAAGAGCCAGTAGAAAATGATTCCGGAGACGAAGATGATAATGATAGGTCTGTTGAACTGGGAGATTCTAGTACAGGAGACACTTTAGTGGTAACTGATAGAAATATAGGGCGGGGTCCCTTTGGACCACTGCCAGGGGAAGAAGATCATATAATCCAAGGTTCACCGGAGATGGATGCTTAATTAGGGCCATGAAGTCTAGTTAGATGGGAAAGCGATTGTTAAGTATTAAGAAGCGAAAGCAATTGCACTTGGAGTATGCTTTGCAAGATGATTGTGAGAGCGGAAGTACGGGTTTGGAACAAGTGAGGTTGCCTTATCATGCATTAGGAGAGCGGGATTTGGAGGAGGTTGATTTGTCAACTGAATTTTTAGGAAAGGAGGTAGGAGCGCCGCTATTTATTTCCTGCATGACTGGGGGGCCGGAAAAGGCAGGGTTGATTAACCGCCGGTTGGCTAAAGCAGCTCAGAAGTACAGGATTCCCATGGGATTGGGGAGTTTGAAAATTGTGTTAAAGCATCCGGAGGTGTTGCCAAGTTTCCAGGTGCGCAAGTACGCGCCTGACATAGTGTTGATGGCTAATTTGGGAGCGGTGTCTTTGAATTACGGTTTAACATGGAAGGATTGTCAACAGGTGGTGGATTTGGTGGTGGGGGATGCGTTGGTGTTGCATTTGAATCCGCTGCAGGAAGCCTTGCAGATGGGAGGAGACACGAATTTTTCAGATTTGTTGCCCAAGATTGAAGAAGTGGTGAAAAAGCTGTCCGTGCCGTTGATCGTGAAGGAGGTGGGCCACGGAATTGATTATCAGACGGCTAAGCAGTTGTTTGAGGCGGGGGTGAAAGTGGTGGATACAGCAGGTGTGGGGGGAACTTCGTGGGCATGGATTGAAGCAATGATTGCCGGTGATGAGCAAAGAGCAAAAGTGTTTAAGGATTATGGTTTGTCGACCTATGATTCAGTTAATGAGTGTTTGCGGGTCAAAGGGTTGACGGTGCTGGGGTCTGGAGGAATCCGGTCCGGCTTGGATATTGCTAAAGTGTTGCAATTGGGATGTAAGATGGCGGGTATGGGGCGGCCATTTTTGCTGGCGGCTTTGAAATCGGAAAAGTCGGTGGAGGAGTTGATTGAGAGGTTGACGGAGGAGTTGAGGGTGGTGGAGTATTGTGGCGGAAGTAAGTTTTAATGTTGCGAGTGAGGGATTTGGATTGAGAGAAGCGGACTATATGGGTATGAGCGGACCAGCAGTGGAGTGGAGGCGATTTAACAAGAAGGGGATTTTGATAGAGACATGTAGTGGTTGTGGACATAAAATGTCTCCGGTAAGAGATGTGTGCGATGAATGTGGACGGATAGCAAATCCAGGAAAGGATGTGCAGCGGGTTATTGGATCTGCTGTGGGTAGGTATAGTATCTATCGAGAAGGTTTGATACGGGATAGAATTGATTAATGAGGGTGTTGTTGATTGGATTGATAGGGATGGCAGTTTTTGTGAGTTTGAGCGGTTTGTTTTATCAGATACATCAGGATGAGGCGGTGTTTATGGAGATTGGATCTGCAATGCATGAAGGGAAGCTGCCGTACCGGGATTTTAAGGATTTTAAGCCGCCGGGGATAGATGTTGTTTGGTATTTGGTATTAAGTATTAGGTATCTGGTATCTGATCGGAAATGGCTAGATGTTGGTTCCTTATACCTGATAAGGTTTTTGGTAATGGTGGTGAATTGGGTGAGCGCGGGATTAATATATTTAATTTATATCAAAAATCCCTCCTACGCTAAAGCTTCGGCGGGTAGGCAAAAACCAAATATCAAATATACAAATCAAAAATCAAAGAGGACAAGAAAGGAGTCTTTTACCAAAAACTATTTTATGTCGAGGAAGACTCTAGGTTTAATTTGTGGCGTTAGTTATTTGGTTTTGGGGCAGGTGTATCAGGGGCAGTTTGGGTTGACGGAGCCGTTCATGGTGATGTGGTTGTTGATAGCAGTATGTCTATTAGGAGAGTTCAGAATTCAGAATTCAGGAGTCGGAAGAAAGGAATGGTTATTCGTATTTTTGGCAGGGGTCGCTTTGGGAATGGCAATGGTGTTTAAGCAGAGCGCGGTGCTTAGTTTATTGGCTGTTGGCCTCTGGCTAATAGTCTTTGGTGGAGGGAGGAATGTCTGGATGGAGGTGGTAATGTTGATATTGGGGATGGGTATGGTTTGGATGCCGGTAGTGAGTTGGTTGATGCGTAAGGGGATTTTGGTTGATTTTTGGAGGGTAGCAGTGGTTTATCCTGTGGCAGATTATCCGCCGCAATGGAGAGAGACGGTGAAAGCGTTGCCTAAGATTTTGGGTCCGGCGGCGGTGGTGTGGGGAGGAGTGATATTCTTCTTGATAAGAAGAATTTTGGGTAGGGAAAATAAGGAGAGCAGAGACGGAGGTTTTTCGGGTAATACACGGTTATTGTGGTTGATGATGCTGATGCCGTTGCCGGTGGTGTTGACCCGACCGTATCATCACTATTGGTTACAAATATTGCCTTGGGCGATTTTATTGGTGGCTGACGGTTTATGGAGGTCTAAGTGGGGGAGATATTTGTGGTTAGGTAACGTGGGAATAGCGGGTATGGTGTTGTTGGGGCCAGGGTTATTGGTTGGTTGATCTTCTTAAATGGTTTTTTATTCCCGCCAAAAGCTCGAAGAGCATTTAGGCGGGCGAGAGTCCAATACTCCGAGTCTCCGCGCTTGGAAGGGGGCCTGGGGGTCATCCCTTGGGAATAAAAGTCCTTTACTTTACTACTACGGCGGTGTTGTCGAACCATTTCCAGAGGCTGAGGAATTGGTCAGGTGTGTAGTGTCGCTCACCACGCCAAGGATCATTAGTTAAGATGAAGTCGGGATGGTTGATGTCGCCGATCCAACCGACTGCCACCTCAACATGCATGCCGTTAACTGTATAAACTTTACCATCTTCAGGGGTGTTCCAGGAAACATCTTTGGCAGGCCAGACGCCGTTGACCCACCAGATTAAGGCGGGATGGTTGGCTTGAATTTCGTTGAGTAAGCCAGGGATGTCCCAGTGGCGTTTGACTTCTGCTGGACGATAGCGAGAAATCAGGGTCGCAACCGGGTCCCAGTGGACGCCATAGCCACCGGGATCACTGCCATCAACGGTGCCGACAATGGCTTTGTAGGGATTGCCCCAGGTGTTGGTAACAAAGTTACGAGGGGTGTGGTCCTGGCCGATTTGATTCCAGATTTCTGTTTGATCAAGGGGAATATCGTAGTAATTGAGCACCATTTGAGCAGCGGCGGCAAAGCAATAAAAGGTGTGTTGTTGTTTGACCAGGGGAACGTCTAGTTTAAAGGTGCGTGGAGCAGTGGTAAAGGTTTGAATATAGGTTTTACGGGAGATTTGGCCAGTGGGAGACTGGATACCGGGGTTGAGGGAGAGTTGATAAGTAGTGCCGTAGGCGAAGTTGTTCTGAGGGGTGAAGATCAAAA
Source organism: uncultured Gammaproteobacteria bacterium (assembly GCA_964650355.1). GTDB lineage: Bacteria > Patescibacteriota > Microgenomatia > CAYXHB01 > CAZYTL01 > CAZYTL01. Next base: position 4,937 of record CAZYTL010000028.1, on the reverse strand, counting down.
TATTGTCAGACACACTAAAGATACCTGGAGTGGGAGGTTGAAGGATAAAGTTAGCTTGGGCGGATTCGAGTTCAACCGTTTGGTTAAAGATTACGAAGATAGGAGTGGAAACAGGGACAAGCTCGGTTTTGTCTAGAGGAGTGATGGAGATAGGAACGACATTTTCGGTATAGACAACAGGTGTGGGGCTGACGTTGGGAGGTGGAGATGCGGGGTTTGGTTGGTTGGAGGATGGAGTGCTAAAGATGAAGGTGGTGTCTTGAGGGCGGAGGAGAGGAATGAAGTTCTGAATATGGTTAAGGTCAACCAAATAATCGGTGGCGGGTTCGAGAGTTTGGCTGGGATAGAATTCAATGGTATCGATGAGTAGGGTGTCCACCTTTTCCTGCCAGGGCCAGGTGTATTTGTGGTTGGCATAGACCCATTGACCGGCTAGGGTGGGAGAGATGGTGACGTCTAGTGCGGGAAAGTTGAGGGGACGGTCGAATTCAATGCGGAGAGGCTGGCGTTTGTTGACGGTTAAGGGATCAAGCAAGGGCAAGTGGGGTGAGGTAATTTGAGGAAGAGGAACAAAGATGGCGAGAATGCTGACAGTGACGAGGATGAAGGAGAGGATTTGAAGTTTCCAGAAATGGGGGATAGGGTAAGAGGGCAACTGGGGGATGGTGATGACGGAAGTGCGGATTTGATGTTGAGAGGAAGAGTCAAGAGGAGGTGGAAGATCTGTGGGGTTCTGGTCAGGTGGGAGCGTTGGGGAGGCAGCCGGAGTTTCTTCCAGAAGTTCTTCGTATTCTTCGGCTTTGAGAAGTTTGGTGGCTCGGGAGAGGGGTTGGCGGGTGCTTTGTTTGATCCAGTTAAGCAGGAGAGGCCAGAGAGCGGGGACCACATGGTAGATTTTTATTGCCCAGAGAATGAATGAGATGAGGAGGCCGATGAGGAAGTAGATTTCTAAAGCACGGATCGAGATGAGAACGTGGAGAATGGTGTTAAGTAATTTAAGGGCAGGAGTGAACATGGTAGGGGGAATTGATTATAGTGATGAATACTCTTTCATTTAAAGGTTAAGGTGATGGTGAATCTGCGGTTAATGTTACCTAAACAGGCATCGTAACTTTAACCGTGATTTTTTAAGGGAATTGAGTAGAGATTGGTGGCATTAACCGACTAGCAGTTGAGGTCATTTAAATGCATTATAGACGCCAAGGAGGGTGGTATAAACTACCGGTCCGCTGTCTTCAGAGTAATTGAACTGATGGAGGTAATCAAATACTTGACGAATGGTCTGCTGACGGGAAGGGTAAAACCAGTGGGGGTGGCTGAGGTAGGTGACTTGTTGCGGTTGGGTTAGGGGTTCCCCGGTGAAATTGTCGGTGAATCTGGAGATGAGCTGATCGGTATTAAATGCATAGGTGTCGGCGCCATTGTTGGGGATTTCGAGGATACGTTGAGTGGCTAGATCGTTTGATGATTGAGTGGTTGATACTGAGGCGGGTTGGTTTTGGTCGGTGAGAGAGGGGTAGTAGGGCTGAGTGGTGGAAGAGAGGTGCCAGGGGCCCTGAATGTGGTTAGTGCCGAAGGTATAAGAGGTCCGGCCAGAGCTGTCTATTAGAAACCCGGTATCTTGTAGTGCCTGTAGGGTATCCAGGTTGGCAAACCAGGCACCGGCGCGGTAGGACTTGGGGACGCCAAGGTCGCGGGAGACAAACCAACCTTTGGCCCGTTCTAGAATTTGAGTCATTTCCTCACGGGTATAGTCAGTGGTGAGGATGTCGTAACCCGGAGTAAAACCGCCTCCCCAGGTAGGCTCCAGTCTGGGCTGGACTTTAGCGTCAGCAGCCAGTTCGGGATACATGTGGAGGTGGAGGCCGATTTCTTCCTGATGGAGGTCTCGTCTCTGGATCACCCAATGAGTTAAGTAATCGGCGCGTTCGGGAGTGAGATTGGCGAGGAGAGAGGCGGAGTTGGTGGGAGCAGCGGACGCGGAAGCGACCAAGGCTTGGCGCTGGGTTTCAGGAAGAGAAGGATAGATATAGATGTAAGGGTTGAACATGTGGGTCATGGGGATATGATATTGGTCAGCGATGTCGGCGAGCTCTGTGAGGTAATCGTCTGAGACATCATAGCCTTCCCAGTCGATAGTCCAGGTGACGTAGAGGGGTTGAGAGATATAGAAAGTGGTAGGAGTGGTAAGGAAATTAAGAGTTTTAAAGAAGGTGAGCCGGCCTTGGATTTGATAAGTGCCGGAAGAGAGGTCGGTTAAAGGCACGGTGACGGTGTACCACTGGACGTTTGGAGATTGGCAATTAATATTTGATATTGAAGGTTGAGAAGCGCAGGGGTTGGTCATCGGGAAGGATGAGTGGTTATTTAAGACAGCAGTGACTTGCTGAGGTTGAAGCTCGGAAGGAAAGGAGAGGGTGTAGATAAGTTGTGGTTGAGGGTCGGTGGTGAGGAACCACGTGCGATTGGATTGACCTTGAAGATGAGCCACCTGAGAGGCCAGATATTGATAGTTTTCCCCTAACCCCAGGGTGGTGGCAGAGAAAAGAACTAAGAGGAATCCCAGGGCAAACTGGCGTTTTTTAATGAGACGGAGGCGGTGGCCGGATATGGTAATGCTAAAGAGGTCACGGAAACGAACGAGGCGGAGGACGAGGGATTTGATTTTGACGACGAAACGGTGTTCCTGGGCATGGGTGCAATGAGTAAGTTGACACTCACACCAATTGACGAGAGTCAACTCAAATTGCCAGTTGAGAGGGATGATTTTGGCCAGGTAGATGGCAGTAGTTAAGAGAATGACCCACAGAGTAAGAACCAGCAGAGGGGAGTAAAGAGCTGGAAGATGGAAAGCAGCTAAGAGATAGTCGAGAAATGTGTAGGTGAAAAAGACAGCAAAGGAGTTTTGACCTAAGATGAGTAAGAGGGTGCGAGTCCAGGGAAAATTTTGCAGCTGGCGGAGTTGGTGAATGAGCGACAATAACAGGAAAGTGAGGGTGAGACCGGTGAGCAAAAAGGGAATGGTGGGGGGCCAACGGTTGAGCAGTGAGGCAAGGCCGGGATGGGCGAGGAGCGAGATGATGAGTGAGAAGAGGTTTAGGAGGACGAGGAGTTTAAAGAGATTAATTAATTTACTGGATTTATGGATGGAATCATTAAGATATGAATAGCCCAGATGAAGACCAAGGAGATAAACGGGAAAGTATTGGAGGAGAGGGAAGCTATAGAGGCCGGAATAACCATAGATAATTGCTTGCCAAGCGGAGGGAATATGGGGAGAAGGATGGAGGTAAAGGTATTCACCCAGCAGATAAGCAGAAATACTGAGCAAGGCAATGGCAACAGGTGATTTAGCCAAGCGCTGATAAAGGGGTCGCAGAGGGATGGTGAGCAATCCAAAGATAAGGAAGGGGATGATGAATTCGGTGAAGGGAACCAGGGTGCGGAAGGTTAAAATAGTTGTCAGTTGTTGGTTTTCAGTTGTCAGCAGTTGAAAATTGTTGAGGACAAGAGAAGCCCAGTTGGCGATGAGGTAATAACCAATGAGGTAGACAAAAAGGCGTTTAATAAGTCGAAACCAAGGACGACTCTGAAGAGATTGGGTTTGTGCCGGAGGTTGATTAATATAGCTAAGATAGCCGACGGCGGCGGAAACGAACAGGAAGGTGGTGAAGCTGGTGAGATTGATAACGGAGTTAACCATCCCGAGGAGAGGTTGGTGATAGGCGCGGGTAAAGTGGATGGTGTGGCTGAGGGTCATGAGCCCAATCATGAGACCGCGGAGAAGATCAAGGGACCAGATACGGCGAGACTCTAATTTGGCAGACGAATTCATGGATCTATTGTATCAGGGATTTGAGGTAGATAGAAAGCTTACGGGTCAGAAGGAAGTTGATTAAGAACTAAGTTGATGGCGGAGGGTAAGGAACGGTTACTGGTTCTAGCATTAGTTGATCATCACTTAGCGGATCAGGAATTACGGGTATAAATCGATTGTGAAATCGATCACGTGAACCCAGAAATTCCGTAGGGTGCAATCGAGCATATAAAGTATGCCACGTGGCGAAAGCTTTAACGTCAGGGAGATCACGTTCATCGATTCTCATGTGTTCGAAATCTATCCGAGCATGGGCAGTACTGGTGAAAGCACACGACGTGCAATTAAGGGTGATTTCTACTTCGGGATTTTGATTACGATAGAATAATGACATAAAATTTTATAGGATTTTACTATAGACACTTATGGTCTGTCAATTTTGAGAGGTGAGGTTCTTGAACAAGTTGGGGAACTTATTTAACCCGAGCGAGATTTAGGCGTTGTAGTTATGGAATTGTTGTCTGACTCCATAAAGATTTGGTATTTAGTGATTGAGTTTGCTTTTTGAGTGTTTTAAAATTTGCCTTGTATGGTGATGAATCCTTTAAAGCAAGCGGGGGATATGGCCAAGATGGTGAAGGAGGCCAAGCAGTTGCAGAAGATGATGGAGGAAGAGGAAGTAGTGGTGGAGGAAGGGCAAATTAAAGTGGTGGTGGACGGGACTCAAAAGATCAAGACGTTTAGTGTGGCCGGGGTGGAAAATGAAGAGGTAATGAAGGTACTGAACAAGGCGATCAAGAAATCGCAGGAAGCGGCGGCTAAGAAGATGCAGGAAGCTAGTGGAGGGTTGATGGGGATGATGCAAGGAATGATGGGAGGAAAGTAGCTGAGACTGGCTGAAATAAAAAGGGGCTTCAATGGATGGAAAATCAGGATGGAGATAGGGAAGAAGAGATATGTTGAGAGTGTGAATTGATGAAAAAAAGAACCAGATGCGAAATCGAATTGGGAAAGGAGAGGGAGAGGATTGAGGAAAGGGGCAGGCGACCGGGCCGCCTGTCCCTTTCTTGGCCCCTACCATCGCCCGGGGTGGGGGGTGCCCCTGGGAGCGGGTACCGAC
>CAZYTL010000027.1:0-12265 GCA_964650355.1 uncultured Gammaproteobacteria bacterium | reverse complement strand
GCCAGTCAGGAAAATAAAAGGTATTAAGCCTGATGATGCTGGGTTGACTGAGTTTTAATTTATAAGCTTGTTAATGGGTATTTTTAATTAAGGTTCGTAATGTGCCTTGTCCTTGGATGATATCAAGATTCGCGTCGGGAGGGGCGATGGGGGGTAAAGGGGCAGCAACAGGTAAATAGTCAAAGATGCTGGAAGTGATTTGGGCCTGCCAATTTTTGCCGGAGAATTTTTGCTGATCGGTCATCTGGGGATAATAGTTGCCCCAGTCAAAAAATTGCTGGTTATAAACAATGACCTCAGCCACTAAGAAGATGAAAAGGATGATTTTAATATAGTGGTGTTTGATTAATAAGATTAAACTGCCGGCCAGAAATGAGACACCGAAAATTACCAGAGATAAGAACCGCCAGGGAAATTGGAGATATTCCAAAGGGGGAATTAGGGACCAGATAAAGCTGGAACGCAAGTGGGTCATGAAAGCGGCCACGTAGGTGATGACCATCATTAAGAGGATTAAAAATGAGAGAGTCTGATTGGTTTTACGGACTTTCCAGGCGACAAATAAACTGAGAAGAGAGGCGATCCAATGCAGATGACCAATTTGAAAGCTCATATCATCCGGCCCCAGACGAGAAGCGCCGTATCCCCAGTCTTTAAGAATAAACAGTTGTTTGAAATTAACAAAGTGAGCCAGATAGTTAAAATAGCCCATGACAATAGAGTCAACGTGGGCCAATTTTTGTTCGAAAAGGACTGGCAGGGTGAAAAATGCCGAAAGGGCAAAAGCCCAGATCGCACTAAGCAAGAGCTTTGGTAAGACTTTTAGTAAACTATCTCTGAATGTTATCCATTTAAGTCGCGGTTTTATATTTTTGATGACTAAATCTATCATCCAGAAAAGACACCAAAGTACCAGGGTGGGGGTGAAAATCATTAACAAAGGATTATGGGAAAGCATGAGCATGGAGTAGAAAAATGCTAAATAGATCCCATACTTCCACTTGCCTGAAGTAATCAGCTGATAACTGGACCAATAGGTCCAGGGAAACCAGGCAAGAGCCCAGAATTCATTGATGGCTCCCCTGACATAAAGGTCAACTGCATGATAGGGTGCGTAAGTATAAAAGACGGCGGAGACAATACCTCCGAGTGATCCCCAGAATTTTCGAGTTAAAACATACATGCCGAAAGCTGCGGTTAAGAAGCCCAGTAGAGAGATAATTTTGACGGTGTCAAGGTAGCTGACGCCGAACACAATAAAGATCTCGCCCAAGTAGTAGGGCATAGGAGGGTAGTAGTTAAACAAAGGATAACCATAGCCATAACCCATATCAGGGATCCAGCGACAGGGAATTTGGCCGTCTTGAAAACATTGGTGCATTTCCAGTAAACGCATGGCTTGTAAGTCGTCGTGCATGGAAAAATAGCCGGGAACAAGTAGATGCCTAATGGCAAACCAAGAGGCCAGTAAGATGGCTAGTAGACTCAAGACTGTTAATTTGGAATTCGATTGGTTAATGATGGTTTTTAACATAGAGAGAATAGAGAACAATGCCAACTGAAACGGCCAAGTTAAGAGAATCGGTTTGGGAAGTTTGAGGTATGGTAAGAGGAGTGGCTAGTTGTTGTTGGTGAGGCAGCAACCCTGATGACTCGTTGCCAAAAATTAGCGAGTATGGAGAAGTAAAATTTGTCTGGGGTAATAATTGTTGACTACGAGTGATAAACGCATAAGGATGATGATCGGGAAAACTGGCCAGATATGATTTAAGATTGTCGAAATAGACATGATTGAGACTGAACAAAGCACCCATGGATGAACGAATGACCTGAGGATCAAAGATATCTACCGCAGGACGGATAAGAACCAGGTTACGGAAGTTAAACCCTAAAGCAGTTCTGAGAATCGTGCCTAAGTTGCCCCTGTTGCGGATACTGGCGAGTACCAGGTGATTTTCTTGAGTTGACAATTGTGATGGATATTTGTCAAACACACCGACGGCAAGACAATTCTGCTTATTTGAGAGTTGGCGAATTTTATGGTCTTGGTATTCAACTTTAATTTTAGCCTGTTTACAAATTTGGGTAATTTTTTTAACTCCTTGATTGGCTGAAGATTTAGAGCTGAGGATGACTGATTTTACTTGCGACGGATGACTTTTGAGTAACTCAATAGTCGGGCAAACGCCTAAGCTATATGAATAATTAAGTTTTTTGGTGTATTTATTCATGAAAAGGGTTATTTAGAGGATAAGTATAAGAGCAGAGGTTTATCCTCATTGGGATCAGGGGCATTTAATTGGCCAACAATGTGCCAGACAGGATTGTATTCCTGGGGCACGGCAATGTAAAGAGAATTGGGCGGCTGAGTAACATCTCTAGGACTATAAGCAGCAAATTGATATTTGCCGATTTGAGAAGTAGGGCTGGGTGCCTGGTTTGCTTGGGATGATAGAAACTGTTGGTGAAGTAATTGGGGCGGATATTGAGTATAGAAGATGTAATAGAGCATGGGTAGATTGACGTAATTGGTAGTGACGATGATGTGATCGTATTGATCCTGGTGGTCAAAGGCGTAATTGAGGGCTGGCTCGAGCCCATACTGCCAGGAGCGGTAATAGGTTTGAGAGTAGTGAAAGTAATAGGTTTGTAAGTAGTAAATCAGATTAACTGAGGCTAAACAAGAAACGGCAATGAGGAAAATAAGGCGGGGAAGTTGAGGCCTGATTTTTTGAAAGGAAAAATGAAGTCCGATGGCAGTGATAATGATTATGGGCGGAAGCAAGACAAAAGTGCGAGAAGCGTGTTGACCACCACTGATAGTCAAGGCAGCTGGAAGGGGGGCGATCAGTAACCAAACAAGGATTAATTGATTAAATTGATGATTTAATTTGTTAAACAGTTGATGAAGGCCAAGAATAGTGAAGGGGAAAAGCCATACGAACAAGAGGCCGAACCCGGGTAAGGAGTGTCGGGGCTCGTCTGCCTGGCCGGTGACATATAAATATCTGGGATCATATGAGGAGAGGTAGTTGTTGAAAAATATTTTCGTGAGGCTAACGAGCTTGTTGTTAAAAAGTTTGGCTAGGAAAGGAGGCCAGTCTGGTAGTTGTCCCCGCGAATAATTAATTTGGGAGACTAAGTCTGGAGTATTAAGAATGTTTAAGCTGTTAAATCGAGTTTGACCTTGACCTAACAGGCTGTCATAGATCAATGGTGCTAGGGTCAAGGAAAAAATTATCAGACCGGTAGCCAGATATTTGGCAGGAATTTTACGTACCTGACGTTGATAAACAACAAGGAAAACGACAAGGAGTAAGGGGGAAAAGAGTTTGGCGATGTTATACGAGTAGCTGTTATAGGCAAACAAGAAGGCGGCCAAGAGTAAGTATCGGGGCTGGGTAAGGCCCTTAATAAACAAATAACTGCTTAAAAGCAGGAGAGCAGACATGTAAGTTTCTTCCAGAGCAAATCTCGAGTAGTGGATATGCCAAGGCATGATAGCTAATAACAGGGCGCTGATAAGAGCTATGGAGAGTTTAAGATTTTGTTTCACGAATAAGTAGATGAACCAAACTCCTAGCAGACCCATGAGGGCTGGAGTAAGGCGGACGGAAAAATCAGATAATCCAAAGACGGCAATGCTGGGGATAAGAGCGATAATAAAGCCAAAGGGGCGGTAGTCGCCCATGGACTCGAAATTAAGAGGCAGAAAATTGCCGTTGTAGTCTTTTCCGGTTTTGAGAAAGGAATAAGCGTTATAACCGGCATCAATTTCGTCACCGAAGAGGGAAATGGGGATGTGACCAAGGTGATAGAGCCTTAAGGATGCGGCCAATAGGAGGATAGCGATTAAGATGAGGACAGACTTTGATTTGGAATCGAACATAGAAAGTAAATATTAAATGTAAGAGTTAAGGACGGTAATACTTGACTTTTGTCTTATAGTATTGTATTATTGGACGATATGCGTTTTCTACGTAGGAAAGAACTGAAAATTTGTAGGAATTGCGACGCGTTCGATCAAATCCCTGGTGGGCCTTTCGGACACTGTAGGTCCGTATTCTCTCTTGGCAGAGTCGACGGAAATAAGACACCCGAGAAGAATTATAGGGCTAACTGGTCCACCGAACTCGGATTGTCTCCAGGCTCACCATGGAGATTATTTCTATATCCTGGCTTTTTGAGCCCAATGCATAACTGTTTTCATAAAAGGAAACGCTCATAAATGACTAGAGTTACGTTGAGGATAAGTGATTAGTGTTGATAAATATTATTGCCGGGGTAGGTTGAGGATAGGCAGGACGCATAACTTCTTTGATGGTGGGTTTAGGGGTAAGAAAGTCTGCGGGGCGGGCGATGATGAGGGTATTGGGTTGGTGCAAGTGCTCGGTTTGGATTTCAAGGAAAGTGAATTTATCTAATTGATATTGTCCCTGTTGGTCCACAAAGTTCAAGCCCTGTTTTTCATAGGCTAACCATTGAGAGGAAAGCTGTTGAATATGTTGGGGCGGGATGGGGGTATAAAACATGAGGAAGATGTGGGGTTGGTTGAATTTACGGCTGACAATGATGTGGTCATAATGATCCTGAAGTTGATTGATGAGAGGGACTGCTTGTTTCCAACCGTAAGACATGGCCTGAGCTTGGATTTTAGGCGCATGAATGAGGTAATCCTTGAGGAAGAAACAGAGAAACAAAAGAATAAGGGAACTTAGAAACAAGTAAGAGAAATTTTTAATCAGTTTGTTATAGTTATGGAGTTTATTAATAAGAATTGCGAGTCCATAAGCGCTCAAGACATGAATGAAAGGCAGCATGGGGGTAGCCCGGTTGGCTGCCAGGCCATGGCCTTTGGAAAGGGCGGCCGGAATGGGAGCTAAGATGATTAGAACCAGAAGCAAGTTGCTAGGGAATGAGGGGCGGCGGATAGCGTAGATCAGAGCGATGAAGATCAGGGGGAGCTCGAACCAGTAAAGCACTCCCCTACCCGGCAGCATCCCATAAGTGGCTTCACCCGGGCCCTGAATAAAAAGAAAGTAAGGCGAAAGATATGTGAAGTAGTTGGAGGAAAACTCCTTGACTGTGTAAGTGAGTTTATTGGTGGTTAGCCTGGCAAGAGAGTCAGGTAATCCGCTAAGCACGACTTCGTGTCTCAAATTACTTAAGGAGAGCCATTGATCAGTGGGATTAAATACGGCCACATCCAACCCCCGGGAACTGCCACCGGAAAGAAGAGAAATGCCCATAGGAACGAGAAAAACGATAAAAGTAAGGATGGGAAAAAGGTTTTTGGTAATTAGCTGAGGGAGGAAGACGTTGATCTGTTTCCAAGTAACAAAAGTGAGCAGAGGAATCAATAGTAAGGTAAAAGCTCTGGCAGCGTGATAAGTATAAAGATTGATACCCAGCAAGATAGCTGTGAAGATAAACCAATAATTAAATTTGCCCCAAAGGGGCCTCTTCGAGGCAGTTTCTCCAAAGGGGCCCCTTCGGGGTAGTTTCCAGTTTCGAGCAAATTGAAGACCTTTTAGCCATGCCCATAGAGCAAGAGGAGCAAAGAAGCTGGTGAGATTGGCCTCGACAGCCCCACGAGAAAGCTGCAGGTGCCAGGGAGAAACAGCTAGAAGTAAAGCTGCAAAGAGGCTGATACTTGTTTTGCTAAGTTGATTTTTTTCTTTGAATAGCTCGTTGACGAACAAATAAGTGGCTAGAATAGCCAAGGTCCCGATGAGAGCTCCGGGTAAACGAACCATAAACTCATTAAGTCCTCCCAGAGCTATAAACGGCAGGTCGAGGTAGGTATAGACTGGCAGTTTGAAGTCACCGAAAGAGCGGAAGGCAACGGGCCAGGGCTGCCCCCACTGGTCTTTGCCGGTGAGCAGCAAAGAATAGGCATCGTAACCATGTGAGGCTTCATCAGCTGTAAATCCGGCTGGTAACTGAGAAAGGCGCCAGGTCCTGAGTCCCAATCCCAAGAGAATGACGATGGCTAATAATATGCGGTTAGATTTCATGAGCCAAATTAATTTGACGATATTTAAGGCGACTCACAGTATAGAGAGAGCATGATGATGACTAAGCTGGTCAGCAGAAACTGGACAGAAATTTTTTCTAGTATATAGCCGGAGAAAAGCATGAAAGGGACCGCACCTAATCTGATGAGCAAGCTTTTGAAGGATAAGATTCTGGCCCTAATGGAAAGGGATGTCTGCAGGTTTAAGATGATGTCAAAATTGGTTTCCAGATAGCCTCTAAATAAGCTCATAAATATCAGACCAACGATGGAAAGGATGGAAATTTGGGTCAGACCGGTGACGAAGATGGAGACAAACAAGCACATGATGATTAAATTTAGATTAATTGATTTAATTATAGATGTTAACCTGGTCCCAATAGCAGTGAAGATGGTGGCCAGGCTAATGAGGATGCCCCACCATCTGACATCGATGGAAGCTGCCTGGAACAAGAGATTGTAGATCCATTTGAATCCAATGAAAAAGGTGCCGATTAAACTGGAGATTAAAATAATATAGAGAATTTTGGTGTCTTTGGTTAAAAAGGTAATGCCTTCGAAGGCCTGAGCAAAGATGTTGGCTTGAGTTTTTTTCATGGGTGAACTATTAAACTTACTAAGGAAAAGAAAGCAGGCAGAAAGTAAAAAGGCAATACCGTTTAAGAAAATCGGTAGTTGTAGGTGGTATTTTCCGATTAACCCTCCTAAAGAAATGGTAATCACTACCCAGATTAAGGAAACGGAATTATTTTGGCTCAATTCGTGTTGGAAATCCTGGTGAGTATGTTTGGTAAGAGCGTAGAAATAAGCTTGGTCGCTCCCAGAGACCAAGGACATGCCTAGTCCGGTAGTAAATAGCACGCCAGCATAAAACAAAAAATTTCCGGGGAGAGAAAGCAAGCACATGGAGATTCCCAGAAACAGGTATCCTAATAAAGTAGAAAGTTTGTGAGAGTAAAAATCTCCGATCACTCCAGTGGGATATTCCAGCAGGGTAGTAAACAAATAGTACAGGGTAATCAGTAAAAAGATGCTTTCTAGTGTTAAGGCTCTGGATTGCAAGTAAAGGATGATAATAGCCATCCAAAATTGGCTGTTAAACAAAATCCGGGAAATTTTTACTTTAGTAAGGTCAGACATAGCTATAATTAAAGGCTGCCAGTGAGGAGACAAACGGTGGGTTTTTGGTTCTGGTTAAAGCGCTGATGTTTTTTTTGGGCTTTAAAGTAGCCGGCCAGAGTCATGGCTCCTTCATAGGAAGTTGTGATTCCTCGATCTGTTAACCATTGATGGGCAGATAAGATCTGTTGGTTGTTGACTACCCAACCTCCGGCGAGCAATTGGTGAATGGACTTTTTACGGGGGAGGCTCTTGGCTACAATTGAAGTAACTGGGCCGGAAGTTTCAGTTTGAAAGTCTGAATCGTAGTATTGGGCAATCGGGTGAATAGTGCTGGGTTGAACTGCAAACAGTTGAGGTAATTGGCCTTTAGCAAGTTGAAAACCTTGTGCCAATCCCACAAGCAGGGTGCCGCTAGATACGGGCACGAAAATTGACTGAGGAATGGTTTTGAGTTGTTTAAGCAATTCAAAGGCAATGGTTTGATAACCTACTGGCCCGAGTTCGTCTTTGGAGGGTCTCAAATTATATGCCCTGTGTTGTTGCGCATAGCGGTGAGCTAGAGAAACAGGCCGTTCGGTCTGAATGATCTGATAGTCGGTAGATTGAAGAATTTCCAGTTTATTAGCGGCAATTTTGGGCGAAACGAAGATGGTTAACTCAGATTCAGCCAGTCGGCAATAGGCTGCCGCACTGATCGCTGCGTTACCGGATGAGGAGATGACAAAGTTTTTATGTCCTTGTTGCCGCAGAGCAGAGATTTGATAAGACAGGCCGCGGTCTTTTACAGATCCGGTGGGATTTTGATCCTCGCGCTTGAAATAGAGATCGTCAACGGAAACCAAATCAGTATTGCCTTCATCAAGGGTGAGTTGAAATGATGGTTTGACTGGAGGTTTAAGTTGAGAGGCAAATTTCCAGATACCGGATTGTGAAGACATATGGTTTTTATTATACTTGAAGTCACGAGATCACAAGAACGTAAAACATATAAACTGGGGGGCATGAGAGCATTGATTTTTGTTTTAACGTTGAGGATAGGAGGTGAATTAGATGGCAGATACAAAGGCAGATGTGAAAAAGATTAAATGTCCTGATTGCGGAGAGGAAGAGATTCCTGTGGCAGAAGAAATTGAAGTAGGTGATATCTGGGAATGTGAAAATTGCGCTGCGGAAGTGGAAGTGATCAATGACGATCCCTTGGAAGTAAGATTGTTAATTGAAGAGAAGTAGTCAGCGAATTTATGTTGAGGCAAGTTAGCTTAGGTCATTTCCAGATTTTGAGGCGGAAGACAGCATCTCCTTGGCTGGGTTTGAAGTACTTCTGGCCAAAGTTTTCTCCTTTACGAGTAAGTTCATGCCACTTTTGAGAGGACAAATCTTTCTCGGGATTGATGAGTTTAATCGTAGCCAGATGGACACCAGTAGTTTTGGTCAAATTACTTGAATGAGCATAAGTGATTTGGTCAGGTTTAACTTCTAAAATAACCAGAAGATGTTTTCCCCGGATCATTCTTATTAAATCTCCTGGCTTACTAGCTGTGATAGAGTTAATTGGATAGCTGTTTTCCGAACGAGTGAAATAATCGGCATCGATACGATAACGATCCTGATTTAAAGGATTTCCTCCCGGGGTGAGGGTCAATTTACCTGCTAAGCCTTGACGGCTTTGAGCCTGATCAAAAGCATTGAGAAGGTGATAGGCAAATCCGGAGCAATCCACTCCCAAGTGTTGGCGGCGCATGAATCGACGAATATCGGATACAGAAAGGTTGGATAAATCTAGGTGAGATTTTTTAGCTAAGTTATGGGTAAGGGTTTCGATTTCTTCGGGTGTGCCTTTGCCACCTCCTGGGGTTGGAAACCGATGGTGAATAAGATCATCAGCCCAATACGGGCAAGGTACGCACTGGTGGCCGAGTTTGAGGCAAAGGTAGTGATCGAGTAGACGGATTACCCGAGAAGGAAGGGAAGAAGGAACAGGGATCATATGTAAATTGACCTATTTCTAAAGCGTAGCTAACCACACTCCGAAAAAGGCTAGCATTAAAGCTGCTAGCCAGGCCCGGAAGACGATTTTGGGTTCTTCCCAACCGAGTTTTTGTAAAGTGAGATGGAAGGGCGCGACCGGGAAGATTTTCCGGTGAAAGAATTTTTTGGAAGCGAGTTGAATCAAACTGGAACCGCCTTCGGCAAGGAATAGTCCTCCAATGACGAACAATGCTAAAGGTTTTCCCAGTATGAGACCTACGACTGCCAGAGTAGCACCAAAAGATAGAGCCCCCACGTCACCTAACCAAATTCTGGCCGGGAAGACATTAAAATACAGAAAAGCCACCAGAGATCCGATCCAGAGGGCCAAAAATAAGGACATGATAGTGTCGAGTACTGTGGAAGAGATGCCCCATAAAGCCAGTAGACAGAAGAGTAAGATGCCGGTGGAAAGCCCGTCTAAACCGTCAGCAATGTTATAAGCATTGGCAAAGGTAACAATCACGAATGCGGCAAAGGGGATATAGAGCCAAGACAAAGGTACATTAAATTGAGTGGTGGGGATATGCAGATCCTGAATGCCCAATTGGCTGTGGAGAAGAAAACCGATGAATAAGGCGAGTATCCACTGAATGGCGAATTTGTGTTTAAATTTCAAGCCAAAGAAATGCCGTTGATCGATTTTAAAAAATTTGAGCAGGTCATCATATAACCCCAGGAGTCCGAAGGAAATAAAAGTGACAAAGATAATGGTGATCTCGCGTTCAAAAGAATGGGCTGAGCGAACGTGAATGCCTAATTCCTTGAATGTGAAAAATAAAAGGAAGAATAAGACGCTGACAATGAGGATGACAAGGAGCCCCCCGCCCACTGGAGTACCGGCTTTCCACTTGTGCAATTGGTCAAAAATTTTGGTGGCCTCGCCCAAAGGATCAAAGGTGAGTTGCTGACGGCGGCGGAATTTTAGCTTATAGAGTAAGTCGATAAAGGGGATGATGGCAATGCTGGTGACAATGAATGAAAAGATGATGATGCCAAAATAGAGGGTAATTGAAGAAGACATAGTTAAATAATTTAGTGGGCTAAAGCTTTAAGGATTTCAGGAACAAGGACGATAAGGCCGACTATGGCAGTGCCGATAGCTGTTAAGAGCATGGCCCCGGCAGATACATCTTTAGCTATTTTAGCGTTTTGGCGCCATTCCTCGGTAACCAGATCAACGACTGATTCGATTGAGGTGTTGACCATCTCGACTGTGAATCCTAACACGATAGCGAAAATCAGTACCACCCATTTTAAATCGGAAACTTGCAAAATTAAAGCCGTAATGATTACGGCTAAAGAGATGGTGGCGTGCACCCTGAAATTAGGATGCTGGCTAAAGGCGTGTTTAATCCCATCCCAAGCGTGATGGAAGCCGATATGGTGAATATGCTGACGAATTTTTTCCATAGTTAAACGGTGGTTTCATTTCGGGATTGTAATGCTTTTTTGAGTGCGTGGAAAGCTACCAAAGCGCACTGCTGTCTGGTAGCAGTCAGAGGAGTCTTCAACTGACTGAGAAGTTGGTCAGGTGTGAGATCAAGGATTTGCTGGGTGGTCAAATGACTGGCTAGTTCGCAAAGCAATGAAGCACTGGCAATGGTTATCACACATCCTTGGCTCTGGTGTTTGATGTCGGTAATTTTATCTTTGTCTACTTGGACTTGGATATTAATTTGATCGCCGCAAAGAGGATTGGTGGCTCGAGCTTGATGAGTCGGTTGTGAAAGTTTGCCTTGATGCCGGGGAGAAGTGTAGTGGTCAAGAACTGTTTCGCGATAGATATCCATCAATCACATTATACAGAGGTAAATCAATTAATTCAGCTTGGGAAATGTTTGTCATTCTAGACAATGATTCCAGGATTCCCATCAAACACGGGAGTTAGACATGCCAATAGACATTATAACCCCAGAGTAAAGAAAAGCTGGGGTTATAAATATGTCTGGTTAACGGCTGACTGTAATGTCCCAGGCTGCTCCGTTAATTTCGCCTTCCGCTGAAGCTACGATCCTCCCAGATGAGGTTTTGAATAGTACGTAGTTGGTGGTATCGGCGGCACCAGTGCTGGGATCAAAAGGAATAGCCGCGATATAGGTGGGAACCAGAACGTCCACCAGGTTAAGACCAGTGGTCCCGATGTCGGTTGGTGTACTGCCTGCGGCGTTGATGCTATCAGGTAGTTTTCCATTATTCTCGACGGCATATTGATAAACTGCGTTGGTTACGGCATAGAGATCGCTGCGTCTTTGTGAATCACGGGCGCTGGCGAATTGTCTCAAAGGGTTAACTGCTACGAGGACCACGGCAGCCAGGATGGCAATAATGCCAATCACCACCAACATTTCGATTAAAGTAAAACCGGAAGCGGATTTTCTAAGATTTTTCATTGACAATTTTCACCTCCCTCCTCTCTGAAATTGAACAAGAGAACAAAATAACTGAAAAACAATTTATTAGTTTTTGACTCTCTATATTCAACGTAGCAACTAATATCATGGTTGTCAACAAGTTGACAGGGAGTGGTCGCTGAAGTAAACTAGAGCCCTTGACTGAAGACAAATTTAGAGATATAGGTTAAAGAAGAGAAGGTTGTTTAATTTGTTTTATGTCTCATCATTGTAAGGCAGCTATTTTGCACTGTATTGATTTCAGATTTCAGGAAGCACTGGATAAGTTTGTTAAAGATCAGGGATTGAACGGCAATACGGACAGGATTGCTTTGGCTGGCGGAGTGAAAAGTCTGGGAGAAGTATTTGAGGAATTGTCCATCTCTGAGGACCTGCATCAGGTGGCGGAAATGTATTTGATCAATCACCAGGATTGCGGGGCTTACGGGCCAGAGGTAGCCAGGGATAAACAGAAGGAAAGGGAAACTCATAAACGGGATTTATCCGTGGCTAAGAAATTAATCAAGGAGAAATACCCGCAAGTGAATGTTCATACCTATTTTTTGACTTTAAACAAGGAGTTTGTGGAGATTAACTGAACTTCTCTACCTTCATTGACTTGGTTAGTTGATAAAGTTAAATCAATTATTTACTAAGGCTCTAGACTAGCACATTGATAAAACGACGAGATCTTTTACAAGTTGGT
>CAZYTL010000026.1:9706-14664 GCA_964650355.1 uncultured Gammaproteobacteria bacterium | reverse complement strand
AAGTTGGATAATGGTTTCGGAGTGGGGCAGGGGACGATGACGTGGGCGTTGACTGACGGGAGTTGTGATGTGGTAGTGACTGCGGTGGATAACCAGAGGCAGGTGGAGGTGACGGGTTGGGTGGAGGATTATTATAAGAAGATTAGGATGGACTTGGGTTTGTCCGGAGGGGCGATCACGATTAACGGATGGAAGGAGATATGATCTAAAAGAGGTCGAAGGCGCGCTGATTAAATGTTGTGGTTGATGGCGATGGTTAAGGGAGCTTTGTGTTAAGATAGAGGCGTATGCTATTTGGCGGAAATAGATCAGTGGGCTTAGATATTGCTGATACGAGTATTGAGGTGGCAGTGGTGAAGGAAAAGAAGAAGGGTTACCGGGTGGTGGGAAGGGCGAGGGTGATCTTGGAACCGGGGATGGTGGAGCGGGGGCAAATTAAGAATGAGGAGGGGTTGGCTAAGGCAGTGAATGAGGTGTTGGGCCAGGTGAGATTGCAGAAGAAAAAAGGGTTAAAAGTGGTATTTGGTTTGCCGGAGAGTCAGGTTTATACACATATTTTTAAGTTAGGGAAACATGAGAAAAAGGACAGAGAGCGGTTGGTGTTTGAGGAGGCAGAGGCGCATGTGCCGGTGAAGGATGATGATTTGTTGTTTTCTTACGGGGTATTGGAAGAGAAGGACGGGAAGACGGAGATGTTGTTAGTGGCGGTGAGTACGCAGATATTTGAGGCATGGCAGAAGTTTTTTGGCAAGTTGAATTTGGAAGTGGTATTTGACGTGGAAAGTTTGGCAATTTTCCGGGGTTTATATATAGAGAGACCTAAGGAACCGATCGGAGTGATTGATATGGGGGCGAATACGACCAATATGGGGATTTTTGGTGAGAAAGGATTGAGGTTTACAATGGTGAGCCAGGTCGGGGGGTCGGCTTTGACTCAGAAAATAGCGAAGACCTTGAATGTGGCTGTGGAAGAAGCGGAGAAGTTGAAGATAACTCAGGGCCTGGCAGATATGGGCCAGCAGGTGGCAAAGGTGCTGGAAGAGGAATTGAAAACACTGGTGAAGGAGATTAAGCAGAGTTTGAAGTATTTTCATGAGGAGAGCGGGGAAGGGGTAATTAAGCTGGTTTTGGTAGGAGGGGGGAGTAAACTGCCGGGGTTGATTGAATGGCTGAAGCCACAGTTCGAGATTGACGTGTTGCTAGCGGAGTCGGAGTTGTTAAAGGATAAAGGAGATTTGGAATATATTGAAGCGATCGGGTTGGCGCTGCGGGGATTTAACCGGCCGCAAGATCAAAGGGATCCGGTGTTACAGGTGAAGTCAGGAACGAGGTCGAGGTTGACGAAGAACGTGGGGGAGGTGATTAGGAAGCAGGAGGAGGTAGAGAGTCTGAAGCTGAAGCAGGATGAGAAGAAGGAGGCGACGGTGTTGGTGACGCCGGAGGAATTGGCGGAGCTGAATAAGTTAAAGAAAGAGAAGAAGGTGTTGATGCTAGTGACCGGGATGGGGGTGTTGGTATTGTTGATGGCGGTGTGGTTTAGGTATGATCAGCGGGCACGAAGACAGACGTTGTTGAAAGCGGAGGTGACGGAGAAGGTGAAGGATATAGAGCAAGTAGAGGGGAGTATTGGTAAGCAATCGACGGAGGAAAAAGCCACGACTGACGGGACGGAAGCCGCGACTACGGAGGAGGCGACGCCAGCGGCTAAGTTGAAGGGTACTCTAGTGGTTAAAGAGACGCCCACGGGATGGCTGAGTGTGAGGAGTGGGCCGGGGGTGAGTTATGAGCGGTTAGGCAGGGTGTCTCCGGAGGAGGAGTACGGGTTTTATGAGGAGAAGGAAGGGTGGTTAAAGATTTTGGTGGACGGTACAGAGGGCTGGGTGTCGGGGGACTACGTGGAGATAAAAGGGGAGTGAGAGAGATGAGGCGAGCGCTTGACAAGGATGAGGTAAACAGTCTTTAATGAAAGATGAGGTGTACTTGAGATTTAAAATTTGTGTCATCTGATTCCTTTCAGAAGTTATTGTTAGCGATTCTAAGCAAGGGCGGCTTCCGCCAAAGGTGGACAGGCGCAGAGTGACTGATGGCGGATCTCATGCTATCTATATATGTACTAAAGTATTCGAAGGGAGGTGAGACAATGAGAAAGAGATTTGTTAAGCAAAGCGGTTTCACATTAATTGAATTGTTGATTGTGATCGTGATTATTGCCATCTTGGCAGTAGGGGCTTTCGTGGCTCTGGATCCGGCGTCCAGATTTGCAGATTCTCGCGATTCCACCCGGTGGACGGACGTGACGGCGATTTTGGACGCAGTTAAGGTACATCAAGTAGATAATGCCGGTAGTTATTTGACAGCTATCAGTGATCTGAATGTCGATGGATCAAACTATATGATTGGTACTGATAGCGGTGGTACCTGTTCGGATGCCTGTGCTGATGCTGTACTTACAAGTGCGGGTGCGGTGGTTGGATGTGTGGATTTAACAGGCCTGACTACGGGAACGGCGGCGTATTTGGCGTCAGTGCCTACTGCACCAACCGAAGCTGGAGGTATTACTAGAACTGCGGGAGAAACCGGTTACTATTTAAGGAGTATGAGTAACGGGTCGATCACCGTAGGTGCCTGTGATTCCGAGGGAACCGGTACGACGTCGATTTCGGTATCTAGGTAGAAGGCACGGAACTTGATCAATGATGACAGAGAATCTCTCGTCTAGGCGGGAGATTCTGTGGTGATGGGCATCCAAAGAAGGAATTTAAGAGATGTCGTGGGTTTTTATACAAGCTAGCAAGAAGAGGAAAGTTTAGTTTCGTTGAGTTAGAATAAGAAGAAGCAATTAAGTTGGATTTCAACTAGGCAAAAGTGACTGATTGGATTATAAATAGTAAGATTCAGAAAGTATTTATGCCTGGCGGGTTTTACTTTTGGGGTTGGTCTCCGAAGTAGTTTTGGACATAGAGGACGAGTTGAGAAGGGGTGATGTCGGCTTTGAAGAAGGCTTTGATGATGCCCAGGTTTTGACATTCGCGAGCGTCTGGTAAGCTGGGGGTGTTGGTCATGATGATGACGGGAACGGCTTTGCCTTCGGGTTGGCGGCGGAGCATTTGGAGCATTTGATAGCCGTCCACCTTGGGCATGAGGATGTCTAAGAGGATGAGGTCGGGTTTGAAGTCGAGGGCTTTCTGGTAGCCTTCCAGACCGTTATGGGCCACCTCTATCTGGTGATCTAGTTTAGAGAATTTCATTTGGTAGAGTTGACTGAGAAGGGGTTCGTCTTCGACGATGAGGATTTTTTTATTCATATGGATACTACAAAACAAGGCAGAATCTAACACCGGCCTCTCAGTGTTTTTTGGTTTTGGATGCGGGCCGTTTGGGTGAATTGGCTAAGGGTAAAGAAAAGCTAAAGGTGCTGCCTTTGTTTTCTTGGGATACGAACCAGATGTGGCCGTGCATTTTTTCAACTAGGTGTTTGACGATAAAGAGGCCGAGGCCGTTACCGGCGGTACCGGCAGAGTTAGAGGCGCGAAAGAATTTGTTAAAGACGTGAGGTTGTTCGTCTTCGGGAATGCCGTAGCCGGTATCCTGGACATGGGTAATGAGATATTTGGGCGGTTGAGATTTGGTGGGGGCGTGGTATTGGTGGGCTAGGGTACTGAGTTGTTGGGAAAGGGTGATGGTGCCTTTGGCGGGAGTGTATTTGATGGCGTTGTTGATAAGGTTGGCAAGAATTTCGGAGAGGAGTTCAGGGTCGGCCATGATTGAGAGGCGAGAGTATTTTTTTGGGAGGCGCTGGCGGACGGTAAGATGATGGGCTTTGAGAGAGGGCTTCAGTTGCGTGAGGGTTTGGTTGAGGACGGGATGGAGGTTGAGAGGAGAAAGTCGAGGTTGGATTTTATCTGATTCAAAGCGGGCCACCTGGAGAAGGTTGTTGATGAGGGTGATGAGGTGCTGGTTGGCTTGGGCAATGGCCTGGAGGGCGGTCTTGATCTGAGGAGAGCGGGTATGGGCTTCCTGGGCCATTTCCAGATAGCCGTTGATGGCAGTAACGGGATTTTTGAGTTCATGGGCAGCGATGAAAACGAATTCGTTTTGGAGATCCTGGAGGCGTTTGGCGGTAGAGATATCGTGAAGGACGCAAACGACTCCCAGAAGTTGATTTTGGTGGTTATTGACCGGGGTGAGGTTGAGGTTGACAGGAATGGGGCGGTGATGAGAACCAATAATATAGTAATGGCGCTCAGGGTCAGGAGGCAGAGGTTGTCTGGTGCTGAGGACTTGGGTGAAAGGGGAGTGGTCGGGATGGATGGTATGGAGTTGGTGGTCTTTGAGTTGGAGAAGAGAGGCGGGGCGTTTACCGAGGGCGCGGTGGCCAGGGTAACCGGTGAGTTGAGTGGCGGCGTGGTTAAAAATGATGATTTTACCTTCGGGATTAAGGGCAAGAAGAGGGGCTTCGGTGGCTTCGAGAATGGCGGTGAGGCGGTTGAGGGTTTGGGTGAGTTGGTGTTTGTTTTGGGTCAATTGCATGGTTTGGGTGGTAAGTTGTTGGCGGTGAGACTGGAGTTGGAGATTGAAGTGGTTGAAGGCATGAAAGAGGGTGATGATTTCTTTGGGTCCGGAGAGGGAGAGAGGAAGTTGATGAGAAGGAGGAGAAGAGACGGCTCGATGTAATTTAAGCAGAGGTTGGGAGAGAATTTGAGTAAAGACGGAAACAACTAAAGTAGAAAGGAAGGCGTAAAGTCCGAATTGGAGAGGAGAGAGAGTCTGATTGGGACTGGTGACGATGAAAGCGATCAGAAGGATGAAGGCAAGAGCGAGCAGGAAGAAGAAAAGTTGGAGCGTTAAATTGTTTAAACTGCCACGAAGAGATTCAGGTGACCAGTAGACGGAGAGGACATGGATGATAAGGAAGACGGAAATGAAAGCGAGAGGAATTAGGGGGAGAGGATTAAAGA
>CAZYTL010000026.1:5827-9696 GCA_964650355.1 uncultured Gammaproteobacteria bacterium | reverse complement strand
GACGAGGACGGGGGCGATGACTGCCAGGGCAGTCAGATAGATAAGGAAGTTGGTGGTAGGTTTGAGAATAAATATTTGAGTGAGAAAGAGAGTGACGGCGGCCAGGAGGATGAGTAAGGGATAGAGAAGTGGGGAGGTGTAAGTTAAGGTCGGGAGAAAGGGAGAATGAGAATTGAGAGTAAAGTAGAAGGCTAAGATAAAGTAGATAATGGACAAGGCGATGGAGTTAAGATCCTGGGTGGACGAGGGGTGGTGATCTGAAGCCAGGAAAGGGAGGAGAGCGGCGAAGAAGGCGATGACTAGCAGAGGAAGGCCAAGGAAGTTGAATGAAGGGCTACGGAGGAGAATTTGCCAGGCGACTAGAGAGATAAGGATGGAGGCGGTCCAATGGAGCAGGCGGGTGAGGTAAACAGTACGGCGCTGAGGGAGGGTGAGTATTAGAAAGAAGAGAGGAATGCCGATGAGGAGCATGAGGTAGCCGTAGATTTGCGGTGAAGGTGACAAGTAGAGAGGGAGAGTAGGGTTAAAGCGATAGGGAAGGGTGACGAAAGCGATACCCGAAAGGATGAGATACCAGGAGAGTGCCCAGGAGAAGGACAAGGTACGAAAGGGGCGGCGGAAAATTGAGGAAGAGTCGTTCATGGTGGGGCAGTTTATAAAGGGATGGAAAATTGAATAGCTGAGAGTCGATATCTTGCTAATTCGGTGGACCGATGACGGTAGACAACGACTGAATGGAAATACAGAGTAATGGGTGGTGGTTGATTATTTTATTGTTTCACTGAAGAGGGGGAGAAGTCAATGATAGTTAAGGTCGACTTCTTGATGACTATACTTACCCAAATGACACTATTTATTCCTTGTCTCTCGTGTTTTAGTTTTGAGTAAATTAGTAGTTGACAAGGTGAGGCGGGAATGTGAAAATGGATTTAAGTTAAGATAACAAAACGTAAGGAGCTGGAGTTAGAGAGATAAATAATCGAGTAAAATTTGTTATCGAATTTTGTAAAATTGTATCAATATTGAAAAATAGATGTCGATGGTTCGTTAATTTTGGGTAGTAACGAAAATTCGATACAATGATGTCGTTTGAGATTTATTTAATTAACAATTTTTATGGGTCAAAAGGTAAAGTTTTTTTTAGCTTGTCCTGAATGCGGACGCACCAGTTGCGCACACAATCCGAGCGCGAACAGTGTGAGTTTGATGGTGGTGTTGGGTGTGATTTTGGTGGGGAGTTTGGTGTTGTTTTCATTCGTGTAATAATCAACGGATGGGAAAGGAGAGAGACTTGTGTCGTGTGGGTGACAGAGAAAAGAATCGTTATCTGATTAAATGATTTAAGAGTTGAAATTGTGTCTTGCGTTTGAGAGCTTTATGTAGCAGGATAGCAATGTAATTATTAACGGTTAAAGGGATAGTGAGAAGTATATGGCGGCAACGCATGTGAGTGACGATCAGTTTGAAAGGCAGGTGTTGAAGAATGACAAGCCGGTGTTGGTAGATTTTTGGGCTAAATGGTGCGGGCCGTGTCTGATGGCTGGGCCGGTGCTGGATGCTCTGGCTGATAAATATAAGGATAAGTTACTGATTGCCAAGGTGGATGTGGATGAGAATCAGCAAACGGCGGCTCAATACGGGGTGATGAGTATCCCGACGGTAATTCTGTTTAAGGATGGAAAGGAAGTAGATAGACAGATAGGTTACGGTGGAGAGCAGGGATATGAGAAGCTGATTGCCAAAGGATTGAGTTAAAGGCTGGGGGAAAGAGTCTCGTATGGTGAGGTAAATGGTGAGGTGTTTTGATTGAATGGTTTTTGAGGAGTTGGTGATGTAATATATTGATATACTTTAATGCTTTATTTTACGAAATTATACTATTCAGGTAGAAAACCTATTCATAGTGTAACATTGAGCTGAAATTGAAGAGATAGAAAGAGTAGATGGTGGGGTGAAGTAGAGGGGAAGCTGAGAGTGTCGGATCGGTGACGGAGAGGTGAGGGGTTGTGTGGTTTAATGGTCTTGTGATTTAATAGTTTTATGGATATTTACGATGTAATTATTATCGGTTCGGGGCCGGCAGGGCTGACGGCAGGGATTTACGCCAGCCGGGCGAATTTGAAGACGTTGTTGATAGCGGGAAATACTTGGGGAGGACAGCTGATGCTGACGACTGGGGTGGAGAACTACCCGGGGTTTGCAGAAGGAATTCTGGGACCGCAGCTGATGGACGAGATGCGAAAGCAGGCATTGAGGTTCGGGGTAGAATGGGTAGGAAAATCTGTGACAAGGGTTGATTTTAGCAAGTATCCCTTTGAGGTAGGGGTGGGAGAGATAGTGCATGATCAGAAAGAAGAGATCCTTCGACAGCCTCAAACCTCACATGGTTTGAGGCATACTCAGGATGACAAGGCTGATCTAAAGAGTTTATCAGCCTTGTCAAGTGAGAAACCCGAGACGAAGATATATCTGGCAAAGAGTGTAATTGTGGCGGTGGGAGCAGAGACGAAATGGTTAGGCGTACCAGGAGAAAAGGAGTTGATCGGAAGAGGAGTAAGTTCATGCGCTCCGTGTGATGCGGCGTTTTTTAGAGATAAGAGAGTATTTGTAGTGGGTGGGGGGGATGCAGCTATGGAGGAGGCGCTGGTGTTAACTAAATTTGCCTCAGAAGTAACGGTAGTGCATCGGAGAGATATGTTTAGAGCCAGTAAGGTGATGGCGGATCGGGTATTGAACCACGAGAAGATTAAGGTGTTTTGGGATACGGAAGTGGAGGAGTTTAAAGGAGACAAGTCGTTGGAAAAAGTGGTGCTGAAGACCAAGAGAGACAGATGGGAGAAAGAGGGGGAAATGATGTTGAAAAGGGGACGAGGAAATGAGATTCAAAATGCAAGAGCTAAGGGTCAAGAAGGGGGGCAGACGGAGGATCTCAAAAATCAAAACTCAAATGTCAAAAATGGGGATATAAAAGAAGATATTTCGGCCTTGGATGGGGATTTCGTAAATTGGGAGGCAGATGTGGATGGGGTGTTTGTGGCCATTGGACACGCACCGACTACCGGGTTGTTTAAGGGGCAGATCGAGTTGGATCAAAAGGGATATGTAATGAAAATTCAAAACTCAAAACTCAAATCTCAAAATTTCAGTTGGCTAGATGCAGGGAAGCACATAGATTTTGAAGAGCTAAGGGTTAAATACCCGATGTTGACATCGCAAGAGGGGGTGTTCGTGGCAGGTGACGTGCACGATTATCATTACAAGCAAGCGGTGACAGCAGCAGCGTTCGGATGTATGGCAGCGATGGATTTGGAAAAATGGTTAGAGGAAAGAGGGGAGATTGAAGGAATGAGGACGCAGAAGTGGTAGAAGGAATTTGAAAGTGGAGAGGATGGGAGTGACCCTGGATTGAGGTTTGAGATGAAGTGTAGTGTTACCGGACAGGGGACGATATAGAGACAAGTTGATACTCTCAGGCGCGCCATTGTGCCTGAGGTCAAACTTGTGATCGTCCCCTGCCGGGGTGTTTTAAATGAAGGAGGGGAGAAGAAGCCTCATATTGGATCAAGGCTTCTTCTCTTATCTTTGCGCGATTTCGCCCGGGTACCGGTTGGTGGGCAGGGTGACCACCGTGTTGGTACCGGGGCCAACACGGACCCGACGGGTAGTGCCGTCGGGGGCGGTGAACCACATCGATGTTTCGATGTTGGTTACGCCATCCCCTGAAAAGGCGCCGTCGGTTTCGTGATCAACGCTACCTACCCAACTCGTCCCGTCCCACGCCGAGACGGTAACCGTCTCGGCGTCGGTGAGAACACCGACGTGGAACGGGACGGGTGGACCGTAGCCGGGCCCCTGCGCGTATGCTGCCT
>CAZYTL010000026.1:0-5727 GCA_964650355.1 uncultured Gammaproteobacteria bacterium | reverse complement strand
CCGACGTGGAACGGGACGGGTGGACCGTAGCCGGGCCCCTGCGCGTATGCTGCCTGGGTGGCGATTAACATGATGCTCGCCGCCACTAGGACAATAAGCAGTCTGCGCATTGTTTTTCCCTCCTTTCTCGTCCCATTTGCTAAGGGATTGTCGCCTAGAGACGATCCCTTGGCCTTTACCTGACGTTCAACTTGAGCGCGCCTCCTTGGTGACCCTTTCGTCCTTGCCTTACGGGCAAGTGACTACTTGCTCCCCTGTGGTGGGGCGGTCGGAGTGGCTATCTCAAGGTGAACTTGGGGTATTGGTCAAGGGGGCCTAAAGGTGGGCCCCCCTAAGCTCCTGGGAACGGTGCGAAGCATCACTGATGATGCCCCGGACTATTCCCAAGAGAGGTAGAAACGATAGGAAAGGTGTAGATTTTTGTTTAAAGGTGCGATAGTCAATATTGACTATGGAGGTTGGTAAATAATCCTATAGTAACAGTTTCTTGGTGAAATGTCAAGTGAGATAGGGATTATTTGAAGTTAGAGTTTTTGTCTGGTGATTGACAGACTGATAGGGGAGGATTAGTTTATTGTTGTGATATTGCGGTATATGAGTTTTGACTTTTTCAGGTAAGATTCAGACAACCTGATATACTACAATAGATAGTTGTTGAGGGGAGGATAGATATGGTGAAGAAGAGTGTTTATCAACAAGCTGTGGATCAGTTAACGGCGGTGGCGAAGGTTGCCGGGTGGGATGCCCGGACAGTGAAGAGGTTGAAGGAGCCGGAACGGGTGATTAAAAAGACTCTGAAGGTGAAGATGGATGACGGGAAGGTGAAAAGCCTTAAAGCGTGGAGAAGTGAGCATAATTCGGTTTTCGGGCCTTATAAGGGGGGAATCAGGTTTCATCCTGGGGTAAATGAGGAGGAGGTCAAGGCGTTGGCGATGTGGATGACTTGGAAGACGGCGCTGGTGGGATTGCCTTTCGGAGGTGGTAAGGGAGGCGTGGTAGTGGATGCGAAGCAGGTGTCGACGGAAGAGTTGGAGAGAATAAGTCGGGCTTATGTACAGGCATTTGGCAAGTTTCTGGGGCCATGGTCGGATGTGCCTGCTCCGGATGTGGGAACAAACGGGCAGGTGATGGCGTGGATGAGCGACGAAGTCGCTAAGCTGAGAGCTGAGAACTCAAAACTCAAAGCTGTGGTGTCGCCTTTGGCGACGTTTACCGGGAAGCCCGTGATGCTGGGGGGATCCTTGGGTAGGGAGGCGGCTACTGGCAGGGGAGGAGTAGAAGTGCTAAAGGTGCTACAGAATAGAATGGGGCTTAAAACAGGGATGACAATTGCGGTGCAGGGATTGGGAAATGTGGGGGGATGGTTCGTGAGGTTGGGACAAGAATACGGGTGGAAAGTGATAGCGGTGAGTGACAGCCGGGGAGGGGTGATGAATGAGCAGGGTTTGAAGATTGAAAAAGTGTTGGACTATAAACAGAAGACGGGGGCGCTAAAAGGATTTAAAGGAGGAAAAGAGATCAGTAATGAAGATTTATTGGCCAGTAAGGCAGACGTGTTGGTATTGGCGGCGTTGGAGAATGCCATCACGGAAAGGAATGCCAAGGGGGTGAAGGCGAAGGTACTTTTGGAGCTGGCTAACGGTCCGGTGGCGCCTGTTGGTGAAAAACAGCTGTTGAAAAGAGGAGCGGCGATTGTGCCGGATGTGTTGGCGAATGCGGGGGGGGTGGTGGTGAGCTGGATGGAGTGGGTGCAGAATTTGAGCGGGGATCAGTGGTCTGAAGAGGTGGTAAATGAGAAGTTGAAGGTGAGGATGGTACGGGCGGCCGAAGATGTCTGGAATTTGGCCCAAGAAAGGAAGGTGGATTTGAGAACTGCGGCATATTTGTTGGCTGTGGGCAGAGTGGTGGAGGGGATGAGGTTGAGAGGATGGATTTAAAGAATTGCTAATTTCTAAATAATATCGAATTTCCCAAATGGGTTTTACTCTGTCCAGGAGAGGACGTCGTAAATGCCCAGGTCGGGGAAGTAGGGGGGAGGATTGTTGCGCAGGTTGGCGTCAAAGGTGATGGTGCGGTTGATGAATCCGGAGTCGATAGTTTCTCCCCAGTTCCACTGGGATTCGCCGGCAGCGATGATGGATCCGTAGACGGAGAGGCTGTTGCGGACGGCATTGCCGTTGCCATCGGCGCAAGTAGCAGCATAGTTGTGGCGGAGGATGCTGCCGGATTGAGCCATGAGGGCAGCGTCGATTTCGAAGTCATCAGGCACATCGCGGTGCATGTAGATATTTTTCTGGGAGATGAGGCCGAGTTGTACGGTACCGTTTTTGGCGGGATAGACGAGGTTGCCGTTGAGCCAGATGTCGGTAACTTCGCTGTCGATGGGGAATTTGGCGGCAACAACAGTCAAAGAGCTAGTGACTGTGCCTTCGATCCAAAGATCGTCTTCGACAAAGATGAGAGGATAGTTGCTGGTTTGATAGGAGTTGAGGAGGGTTTCGTTGTCAATTCTGGAGTAGAGCTGGTCGCAGCCGGGGGTGCCTTTGCCGCCTTTGATGGAACTGGCGGTATTGACTTCATAGACATCGAAGGTGCCATTCGAATTAAAGACAAGGTGATAGCCCCACTTGGTGGAAGGGGCAAGATAGACGCCAACGGACTGGGATTCGGCTTCGAGATCGTCGTAGTCGGCGGCAAAGGAGTTGAAGTCAACTTGAGGTACGGGAAACACCCAAAGGCTTTGGTCATGGCCGTCACCCCAGATTCCAGGCTTGGTTTCGGGAGGGGAGCAACCGCCATATTTATTGGTGCAGGTATAGGTTTCGAGAGCAGAGCTCATGATGGAGTTGTTGATGGCGTCGCTGCGGATACCACCATTAGCATGAACAGGACCATTGATAATGTTGAGTCCGGAAGTGAGCCAGATGTGGTTATTGTAGAGAAAAGCATAGGAAGCAGCGGAAGTTTTGCCGTACTTGACAGTGATGGTCCGGGTAAGATCCGGGAGGGCTGAAGACCAACCAGTAGAGGAGATGACTAGTACAGAGCTGCCGGGTTGGGGTGGGGTGATGTCCAGCGAATAGTAGCCGTGGGTACCGCCTTGAGGATCGGTATAGGCGTGAAGGTAAGGTCCAGGTTGCCCGGTGCCGTCTGTGAAATCGGTGGGGTTATGGGCAAGGTGCCAACGGTAGTAATTAACGCCGGCTTCGGCAACGAAGTAAGCTTGTTGGTCAGCGGTTTGACGGCGGATGAGCTGGTATTGGTTGATGACGAGAAGGGCCAGGGCGTAAAGGACGATGCTAGCGGTGGCAGCAGAGATGAGGAGGGCGGCGGTGACGTAACCACCGCATTGGCGAGCTGTTAGCCCGCCTTGACTAGCGTTTGGCGAGGCAGGCTGATGACTGTTAGTTTTTAGCATAGGTGTTAAATATTGGTTTTGAGGCTCCTGATTTGAGCAAAAGAGTCCATGGTATATTGCGATTCGGGGCGGGAAGGCTTGGGATTGATGGTGAGAACAACGCGAACGAGTTTGGTGTCAGTAAGGGAAGCGGGGGTGGGGAGAGGGTTATTGGTGGTGTCATTGGGCCAGTCCCCGTTGTAGTAATAGAAGATGGGGTTGGTTTGATTTTGAATATAGGAGATGATGAGGTTGACGCGTTCGTTGGCAGGATTGTAAGTGGGAGGTTCACCCTCGGGATCGACGACACCACGATTGAGTTGGTTGCCGTCCAAGAAGTAGCGGACACGTTCAACTTGGGGATCATCATCGATGTTGGAATAAAAGATGATTTCTTGATCTTCGGCTAGTTCCAGAGGGTAGGAACCGGTGTCAGAGTGGGTTGCGGAGCGGATTTCTCTAACCATGGCATCGACGCCGACGTTGGCTTCGTTAAAGGATTGGCTGGAGAGGGAGAGGATGGATTGGCTGTCGGTGTAAAGACGATCAAGAGCAGCTAATCCAGAGACGAAGATACCCAGAATGGCCATGGAGATGACTACTTCAATGAGGGTGAAGCCTGATTTAGCAATCAGTAATTTGTAATCAGTAATCGGAAATTTCATGTAGATTTATTTAGGATTCATGATAACGATCTCTTTGGTGGGGCCGGAAATAGTTGCTGAAGTAGAATAGTCGTCATAATCCTGGTGGGTAACTTCTAGTGTGTAGATATCTTCGTTGAGGGGGGTGAAGAGAACCTGTCCGCTATCCGGAAGATCTACGTCACCCGCAACATCAGAACCGTCAAAGTTGAGGTCATATATTCTGACGTTGGCGAGGGGAATCGGGGTGCCGGAGGCGTCTTGGATTTGGGTGAGAAGGCTATGACCATGGTGAGAAGCGGCAATGAATTTGACATCAACATTGGAAGCAGAATTAATGGCTACGGGTGAGAATGGTAATGAGCCGCCCAGATCGTAGTTAACGTTATCCAAATCTAAGGTGTAGCTGTCAGATTCGAGTTGGAGAGAGAGATAGCCACTAGCGTCAGTGGTGTAACTCTGATCGAGTTTATAGACAGGATTGCCGCCACTGTCGGTGCCGATGGTTTTGCTGCCGGTAAGATGGAAATCGATATTTCCAAGGGCTTGATAATTAGAAGATCCTGGTGATACGGAATAGAAGTTAACTTGGGCAAGTTGGTCGATGGAGAAGCTGGCTTGGGTGATTTCATTTTCGAGGACTGATAGAGGTGGTTGGGAAGGATTGGCGACTTCTGAAGTGGTATAGGTACGGTCGGTGGAGTAATCGGTTTTGGTAACAGTGATACTATAGCAGGAAGTGCAAGCGGGGGTACCGATGATTTCTACCATGCCAAAATCGTCTGCTACTTGGATAAGATCTACGGGGGGAGTGGCAGAAGGAGCGGAAATGTGAAAACTAGCTTGGGGTACGGGGGCGCCGTGGGAATCAAAGGCCAATAGTCTTAAAGTGCCGCCACTTGCATTACTCTCGACACCATAGGGGGAGATATCAGTGATGAGAGTGATTTGCTGTTGATTAGGAAAGACGTCGTTATTCCAAGTGACTTGGACACGAGCCGTTTTATAATCGGCGGGAAGGGTGTCGGTGGGGGCCAGGTTGTCGTAAGGATCGTCTTGATAGATGATGGAAGTGTAGACGTTGAATGATTGTCCATTTCGGACTGCGGTTTCTTCCTGGAGTAAGTTGCCAGGAGGAACTCCTCCCTGGGTGCCGACGTCATCATAAGATAAGTTGCGGATGATTTCCATTTTTTCAGTGGCGATGGCGCGGGCAGCGACTTGGGAGCGCGATTGGGCCAGGATTTGATAAGAGGCCGTGATGAGGGTAAAGAAGGCGTGGACAAACATGAGCATGACGCCAACCGCGATGACAACTTCGATGAGGAACTGACCCTGTTTGTGAGCGAGTAGATGATGGCCGGGTTTGTTGGGGGCAGGCATTACTTTTTACTTTAGCTCACTTCTGGTGGTCTAGCAATATGAGCAGAGAATGATGAGGAGTTTATGAGCGTGGATGCTGGAGACCGGAGATTAAAGGAAGACTAAGACAGTGATGCCGATGCCAAGGATGATTAAGAGAGCGGAAAGGACGATGGCGACGATTTTGAGGACCTGGCTAGATTGAGTGGTAGGTTCTGCCTCGGAGGTGTCGGTGGGCTGAGAAGAAGATGAAGCTGTAACCAGAGGTGGAGAGTATGGTGGTGATGAAGGTGAACTGATGGGAGAGGCGGCAGTTGGTTGCGG
>CAZYTL010000025.1:0-17340 GCA_964650355.1 uncultured Gammaproteobacteria bacterium | reverse complement strand
GTGTGGGTGGGGGGGTGGATGTAGGGGTTGGAGTGGGTGTGGGGGTCTCAGTCGGAGTGAGAGTAGGTGTGGGGGTAGGCAATGGCGTTGAGGTGGGTGAAGGAGTAGGACTGGGTGTCGGGTTTGTGCCATAGGAGACGACTAGTTTGGGTGCAGCTGGAGATTCGCCATCATAGGACTCGGCTGTTCTAGTACCGGTGCCATCTATCATCAGAACAACGGAGTTGCCAGCTACCCATCCTGGCCGATTGACAATTTCCTGAATGATGGAGGAAATGTCAGGTGTGGGCTTTTTGGCATTGACCGTGTTCCAAGGCTCTAAATTTGGCCAGGACACTTGGGCTGTGGTTTGAGGTCTGTTGGAAACGTTTCCGCTGGCGGTAGTAAAAGTCGTGGGGTTGTCAGCAGCTTGTCCAAATATTCTCAGTGAGGTGGGAGTGCTGCCGGTTTCATCTACTTCAAATTCCACATAGGCGTTGGTAATTGATGCACCCTGGGGGACGTTGAGATTGTTAAACCTCATGCCCACGACTTGAATTACGCTTCCGTCGGTAACCAACTCAAGATCGGAACTGTCCATGTAGATGGATTTGTTACTGACTGATTCTTCAGCATCGTCTGTGGAGGCTGATACTTGAGAAGAGATAGTGGTAGTCACTCCGGTGGGAGTGGGCGTCGGCGTCTCGGTCGGTAGCGGCGTAGGTGTGGCCGTTGGTGAGGGCTCTATTGTTGGTGTCGGCGTAGCGGTCGGCAGTGGAGTAGGTGTTGCAGTGGGTAAAGGCGTGGGCGTAACGGTTGGAAGGGGGGTAGGCGTGGAGGTTGGCAGTGGCGTTGGGGTAATTGTTGGAGTTGGGGTCGGCGTCTCGGTTGGTAGTGGGGTGGGGGTGTTCGTGGGAGTAGGCGTGGGGGTTTCGGTCGGTAGTGGGGTGGGCGTAATTGTTGGGGTTGGGGTGGAAAGTGGTGTCGGAGTTGGTGTTGGAGTATCTGTAGGAGTAGGTAATGGTGTGGGAGTAGGACTGGGATTATTCATATAAGTGACTACCAATTGGGGAGCCAGAAGAGGTTCGCCGTCATAAGCCTCAGCGGTTCTCTCCCCGGATCCGTTGATGATAATAGCTAAAGAATTATTGGCATCCCAACCAGGAAGATTAATAATTTCCTGAATGATCGGAGAAATGTCTGGCGTCTGTTTGGTTTCATGGACAGTAGACCAGGGTTCTATATTCGGCCAGGAAACCTGGGCTGTGGTTCTGGGTCGACCGGAGACACTACCGGCGGTACTAGTAAAGGTGGTGGGATTGGCTTCTGCCTGCCCGAAGATGTTTAAAGACGTGGCACCGCTGTCAGTTTCGTCTACACTAAATGCAATATAAGCATTGGTAATACTGACACCGGGAGGAATGGCCACATTATTGAATCGCATGCCAACTATTTGTAAAGTACTGCCATCACTGACTAACTCCAAATCAGAACTATCAAGATACATCGAATGGTTGCTGGCCTGTTCTTCTACATCATCGGTTGAAGAGGATACCTGAGAGGAGATAGTGGCCATTCCGGTTGGAGTGGGGGTAGGTGTAGGAGTGGAGGTAAGCGTGGGGCTGGGAGTTGAGGTCGGATAAGGACCTGTTTTGGAGAAGGTTTGAGACCAGACCGGATCGGAAGTGCCATTCTTGTAAAAGCTAACGGTAAATTCAGTTCCGCTGACATCAACGCTGGCGAATCCTTGGGTGTAAGTCATAGCGGCATAGTCTACCCGCAAGGGTTTGAGAGAGTCATCATATGAACCCGCACCTGAAGGACTGGTGACAAATTGTTCGTATTCATGGGTAACACCGTCGATGCGAGCGCTGCTGATGTGGGTCCAGGCAAAATTGTGTTCATGGCCATGAAAGGTAGCCGAAACGATAGGGTGACGATTGAAAACTGAAATCAGGTTGGTCACGTCAGAAGGTACACAAGCCGGATCATTAGCTTGAGTACAGGAACAATGGTTACTAATGCAATAAATCGGTCCGTGAAAGAAGATAAAGGCATGAACTAATTCCGGATGATTAGTTTCGGCGTCAGTTAATCTTTGGTCAATCCAGTCGATTTGGGCCGTAGTGAGATTAGAAACGCTACCAGGAACATCTATTCCGATAAAACGTGAGTTATCATAGTCAAAAGAATAAGTCAGGAAGGTGCTATTGGCGTTAAAAGCAGTGTAATTGCTGACTCCGGCAACCAGGGGACGGTTAGCTTGAACTAGATAATTTTCCCAATCTTGAGGATTGCTGTAGTGATCATCATGATTGCCTCTGACCAGAAAGGTTTTGTTAAACATGCCATTGCTGGTAGCTCCGCTGACATCCCCGTTTAAAGCATTGACCATGGTGGTCATTAGGGAAAGTTGGAATCCGTCATCTTCAAAATCGCCGTTAAAGATGGTGAAAGCCGGATTGGTAGTGACGGCTTGATTAGAAGTAGTTGGTAACCTCTGTCCGTCGTCTTGGGCGTCACCCCAGGAAAGAAAACGAAATGAAGCATGAGCCGTAGCGGGAGGAACGATGATTGAAAGAAACAAAACGAGGAGAATATTTACCAGAACAACTTTAACAGCTCTTTTTACCAATGCTTTTGTATTGCTTACCGAGTCATCTGACAGCATAGTGAGGGATGAGCTTAATGAAGGTAGCTACCCTATAATAGGATATATTTCATGCGTTGTCAAATATTGATTAAGTACTGATTGTTGGACTCAGTTAATTCATTAATTTTATTTAGATGTCTTCCCCTCTGAGATTACGGAAGATGAAGGTCGTGTCTAGGGAACGGGAGAAGGCGATGGAGAAGAAAGCAATTGCCACCACAGGGTCAATGTCAGAAACTGTCTGACCGGCAAACACGTTCACGGGAACGGGTTGATGAGAAACACACTCCGAAGCCAAGCCGCAAACCACGTATTGAGAATAAAAGGCTTTGATATCAGGGTGCTCAGGTACCAGCGCATAGACGAGATAAGATCCCTGAGGAACGGATAATTGGTAACGATTTCCGGTGACAGAATTGAGGTGGTCAGTAGTGCAATAGGTTTGATAGGTAGAAACCTCCTGGGCGCAGACTTGCAGATCCGCAGGAAGAGTGGGGCCCGGATAGTTGAGGGTACCAACGATGGTGCCGGGTAGATATTTTTGAGTAAATTGCTGATTAAGTGGCCGAGGGGAAGGGGTGCGACCAAAGTTGGGTAACGGCAAAACCGGCAATGGAGTCGAAGGCCGGGTAAAGATATAGGTAATCAAACCGGCAACCAACAGGAAGAAGATGAGGAAGGGCGCAAAGAGACGGAGATAACGAGACCTCATAGGTTGTATAATTATAAATTATAACTGAAGTTTAGGGCAATTAACTGAAAATAAAATGAAAGATAGCTGAATTGATGCTGCTTGGAGGAATGTTCTCTTATAGACTAAAATTGTGATGATGTTGGTAGATTATTACGCGATTAAAGATCCGGCACAGTTGGAAAATTTTTTAAGGGTTTATGTGCCTTTGGTGGTTAATGTGGCTAAAAACTTAGGGATTGATTTAACAGAAGAGCAGTTTGCTGGTGATCACTTAGGAGTCCAGGTGTTAAGCAAAAAGGAGTTTGATCAGTGCGGTGACTGGCTGTTAAAGTATGCCTCTCTGATTCATGACCAGATGATTCATGAGAGAAGGAACCGGGTGTATGCGTTCAATCACTCCTTTGTAATTCAAGGAATCCAAGTGCCCAGAGTGGAAATTTTCGAGCCCAAGCCTGGAGCTGATTTGCGCAAGTTAAAACCAGGAGTGGAGCACATGGCATTTATGACCCGCAATTATGATGACTTCTTGTCTCAATGCATGAAGAGAAAGATGCCTATAGACAAACAGTTGGAGTTTGATGACGGGTCTAAGTTTTTCAAGACCAGGTTGGTTAATTTGGTGGAGATAGAGTTCAGGAATGATTTTTTAGGAGTGGCAAAGAAGTAAGGGTTAACTTTCCATGAAACATGAGTACCGAGGGTGGTTCTTTACGGCTCTAGTATCCGGTGAGAATGATGTTGGGATAGACATTTTTAAAAGCTTGGTATCGTTTTACGGAATTAATGATACTTTGATCAGCATATTCACGGATTAGCTTCCTTACCTTCGCTCCCTTTTTTTCCTTTTTGTTATAATCGTTGATTACTTCAGGAGTAACATAACGCCAAAGCGGGAAAGATCTTTTTTGGGTTCTTAAATCATCGATAAATTTGTTCAAAATGCTTAAATAATAAAATTTCCTATTAAAGGGGTGAAAGAATATAATGACAAA
This sequence comes from uncultured Gammaproteobacteria bacterium, assembly GCA_964650355.1. GTDB lineage: Bacteria > Patescibacteriota > Microgenomatia > CAYXHB01 > CAZYTL01 > CAZYTL01. Next base: position 13,022 of record CAZYTL010000025.1, on the reverse strand, counting down.
ATACTTTAACTCTCCTGTAAATATACGTTTAAGTATATTTACATCAGCGATGGCGGCTTCAACAACAACTTTTGAACTTTTTAGCTCTTCTTTGATGAGGGTCCTAGTTGCCTTCTCAAAGGAGATTTGCCATTCTTTGGGAGCATTTCCAGTATAAACGGAGAACGCCTGGGATTGATCGCTCATGGGAAACTTCTGGACAACATTCTGCCTCACCACAACATCAAGTTCAATATGCTTATAGCCAAGGTTTTTTAGATCAAGAGCAAAAGTTGACTTACCAGTACAAGTTTTGCCAGCTAGAAAAATCAATCGAGGTAAATCCCGTTTGATTTGTTTTTTGAGGTCTTCTATGTTGAGGTGTTTTTTAAGCATGATTATAGATTTCTAGGCTTTCAGAACCCGCTTTTCCCCTAGCACTTTGACTTTTCCGTCAACCACGGTGATCACTTCCCCGTTTTTAAGCAGGTAAAGTTCGCCTTTTTTCCAGCGTTTTTTAATCTCCGGTAGTTGGTCGTCTTCAAAGTGGGGATAAATTTCAAAATCAACTAATCCCAACCCGGGAACAAGGCTGGCTCCCGGTTCTGGTTCTATCAAGAACCATTCAGGAGAATATTGGGTCCGGGCACAAATCATGCTACCCGCACTGGACCCCACATAAATCGTGCCCCTGTCAAGTATTTCAGGCAAGGCTTTGTCCAGCTCGGTCCGCCTGATCCAGTAAAGCAAATAGCCGGACATGCCGCCGGCGATCCAGAGAATATCTGCTCCTTTGATCTGGCTGATGACGTCTTGATAGCAATTATCTTCCAGCTGAACTACGTCAAACTTGGCAGCACCCATGGACAGGGCTCGCTGAATGGATTCCCCGCCTTTCCAGGATCCGTAATATTCGCCGTTGGCTGCGGTGGGAATATAGACAATCCGTTTTCGGCTGAAGTCACCCACGAAGCGACGTAGTTTTTTCAAGCTTTCCGGATGTTTAATTTCTGAGGCTAAGAACAGTTTCATAAGTGGTTCAGTTGGTCGTGAGTCATGGTGAATGAGCGGCTAATTGCTGATCATATAACTCATCAAAAACGTTGCTAAGTTGGTCAGCCCTAACGCCTTCACCACTCTTACGCCAGTCAATTTTAGGAGGTTGGTAGCCGGGCGGTGAGAAGTGGTCAAGTTGTTGGATGTCATCGTCAGTTAACTTAATTTTTAAAGCAGCCAAATGCTCGTCGATATGAGAGATGGTTTCTGATTTGGTGATAGGCAGATAGCCTTTTGATGTTAACCAGGCCATGATGATCTGATTTTGACTGGCGTCATATTTTTGGGCCAGGCTAACTAATAGAGGCCAGTTTCTTCTGGCGGTGCGATTACGGCGGAGGGGTTGATAAACCACGGTGAGAATCTGGTGCTGGTCAGCGTAAGGGATGATGCCTTCAGTTTCGTTGGCCCTGATCTCAAAATTATACCCGACTTCGTGAGAAAAAAGCCGGTGGCCAAAATGCTGGTGGTATTTTTTTAGTAACGGCAAGTCCTCGTTAGTGATGCTGCTAAATCGAGTTTTGTCTTTGTCGATTAGCTCATCAACGATAGTAACAATCTGTTCAAACTCGTATCGAGTGAAGCTATCTTGCAAAAGCTGAAGGGTGTCGAGGTGATCTGTTCCGAGTTGAGTCAGTAATTGATCTACTTCTACTTCCAAGTCGTGTAACTCGCGGTTAAAGAGATAGACGGATTGACAAATAAAAAGGTCGTCGCGCTTCTTGGATGATTTATCTATTGCCTTTTTGAGGATCTCCACGGCATAGCCTTGGGAATACCAAAGGTTGGCTTCAACAAAGTTCATGCCGGAGTCAAGCATGTGGGCGATGGCATTGATTTGTTTTTGCTCGTCAATGCTCTCATCCCGATCCACTAGGCCACCAATTCCCCAGGTACCAATGCCGATGGGAAACAAGTCTGACTTATTAATCATCGTTCATCCAAGATTTCTAAGATTAAAGGAAATTTTTTGTATTGCGGACCTTTTTCCAGATTAAAATGGCCTTCTCCGGATTTGATTATCAGTTCTCCGCCCAGGTGCTGGTACATGATTTTCCCCTGGTCATCTCCACATTGATAGGGATCGTTGTCTGAATGAATAAAATAAAATTTTCGAGCTGATTTCTTGATCTTGGTCCAGTTAAACGGACTTTCTACTAAACTCCGCTTGTATTGGAAGGATTCAGGTTTGGTTCCCAGTTCAACCACCCCGGCGACTAAAATCGCTTTGTTGATCTGAACATCTTCAGGAAGGCGTTCAAGGATCCTCAAAATCAGGGTGGCTCCAACCGAATGCCCAATGAGTACCGAATCACGGTTAAATTGCCAATCAGGGTTCGAAAAGATAGTTGCCAGCCAATCTTTCTGGACAGGGTGGTCGGAGTGGGGTAAGTCAGGGGACCAAACTTTATAGCCTTGCTTTTCAAGTTCTGCCGTTAACCAGGGGAACCAGTTGCCTTGAGAATCGTTGTCTGCGCCGTGAAAAATAAGGGCGTTGGTCATGGTTCATATTGTACCCGAGGGTGAAGGTTTTATAAAGTTGCTGATACTGCTTAAGGAAGGAGGATTACGCGATTGGGGATCAGTGTTTTCAGTCGGGAAGATGGGGTTCACTCGGGGTTGATTCGGAAGTCGGTTCCTGGCGGTGGTTCATTTCATAGAGGGCCACGACGAACAAGGATTCGCTCCAGCCCAAAGGAGTGTTTTGGTTGTACTCGGGTGAGTTGCTGAAGTAGAGTTCGGGCAGGCCTTCAGGGGTGTCAATGGCGATGAGGTCTTTGATGAGTTGGTGGGCTTTGTCCAGCATACCTAGCTTCTGGTAGATGATGGCCAACCAGGAGAGACCAAATGTCCATTCAGCTTCTTCACTGAAGCCGTCAGGGTTTCTGTTGTAATAATGGTCGCCTTTATAACGGACCACTCCTCTTTCTTTATGTAAATGGTATTCGACGTTTTGGAGGATTTGATCGCGTTGATCGGGATTGACCACGTCATAGGGCCAGATTAAAGACAGCAGGGCCAAATCAGTAAAGTGGGCGTCAGATTCCCTAGGCAGTAACAATTTAAGGGTGTTTTCTCCTTTGCGGATCAGGTGACGGGGAACAGCGATTCTGGCCAGGCGAGAAACTGATTTAAGACCGGCGACGCAAGCACCTACGGAAGACGCGTGCAGGTCATCCCCCATCTCCCAGATACCGGAATCCCGGTCCTGCCAATATTCGATGGCGGCCAGATATTTGACGAGTTTGTTGACTATGCGCAGGTGATCCGGAGTTTTTAAGATGCAGCGGTGGTTGCGGACTTCTAACTCGCCGATGCGAAACAGGATACAACCCACGGTGTCGTTTTGTTTGTTACCCCATTCTTCCCAGAATTCATCCAGGGTATCGGGGTGGAAACGGGCGTGGATGTACTGGAAGCTGGCTTTGGGTTTTTCCTGGATGGCCCAATCGATTTTTTCTTCGTATCTGAGAAAGAGGTTTAAGATGGTCCGATAGGTCTTTTCCACGGTTTTCCAGTCGCCAATGACTTCGAAAGCCATGGTTTCATAAAAGTTATCCCGGAGCCAGGATTTGTCATAGCCGGCTGACTGGTGAGGATCAGAGGCGACAAATAGACCGGTTTTGGTTTGCAGGCTTTTAAGGATTTTGAGGTGTTTGGTAATGAGTTCCTGGTAGGTGAGTCTGGCCATAGATTAGAGAGGCAAAGAGAATTAACTGATATAGTATCACTGTTTAGATTTCTTTTATTATAAAAAATTCAGCTCCTGATGGGGCGACGAAAAAAAATTAGTAGACTGAAGCCAGAGAGGCACAGGTTAAGAGAAGTCATGAGGCTATGTGAGGTGAAGAGATGATGAGGGGATGGTCAATGGTTTAGGTTAGTAGTTCCGGATGAGAAGAGGATGAAAAAGTTATGGGGTGACATGATGATCTGTTAAATATAAGTCATTCAGGCTTGAAATTGTCGGCATCCAATAGTGGACAGGGAGGTCGTTAGTTTGGTTGAGGAGGACCACCATTAGTTAGTCAAATTAGCTGGCAGGGACCCGCAATTGGGCCCGGCCTGCTATTTTGAAATGGTGGTCCTCCCAGGAGGGCCTAGCGGCATTCGAGGACAAACGTCCTGGGAAGCCCCCCTTCTTCGGCTGGATCGAACCAGAAATCGGTTTTTCTGGTAGGATCCCAGAAAACCTTTTCTAGTTCATCCATTGAATTGAGTGGTTCAGGGGAACACAAAATTATATATTGCAATCTTTCGTTCTCCTCCCCCCAAATCGTACCGAAGAAGGTGCGGAACCCCTCCTTGACCTCGTCGTACGTGGTGGGGCGAGCGCCCCATCCCCCATCCTCATGACGTATCGCGTGTCTAGGGTACATATAGACGTACCCTTTTTTCCATTGGTTAAGGAATGGGAGCTTTACCCGCTGGACGACGAATGTGTCGCTGTCCAGCGCGTAAGCATGGAACCTGATGGTGTGCTGGGCCCGGTCGTACCATGTCAGGCCCAGAAAAACACCTCCCGCAACGACGAGTACGCCTATGATGGCCAATATAACGACACCTGCGCACCCTTCTTTCATTGTATTCCTCCCGATAACTTAAGGTGCAATTGGCGGGATACCTGTTATCCCACCGATGTAGAGATTATAGCACAAAATATCTAATAAGTCAATGCTATAGGCTATATTTATTGGAGGTGACAGTTACGTGGTTAGGTTCAAACTGGCTGAAAATCATGATTCGACTTGAACCTGAAAGACAGAGAAACAACCTGGATTAGATAAACGATTTTAGAAATACGCACTCGTCATTCTGGAGCGCAACGAAGTGGAGCGATAGAATCTACGTAAATAGAGATCCTATCAACCCCGATGGCCATCGGGGTTTCCAGGATGACGAAACGCATACAGTTAAAGGCGTTTATCTAATGGAGGAGTTAGGCCGAAATAGTGCTACTGGTCAGTTAAAATCAGTCATTTTACAATCAAGACATGGCAGAATATATTCAAAAAGATCCAAACATAGCTGGGTATGGACACGGAATCAAGAGAACAGAGGCGATTAAGAGATGGAAGGCGTCCCAAGCAGAATTGGCTACCAAGGTGAGGCAAACCGTGGATGTGCCTGGTTTAGTAGAAAAAATTAAGGACATCAGCCCGGAAAGAGCTGAGAAATTAAACGAACAGGCCATTGAAGCATTAGGCAGACTAGTGGCTTCAATCGGGGACAAAGTTACTGAGTTTGACACGCTAATTAGCGATGAATCAGGCGGACGGATCCCCACAAATATCATCGCCAGGATAGCTTCGTTGAGGAGAAGCGAATTAGGGATTAAAGAACCGGTGAGAGTCAATTATCTGACTGCAGGCAGAGTAGGAGATGCTGGTTTTCACCCGAGAGAGTGGAAGGATCGTCTGGATGCCTTTTTAACGAAAAATCAATCTGCTTCGCCACCTGCAGGCGCTGAAGCTCAAGAGAGACAGGTAAGGCCTTTTAGAAGACCTTTAGGCAAGACGCTGATTATCACTGAGGGGACAAGATCAGGCGAGACGATAACAGATCTGGTCAACAAGTTTCAAGAACATGAGGTTGATGTTTCAGTCGCGATCGTGGCGGCAGAAAATATTCCAGAATTGCTGAGACAGATTGGAGGCAAGGTTGACGTTTTTGTGGCAGAGCAGAGTTCTCTTGGGGAGGATATTTTTTACCATGCTACTACCGGAGTGACTAAAAAAAATCGCAAAGGCAAGCACCCGTTTCCTCATCCTTTGCGCGATCCAAAGGCTGATCAGGAAAAGGTGGCCCAGGAAAGACAAATCGCTAGTTTAATTGCCAAAGAAATGCTGCCTTTGGTCAGATAAGCAGGAGATGGTGATTTGGGCAGGATGTGGGTTGAATCGGATTGGAATTAGAACGGAGAGAAGATGATAGATGATTTTTCGGCCCGCGCAAGGAATTACAGGGTGACTAACCGTTAGATTTCCACTTCTACCCGACATTGGGCATTTGGGAATATGTGTAGCAATTGGGTTATGAAAATCAGTGGGTTTACTATGGGTATAGCCACCTTTTGAACATAGTATAAAATTACTTGTTGTAATAACTTGACACATGGTGTAGAATGCATAACTATATTTTAATACCATAACTTACTGGAAAATTATATCGGCCTAATTATTTAACATTGATAATTAATTCATTGTTTAATTTATATAGCCTCGTTATTTTGTAACTTTTTATCAAAATTTATTTTATTAAAAAATTTTTATGGCAAAAGAAAAACTGTCATTAAGGCAAACTATGAGCCCCGGAGAAATTGTGGTCGTTGACAATGATGGGGTAGTGCAACATCGAGAAGCTTCCCCTGGGATGACGACTGCGCAAAGATTGGAACTTACCCGTCCAGTTGTTTTCCAAGAACATGATCCTGAGACTTATGTCCGCCCGTTTGACGGAGAGGTGGCGGCATTTAAAGAAGGTAGAATTCAATTGAGAGAAATGACACCCTCTTATGCTTACGCGATGATATGGAAAGAACTTAAATCCGCCCGCACCGGAGTCAAAACGTTCCGAGATGAAATTTTCTTAGCCAGATTATGGCAAGAAAGACTTGAAGAACTGGCTGTGGCATTTGGTCTTCCCGAAGGGCATATTTCGATTGATACCAGTGGTCCCATCTTGCATGTACATCCTGTGGAAGAGTCAGAAAAAACTCCCGGTCCGAATGGCCATCCTTTGCACTTTGCCACCCTAGGTAACGACGATGGTCATTTTCTCAGAGATGTGGGCCGAGGTTATGAAGCAATCTTACCTACCCATGTTCAAGCTAGTGGATATGCTACTCCTGCGCATCCGGAAATGCATTCGTCACTAGCAGCTATTGACGCTATTCCCTCTTTACGAATCGGCAAGTATGTCCGAGTTGGAGGTTCATTTAATCCCCAAGGATCGGAGGGTTGGGTCTTTGGAGACAACTCTTGGTTAGGGCAAGGATGTTATTTTATCTCACAGGAGCATCCTGCGGATCTACCTGCACAACTCGCGAGAACAAGCCAGTACACAAGTTTCCCCGGAATGCAAGTAGGAGCTTGGGCTTGGATAGCTAAGCAGGCGCAGGTTCTCTATAGGACTCAATATATTGGAGAAGGAGCGGTAGTTGCTTCTCACGCAAAAATCAATACTTGGGTATCTGATCATAGTTTAGTGACGAGTGACGGTCAGCACGCATTTTATCCGGTCAAAGCATACGTCTTAGATACCCTGGGAATAAGAGATACTCAAGACGTTTTAGCTCTTGACTGGAGAAAGGTTGAGGCTAAATGGCAGCAGGAGTATGAAGCGTGGAGACAAGAAGAACACGTGCCTGACGGGAATATTGCAGAGGCTCTTACAACTGCAAGAGAAAATCCCAGAAGCCGAGTATTATTCATTGGATCACGGAACGAGGCAAATATCCTTCATGCTGCGGCACCGAACGGGGGAGCTAATCCCCTGAGACGTATCGATGTGATGACCGTAGATCAAACTAGACAGGCTTATACAATGCAGGCATTAAACGGAATGCGGAATCGGAATACTCGTTTCGGACCGTTCCGAGCCTCACTACTATTCCTATCGGGGATTTTTATGAAGAACCGAAGTATGATTTGGTGGTGGTCGAGGCATCAGCGCGTACCTGTTGTGAAGGAGGCAGAGAAGCCTGCAGGATTTTCGAAGAAGCACAGAGATTGGTGAAACCGAACGGGAAGATCGTTGGTACTTTTCATGAGGTAACTACTTATAGTGACAGAATGACTTTACCTCCGTATGTGGATATTACTAGCTCTATACAACGAAGAGAAGATACCCTGGCAGTACATGCTCAACGGTTACTGAATGAAAGTCATTAATTAACGTTAAAGATTTTAAACTATGAGTAAATCAAAAGAAAAATCTCCCGAGAAAGGTAGTTTAGGACCTGAACAGAGAATAACTCCCCCACCGTATGTTTCTAGCCAGGAAACCGGGCAATCACTGGACGACCAGCGCGCAGTTCATCAACAGGCGGTAAGTAACCATGAGTTTGTACAAGATTCAACCGTGGATATGCCCGGTGGCTCTCAACTGTTTAGGAACCCTGAATTACATCGACAGATAGAAGCCGGACTGCGGTCTAGAGACCTCATGTTGATAGTAAGAGTGGATGATTCGGTTGAAGTTACGCCAAGAAGTGAGTTCTTGCCTGAAAATGGATATTTGGTTCACTTTAATATTTCTACCGCAAAAAATCCACCTCACATCGAACCCCTTCCGAGAGCTCATGAGACTATTGCTTTAGATCGACTTTGTATGATCGACGGTGAAAGGCAGTATGTTCTGGAAATGGAGGCCGCTTTGGTAGGCGTATTGGAAAACGGAGTCATGCGTCCACAGTATATAGGTACATTAGCGGACTTTGGAGATCGCACACCCCGAATTGAAGGTACTGGAAGAACATATAAGACATGGACTCCAGACATCGAACAGGGTGGTTCAACGGGCATTTCGACTACTTGGGTTGAAGTTAGCGATTGGGATCAGGTCGCAGGGGTTGAAATGGAGTATTGGGTTTATGATGGCAATGGCGATATTATGCTTCATACTCCCAATGCCCGTGCTGACTCGCTCAAGTTATGGGGACATCGTTTAGGTGAATGGGTAGGTGCCTACCCGCCAGCCAGACTTGAAGCCATTGGCATCAGAGAAGGAATACCATTTTTGCTTTCTACAGGTCAGATTCTCTATGAAGATGATGGCGCCCGTTCGATAAATCCGGCTGTTACTCCCACCTTTACTGCCAATGGGGTAATGAGAATAGATGAAGGCAGAGTGATAGAAACAAATATTATCGGGCATACCGTGGCATGGAACGAAAATACTTTCGCACCGCACTCTGCTCCATTCTCATACTATGAACAATCTTAAAATTTATTTAAACAAATCTACTGAATATGCCTTTAAAAAAAGAGACACCTTCTACTATTACTATAGAACAACAGTTTTTTTCGGGAGACGACGGGTTTAGTCAAATTCCCTCAAAAATAGATTGGGGCAACTTAGAAGCGAAACGAGATCTTGAGGACGAATTGAGACAACAAGGTTTAATAGCCATAGTCGAGCCCGATAACTCCTTAGTGACAATGCCGCTGAATGATTTTGTGCCTGAACATGTTTTTACCCTAAAGTGGAATTCCCATCGGGCCGCAGAAAGAAATATTCCTCCTGATTGGTCGTTGGTTCCGAACGCCCCTGATAGACTTGATCTGCAAGAAATAGAGCTCTTCTCTGGACAAAAGTATGCACTTGAAGGCGAAGTGGGTTTGAAGGCAGTGGTAACGGAAACCGGAATTCAATTAACGCATGTAGGTATGTATCAGGATGTTTCAGATCGAGGTATCTCACCTGCTTTCAAGACATGGGGGACAGGAAAGGTAGCAGGAATGGGGCCTCTATGGATTAGAATAAACGGTTGGGAGGATCTCGATGATGCAGAAGTCTATGCTGAAATTACGGGCATTAAAGCTGAAGAATCTGAGGGTGAAGCTCGTCGAGTAGAAGGTTTTCCATCAAATGTCAATACCGAAGCGCGTTTTTGGGGGAAAGATCTCGAACGGACTTTATTAGAACACGTGGTGTTTAAAGACGCGCATTTACAACCCGGAACTCCAATTATTTTCACTGGGGGGTTGCTGTATCGGAGACAAGAATACGGGGCTCGTTTTTTTGAAACTGCGATCACTCCCGATATAGAGATGTCGGGCACTCTTACAATGAGGGACGGCAGAGAGGTGCAGAGTCTTATGAGTGCGCACACAATCGACCGCCCGAGTAGAGCTGTCACGGAAGCTCAACACCTCGCTATTTCACAATGGAAGGCGATGAGGCCTGAAATACAAGTTCCTGTAAGAATACCAGAAGCTTCTACTGAGTTGCGTCAGGAATATATTGATGTCCAAGCAGCACAGCAACAGGATGGCAAACTGCTTCGGATTTTATCTCCAGAGGCTTTTAAAGTAGGAGAAAGTCCGAATCGAGAAGATTTGCCACAATTGTTACCTGCAGTTGATGAATTAAGATTACGATACCATCAGATCAAGGAAGGTTGGATACAAGGAGCAGGAATTGAACTGACATTAGTACGAAATGGCGACACTGAACCCCAGGCAAAAGGTGTGTTAGCTGGTGTGATCCAAGGTGAGTCGAGAGAGCCAATCGATGACACAATTACCAAAAGAAGTGCACAACGGTCATACGATGTGGGAGGACTCTTGTGGGACAAACCAGCTCCGGATTTAGTATTAACCTCAGGACGTTCATCCGATTTAGCTACCGTAGAAATTGCCCTCCAAACCAGCGGAGAGCCTTACCCAGTTCGAGACATCCAAAGGGACTGGCGCCTTAACGAACGCTCATTCGGCAATGGTATTGGACACCATGAAAACGAATTCAAGCCAAATCAGCTTTTTTCATTCGAAGATAGGATTGCGGGGGGCGAAAATTTTTCTCATGTCCATCTAAAATCTTTGTCTTTAATGCTTGATCTGATGGAGGCTGCAAATAATTTTTATAGAGAGGAGCATCGACCGATGAGAGTGTTAGTGGGAACCCACGAAGGGCCAATGCTAATGTTACAAGCAATGCTCAACAATGTTGGGACACCAGCCGAGATTTTCCACAGGATAGAAAGTACGCAAACGGTTGAGGTAAAAGTTGAAAAACCGTTTGAATGGCCAAGTTATGTGTCAGAAGAGGTTTTAAACGCCGAATTATTAAAAGATGTCAGTGCCCATGTTTTGAGCGAACATCAAGACAAAATTACTTCTGATACTTTAGCTCAGGCTGCTGTCACGCTAATTTCTTATCGTCTGAGATACGAAGCTCTAGATGACCCGGTACTGTTAAATGAAATAGACCTAACAATTGAGGAACTTGAAGCTGGTATAAAAGATTCAACAGCAATGCCTATACATCTGGATAATTTAATACATGCGGTTGGACCAGCCAAAGTGATTGAGGTTTCAAGACAAATGGCGGATATATTAACCAGGGGACCGGAATTAAACATCGAGTCGTCTGAGGGTTTAACCCTGAAGAGGGTGCTGGATTGCACAACTGGCTTTGCTCTAACTTATTCCTCAAAATAGAGATTTTTTAACAGCCGCTTTGGGATTTGATTTTATGTTATTCTAATTAGAATTAAAGTTTATGAAATTTTTAGAGAAAACCGAATGGGAGCTTTTTTATCCTCTATATTTGGCCTTGTTCATAGGCGTGGCGATTCCAGATATAGACATGGTTATCATGGTCTTTTTTTTGTCTAAGGGGTTCACGGCCACACAGGTAGGCGTTGGTTTGTCTCTACAATCTCTCTTTCTGCTTCTTTCGGAAATTCCGACTGGTGCCTTTGCAGATTTGTTTGGCAAAAGGAAGTCAGTGCAAGTAAGTTGGTTTATGCAGTCCTTAATTTTTGCAGTTTTCTTTTTTATCTCTAAACCATGGATGATGTGGCTGCTTTTTAGTTTAAAGGGAATCGCCCATACATTTAGTACAGGAGCGTTCGAGGCCTTACCCTACGAGATTGCCAAAAAAGCCAAGAGAGAAGATCTCATAGATAAATACTACTCAACATATGAATTCGTTTATCAAACCGCGACAGCATTTTCCAATTTGAATGTGATTATCTTTTTGTTATTGATCGGAGCTACAAATATATACAATATTTTAGGACAACCACACCCTGGACTTGACTTTTTATGGTTGACTGGTAGTTTAGGATATTTCGTTGGCACGTTAATTCTATTTAGACTCAAGGAAAAGGTTAGTAAGGCAAAATCACACATCCAAAATGATATGAAGAATGCTTATAAGTTAGCAACGAAAGCGATTAGTTATACCACAACTCATGAAATAGTACGCAGTCTAGTTTTGGTAGGAATTTTTATTAAACTAACAATAATGCTTTTTTCTGATATAGTCTATCAACCCTTTTTACTCGGTCTTGGAATAAAGAACGAAAATATCGCGATTATGGTAGCGATTGGATCTGCAATAGCCGCAATTTTTAGTTTACTTTCAAAACGAATAAATAAAAAAATTAGTACTGAAAAACGTTATTTAGAAACAATGATGATTTTAAAGATAGCTGTTTTGGTCAGTTTACTTTTATTCGCTGGACCTATATTCAGCATAATTTTCTTCTTTATTTACTTTGGATTCGATTCATTGATTAACCCGGTTCTCAATCCATTCAAACAATTTTTCTATAAAAAGGATATACGTGCCACGCTCGGATCTGTAGAAAGTGTAGCTAAAAATTTAATAGCGATCATTTTCTTTCCTTTGATTGGATACTCAATGGACACTTTAGGTCCAAACAAAACGGTCCTTTTGTCAATTGCTCCACTTTTAACCGGATATTTAATTTTCAGAGGTATCAAACAGGAAGGTAGATTAATACATTAATTTAATAAAGTCACAAGGGCAGTTTAAAATGATACACCGCTGTATCAAACAACAAAAAAATAGAATTATTTTTGAATACAGATAGGCAAAGGTAACAATACGATTTACTTCAAGGCTTCGAAGTAGACTTTGGTAAAACAGAAAAACCGGTTGAGTCAGAAATCATCTCCTTGATACTCAGATGCGATACCCATTTCCACAAATCTTTGCCCTAGTAATTGGTCAAAATTTGTTTCTAGATCCCCTACTCGCTGTTTTAGTGCTTCATCTCCTCCTGTAGAGACATTGGCTTTGAAGCGAATTCGTAGAGGAGGATGATCAGAAGGGAAACAAAAAGACTCAAGCGAAGACAGCCGGAGATTTGAGTTTAGCCGTCTGCAAGTGAGCCTTTTTGCCCGGTCACTGATCTGCACTCAGCATTAGGTAGTTTTGACCACCAGCCTGGTTTCCCGGTAGCTGATGGCAGCCAGAACAGCAACTATTGCGCCGATGATAATTTCGTC
>CAZYTL010000024.1:0-20627 GCA_964650355.1 uncultured Gammaproteobacteria bacterium | reverse complement strand
CTTTAACACCCTGCCCGCCCCGTTTCTGGAGTGGGAACTGGTCGATGGGGCTTTGTTTGCCGATCCCCTGCTTCATGACGACGAGGAGATGGCGGAAGAATTTGACTCGTTTGTCCTGGGGAGGAGTGATTTTGTCAGGAAGGATTTCCAGGCTGACAACGTAATCATCTGATTTGGCCAATTTCATGCCGATGACTCCCATGGTGTCCCGGGCGGTGGGGCGGATGTCGGTTTCTGAAAAGCGAATGGATTTACCTTCATGAGAGACCATGAGGATATGATTGGTGCCAGTGGTGAGGGCGGCCCAAACGAGATGATCTTGGTCCTGAAGTTTGATGGCGATGATGCCATTGGTGCGGATGTGCTGGAATTGGGAAAGGGAAGTTTTTTTGACAACTCCCTGGTGAGTAGCAAGGAGGATGTATTGGGAGTCGTCTTTCATGTCTTTGGGAAGGATGGTGAGGATGGATTGGATTTGTTCTCCTTGCTCGATGTTAAGTAGATTAATGACGGCTTGTCCTTTGGAAGTGCGCGATCCTTCGGGAATTTCCCAGACTTTGAGTTGGAAGACGCGGCCACGGTCAGTAAAGAATAAGATGTGATCGTGAGTGGAAGCGGTGCGGAGATGAGCAATGTCATCGGCTTCTTTGGTGGTCATGCCGGAGACGCCTTTGCCGCCGCGATGTTGAGAGCGGAAGGTGGAAGGAGACATGCGTTTGATATAGCCGGAAGTGGTGACAGTGACGATGGTGTTTTCTTTAGGAATCAGGTCTTCTTCGTTGAATTCACCGATAGCTTGCGGCACGACTAGGGTACGGCGGGGATCGCCGTAATCGGTCTTGACTTGTTTAAGCTCGTCGGTAATGACGGTGAGAATTTTTTCTGGGTGGTTGAGCAGGTCTTCGAGATAATTAACCTGATTCATGACCTGAGCGTATTCGTCTTCGATTTTTTGACGTTCCAGACCGGATAAACGACGGAGTTGCATGTCCAGAATAGCGACGGCCTGATATTCGGAGAGGCCAAATTTGGTCATGAGGTTGTTTTTGGCAATGTCAGAATCTTTGGATTTCTTGATGGTTTCGATGATCTCGTCGATATGGTCCAAGGCTTTGATGAGGCCCTCCAGGATATGGGCGCGATAGCGGGCGTTGCGGAGGTCAAATTGGGAGCGGCGGATGATGACTAGTTGACGGTGTTTGATATACTCTGTAAGGATTTGTTTGAGATTAAGAAGTTGAGGGGTGCCGTTAACCAGAGCCACAAGATTAGCAGGGAAAGTGGTTTGTAATTGAGTGTGTTTGTAGAGTTGGTTGAGGACGGATTTGGGTTTGGCGTCGCGTTTGAGTTCGATGACGATGCGCATGCCGGTACGGTCGGATTCATCTCGGAGATCGGAGATGCCGTCGATGCGTTTGTCTTTGACTAAGTCGGCAATGCTGGCGACCAGATTGGCTTTGTTAACCTGGTAAGGGATTTCGGTGACGATGATGTGAAAGCGGTTGCCTTTGACTTCTTCAATTTCGGCCTTGCCCCGAGCCGGGATAGAGCCTCTGCCGGTGGTGTAAACTTGTTTGATGATTTCCTGGTCAAAAATATAGCCGGCAGTGGGAAAATCAGGTCCGGTAAGATGTTTAAGCAACTGGTCAATGGTGATGTCTGAAGAGAAAGAGATCTGAGGGTTGGGAATGGGAGTGGCCCAGGGAACATTGGGTTTGGCATCAGCGAGTAGGTTGGGGAGATCTTCATTAGTTTCTAGTTTCCCCAAAGGGGCCCCTTCAGGGCGGTTTCTAGTTTCGAGTTGGGACTCGTTGAGGTTGGTGGTTTGGCCTTGTTTGATAGTGGCGAGGGTGGCGTCGATGACTTCTGAAAGGTTGTGAGGAGGGATTTTGGTGGCCATGCCGACGGCGATGCCTTCTGAACCCATGATGAGGAGGTTGGGTAAGAGGCTGGGTAACACTGTGGGTTCCTTGAGGGTGGCGTCGAAGTTGTCGATCATTTCGACGGTGTGTTTATCGATATCGCGGAGAAGGGGTTCAGTGATTTTGGCCAGTCGGCATTCAGTGTAACGGATGGCAGCTGGCTGGTCGCCATCTACAGATCCAAAGTTGCCTTGACCATCAACGAGAGGATATCTGAGGGAGAAATCCTGAGCCATGCGCACAAGGGCGTCATAGACGGCGGCATCGCTGTGGGGGTGGAATTTGCCTAAAACTTCACCGACAACTTTAGCACATTTGACGTATTTGGCAGGGGGAAGCAGCCCCATTTCTTTCATGGCGTAAAGGATGCGGCGGTGAACAGGTTTGAGGCCGTCCCTGACGTCAGGAAGGGCGCGAGCAACGATGACGCTCATGGCGTAATCGAGGTAATATTGCTGCATTTCATCGCTGATGGTGGCAGTCTTGACTTTGCCGAAGGGAGTGTCTTTAACGGTGCCAATGTCAGGAAGGATGGCTTCGTCAGAAGACGGGTTATTTTCCTGAGGGTTATCGGTGGGTTGGTCTGGGTTGTCGGACATGATAAGCGAGTAATTAGCAATTAGGAAATTGCGTAATTAGTAAACTGTAATTAGGAAAATGTAATTAAGAACAGTGACGGCGCCGAGACGGCGCCGATAAATTTGGCGAATCGGCAGTTAATTGTACCCTTTCATTGTAGCAGAAATTGAAGGTCGAGAAAAGGGTGGAAAGGGGTGTTTTTGAGGCTAATTAAGAAGCAATCCGCTGTTGAGGATAGAGACTTTAGGAATAGGTGGCCAGGAAGAATGATCAAGAAAGATTAGGCAAGGAAAGCAGCGATGAGGAGAGCGACTATGTTGGCGATTTTGATCATGGGATTGATAGCCGGGCCAGCAGTATCTTTGTAGGGGTCTCCAACGGTGTCACCGGTGACGGCGGCAGCGTGAGCAGGGCTGCCTTTTCCGCCCAGATGGCCGGCCTCAATATATTTCTTGGCGTTATCCCAGGCAGCGCCTCCGGTGGTCATGGAGATGGCTACGAAGATGCCGGTGACGATGGTGCCGACAAGGAGGCCGCCAAGGGCTTGAGGTCCCAACAAGAAGCCAACCAGAAGAGGAGCGACTACAGGGATGAGGGCGGGAACGATCATTTCTTTGAGAGCGGCTTGGGTAACGATATCCACGCACTTGGCGTATTCGGGTTTGGCTTTGCCTTGCATGATACCTTTGATTTCTTTGAACTGGCGGCGAACTTCTTTGACCAGTGATCCGGCGGCTTTACCGACTGATTCCATGGCCAGGGCGCCGAAAAGATAAGGTAAGGAACCGCCAATGAATAAGCCAATGAGTACGGGAGGGTTGGCAAGATCAAAATTAAGGATGTCCCCTGCCCTACCCAACTCTTGGGTATAGGCGGTGAAAAGGACCATGGCAGCCAAGCCCGCAGAACCAATGGCGTAAGCTTTGGTAACGGCTTTGGTAGTGTTGCCTACGGCATCTAAAGCATCGGTGATTTTACGGATATTTTCTGATAGTCCAGCCATTTCGGCTATGCCCCCGGCATTGTCAGTGATGGGGCCGAAAGAGTCGATGGCCACGATGATGCCGGTGAGGGAGAGCATGGCCATGGCGGCGATACCAATACCATAGAGACCGGCCAGGTTATAGGTGACGAGAGAAGCTAAAGCAATAAGGAGTACGGCAGGAAAGGTTGATTTCATGGAAAGAGCTAGGCCGGCAATGATGTTGGTACCATGGCCGGTTTCGGATGCGACGGCCAGTTTGGCAACAGGAGAGTATTTTTTGGAAGTAAAATATTCGGTAAGGACGACCAGACCCAGAGTCACAAGTACGCCGATGAGGGCGGCATAAAAGAGATTAATGTCGTGCATGATGCTAGTGGTAAGCAGGTAAAAGAGGACAGCGGAAAGAGCGATTGCAGCGCCCAGGCCACGATAGAGGGCGGTCATGATGGAGTTGTTTTGAGGGAGTTTGACGAACCAGGTGCCGACGATAGAAGAGATAATGGAAGCTGCTCCTAAAGCTAAGGGGAAAAGGACAGCATTGAGGTAGTTATGAAAGAGCAAAGATCCTAGGAGCATGACGGCGACAGCGGTGACCACATAGGTTTCAAAAAGGTCAGCGGCCATGCCGGCGCAGTCGCCAACATTGTCCCCTACTAGGTCGGCGATGACTCCGGGATTTCTAGGATCATCTTCGGGGATGCCGGCTTCGATTTTGCCTACCATGTCAGTGCCGACGTCTGCGGACTTGGTATAGATGCCGCCTCCCAAGCGGGCAAAGACAGAAATGAGGGAGCCGCCAAAGCCTAAGCCGACCAGTCCGGTGAGGTCGCGGGTAAGGGCATAGTAGGCGGTGGTGACTAAGAGGGCTAAACCGACGACCAGCATGCCGGTGACAGCGCCTCCTTGGAAAGCCAAGGTTAAAGCAGCAGGCAGTCCTTGTTTGGCTGACTCGGCAGTGCGGACGTTGGCGCGAACAGCCATATTCATGCCGATGAACCCAGCCGCGGCTGAAGCTAAGGCGCCGATGGCAAAACCGACAGCGGGATGTTGGCCTAAGGTGGCAAATAAGACCAGAAAGATAACAGCGGCAACTATAGCGACGTAAGTGTACTGGCGGTTGAGAAAGGCCTGAGCGCCTTCTTTGATGGCGTTGGAGATGGATTGCATTTTATCGCTGCCGGGATCTTGGCGGTTGACTTGGTAGGCAAGGTAGAAGCCATAGAGGACGGCGAGAATTGATGAAGCCAGGGCAAAACGGAGGATGTGATCAGTGAGGAAAGAAAGCATGCTTGATAATTAAAAATTCAAAATTTAAAATGCCAAATTAATTTTATATTGGGGAATTGGGATCTGTTCGTCAAGACGGAGTTTAAAGGGATTGGAGGGGAAATGCAAGGGTTGTTTATGAGTAAATATTCCAATTTAAGGTGCTTATCTTTCAGTGACGGATAAGTATGGGGATTAAATAAGAGGTGTAAGCGTTTGGTTTTTGGGGAAGCAATTAAGGTGATGATGACGGCTGGTTAGATATCCAGGGTGGCGGATTGAGCGTGGGTGGTGATGAAGCGTTTGCGAGGAGGGACGGCTTCACCCATGAGCATGTCAAAGGTTTCGTCAGCCAATTGGGCATCGTAAATGGAAACTTGTTTCATGATGCGATTTTTGGGGTCCATGGTGGTTTCCCAGAGTTGTTCCGCGTTCATTTCTCCGAGACCTTTATAGCGCTGGACATTGGCTTTGGCGCCTTTGTGAAGAGCCATGATTTGGTTGCGCTCCTGTTCAGTATAAGCATAGTTGACTTCTTTGCCGACTTGGATTTTATAAAGGGGCGGAATGGCTAAATAGAGATTTCCTGCTTCAACGATTTGATGGGCGTGGCGATAAAAGAAAGTAAGCAGTAAGGTGGCAATATGGCCCCCGTCCACGTCAGCATCGCACATGATGATGATGCGGTGGTAACGGAGCTTGGTGAGATCGAAGGTTTCCCCTACTCCGGTGCCCAGGGCGATGAGCAAGTCTTTGAGTTCGTTGTTTTTGATGATCTTGTCTAAATGAGCCCGTTCGGTGTTGAGGAGTTTACCTCGGAGAGGAAAGATAGCCTGGAAACGACGATCTCTCCCCTGCTTGGCTGATCCACCGGCGGATGGGCCTTCTACGATGAAGAGTTCGGATAAGGCAGGATCTTTTTCCTGACAGTCGGCGAGTTTGCCGGGGAGACCGGAACCTTCAAGAGCGCCTTTTCTTTGGATGGCGTCTTTGGCTGCCCGGGCGGCTAGGCGGGCTCTTTGGGCGAGGAGGGCTTTTTCCATGATAGACTTGGCGTCGCTGGGGTGTTCTTCAAAGTATTGGTTGAGGCCGTTATGAACTAGGGTTTGAGTTATGCCTTGGATTTCCGGGTTGTTGAGCTTGGTTTTGGTTTGGGATTCGAATTGGAGGTTATCTGAAGGCATGCGGACGTAAATGATGGCGGTAAGGCCTTCTTTGAGATCGTCTCCGGTAAGAGACTGATTGACTTTGCCGTTGTTTTTTTTAAGGTAGTCGTTGATGACTTTGTTAAGGGCGATACGGAAGCCAGTGACGTGGGTGCCGCCTTCGACGGTATTAATGGAGTTGACAAAGCTTTTGATGGTTTCGTTAAAACTGTTGGTGTATTGAAGAGCGACTTCGATTTCGACGTTATCTTCGGTATGGGTGAGGTGGATAATGTCACTGAGAAGCTGTTTGTTGCGGTTAAGACTCCTGGCCAAGGAGCGGATGCCCCCTTCGAAATAGAAGTGTTGCTCGATGTGGGTGCGCAGGTCATAGAAATGGAGTTTAAGGCCGGCAATAAGGTAACCCCGGTCGCGGAGGAGGTTAATGATGCGCAGGGTGTCGAACTGACAGTCTTTAAATACTTGGGGATCGGGTTGGAAGGTGGTGATGGTGCCAGAAGGAAGGTTTTTAACTAGCGATGCTTGGTCGGCAAACCATTGGTCAAGGTGTTGGTCACCGTCTGATTTTAACGGAGTGGTAGGGTTGCCCTGGTGGTATTCCTGGTAATAGTAGTGGTTGTTTTTTTTGACGAGGACCCGGGTAAAGGTGGAGAGAGCGTTGACAACTGAAGCCCCGACTCCATGAAGCCCGCCGGAGAATTTGTAAGCTCCTTGGCCGAATTTGCCGCCGGCGTGGAGTTTGGTCATAGCGACTTCCAATCCGGAAAGGCCGGAAGGGTGTTTGTCCACAGGAATGCCGGCGCCGTTGTCGATGACGGTGGCAGAGCCGTCCGGGTTGATGTAGATCCAGACATCGGTGGCCCGGCCGGCCAAGGCTTCGTCAACTGAGTTGTCCACGATTTCGCGGAGCAGTTCGTGGTAGCCTCGCATGTCAGTAGAGCCGATATACATGCCGGGGCGTTTGCGCACAGGTTCCAGGCCTTCGAGGATCTGAATGTCTTTGGCGGTGTAGGAGGGTTGTTTAGGCACGATGAGATAGTTAAAAGTTCAAAGTTAAAAATTAATAAGAGTTATATAGAATGATGGAATATAGGAATGATAAAGGATGATGGTACAAGAGGAGCCGATGAGGTAAGATTTCAGGCAACAGAGATCATTATAAGGGTTTTATGGGAGTAATTCCAGAGCTTTTTGGGAGATGAAGGAGATTCTGGTAAGATACGGTAAGAGTGGAATTTGATTGTTTATATTGATATGGGTGCAAAAGGGAGATTATTAACGCACTTTCAGACAACGAGATGTTCAGACAAGGAGGTGATGAGAGATGACTAATTATGATGACCCGGCAACGGATGCTTATTATGATCGCAAGTTGGCGACGGATATTAAATGGCAGGCTGAACAAGCTCACCGGAAAGGTTATTATAAAGTGGAAAAGGAGCTGTGGGATGCTTATGAGGCGTTGTTGGAAGAGGCGCAGTTAGAGGAGGAAAAGTCTGAGGAAGCAGCTTGATGGTTAAATTTTAGATTTGGGGTAAGTGGAGGAGTAAATGGTCTATGGTGAGTTGAGGATGAGTGTTGGCATCGAGGTAATTTAAACTTTTAGTTAGAAGTTTGAGAACAGAAAGTAATGGAGAGTCAAGAGTCGGTTTTTTATGAGGATCATTTAAGGGGGTCTCCCCTACTCTGTCGTGATTGAGAGAGGAGGATATTAGTTGTTGGTGGAAGTAATGAGTGAGTTCGAGGATTAACTGACGGGCAGTGTTGCGATCCTTCGCCAGTGCTGGGGTCTGGATGAGCCTGAGGGCGGGGGGCGTTCTGAGTAAAAGATTGTAATTGATGGTAATCGGTGAAAGATCATGGCTAATTTCTTTGGCTGGAGATTGACCAGCCACTGGAGTTTTTTTTTGATTTTGGATTCTTTTGACGATGATACGGGAGAGAATTGTAGAAAGTAAGGTTTGAGGTTGAGGAGTAATGAGGACGATTTGGACATAGGACGGGGGATCTTCCAGGGTTTTAAGGAGAGCATTTTGGGCTTCAATCGTGAGTAGATGAGCATGATGGATAATGACCAGTTTGGTGGGAGACTGCATAGGTTTAAGTTGAAGATTTTTGATGAGCTGGCGGATTTGAGAGATGCCAATGGAGTTGGCATCTGGGGTTTCAGGAAGAAGGTAGAAATCTGGATGTTGGAGAAGCAGGGGCTGTTGATCAGTGGGGAGCCAGTCTTGGAGAGCCTGGTTTAGGAGTTGTTCAGGATCGGGACCGGTGAGGAGTACGGGGATCATGGTTGGATTTAGGATAGCATAGAAGGCGGTCAGTAGTCAGTAGTCGGTAAATGGTAATCGGTAATCAGCAATCGGTAAACGGTAATTAGAGAACGGAGGTGGGTTTTTAAGACTTTAACTTAAGACTTGATTTGTGTTTATAATAATGTATATGTCACCTGCCCAGGACGGAGATGGATTACAGACAGATAAGAATTCAGTGACCGGTAATGCTGCGGATCAACTTACGGATGAGGGTGGAGACGTTAAAATGTCTACACCGTTGTCAGCTCTGAATGACGAGAATTTGGTAGCAGCAGTGAGTAAATTAGCTCAAGATGCAACAGGAAAACAAGTGAGTGTTTCTGGAGCACAGCCGGAGCCGGTAAAGGAAGATGTGAAGAATGAACCTGCGGCTAAAGGTTTGGCCGCTGAGGTGGCTAAATCAGAGGACGAGAAGTTGGATTTGTTAGGAGTCCTGCACAAGAACGGAGCATTGACGGATCAACAGGTAAGTGATTTGAGGTTGGAATTGTTAAAAACGGGTATGGATATGGAGAAGATGTTGACTGACAAGAAGGTGGTGGGGATGGATGAATTGCAGAAGGCCAAGGCAGAATTGTTTGAGATTCCTTATGTACAGCCTAAGGATTTGACGATTTCTCCGGAGGCATTATCTTTGGTTCCCCAGTCGGTGGCTAGGAAATATAAGGTGTTGCCGTTTAACTTTGACCAAAATAGCAACGAATTGTCGGTAGCGATGGTGGATGCGACAGATTTACAAGTGATTAGTTTTTTGGAGCAAAAGACAAATACTACAGTGAAGCCGTTTGCTGCCCCCGAAGAGGAACTTTTACAGGTGATTGAAGATCGATACGGGGCAAGCTTGTCTAGTGAAGTAAAGCAGGTGATCCAGGAAACCAAATTGGAAAAACCAGAGCAGGCGGTGACGCCGGGGGTGGGAACGGAAGTAATTAGACAAGCACCGATTTCTAAGATTGTGACTTATTTGTTGAATTATGCAGTGAAAACGCGAGCTTCAGACGTGCACATTGAGCCTCAGGAAGACAGAACCAGAATTAGGTACCGAATTGACGGGATTTTGTTTGAAAAGTTGGTATTACCAAAGCAGGTGCATGATTCCCTGGTTTCCAGGGTGAAAATTTTATCAGGAATGAAGATTGATGAGCGGAGGGTACCTCAAGATGGGAGGTTTAATTTCAGGACAGAAACGGAAGAGGTGGATTTGCGGGTGTCTAGTTTGCCTACTGTGCATGGAGAAAAGATCGTAATGAGGTTATTGAAGAAAACGGGCGGGGCAAAGTCCTTGTCAGAATTGGGATTGAGAGGTCGGGCTTTAAAGAATCTAGAGGAGCTGGCTTTACTGCCGCACGGGATTATTTTGGTGACCGGTCCTACTGGTTCAGGTAAAACTACGACTTTGTACTCGTTGTTGACGAAGATCAATACTACTAAGGTGAATATTATGACATTAGAGGATCCGGTGGAGTATCAAATACCAGGAGTGAATCAGGTACAAATTAATCCGCAGGCAGGGCTGACTTTTGCTTCTGGTTTGCGGTCGTTTTTGCGGCAGGATCCGAATATTATTATGGTAGGTGAGGTACGGGATAAGGAAACTGCGGGATTAGCGATTCAGGCGGCACTAACAGGGCATTTGGTGTTATCGACTTTGCATACGAATAGTTCTGCCGGGGCATTGCCAAGGTTGTTGGATATGGAAGCAGAGCCCTTTTTGTTATCATCGACGATTAACGCAGTGGTGGCTCAAAGGGTGGTACGGTTGATTTGTACTCATTGTAAGAAGGAGCATGAGCCGCCTAAAGAAGTGATAGATGATTTGAAAGAGGTTTTGGGATCGATGTTCCCCACGGACAAAAAGATCGTGTTGTATAAAGGTGAAGGCTGTTCGGAATGCGGAACGACCGGTTACTCAGGAAGGATTGGAATTTTTGAAGTGTTGGCGATGTCGGAGAAGATCGGCAAGTTGATTCTGGAAAGGGCGCCATCGTCAGAGATCGAAGAACAGGCGATTACGGACGGTATGGTAACCATGAAGCAAGATGGGTACTTGAAGGTTTTGGAAGGAATCACTACTATGGAAGAAGTGTGGAGGGTGGCTCAAGATTAATTAGGAATACAAAATGCAAAATGATAATTTAAAAAATTAGAAAGACCTTGTTCTCTTTACACTTTTATCTATCGTTTTAATTTTTAATTTATTTTTGTGGATATTCAACATTTATTGGATTTAGTAGTTAAAAACGGAGCCAGTGATTTGCATTTGTTGCCCAATCGAAAGCCGATTGTAAGGATGGACGGAGTGCTGCAAGCATTAACCGGGGAAAAGGACTTGTCTCCGGCTGAGGTAGAAGAATTGGTGTTGTCGATGTTAACTCCTGAACAACGGGAGTTGTTTAAGGTTAATAAAGAGTTGGATTTTTCGTTTGCTTTTGCAGAGGTGGCCAGGTTCAGGGTGAATGCTTATCATACAATGGACTCAGCGGCAGCAGCGCTGAGGTTGTTGCCATTAAAAATCCCCTCGATTGATGAGTTGAATTTACCTCCGGTGTGTCACTCGTTTGCTGAATTGCACCACGGGTTTGTGTTGGTGACAGGGCCTACTGGTCATGGTAAATCCACGACTCTGGCAGCGATTTTGGAGGAAATTAATCAGAGCAGGGCTGAACATATTGTGACGGTTGAAGATCCGGTGGAGTATTTTCATCAGCCCAAGTTGTCGATTATTTCCCAGCGGGAGATGCATGATGACACTCACTCTTGGGAAGTGGCTTTGAGGAGCGTGTTAAGGGAGGATCCTAATGTGGTGCTGATCGGAGAAATGAGGGATTATGAAACAATTGCGGCGGCGTTAACGATTGCTGAAACAGGGCATTTGGTGTTTGCGACTTTGCACACTAATTCAGCGGCTCAGACGGTGGACAGGATTGTGGATGTGTTTCCTCCTCATCAACAGCAACAGATCCGGATGCAACTGGCGGCAACTTTGGAGGCGGTGTTCTCTCAGAGGTTAGTACCTGCGGTGGGAGGAGGTCGGTTGGTAGCTTACGAGGTGATGTTGGGAACTTCGGCGGTGAAGAATTCGATTCGAGAAGGTAAAACTCATTTGATTGATAATATTATCAGAACTTCTGCAGAGTTGGGAATGTTGCCGTTGGAGGTGAGTTTGGCCAGATTGGTGCAGGATGGCAAGTTGGCGACTGATGTGGCCTTGCGTTACGCATTGCGGCCCGATGAATTGGAACGGTTGTTGCATGGGAGAAAGTAATTTGAATTGTTAAACTGTCTGGTTGTTAAACAGTTAATAGGTTGAATAAGAGGGGTTTTTAGCAATTTGGCAATTTAGCAGTTTAGCAATTTATTTTTATGAAGAAGTTTAAATATAAGGCTAGGACTCAAGAGGGGCGATTGGTGAGCGGTTTGGTGGAGGCTGTGGATGAAAAACAGGCCGTGGCGGTGTTGCGAGAGAAGAAGTTGGTAGTCGTCCAGATTGGCCCGGTAGGAGGGTTTGCTAGTGATTTGAACGAGATAATTCAAAGGGTGGGTACGAAGGAGCTCGCCGATTTTACCCGACAACTGGCTACGATGATTAATGCGGGGTTGAATTTGGTGGATGCTTTGATTGTGTTGGAGAATCAGTATTCAGGAAAGATGAAGCAGGTGGTGGGGGAATTGCGTAGAGGAGTGGAAAGCGGACAGTCTTTATCGAAGTCTTTGGAGGATCAAGGGAAAGTGTTTGATGATGTCTATATTTCGTTGGTAAAAGCAGGCGAATCTGGGGGATTGTTAGATAAGGTGCTATCCCGGCTAGCTGAGAACTTAGAAAAGCAGCGAGATTTTAAGTCGAAAGTGAGAGGCGCGCTGATCTACCCAGCAGTGATTTTGATTGGGATGGTGGTGGTGATGTTGATAATGGTTTTATACGTGATTCCTCAGTTAGCTGATTTGTACAAGGATTTTGAGGCTGATTTGCCGATAATGACGACGATGTTAATTGGATTTTCTGACTTTATGGGGAAGTTTTGGTGGTTGTTGGCTATTGGTGCGGTGGGAGTGTTTTTCGGAGCACGAATGGTGTGGAATAGTCCGGCGACCAAGCCAAAGGTGGAGGCGTTGTTATTGTCGTTACCAGTGTTTGGGTCGTTGTGGGAGCAAATTATGATTACTAATTTCGCATTGACTTTAGCTATGTTGACTGAGGCTGGAGTGCCGATTGTGGAAGGCTTAAATTTGAGTTCTAAGGTGACGAGCAGCGAGATGTATCAGAAGGCGATTAGAGAATCTGGCAAATTGGTGGAGAAAGGATTTCCATTGGCACAGGCGTTTTCTCAGCAAGAAGTGTTTCCGCCGATTTTGTTGCAGATGTTATCGGTGGGAGAAGAAACCGGACAGGTGGGGGGGTTGTTGGAGAGAGTATCGACTTATTTTCAAAGTGAGAGCGAACAAAAGATCAAGAACTTGACCTCGCTGATTGAGCCAATGATCTTAATTTTGTTGGCGGTGGGAGTGGGATTTTTAGTGTTTGCAGTCGTGATGCCGATCTATAATTTGACGACCACGTTATAGTGAGATGAAATTAATTGTGAACTGGTTTCCAGATAGGGTATTAGTTATTTATTTCAGGCAGAGGGGATTTAACAGGGGCTTGACAAGCGTAAACCGCGATGCCTAATCTAGAAGTAGGTTTATGGCAAGGAGGAAAAAATCAGGACAGAAGAAAACTGAGATGAGATTATCGGGGATGTCTATGGCGGGACTGATAGCCTTAGGTTTGGCGTTTATGGCAATGATGGGAATGGGGGCGACAGTGGCCTTGGTGGCGATTGGGCTAGGAGGGGTGTCGGTTTGGGGTTCTTTTAGAAAGCAGGAACATCAGTATTTGTTTTTGGGGATGGCGGCAATTTTGATCGCGTTAGTAGCTATTTGGAATTACGCGAGTCAGGTAATGGCGGCGCCGTACTAGATCATGTAACATGGAGCATGTAACAATTAGGAATGAAAAGTAAAAAAGTTAATACATTTGTTATTTTCAGATATCAGATATATTGGGAGGAGGTGAAAAAATGTTAAATAGAGTTAAATTAATCAGGCAGAAAGGTTTCACATTGATCGAGTTGTTGGTAGTGATTACTTTGATCGCGATTTTGGCAGTGGCGGTGTTGGCCACGATTAACCCGGTGGAACAAAGAAGGAAAGCAATTGATACGGGGATGAAAGCTACTGCGGCGGAATATGTGAACGCTCAAGAAAGATATTTTGCTCAATATGGTTGTTACACTCACGATAGTTCTCCTTCCGGGGTTTGTCCCGCAACAACCACGACCACCTCAGCAGCTGGCGGCCTGACGCATGACGATTATTTGCTCACCCAGAATGAGGTGAAGAAGAGTTTACTTGACAGGTTGAATGATTCGCCGTATAGCACGATTGAGTTTACGGTTGATGGTAATGATGAGATTCATGGGTCTTTTCTACCTCAATCACAGGCTTTTAAACCTAAAGGAACTTTTCCCGCGGATTGTGACACATCAGGATCAGGATCTTATTATTGCGTGCCTGACTCTGTCGAGTAATTAATCGCGTAGTTTTTCTGTGATCAGGTGAGTAGACTGATTGGTGAAAGCTACGCGGTTTTTGTGTCTATTGTAAATTGGCAGGCACATGATAGCAGATGGTCTGAAGTTTAGGTTAGGTCGAGAGAGAAATTTTTTAGTCAGCCAAGCATGATGGATATGATGGGAGTTGAGATTGGTGACGGAGGATATTGGGATGAAGAAGGAATGAAATAGAGAGATTGAGTTTAAAGATAATAGTTAGATAATTAGGAAAATTGAGACTGGCAAGGTTGATATTTGGCGGATAAGATAAAGTTGTTATGGAGCAATTTTGGAATTGGTTGCGGGAAAAAAATCGAGGGGCATTATTGCTGCTGGCAGTGAGTATGGGGTTGTTTCTGGTCAGGGAGTTTTTGTATATCAAACTGGGAGAAAATATCTTAGTGATGTTTTTTGTTCCTGAATTTACGATAGTGGAGTCAGCGTTGGTGTTGGGAGGGATAGTGATTGCCTGGTTGACTCTACATAAATCGAAAAATATCGATGCTGAACAAACCGGAGGACGGTTTTGGCTATGGTTAGTAGTGTTGATTATGGGAATGGGAATAATCGGAGCAATTAAAAATATATCTGGTTCGGTCTTATTTGATGAGCAATATCAGCTGAGTGCAGTAAAAGGAATTTTAAGGACGGGGTTACCAACTATGCCGTCAGGAGTATTATACGTGCGCGATTTACCCTACAGTTATATGACGGCTTTGATTGTTTGGTTAAACCATGGTCGATTTACGATGGCGGCAGGTAGGCTGGTGTCGTTAATCTATTTTGTGGTTTCTCTGCCATTGTTATGGTTGTCGTTTAGACGGATTTTTAATACCAGGGCGGCGATGTTTAGTTTGATAACTTATGCTTGGTCATATAATATGATGTATTTGGCAAAGTTTGCTAGAGGTTATATGGGGCTGGCATTTTTTTCTTTATTGGGGGCGATAAGTTTGTACAGGGCGGTATTTTTAAACGAAAGAAAGTGGGTATGGGGATTTTGGTTGAGTATGCTGGCAGCGCCATTACACCATAATCCGGGGATTTGGTTGATGGGTTTGATTCCGCTATTGTTTATTAAAACTGATTGGAAGATGAAGAAGAGACAGTTGGGAGCGGTACTCTTGATCGGATTAATTTTTGCGGGCTTAGCGGTATGGAGCGGAAATAAATTCGGATCCTGGCTAACTTTTGTGGGTGAATTGAGACAAAATATCTTGTTTCCACCGTCAATTTTCGATTTTGAATATTATTTATTTTTATATCCGTGGATGTTTTTAATTTTTGCGGTGGGATTGGTGTATAACTTAAAGCAGTGGGGGTGGAGATCCAGAAAAAATTATTTTCATTATATTTTGGGGTTGTTAATTGTTGCGAGTTCCTTTTACAAGGTGCCTTGGCGACCATCGTATATGCTTTGGATTTATCCCTTTTTTGTGATTGGGTTTGGTTATGGAATGGATATTTTACTCCGGTTGGCGGAGAAAACATTGAAGATGCCAGCCTGGAAGTTGTTAACAGTGGCCATGATTTTGGTACTGGGAGTTCAGGTCAGAGAGTGGTTGCTGATGATGAAGACAGATTATGGAACGATAATGCCTCGATTTAAGATTTCTAACTCACAACTGTATGTTTATCCTGATTATGAGAGTGTGGCTGAGTACGTAGAGAAACATGTTCAACCAGGAGATGTGGTGATTGTTGCGGAAAGAAGCCCGATGCTATACCAGTTTTATTTAGACGATCGGGAGGATTATTATTTAGGGGTGTTTGACAGTCCGTACACTAATGTAGCCAGTATTGACTCTGTTGAGCTGTTGATGGAAATTATGAGTAAAAATTTGGCAGAAGGTAAGAAAGTGTGGATATTGACGGATTTTATCACTGACCCTGATTGTAAATATGTTTATTGTCTGCCTAAAGACGGGGGTTATGGAGAGTTTGGTAAACTAATGGATCACTCTCGTGATAAGATACAATACGTAAGTAGGGACGGGATAAGTAAAGCGTATCTATTTGATGCGATGGGAAGTTGATAGAGGGTATGAAGTTATCGATTATAATTCCGGTGTTTAATGAACAGGGAAATATCTTGCCGTTATTTCGGTTGCTTAAATCGGGAGGGGTGAATAACAGGCAGGAAATTATATTTGTGAATGATGGGTCGACGGATAATACGGAAAAGGAAATTAATCAATGTAAGGGGGTAACTTTAATTTGTTTGAGGAGAAATTTTGGACAGACCGCGGCTTTGGCAGCGGGAGTCAGCCAGGCGCGTGGCGAGGTAATTGTGACTCTGGATGGTGATGGACAAAATGATTCCCGGGATATAGCTAAATTGATAAATAAATTGGATGAGGGCTATGATGTGGTTTGCGGATGGAGAAGATACCGTAAGGATTCTTGGGGAAAACGGGTGATCTCGTCAGGGGCAGATAGGTTAAGAAAGCTATTGCTAAGGGATAAGATTCATGATTCAGGATGCGGACTAAAGGCGTATCGAAGAGAGTGTTTAGAAGGATTGGATCTTTATGGAGAGATGCATCGGTTTATTCCGGCGATATTATCGTGGAAAGGATTCCGTGTTACAGAGGTAATCGTGCGGCATCATAGGCGCAGTCATGGTAAGAGTAAGTATAAGTTAGTTAGAACAATTAAAGGTTTTGTAGATATGGTGAATGTGTGGTTCTGGTATAAGTTCAGCGCTCGGCCATTACATTTGTTTGGCGGATTGGGATTATGTTTAATTTCGATTGGAGGATTGCTGCTAGTTTACCTGACTTATATCAGGTTGTTTTTGTCAGTGGGATTGTCTGATAAGATTTGGCCTCTGGTGAGCTTTTTTTTGATTATTGCTGGAGTGCAGTTGTTTGTATCAGGAATAGTAGCGGATATTTTAATCAAAATTTATTTTAATTTACCCAAAAAATCGGTTTATTCTGTAGAAAAGATAATTAAAGTTAAGTGACAAGTTGTTGAGGATGAAAATATTGATGATTGCTCCGACTCCGTTTTTTGCCCATCGGGGTTGTCACGTGCGAATTTATGAAGAATATAAAGCATTAGAGAAGCTGGGACATGAGTTAGTGATTGTCACTTATCATTTGGGAGATAATCCGTCGGGGGTTAGAGTGGTTCGAATTCCCGGGTGGATATTTTGGTACCGGAAGTATGAAGCCGGACCTTCGTGGTGGAAATTGATTTTAGATGGGTTGTTATTGATGACTGCGGTTAAAGAGTATTTGAGACTTAAACCGCAAATAATTCATGCTCATTTACACGAAGGAATGCTGATTGCCTGGATGGTAAAAAAAATTACTTTTGCCAAAGTGCCGATTGTTTTTGATTATCAGGGGCAGGTGGCCGGCGAGGTGGTAGATCATGGTTTTATTGATAAGAAGAATTTACTGATAAAGGCTATAAACTGGGGAGAACAAGTTACTGATCAGAAAGCTGACTTGATTATTACGAGTTCAGAACAATCAAGGAAGGCGTTAATTACTAAATACGATGAAAAGACAATTCCAATAAAATATATACGCGATGGGGTAAGCTTTTCTAAAAGATCTTCGAAGGTAAAAGTTGAGCAACTGAGAAAAAGATTAAAGATTCCGCCTGATAAGCAGGTAGTTGTTTATTTAGGTATTTTGTCAAAATACCAAGGAGTTGATTTATTACTGAAGGCAATTAAAAGGATTATTGAGAGATATAAGTTGGCTCATTTTTTGATTATGGGTTACCCTCGTGTTGATTATTATCGAAGGATGACCGTAAGGATGGGGATTTCCGAGCAGGTAACATTTACTGGAAGGGTGTCTTATTTTGAGTCCGCAGAGTATTTATCATTAGGAGTAATCGCTGTATCTCCGAAGATTTCTAAAACCGAAGCGAATGGAAAGCTCTATAATTATCTGGCATTGGGATTACCAACCGTGGTTTTTGATAGTAAACTTAATCGGAGTATTTTAGGAAAGTTGGGTGTTTATGCCAGATATAACAACGCGGATGATTTGGCTAAAAAGATTTACTGGTTGTTGAGAAATCCGAGAGAGACCCAAAAGTTGGCTTTAAAGTTAAGGGGAGTATCGACTAAAAAATATAGTTGGGATGAACCTGCTAAGGAGATAAGTAAGAGCTATGGTTTTTTGGTTGATAAGAAAACTAGTTAGTTAATCAGGCCGTGAAAGAATTAGTGATAGGAATAAAAAGGTCATTTTTATTTATGAAGAGTATAGATAATGTGATATGCTTTGATTATGGATTTAAGGATAGGATTGTTGCTGGTTTGGGGGCTGTTCGTGGGGAGTTTTTTGAATGTGTTGATTTATCGTTTGCCCCGGGGGGAGCATTGGGTTAGGGGGAGATCCAGATGTCCTAAATGTAAGCACGATTTGGCTTGGCTTGATTTGATACCGGTAGTGAGTTTTGTATGGTTAAGAGGTAAATGCCGGTATTGCGGAAAGCCGATTGCAATTCTCTACCCGATCGTTGAGTTGGCAAATGGATTGTTTTGGAGTTTAGTAGGATACGGAGCCTCTGTCGGGTTTGGACTTTCAGGAATTGGTAAATTGGGATGGACTGATTGGGGCTTGGTAGGTTTGATAACGACGTTGATGCTCTGCTCTGTTCTGTTGGTGATTTTAGTGGTCGACTGGCAACATTATGTTATTCCTGACGAGATGGTGGGAGTGTTGGCGGGAGTAGGTGTGGTATTGGGAATATTGGAGGCAGGATCAAAAGGAAATGCGGGAATTGGCGAATTGACAAACCGTTTGATTTGGGGTTTGGGGGCGATGGGCTTTTTCTGGCTGTTGCATTTAATTACCAAAGGAAAAGGCATGGGTTTTGGAGACGTGAAGTTAGTTGCGGGGATGGGTTTGGTATTGGAAAAAGCGGTTCTAGTAGCTTTGATGAGCGCGTTTATGATAGGCGCGATAGTGGGGGTGGCGCTGTTGTTAACCAGGGTGAGAAAATTAAAGCAGCCAATTCCATTTGGACCGTTTCTGGTGATGGGGATGGTAATCGGGTTGTTGACTGGAAATCAGATTATCAATTGGTACCTGGTAGGATTAATGTTATAGTAGAAGCTGATCTATGCTGATAAGTACGCCGAGGGGATGCGGAACCACATTTTAATTTAGGATCAGCAATATTTCTGCGTGCTCATCTGCGACAAATCAGCTTCTATATGAAAGGTTTTACCAAAAGTGAATGGTTAACGGTGATGGGGATTGTTTTAGCATTAGGGTTGTTGGCCAGATTTCAGTTTAGTTTGGCTAAGGCCAAGGCCAGGGATTTTGAACGTAAGGATGAGGTGAAAGCGGTGGCGAATGCCTTGGAAGATTATCTGACGGATATGGGGGCATACCCACCCACAGGTTCGGGATGGCGGCTGACAGGATGTGGGGACGTCACTTGTCCCACAGAAGACGGAGAAGGAATTGTTTGTCGGTGGGATGAGGGTGAAGTGCCGAACGATTTAGCTTGTGGCGAATATATTTATTTGCAACCAGTGCCCAGATCTCCGGAGAATCCTAAGGTGAAAGGAAGGGTAGCGCACAGATATTTGAGGTTAGCAAAACAGAAGATGGTGTTAGAAACGTGTTTGGAGTTGAGATCAGATGTGGAGGCCACGTCGGTGGAAAAGAGTTTGACAGGGTTTTCTAAAGATAATTGTACATCCGGAGTGATTTTTCAGTTTATGAGATAGGATAATCTAAGGCAGGAAAAGGAAAGGATGGAACTGGCACTAATATATTTGAGGATTAAATTTTCGGTCATTGGGGATACTGATGAAGATTACAGGGATTGACGAAGAGTGGGTTATTACCTACACTGGAGATAGAATATTGTTGAACTGTTAAATTGTCAAATTGTTACTTACACTGATTTGAGTGAATGGCTTACGTTTGTTAAGGAGACTAACAATGAAACAATTTGGCAATTTGTCGTTAATATATGGATTTTATCGGATTAGACGTCGGATCAGTGACGACTAAAGTAGTGCGTTTAAGGCGGGCGGGAAAAGACCGGTTTCGGCTAGAGGGGGCTGCGGTGTGGGCGACTCCGCCAGGAGGAATGGCGGTGGATTCGGAATCCGGTTATACAAATATGGCGGAGTCGATTAAAAAGGGTCTGAAAGAGGCAAATATTAATACGAAGAACGTGGTGACGGCATTGCCTGAGACTGAAGTATATACCAGAATTATTACGATGCCAAAGATGCCAAAGTCAGAACTGGAATCCGCGATCGGGTGGGAAGCAGAGCAGAATATTCCCTTACCTGTTTCAGAGGTGAATTATTCATATACTGTTGTGGATATGAAGGAGAAAGGTATGGATGTGATGATTGTGGCCGCACCCAAGAAATTAGTAGGTCGTTATGAAAAGGTGCTGGGAATGGCGGAGTTAGTGCCGGTGGGAATGGAAACGCAATTGATTGCAGCGGCCAGATCTTTATTTAGTGAAGGAACTGGAGTGCCAAACTTGTTGTTGGTGATGGGAGCCAGAATGTGTGAAATTGGGATAGTGAAGGGACAAAATCTGGTTTTTACCAGATCAATTGCCACAGCCGGAGAGGCGTTGACCAGGGCTTTGGTGGCGGCTTTGCAGTTGGAAACTGGCCAAGCCGAGTCTTATAAAAGAACTTATGGAATTATTGAAGACCAGTTGGAAGGGAAAGTAGCGGCAGCGTTGAAACCGGTGCTGGAGGTAATTGTTAGAGAGGTAAAAAGGACGGTGAATTTTTATGAAACAAAGGAAGGAGGAATGAAGATTAAAACTGCTGTTTTGGCTGGAGG
>CAZYTL010000023.1:0-21684 GCA_964650355.1 uncultured Gammaproteobacteria bacterium | reverse complement strand
ACCAACTTGTAAAAGATCTCGTCGTTTTATCAATGTGCTAGTCTAGAGCCTTATTAATTTCCACCTATGAAAGCAGTTATCTTCTCTGGCGCAGTCGGTACCCGCATGTGGCCACTTAGCAGATCTAAATACCCCAAACAATTCATTCCCCTGGTAGATGGGAAATCCACCCTGCAACTCATGTACCAAGATTATATCAATGGTTACTGCCCGCCAGAAAAAATCTATCTTAGTACCAATCAACAATTTAAATCCTTCATCAAAAAACTTCTTCCTAACTTACTCCCACAAAATCTCATCCTTGAGCCTGCTATTCGGGATTTGGGTCCATCAGTTGGATACGCCGCCTCTATTTTAAATCTCGAACACCCACAAGAACCCATGGCTATTCTTTGGTCAGATGATTTAATAAAAAAACCCAAAATCTTCTATCAAGTGCTACAAATCGCTGAGACATACTTACAAAAAAATCCCCATAAAATTGTTTATATCGGCCAAGATCCGCTATTTGTAGATCAAAACAAAGGCTGGATTCATAAACACAAACTTCTCCATCAGTATCCGAATGTTTCCATGTATTCGTATAAAGATTGGCATTATCGCCCTCCTCTAGAAACCGCTCAAAAATACTTTCAATCAGGAGAGTATACAATTAACACCGGCTATTTTATGTCTACACCACAATATATTACTAACTTGTATCAAAAATATGCTCCCCAAATGTACCATCAGCTACAACAACTTGTCCAATCCTGGGGCACCTCCAAACATCAATCCATCTTAAATAAAATCTATCCTCAACTAGAAAAGGTCAGCTTTGATGACTTAGTGCTTAGTAAAACCAAGCCCGAAGATGCCGTCATCTTAACTGCAGACATGGGCTGGTACGGCTTCGGAGACTGGGACGCCATCAAAGTCGCCTTACAGAACCAACCCGCGGGTAATGTAATACACGGCAAAGTCATCGATCGTAATTCACAAGATACCCTTGTTTATAATCTTACCCAAAAACTCATCACCACCATTGACCTCCAAGGTATGCTCGTCGTGGCTACTAAAGACGTTATCATGGTCTGTCCCAAGGAATCCGTCCCCGAAATCAAAAAACTCCTCCATGATTTCAAAGGCACCGAATACGAAAAATACACATAATTGACAATCCAAAATGCAAAAACCAAAATACAAAATGATAATATAAAATATCAAACAAATTATATTTCTGAATTTTTAATCCTTAGTTTTTGCATTATCTATCATGTACGAACCCGCCAAGCGACTTCTCGACCTTATCTTTGCCACCATCGTTTTTATTATCTTTTCTCCCGTCTTTCTCATTGCCCCCATTCTCATCAAACTAGATAGCCCAGGATCTATCTTTTTCCGTCACCGTAGGGTTGGAAAGAATAAGAAAATTTTCTATATGTACAAATTTAGAACCATGATCGATAATGCTGACGACTTACTTAAAAAAAATAAAAATCTTATGGCCAAATTCAAAAAAGGATCAGGTTGGAAATTCGAAACCCAGGATGACCCGAGAATAACAAAAATAGGTAAATTTCTCCGTAATTACTCATTAGACGAACTCCCTCAGTTAATTAACATTTTCAAAGGTGAAATGAGTATGGTCGGCCCTCGAGCGTATAGAAACGACGACCTTGGTAATGAAATAGAAGAACAACTCAAGTTATTTCCTAAACTAAGAAATAAGATGGACCAAGTTTTGACTATCAAACCTGGCTTAACCGGTCCCTGGCAAACATCAGGCCGAAACATCTTACCCTGGGACGAACGAGTTAAACTCGATGCTAAATACGCCGGCAAGAAATCTCTCCTTAACGACATCTGGCTCATCCTCAAGACCCCCTTCGCCATGATTAGTAAATGGTAAACTTTCCTCCACCTTCATTCATTGTCTGAAATTGACATCTTCCCCCCAAAACCATAAAATGTCCTCATGGATAAAACTCCTGCCCCACAAACACCCGCCCCTGCTTCGCCACCGACTTCAGCCGAGCCAGTAGTCAAACCATTAGAACCCCAACCCACCCCTAAAAAAAAGGGCCTGCCTAAATGGCTCAAAATTCTTCTCATCTTTCTGGGTTCGCTCCTCCTCTTAATTATTATTGCCGGAGCCGTAGTTGCTGCTCTGGTGGTTCCCCCGGCTAAAAAGCTGCAGCAAACTCTTCCTCAAATCCAACAGCAAGTTAACAACCTTAAAACCGGTGCCAAAGAAAAAAACCTTTCCACCATCAAAACCGAATTGACCAACCTAAATGACTCTCTCAACACTATCGATGAAGTCGTTGATAGCACTTCCTGGGCCCAAAAAATTCCTAAAATAAATCAATACTGGTCCGATGCCCGCCACCTCAGCCTAGCAGGACGGTCATTGATTCAGGGTGCCCAAATCGGAGTTGATGCCCTCATTCCTTATGCTGATCTGGCCGGTTTCACTGTCGATCCTTCCCTTAAACCTTCACTCACCCCCTCACCGGAAGCTAGCGAATCCGCAGATTCTACTAACGAACCTCAATTGGACCAAACATCTGATACAGTTCCGGAAACACCTGCTACCGCCCAGGATCGTCTGCAATTTGTAGTTAATACTCTTGATAAAATCGTACCCCAACTTGATTCCATCTCCGAAAAACTCAATTCCGCCAACCAGGAGCTCAGTCAAATCGACCCTCAACGCTATCCGGAAGAGTTTCATGGTATCGCTATTCGCAGCCAACTCACCCAGATCATTGATCTCACCTCCCAAGCCAAACTCCTCATCACGGACGCCCGCCCCATTCTCCAAGTCGCCCCCTATATCCTAGGTAATGATAAACCGCGGCACTATCTGGTCCTTTTCCAAAACGATGCCGAGCTCCGCCCCACCGGAGGATTCTTAACTGCCTACGCATTGCTAACCGTTGATAAAGGCCAAATCACTCCCGGCATCTCCAAAGATATCTATGACTTAGACGCCAAATATACCAGCAAAACTTTGGCACCCGAACCCCTAATCAAATACATTCCCGATCCTTACGCCAAAGAAAAAGCCCAAGGCGTCACCCCCAAACTTCGCATCCGTGACAGCAACCTTTCACCTGACTTCAAACAGTCCATGGACGCTTTTTACCAGGAATACCGACAAACCGGCTCGCCTGAAATCGACGGTATTATCGGCGTTGACACCCAATTACTCCTTTCCCTGCTCAAAGTTACCGGCCCTATCGGCGTCGGCGGAGAAGGTAACTTCAGCCCGGAAATCATTCCTGAGTGTAACTGTCCTCAAGTCGTCCACTATCTGGAATCATCCATCAGCTACGAAACTAATTACATCCGCGAAAACCGCAAAGCCATCATCGGTCCTCTCATGCATTCCATTCTTGCCAACGCCATGGGTACTCCCAAAGACAAAATTTCTCAACTCGTCCAAGCCGGTCTTGACGCCATCCAGCAAAAACACCTGCTTGTCTACTACCTCGACCCTGAAGTCCAACAGGCCATCGAATCATTCAACATGGGCGGTCGGGTAGTGGATACCAATCACGATTACCTCATGATCGTCGACACCAACTTTGCCGGCGCCAAGTCAAACCTCTACATCGAAGAACAAGTCGACCTGAACATCACCACCTCTGACAACGCAGCCGTCCATGAACTCACTATCACCTACAAAAACCCTCAACCTCACGATGGCTGGCTTAACGGCGACTACCGCGACTGGGTCCGCGTCTTTGTTCCTCAAGGCAGTCAACTCCTGGAAGATTCCGGGTCAGAAACCGATATCATCACCAGCGAAGACCTGGGCAAAACCGTATTCGAAGGTTTCCTGGTCACCCGACCGGAAGGCTTATCTAAACTCACCCTCAAGTATCAAACCCCCTTGGATCAAACCGATCCCTATCAACTCAAAATCCAAAAACAAGGGGGTGCCAAAAACTTCAACTACATCGTCAACGTCAACGGCCAGACCCAAAAATTTGAACTGAACGGAGACCAAGACTTAACCTTCAACCCTTGACATGCACCCACGCAGCTTCAGTACCCCGGCGATCATCTTAAAAAGATTCAACTATGGAGAGGCCGATCGCATCCTTACTCTCCTTACTCCCCAATACGGTAAAATCACCGTCATTGCCAAAGGAGTCCGCAAGCCTCAATCTCGCAAAAGAGGGCATATAGAACTTTTCAACCATATCAAAGGACAAATCGTCAATGGCAAATCATTAGGCATCCTCACCGAAGTCGAAACCGTTCATAGCTTTAATCAATTGACCAGTCACCTCCGTCAACGGGCTGATGACGACCCCAAAGGGGCTCCTTTGGGGCAACTAGTAACTATCCTTCATGCTTACCAATATTGCGAACTCATAGACCGGCTCATTCCCGAAAACCAACCCCATCCTGAAGTTTTTGATCTCCTATCAACCACTCTCCAGTCACTCACCGCCGCCGATCTCCAACCTACCACCTTAGACGCCTTCTTTAAACAAAAACTCATCCGCCTGCTCGGCTTCTGGCCGTCTGACCGTACTAGTCCTCCTGACATCGACCTCTATCTCGATCAAATCCTGGAAAAACCCCTCAAAACTCCCGACATTACCCGCGCCCTCTTTACATCTCCTG
The DNA here is from genome assembly GCA_964650355.1 of uncultured Gammaproteobacteria bacterium. Lineage (GTDB taxonomy): Bacteria > Patescibacteriota > Microgenomatia > CAYXHB01 > CAZYTL01 > CAZYTL01. The sequence continues at coordinate 17,061 of CAZYTL010000023.1, read as the reverse complement.
ATCATCATCAGTGAATTATCCTCCTTTAACTTGACAAAACCCTTTCCTCCTCATACAATCCACACCATAGCATCATATCTTGGCTATGACCGCCTTTGGCAAGCGCGAGCCTTTAAAATAGTTTCGAGTTATTAGTTTTAATTACACGCACTCGAAAAACAAATTAAGCGTCCCGATATTACATCGGGGAATCAGGGTGGAACCGCGGGTAATCTAAGCATCGCTCATCTTAAATATCAGGAGCGAAATCAAAGGACTCGTCCCTAAGTCTTTTACTCACGTAAAATATGTTTTAAAGTAGAGTAGAGGATTCAGGAACGAGTTTTTTTATGGCTACCCAAACAGACACCCAACCAGACCTCAACACCATCGTCTCCCTATGTAAACGCCGCGGCTTCATCTTCCCTGGCTCCGAAATCTATGGAGGCCTCGCAAACACCTATGATTATGGCCCCTTAGGCGTAGAACTGCTTAGAAATGTCAAGCATCTCTGGTGGACTCATTTTGTAACTAAAAGGCCTGATATCCTTGGTCTTGATTCCTGCATTCTCATGAGTCCTAAAGTCTGGGAAGCTTCTGGACATACCACTAGCTTCAACGAAACTCTCATCGACTGTAAAAATTGTCACAATCGTTTCCGTGCCGATCATCTCATCGAAAACCACTTCCAAACACAAAATAAGGAGGTCAAAGTAGAAGGTTTCCCGCTTGAAAAACTTGACCAAATCATCACCAAAGAAAAAATCCCTTGTCCTACATGTGGCCAATTTACCTGGACACCAGTGAGGAAATTCAACCAACTATTTCAGACACACATAGGTATTTTACCTGACAACAAATCCCTCGCTTACTTGAGAGGAGAAATTGCCCAAGGCATGTTTGTCAACTTCAAAAACGTACTCGATACCATGCGTCCCCGACTCCCATTTGGACTTGCTCAACAAGGTGTCGCCTTCCGCAACGAATTCAGTCAGGGTCAGTTTATCTTCCGTACCCTTCAATTCAATCTCGCAGAATTCGAGTACTTCTTTGACCCGGAAAAGACAGACTGGAAAAAACTCTACGCCAGATGGGAAAAAGAAATGTGGAACTGGTGTACGAAACAATTGGGTCTGAACCCCAAAAAACTCCGTTGGCGTACCCATACTGACGAAGAACGATCCCATTACTCCCAAATGACCAAAGACATTGACTTCCAATTTCCCTTCGGCTACAAAGAACTTTATGGGTTCGCCTATCGCACTGACTTTGACTTGCGCAACCACATGGAAAAGTCAGGTCAGGATCTCCGCTATACCGACCCCGATCACCCAGACAGAAAATTCATCCCTCACGTCGTTGAGCCCACCTTTGGCATGGATCGCACCGTCTTGGCCGTCATCTATAACGGCTATACCCAAGAACAGACCCAAGGCAAAACCCGCACCATACTCAAAATCAAACCCTCTTTAGCCCCCTACCAAGTGGCAGTCTTCCCTCTCCTCGCCAACAAACCCGATCTTGTAAAACAAGCCAAAACCATCTTCAAACAACTCTTGAATCCTGAATCTAAATTCTTGAATCTGAATGTCGCCTGGGACGACCGCGGCAACATTGGCAAACGCTACTTCAGCCAGGATGAAATCGGCACCCCTTACTGCATTACCGTAGATTTCGATACCCTCAAAGACCACACTGTCACCGTCCGTGACCGCGACACCACCAAACAAACCCGAGTCAATATCTCCCAGCTTGACAAATATCTTCGCCAACACTTAGCATAATATCTGGAGATCTTTCTTTGACATCTATGAAACGTACCTCGATTAAAATCATCGGCTGGTATGGCACCATCGCCATCATTGCCGCTTACGCCTTAGTCAGTTTCAACTTAATCCAAAATGCCAGTTTCATCTACCAGCTTTTAAACCTCACCGGAGCCACTGGCATCATCATCGTTTCCTGGGTTAAAAAGGCTTACCAACCTGCCGTCTTAAACATTGTCTGGTCAATCATTGCCATTATTGCTATAGTTAAAATTGCATTCTGAAACCATGAAAAAACCACTCCTCACCATCGCCGTCTTGGCCTTAAGCGTTTTCCTCCTCACCGGATGCAGCCGTAATAATCAGGCCAGTTCCACTCCCACTCCGAGCATCAAACCCACAGCCAGTCCCACCCCACCTGAAACTCAACTCCCCCCTGAAGAACGCCCAGTGGTCAACATGCGCACCGACCAGCAGGTACATCACCTCTATTTCACTATTGAAAACCTACCTGCAGACGTCAGCAAAGTAGAGTACACCGCCACTTATAAAACCAATGATCTGGAACGGGGCGGCTTCGGCATTTATGAAACCGGGCAGAAAAAAGAAGAAGACTTCCTTTTCGGCAGTGAAAGCTCCGGAGTCTTCAAATATGACTCCAACGTCAACGACATCGTCCTCACTCTCCAATACACCTCCCAAGGCCAAAAAATCCTTCTCCGCTACCCCTACACCCCCAGTGAATAGCTTTAGTCCTCACTTGCTAACTTCCGACCTGAATATCTCTCACAAGAAATAACTTTTCATCACCCTATTCGTCTTATTTCTTCGGGTTTTATTCTAGTTGACTCTCCTATCAAAACGCTTCAAAATGGATAAAAATGGTGAAAAGTGGTGAAGAATGGTGAAACCTCATCACTAAAACACCTAAACATAAAAAACCAAAACATCGATTTTCTGTTTTCCTGCTCTTTACTTTCATGATTATATGCTCATCGGCAATTATCCCGCCAAACTCAGCCAAAATGGACGGACTGCCATCCCTAAAAAACTCCGTGACCAGCTCGGAGACCAAGTCATCATCTCTCAAGGGTACGAGCAGTGTCTCATCATTGTTCCGCTGACTACCTGGGAAAAATTGGTCGACTCTGACAAACCATTTATCCTTGATGCCGCCCGGGAAACAGATCGTTTCCTGCTGGGCAACGCCTTCCAAGCAGAATTGGACGACCAGGGTCGTATCATCATCCCCGGCACTTTAAAAAACTACGCCCAACTCTCCTCCGAAATCATTTTCATCGGAGTAGGGAACCGAGTCGAAATTTGGTCTCAAGCCCGCTGGCAGGAATACCAACAATACCTTAACCAGCATAGCAGCGAAATTGCCCAACGCTTAATAGAAAAACAATCTTAATCCTTGCTCAGGGCAAAACCATGCAACATAAACCAGTCTTACTAAAAGAAACCATTGAACTTTTACAAATCCAACCCGGCCAATGGTACATCGATGCTACCTTAGGCTCTGCAGGCCATACCATTGAAATTCTCAAATTGGGAGGCCAGGTTCTTGGCATAGATCAAGACCCTAAGGCTATCGATCGTTCCCTTGCCAATCTAGAAGCAATTCACGAATTATCTTTACCAGAGCATCAATTCGTTAACGCGAACTATTCGCACCTTAAAACCATTGCCCGCCAACAAGGTTTAAACCAAGTCAGCGGTATCCTGTTTGACCTGGGAGTCTCTAGTGAACAACTCGCCGACCCTCAAACCGGACTTTCGTTTCAAACCGACAGCCCGCTGGACATGCGACTTGATCCGAATTTACAGGTCACTGCGGCCAACCTGATTAACACCCTTTCAGAAAAGCAACTCATCCAATTATTTTCAGAATTTTCAGACGAACCCAAATCAAAAGCCATCGCTCAACTAATTATCCGAACTCGAAAACACCAACCTATTACATCAACAAAACAGTTAGCCCTACTCGCTGTCAAAGCCTATGCAGGCCGTACCAAAATTCACGGCCTGCATCCGGCTACCAAAATATTCCAGGCACTCAGAATCGCCGTGAACAGCGAACTTGATAACCTAACCCAAGCCTTACCCCAGGCTCTGGAATTACTTAATCCTGGAGGCCGACTGGCAGTTATTAGTTTCCATTCCGGTGAAGACCGCCTTGTCAAGCACTTTATTCGTCAAAATTCAAAATCTCTCCAAGAGATTACCCAAAAACCCGTCCAGCCTACCCAAATAGAAATTAATATTAACCCTCGTGCCCGCAGCGCCAAGCTCAGAGTGGCAGAAAAAACTTAAACTCATATGATACCTAAACACGCCATTTCCAAAATCAGCATTCTCATCATCCTCGCCTTGATCCTCACTCAAATATTTGTCTCTAACCAACTGGCGGACTCTGGAGCCCGCCTTAGTCAATTAGAAGATCAAATCGCTAACCTTAACCAACAAAACCAACAACTTCAACAAACCATCGTCACCCAAACCGCTCTTTCCGCCATCACCCAACAAGCGCCTCAGCTGGGATACGACCGTTCTCCTCGCTTGGTTAAAATCTCTCCTCCCGCTTCCTTGGCCCTCGACACTCATAGTCTTAATCCATGACTGAAAAACGCTTCCTTTGGCTCACCATTGCTTTTATCACCATCTTTTTCATCATCCTCGCTCGCCTTTTCTATTGGCAAATCCTCAACCGCCAACCGTTAACCGCTGCTGCTGATTCTCAACACTGGACCTCAATCCAAATTCCGGCTACCCGGGGACAAATCCTGGACAGAGAAAACTATCCCTTAGTCGATAATCAAACCGCTTACGACTTATTTCTTGATCGCACATTAACCCAACTTCCGGACGCCCAAATTGTAGATCAAATACTCCCCATTATCGCTCCTGACCCTCAACTTCAGGCCAGTACTGCCGCTCGCCTCGCCACCCTCACCCAAAATCAAGATCTCACCTGGATTAAACTCTCCGCCCACCTCTTACCTTCTGTTCAAAAACAACTTCTTGGTCTCCACCTCTCTGGCCTTATCTTCCAGCCGGTTTCTATCCGCCGTTATCCTGAAGCTTCCACCGCTGCTCATCTTTTAGGTTTTGTCGCCGACAACAGTGCCAGCCAACCCCAAGGCTACTTTGGCCTGGAAGGTTACTATGATCTCGAACTCGCTGGCAAAACAGGTAAATCAATGCTGGAAACCGATGCCATCGGCAATCCTATTGTCCTCGGCCAACACCACCAACTACCTGGCCAACCCGGTAGAACCTTAATCACTCATCTTGACCGCACCGTACAATACCTAATAGAAACCAAACTCGAACAAGCCCTTTCTAAATACGAGGCCAAAGCCGGCACTATCAGCCTCATGGATCCCCGGACCGGCGCCATCATTGCTATGGCCGCTCTTCCTGACTACGATCCCGGCGAGTTTGCCAACTATCCTACGTCCTACTATCCTAATCCCATCGTCAATCAAAGCTATGAACCCGGTTCTACTTTTAAAGTCCTTGTTATGGCCGCCGCCTTAAATGAGCACCTGGTCGATTTCCAGACTATTTGCCCTTGCCGAGGCCCGGTTTCCATTCCTCCATATGTCATCTCCACCTGGAATCAAAAATACCACCCGAACTCTACCATTAGTGACATCATCCAACATTCTGACAATGTTGGCATGGTCTTTGTCTCCCGCTTGTTTGATCCTCAAGTCTATGTCCGTTACCTTCGCGACTTTGGGTTCGGCCAACCTACCCGCATCGACCTTGAAGAAGAAGCCTCTCCTCCTTTACGCGATCTTTGGCGGGAAATCGACATTGCCACTGCTAGCTTTGGCCAGGGCATCGCCGTCACTCCCATCCAAATGCTCACTGCCGTATCTGCCATTGCCAATCACGGCCAGCTCATGCAACCCCAAGTTGTGGATAAAATCTCTATCCCCCAGTCAGATCAACTAACCGCTGGCGATCTTCAACCCGAAACGAACCTCATTGACATTCCTACCCATCCTGTCCGGCAAGTCATCTCACCCGAAGCAGCGCAACAAATGACTAACATTATGGTCAACGCTGTCAAAAACGGAGAAGCCAAATGGACTACTGCTAAAGGCTATAAGATTGCTGGTAAAACCGGCACTGCCCAAATCCCGGTTGCCGGTCACTACGATGACCAAAAAACTATTGCCTCTTTTGTCGGTTTCGCCCCCGCCGACGACCCCAAATTCGTCATGCTGGTTACTCTCAACGAACCCCAAACTTCACCTTGGGGATCAGAAACTGCCGCCCCTCTCTGGTTTGACATTGCCAAACAACTCTTTCTCCACTGGAATATTCCTCCTAATGACTCCTAAAGCAAAATCTGCTATAGTATCCGTATAAAAGCTAGCTTAGTAGAAATGTCAACACCAGAAGCACAGCCAATGATCTATTACCAAGGAACTCCTCTTTTCGGAGACGGCAAACGCGCAACCGGCCCTCTGCTCTTTAAAGGTGAGAGCTTCTCAGTGATAGATCAAAACCTGCATCATCCGAATCCAAAAGATCCTTATGATGTACACATTGAAGAGCCAATCTGGGTCAATTCCGGGAGCCTCACTAGAATCGATCCCACCTAAAAAGCACCGTATATTCTCCCCGTATCTTCTTCTGCTGACTCAACTCTGCCATCCACAAACTCACCGACTTCTTTTCCACCTTCTCATGCAACTTAGTCAACTCCGAAGCCAGCACCATCTCCACATTCCCTGCCACTTCCAAAATATCCTTCAAAGTCGTCACCAATCGATGCGGCGCCTCATACATCACCAGCGTAGGTGACTTGCGCAACCCGGACAGCGCTTCCTTTAACTGATGTAACTCCTTGCGCCTCCGTACCGCCCGCGGTGACAAATAACCCAAAAACAATACCCGGTCTGTAGGCATCCCGCTGCTAGTCAGAGATGCCAACCATGCCGTCGCTCCCGGAATCGATATTACCCTCACCTTCTCCTCCAAACATCTCCTTACCAACTTAAACCCCGGATCAGACACCAACGGCGTGCCCGCATCGCTCACCAATGCCATATCCAATCCTTGTTTTAACCACTCCATTACTTCGGGAATCCTCTGTTGCTCATTGTAGTCATGAAACGAAACCAACTTCGGCTTCTGCTTACCCAATTGCTCCGGCTCTTCTTCTTCCTCTGTAACGCTCGCTTCCTTGTTCTCACGTCGCTTATTATCCGACATTCTAAATTCTAAATTCTGTATTCTAAATTCTAAATTCCGTCTGTACCATTCCAACAAATTACCCGTCCTCCGCGTGTCTTCACACAAAATCATTGGCACCGAAAACAATACTTTTAATGCTCTCAAGGTAATGTCCTCCAAGTTTCCAATCGGAGTAGATACTATATACAAAGCCATAAATCGAACAATTGACCATTAACCAAACGAAAAGACTAAACAATTGTCAACTGTTCTCGATTATACCCTCTTGCCCCTCACTAAATCACCTGCTAATATTTAAATAATTAATTGCTATTTTGTAAATTGCCGAACAGGAGGTGATGCCCATGGCCAACAAACCAGTTCATCCTAGAGAAAAAGCAGGAGTAGAGGTCTTTGCCGTTCTCTTCTTCGTTGTTTCCCTCTCTTTCCTCTTACTCGCCAGCCGTTTATAATCCCTCTCCTAGTAATTTCTACCCATTACTGCGCTATAAACCTGCGCCATCTTCTCAGCCGTCTTTTCCCAGCTAAACCTCCTGGCTTGCTTTTGTCCTTCCTGAATCAACCGCTTTCTCTGCGTCTTAGATAAACCCAGAATCAACTGAATCCCTTTCACCAACTTCTCCATTGTTGGTTCCGTATAAATGGCCGCCGCTCCCCCAATCTCCGGCAAACTCCCTCTCTTGGATGCTAATACCGGACAACCACACTTCATCGCTTCCAACACCGGCACTCCAAACCCTTCATACAAAGACGGTTGACAGTACAAACTGGCCAGTCCAAAAACTACGGCCAAATCTCCGGTGTCCACAAACCCCAACCGCCTCACCTGTGGGTCATTACCATACTCGCCCAGTAACCGCTCTAAATCCCGTAATTCAACGTGGCCCTTTTCCTTGTCTGAAATCTTCTCTTCCACAGCTTGTTTGCCAACTATGATCAAACTGATCTCGGCATGCTTGCACGCCTCCACCAAACTTAACAAATTTTTATTCCGATTCACATCCCCCACATACAACACAAACTCATCAGGCAAACTAAATTTTCTCCTCACCTTCCCCTTCATCTCCTCAGATACTTCTCCTTCCAACCCATCCTGAGGCGCCAAATGCACAGTCTTTACTTTTTCTTTTTTCATTCCCAAATACTTAACCACATCTTTGGTAGTGACCACCGAATCGGTCACAACCATCTTCACACTCTTCAACGCCAGCTTCTGCATCTCAAATCGTAACCTGCCCTTAATTCCCGGCGGATACCAATCAGTCAACACCAAAGGCGTCACATCATGAATCGTCACCACTGTCGGTCTTTCCTTACGTAAGGGCAGAGTATGAAAATAAAAATCAAACCAGGGATAATGGACCACATCCACATCTTTTTCCACCCTACCGGATTTCAGTTCTACCACTTCCACGTCCGGTCGTCGACGCAAATATCTGATCAGATGCGAGGTATACATCCCGATCCCTCGTTGAGCTGATTGATTTTCGAATGGCCGAGTATCAATGGCAACCTTCATAAACATTGAACATTAAACTTAGAACAAGTAACATTTTCAACAGTTGCATTCCCATAGTTATAATCTGCTCCATGTTGCTTGTCTCATGTTACATGCTCCTTGTTCTATGTTACCTAATACGTGTTACGTGATTCTTTTCCCAGTACATCACATACGCTGTTCTCCATGTCATTCCTGAATACCACGCCCACACCAGCCCCTGAAATCCGTCCAAGAACCCCTTATGCCTAAAATAAAGTTTCATACACTCCATCATCGGCTTCCAACCCATATAATAAACCGCATTTACCCAGTTCAGTCTCGTCTTTTTCTTTTCCAATTCATCAGCAAACAAGTCCGCATATTGATTGTTCTTTCTCAGATATCTACCAAAAGTAGGAGAGTCATAATGATACAAATCATGCTCCAGCCATCCCACTCGCCCCTCAACCTCATATTGCTCGTGCACGTCCTTACAAGGCAACCTCGCCTTATTCTTTTTAAATAATCGAATCACCCCATCCGGATAAGTTCCCCCATAGCGCAACAACCGACCCAAAAAATAATTTCTTCTGGGAATAAAAAACGCCACCACCGGATCGTCCGGATTTCCCGTACCCACCTTCCCATCCCTTTCTTCAATCAACCTTTGATGTCTCTTAAATAACTCTGGAATCTTCTGAATTCTGGATTCTAAATTCTGAGTCCTTACGAGTCGGCGAATTTCATTCGCCAACTCTTTACTCACCACCTCATCCGCGTCCAGCTGCAAAATCCATTCTCCTTTGGCCAAATCATTAGCCTTCTGCTTGTTAATATGAAAAATAGTTGGATTTTCTATCTCTATCACCTTCGCGCCATACTTTTTGGCAATCTCTACCGTCTTATCAATTGAAGAACCGTCAACCACCACAATCTCATCCGCCAACTGGCGGACCGCCTCCAGACACCGCCCGATGTTCTCTTCTTCATTATGGGTCGCCAAAGTGCAAGACAACCTGACCTTATTTTTTGATTTTGCTGCCTCACTTTTCATTTATACTTTGAAATTTCAATTAACTGGATATATCATACCATTAATGGACCCTATTGAAGAACTCCTCACCCGAGGAGTGGCCAACATCATCCCCGGCAAAAGCCAACTGAAAAAAGCCCTCAAGAGCAAAAAGCTCAAAGTTTACCTGGGCATTGACCCTACCGCCACCAGACTCCATCTGGGCCATGCCGTGCCTCTCCGTAAACTCCAGGCTATTGCCAACCTGGGTCACCACGTCACCTTCTTAATCGGCGATTTTACCACTAGAGTAGGGGATACATCAGACAAAGAATCCGAACGCCCGATTCTTACACCCGAAGAAATTGAGCACAACTGGCAGACCTACAAACAACAAGCCTCTAAACTCCTTGATTTTAAACAAATCGAAATCAAGCATAACAGCCAATGGCTTTCCCGACTAAACTTTGGCGAGGTGATCAAACTCTGCCAACAATTCTCCCTCAATGACTTTATCAGCCGGGAACTCATCAAAAAACGACTTAATTCAGGGAAAAAGGTCAGTCTGCAGGAAGTCCTATATCCTATCATGCAAGGCTATGACCACTGGCACATGGACACCGACCTCCAAATCGGCGCCACCGAACAAACCTTTAACATGCAAGCCGGACGCCACCTGCAAAAACTCTACCGCCACAAAGAGACCTTTATCATGACTCTTGACATCCTCGAAGGCACTGATGGCCGACGCATGTCCAAAACCTGGGGTAACGCCATCTGGCTGGAAGACCCGCCCAATGAAATCTACGGCAAAGTCATGTCCCTCAAAGACGACCTCATTACCCAGTACTTTACCCTGGCCACCAATGTACCTTTAAACCAGGTAAACAAACTAAAATCTCAACTTAAATCACAACCGATGCAGTTAAAAAAGCAGCTAGCCTACCAAATCACCCTCGAACTCCACAATCAGTCAGCTGCCGACGCCGCCCAGGAGGAATTCGAAAAAACCGTGCAATCCTCCGAACTCCCCAGCGACATTCCAGCTACGCAAGCTCCAATCAAAACCTTCAACTCACTTGCATCCGTCAGCCACGCTTTAAAAGAAAGCATTGAATCCGCCGGACTACCATCGCTCTCTGCCAGCCAAATCCGCCGTCGCATCCAACAACATGCTGTCACCCTCATCAGAAATAACCAAACCCTAAGCCTAACCGACCCTCTCTCCAAACCTCAACTTCAATCCGGAGACATCATCAAATACGGCAAAAGAGATTATGTCAAACTCAAATAAGCCATGTTTCAACCATTGTCAACCTATGTTAGGATAAATAATATAAATATTTTCTCTTAAAAATTGTAATTCTTATGCAGGAAGCTGAAAATAAACTATCTGAGAAGCTACAAGAAGGTACTCTTAGTAAAGCAACCGGAATATCAGAAGTAGAGATCCATAATATGGTAGCCGGTCTTGAAAAAGAGGGTCTAGATCCCCAACAAATCAGACAAGCAATCGCCGAACAAATAGAAGAAAGAACAAAAAAATCTTAACTCTTCTAATCCTATGCTCTCCAAAAAACACCGCAAAATCATCACTGCCCTCATTGCCGTGGCCACGGCCTTGCTCATGGTCACCTCCTTCCTTCCTCTCATCTACGCCCTTAGGTAAATCTCCTTTCTGTTTCCCAAACTCCTTTTTTCCCCAAGTCAAATTACTGATAAACTACAAATAAATTCTCTCCGTCCCCAATCTTTGATTTTCAAAACCTTTTATCATGCCCCAACTCACCCTGGATACCCCCATAAAAGAAATCTTCGGAGTAGGGGACACCTACGCCAAACGTCTTAAAAAACTCCATATCCACACCGTCAAAGACCTCCTCTATCACAAACCTGCCCGCTACGAAGATTGGTCAACCATTTCTCTCATCTCCCAAATTCAGGCAGGAGAAAAAATCACCGTCCAGGGACAAATCACCAACTTCCAGCCTCTCATCACCAAGAACCGCAAACACCTCCAAGTGGCGACCATCACCGACCGCACTGCTTCCCTTAAAGTTGTCTGGTTCAACCAACGATACCTTCTCAGAGTCATCAAACCTGGTCAATGGTACAGCCTGGCTGGCAAAGCCGATATCTTTAATCACGAACTCTGCCTGGTTTCTCCTGAATTCGAACAACTCAAAACTTCGAAGCCCACCACCATCCACACCGGCCGCCTCATCCCCATCTACCCAGAAACCGCCGGCGTTTCCTCTAAATGGCTGCGCGCTAAAATCCACTATCTCCTGGAAAGAATCCTTCCTGTTCCTGACTGGGCAGACTACTACCCCTTAAAACCTAAACCCTTACCCCTGACAGAGGCTCTCTCCCAACTCCACTTCCCCGACACCTTCGACCTAGCTCATCAGGCACAACACCGACTCGCTCACGATGAACTCCTTCTCCTTCATCTGGAAACCCAACACCGCCGCGCTACCTGGCGCCAAATTCTAGTTACCCGACCCCTGAATTTCACCTCATCTCAAATCAAAAAATTCACCATCCAACTACCTTTCACACTTACCAAGGCCCAACAACAAGCCACTAAAGAAATCCTTCACGATCTCCAGCAACCTCAACCCATGAACCGTCTGCTCGAAGGCGACGTTGGTTCAGGCAAAACCGTGGTAGCGGCTATCGCTGCCTATATTGCCAGCCTCAACCATACCCAAACCGCCATCATGGCTCCCACCGAAATTCTGGCTCAGCAACACTTTCAAACCATCTCCAATCTCATGCAGCCCTTCAACCTCCAGGTTGTTCTCCAAACCGGCAGAAAAAAATACATCAAAAAGGGCAAAGACAAACCTTTTGACATCATCATCGGGACCCACGCTTTACTTTCCGATATCGTTAACTTTGACAAACTGGGGTTGGTAGTCATTGATGAACAACACCGCTTCGGCGTCCACCAACGGGCCCAGTTAATCCACAAATCACACGCTCCTCACACCCTCAGCATGACCGCCACTCCCATTCCCCGCACCATTGCTTTAACCCTCTACGGAGACCTGGATATCTCCATCTTAGACGAACTTCCCCCCGGCAGAATCCCTATCAAAACCTGGTTAGTACCTGAACACAAACGCGCCTCTGCCTACGATTGGATCAAAACCCAGCTATCAGCTATTAACCATCAGCTATCAGCTAAACCCCAGGCCTTCATTGTCTGTCCCTTCATCGAACCTTCCGAAACCCTAACCACTGTCAAGGCTGCCAAAGAGGAATTTGATCACCTCAAACACATCTTTTCCAATTTTCAACTCGATCTGCTTCACGGCCGGCTCAAAGGCAAACACAAGGATGAAGTCATCGAAAAATTCGCCACCGGCCGCACCCAAATCCTGGTTACCACTCCTGTAGTTGAAGTCGGTGTGGATATTCCCCAAGCCACCATCATGATCATCGAAGCTGCCGACCGTTTCGGCTTAGCTCAACTCCACCAACTCCGGGGGCGCATCGGCAGAGCAGGTCAACAAGCTTACTGCCTGCTCTTTACCGAATCCGATTCCGCCCTCACCCGTAAACGCCTCAAAGCCTTGGAAAAGACCACTTCCGGACTGGAATTGGCCGAACTCGACCTCAAACTCCGTGGTCCCGGCCAGCTTTACGGCACCAGCCAACACGGATTCATTGACCTCAAATTCGCCTCCTACATCGACCACCAGCTCATCTCCCAAACCAAACAGTTAGCCTACCAGCTTTATCCGCAGCTGAAAAAATATCCTCTCTTGAATTCACAACTCCAACAACGTACAATACAACCCGTGGAACCAAACTAGGAAATAGGAAGTAGCAAGTAGTTAGTCTAGTGTCTCTAATTTCTACTTCCTAATTTCTAATTCCTAACCTATATGACCCCCTTACCCAAACGCCGTATCTCATCCCACCGCCAAGGCAAGCGCCGGGCAGCCATCAAACTTACCCTCCCGCAACTTGTCAACTGCTCCAACCCCGCCTGTGGTCAATTAATCCTGCCTCATCAAACTTGCCCTTACTGTGGTTTCTACAAAGGGCAATCAGTAGTCACACCCAAAAGTAAAGCTAAATAAGTCCTCCTCCTAATATTTTTGACATTTGACTTTTGCCTGTCCGTCCTTTGACGGAATATTTGATCTTAAATTATGAAGACCCCCCTGGATCCCCGCCATCTTCGCCGGGAATCAGCCGTCAAAGCCCTGTTTCAGTACACCTATTCCCAATCGGTCGGCCAGGATCACCTCGCCCAACAAATCATCAACCGCAAAGACCAGCTTGACCAACTCATCCAACAAGCTGCACCTGAATGGCCCTTACCCAAACTTAACCGCATTGATCTGGCCATCTTGAGACTAGCTGTCTACGAACTCCTGGAAGCTGACCAACCGCCCAAAGTCATCATCGATGAAGCCATCGAACTCGCCAAAACCTACGGTGCGAGTTCCTCACCCAGATTCATCAACGGCGCCCTCGGCACCGCCAGCCAAATAATCAATAAAAACAGAGACACCAAAACACAAAAAAGAGAGTTAGATAATTCCCAAGGCAGCATCCACAATGGATGAATCAACCTAAGACCCCTTACTAGAAAATTCTAAATTCCTCTTAAATTATCATTTTGCATTTTCCATTAACAACCATGATTCCCCCTCACCTTAAATCTTACCTTTCAGATTCAGAACTCTTTTTAACCGCCGTCACCCACCGCTCTTACTGCAACGAGCACCCCCGAACCGAACACAACGAACGTCTGGAATTCTTAGGTGATGCCGTGCTTGAATACCTCATCTCCAAAGAACTTTACCAACACTTTCCTGATCAACCCGAAGGCATTTTGACCGCCATGCGCTCCAAACTAGTCCAAACTGCCTCTCTTTCCCAAATCGCCCAACAATTAAACTTAGGCGACTATCTCCGCCTCTCAAAGGGAGAAGAGCAAGGCGGAGGACGTCAAAACCGGGCCCTCTTGGAGAATACGTTAGAAGCGTTGATCGGTGCCATCTACCTTGATCATGGCATGCAGGCTGCCAGAAAATTCTTGACCGACCATCTTTTCCCCCAAATAGACACCCTCACCCTCCACAACCTTAAAGACCCCAAAAGTCTCTTTCAGGAACTCATCCAGGCCCAAAACCTTCCCACTCCTACCTATGAGGTAGTTGACGAACAGGGCCCCGATCACGACAAAACTTTCACCGTCTCCGTCTTAGTTGACAATCAGGAATGGGGTAGGGGAGAGGGCAGTAGTAAACAGCGGGCAGAAACGGCCGCCGCCCAACAAGGCCTCCAGAAACTGGAGAAAAACAAATAAATCTGGTAAGATACCAGGTATTAAAATCCAAGAGCACCAACTTTGACTTTTCATTTTTAATTTTCTAACTATGTTACGCATCAGACTCACCAGAACAGGGAAAAAGCACGCCCCATCTTACCGCATTATCGTAACCGAAAAACGTTCCAAGAGAGACGGTAAATACCTTGACCTACTGGGCCATTGGAACCCCAGCCATACCCCTGAGCTCCTGGATATCGACAGAGAAAAACTCAACCAATGGCAGTCCCAAGGAGCCCAAATCTCCGCTGCCGTCAAAACTCTATTAGAGAAAAAGATCCAAAAATAAACATAAATCAACTAAAAGAGGCAACTTATGAAAGACTTTCTCGTCTATCTCATTACCAAACTCGTCAGCCATCCTGAAGAAGTCAACATCGAAGAACAACTCGAAGACAATCCTGTGCCTTCTCAAGAAACCGACCAGTCATCGGCACAAAAACATCTTATTCTCAGTCTTAAGGTCTCCTCTGATGACATGGGCCTAGTCATCGGCAAAAACGGCAAAGTAATTTCCGCCATCCGCACCTTGCTTAAACTCCGTAATCAAATTACTCGGGAATACCTATCCGTAGCTCTCCACCTTCAAGACACTGCCCCAACCTCGTAATCCACCTCACTCTATAGCTCAAAAGGATCCTTCCTTGTCTCCTCTCCAGTCAGCGTAGCCGGGTTAAATTCATAACTTCTCCTTTGCCTTAAACTTTCCAACAATTTTTCGTCTGCCGCATCAAAAGCAAACTTCTCATTTCCTGTCAACTTACTGTCATTACTTTTAGATTGCACCATACTATACGTCTCAATTACAATCTTCGCCTGAGTTAATCCATCATTATTTACCCGCGCAGACACCCCGGTCACCTTAAACAACGGCGTTATCTTCTCCAACTCTTCAATAAACGTTACCACCGCATCTACGTCTCCCTTTACCGTCATACTCAGCAACTGCGTCCTTAAACCTACTGCTGTTTTTCCGCTCACTCTACTCACGGGAGTCGTTTCATCTCTCACTACAGCCTCCGCACTCTCAATATGTACATCCAACTCTTCCGACAACTGCTTTAAAGTACTGATAGCTAAAGGTATATCCGGGCTTTCAGGTAACACTTCTAAAATGACCCCTAACTTATCTTCCACTTCTGCTACATCCAGATCACTCAAATCAGCCACTTTACTGGCTAACTTTTCTATCTCAACCTTCTCATCTGCTGCTTGTTGCCTCAATTCCCATGCCTGTAATCCCTGAGGCAATACCACCAAAATTAATCCCAACACCCCTGCTACGGCCAACCCGATCATCGCCATCGCTCTTACTGACTGCAAAATCCACTTATAACTGTCATTCATAAAAAAGGTTTGCTATTTAACTCATTCCTCTGACGCTCCCTGTGCCGTCTCGGTCGTCTTTTTACTTGGATTCAAAGCAAACGAAAATTTTACTTCATAGTTAGCTTCTTCATCCCTGACCAAATCATCAATAATCACATCATCCCAAACCCCCTCCGTTTCCTTATCTTTAACCTTGTTCAACAACGCATTCAAATCCGCAATTGTTGGTACCATATATCCACCCCCGACCTCGTCTGGCTTATACTCATAACTCACCAGCACCCCATTTACGTCCTGACCAATCGCTGTTAATTGTCTCTCCAGTGCTCCGGGTAGCCTATTTTCATCCTGAATTTTTACTAACTGCCGTACTTTTCCCAATCTCTCACTATACAATCTTGCCAGCTGCCCCACCTCTTTGAGAGTCGCCAGTCTTTGCTCTAAAATCAAGCGCTGGTTTTCCACCGCTTTTAATTGCCGATCCCAAATCAACCACGCCCCAAACACCACACTGGACACCACAATCACTGCCAAGATCACCAGCGTAGTTATTTGGTATACCTTCCTGATTAACTTGGTTTGCTTACCTGCTAACCCAATATCGGACAATAGATTAATCCCTTGTTTCTCAATCCCTCCCCCTACCGAATCTTTCTTGACCTTCTTGACCTTTTTCTGCTTTTGCTCTGCTGCCATACATGAATAAACTTTAACTCTAAATAAAGCTTCTACCTCAACTACATCTCCTTCATCCCCAATCCTAGAGCCACCGTATATTGAGGCACCAGCTCAGGAGCAATCGCTGACTTCCGACCAGAATCAATTTTAGTCAAACTATTCCCTATCTGCACCTCCAAATTCAACCCTTCCGCCATCATCTGCACCAACCCAGGCAAACTCGCTGTACCTCCAGCCAAAACAGCAG
>CAZYTL010000022.1:0-24218 GCA_964650355.1 uncultured Gammaproteobacteria bacterium | reverse complement strand
TTATTTCGGCCCATTACTAACATTCTATACTAGTTTTGCTAGTCTAGAGCCTAACAAATTACATTTTATGAACCTTACCTACATCATCAAACGACCCATCATTACAGAAAAAAGCCTGAAAATGGCCGCTAACCATAAATATACCTTTGAGGTTGATCCTCGGGCTACTAAGAACCAGATCAAGTCAGCCGTGGCTGAATATTTTCGGGTCAAAGTTTTAGCCGTTAGAACCATGAACATCAGTGGCCGGCAACTGCGCAAACGTGGGCGTAGAGGATATTTTCAAACCTCAAATTGGAAGAAGGCTATCGTTCAGTTACCTACCAACCAAACAATTGATTTATTTACCACTGAGGAACAACCCACAGAAAAACCCAAAACCAAAAAAACGGACAAACAAACAGCCAAGCAACCAGAAAAACCAAAAGCAGCCGAAAAAGAAACCATGACAGAATCTCAGAAAGCTGAAAAACCGCAAAACGTGAGTTTGAAAGAGCGACTTGGACAAAGAATCAGACGCACCACTAGCAAATAGAAAATTATCCATTTTTAACTTAACCATTATGCCTACCGTCAAAACAGCACCTACCACACCCGGACATCGGTTTGCCACCAAGTTGGGATCAACTGTCAGCAAAGGCAAACCCCAGAAAAAACTCACCAGAATCAACCCCAAAACCACTGGCAGGAATTCTGCTGGCCGGATTACTGTGCGCCATCGGGGTGGTCAGCACAAAAGGCTGTTGAGGAAAATCGATTGGTATAGAAAAAAGACAGACATGCCCGCCCAGGTATTAACCATTGAATATGATCCTAACCGCACCTCCAATGTGGCCCTTATTCAGTATCAAGACGGGCACCGATCGTATATTTTGGCTCCCGAAGGATTAAAGGTTGACGATCAGGTTATCTCCGGGCCTGCAGCAGATATTAAACCAGGCAACGCTTTGCCCTTAAGCAAAATTCCTGTAGGCACTACCGTTCACAACTTAGAACTGATCCCTGGCAAAGGGGCTCAAATGGCTCGCTCCGCCGGCATCGGGGTGGTAATCCAGGGTAGAGAAGACCGCTACATTTTGATAAAATTACCCTCAGGGGAAATCCGTAGAGTTGCTCCAGAGTGCTACGCCACTGTTGGCCAAGTATCTAACCCAGACTGGAAAGTCGTAAAATTAGGCAAAGCCGGGCGTAAACGCCACATGGGTATCCGTCCTTCTGTTCGAGGCGTAGCCCAACATCCTGGTTCCCATCCTCACGGCGGAGGAGAAGGCCGGTCCGGGATTGGTATGCCTTCTCCCAAGTCGCCCTGGGGCAAAAGAACTTTGGGCAAAAAAACCCGCAACCGCAAAAAGTATTCTCACAAATTAATCGTTAAAGATAGAAGGATTAAACGATAAATGTATTAAAAATTTTACATCTATGTCTAGATCATCCAAAAAGGGGCCATACATTGACCCCAAACTTATCAAAAAAGTCAACAAAATGACTCAAGATGGGCAAAAAAGCCCCATCAAAACCTGGTCTCGGGCCAGCCAAATCCCGCCCGAATTTGTTGGCCATACCTTTCAGGTCCATAACGGCCGTAAATTCATTGACGTGTATATTTCCGAAGATATGGTCGGCCACCGCCTGGGCGAATTTGCTCACACCCGCACTTTCCGCGGTCATGGCAAAGTGGTCAAACGCACCATGGAAAAGACCTAATTTATGTCCCAAGCCATTGCTACTACCAAATTCATCCGGACCAGTGCTCGCAAACTGCGGCTAGTGGCTGATGCTGTCCGGGGAATGGAAGCAGAAGCAGCCTTGCAGCATTTAAAATTTACCCCTAAGCGAGCCAACGAACCTTTATCAAAGGCCATTAAACAGGCTCTGGCCAATGCCAAACAATTAGGCTTATCTTCGCCCTTAAAAATTACCCATCTTGCCATTGATAAAGGCCCGATTTACAAACGCATTCGGCCCGTGTCTCGCGGCCAGGCTCATTCTATCCAAAAACACACCGCCCATATCAAAGTCATCTTAACCAGCCAGAAAACAACTACTCCGTCCCAGCCGGTCACCAATCAAGTAGCCAGTCGACTCAAGTCAGTCGTTTCTCGAAAACCAACATCTAAATCAAGTCAAAAACCCAAACCAGCCTCAACCAAACCCGTCAAAAAAGTTACCACTAGTAAAAAAACCACCCGTTCAAGTCATCCAAAAGCCCCTAGAACCAAACCAAAATCAAAAACCTAAAAATCTAAAAAATCAAACATATGGGACAAAAAGTCAATCCCACGGCCTTTAGACTTGGGCCTCAATACACCTGGAAATCCCGCTGGTTTGCCACCGGCAAGCGGTATGCTGATTTAGTGGCCAAAGACACCCACCTGCGCCGTGATCTAATGAAAAAACTGGAAAAAGCTGGCATTAGTGAAGTAGAAATAGAACGGTCGCTTAAAAGTATCACCATCAGACTTTACGTTTCCCGGCCAGGAGTAGTTATCGGTCGCGGAGGCAAAGGCATCGACGAGCTCAGGAACTACATCTATGACCTCTTAAACATCGATCCCAATGATCCCCAGGCAACCAAAGTGGAAATCCCCATCGAAGAAGTCAAAAAGCCGGACCTTGATGCCCATTTGGTGGCCAAGCGGATAGTTGACCAGCTGATCAGGCGGATTCCTCATCGTCGGGTAGTCCATAGAACCATGGACACCGTCATGGCTGCAGGAGCCAAAGGCGTGAAGATTATACTTAGCGGCCGGATAGCGGGTGCAGAAATCTCCCGCACGGAAAAATATTCTCTAGGCAGCATCCCCCAACAAACCATCAGAGCTGACATTGATTATGAAGAAATGCCCGCCTTAACCAGATCAGGATACGTGGGAGTAAAAGTTTATATTTACAAGGGCGAAGCCCCATTAAAATAACTAGTTAAGTAGCAAGTAGCTATTAATCTTACAAAGTAAAATTATTCTTATAATTCCTATCTATGTTGCAACCTAAAAGACGTAAATATCGTAAACAATTTCGTGGTAAAATGCGTGGACAAGCCAATAAGGGCCACAAAGTTAACTTTGGAGAATTCGGACTTAAGGCCCAAAACCGCAGTTGGCTTTCCGCTCGCCAGATAGAGGCAGCCAGAAAGGCCATTACCCATTTCACCAAAAGACAAGCCAAAATCTGGATCCGGGTCTTTCCTGACCAACCGATTACTGAAAAAGGCTTAGGTGTAGGTATGGGACATGGTAAAGGTGATGTCAAAGAATATGTAGTAGCCATTACTCCCGGCAAAATAATTTTTGAAGTCAGCGGTGTGGCAGAAGACATTGCCCTGGAAGCCCTGCGAAGGGCAGGCGATAAATTGCCTTTTACCACTAAAATTATTGCCAAAGAAGAACAACTATAGTTGGCTTATATCTAACCAAGCTAATAAAACTCATATAGCTAACCATATGAAAAGAGATGACCGTAAGAAACTACTTACCCAAACACCTACCGAATTAATGCAGCTAGTTCAAAAAGCTCAGCAGGAATTAGTTGATTTGCGGATGCAAAAAGCGCTCAACCAAAACAAAAACGTCCACGAGTACAAAATTAAACGCCAACAATTAGCCATAATGAAAACCGCCTTAAAACAAAAACAATTAGCCGCTACAACTTAAAACCATGACTACCTTCCAAGGCCAAGTCCTCTCTACCAAAAACGTCCAGACCGCCACCGTCGTGGTTCGACGTCGGGCGCGCCATCCTTTATATGGCAAGTCCATCACCAAAACAAAAAAATACCATGTTCATGACCCTTTTGGCGTGAATGTCGGTGATCGGGTGGAATTCACACCCTGCCGACCAGTCAGCAAAACTAAAAGATGGGTCATCACCAAAGTGAATGGCAAGAAGCCAGTCACAGCTAAGACGCAAAATAAAGAAAAAGCCACCCCAAAAACCAAGGCCAAAAAGACAAAAGCCAAATAACCACTAATTATCATCTATTATGATCCAACTCAATTCCATCCTCAAACTAGCAGACAACAGCGGAGCTCACAAACTCAAGGTTATCCATGTTCATCGTGGCAACCGGGGAGTCGGGGGCGTGGGTGATTTAGTCACTGCCGTGGTAGACGGCGCTGATCCCCAGGGTAATGTCAAAGATTCTCAAATTGTCAAAGCCGTCATCGTCAGAACCAAAAAAGAACACCGCAGGCCGGACGGATCCTGGATCAGATTCGATGATAATGCCGCGGTGATCATCGACCCCAAAAGCAAAAATCCTCAAGCCACACGGGTGTTCGGACCCATCGCTCGGGAGATTAAAGACGCCGGTTACGCTAAAATCGCCTCATTGGCGCCAGAAGTCCTTTAACTAGCAATTAGCAAGTAGTTATAAATTAAATCTGTCTTCTAATTTCTCGATCCTAATTATATGAAACTCAAGATCAATGACACTGTCCGCATCACTGCCGGCAAAGACAAAGGTCGGGAAGGAAAAATCATCCAGATGTTTCCCCGCCAAGATAAAGTGCTGGTTGAAGGCTTGAATCTGTATAAGCGTCATCAAAAAGCCGTCATGGGTAGAGCAGGTGGCATCATTGACAAACCTCGACCATTATCCACGGCCAATGTCGCCCTCATCTGTCCCCAATGCCAGCAAATCACCAGAGTTGGCTACCAGGTAGATAAACAAGGGAAAAATAAAGTCCGCATCTGTCGCAAGTGCAAAAAAGCCATTTAATTCCCAATCCTATGTTATACCAAAAATACCAAAAACAAATCATTCCTGAACTTACCAAAGAACTCAAACTCGACAATTCTTTGGCCTGCCCGCGGGTTACCAAAGTGATCGTGTCCATGGGACTTGGAGAAGCGGTCCAGGATAAAAGTGTAATTGAAAAAGCCAGCCAGGACCTGGCAACCATCACCGGTCAAAAACCCCTGGTCACCCGCGCCCGCAAATCAGTCGCCAGTTTTAAAGTCCGTCAGGGAGTGCCCTTGGGTATCAAAGTTACCTTGCGTGGCCAACGCCAATATCAGTTTTTAGAAAAACTCTTTCAAGTTGTCTTTCCCAGGCTAAGGGACTTTCGCGGCGTAGATGAAAACAAATTCGATGGCCGGGGTAACTATAACCTGGGATTCAAGGAACAAATCGTATTTCCCGAGATCGAATATGCTAAAATTGACCGTGTTAGAGGACTTGAGGTCACTATCGTTACCTCAACAGATAGTGACGAGCAAGCCAAACTCTTGTTAGCCAAACTCGGCATGCCGTTTAAGAAGCCAGAGAGCAGGAAGTAGCAAGTAGCTACTAATTTTACAAAGTAAAATTATATCTCTAATTTCTGATTCCTAACAATTATGGCCAAAACATCAAAAATAGTCAAAAACACTAAAGCCAGAGTCAAATATGAAACCCGATATCGCAATCGGTGTAACCGTTGTGGTCGATCTCGGGGATACATCCGTTATGTAGGTCTGTGTCGTCTCTGTTTCCGTGAATACGCCAATAAAGGGGAATTACCGGGAGTGGTCAAAGCCTCCTGGTAATATTTAAATTTTTAATTTTATGATTACTGATCCTATCGGAGACTTAATCGCCAGAATCAAAAACGGTTACCTCGCCGGGCACAAGAAAGTGTCTGTACCTTACTCTGGCATAAAACACCAAATTGCCGAAATTTTAAACCAGGAAAAATACCTGGCTGGTGTGGAGACCATCGGTGACACGGTGGCCACCAAACAGTTAAAACTAACTTTGAGATACGATCGAAAAGAACCAGCGGTCAAAGGCATTAAACGAGTTTCCAAACCGGGCGTCAGAAAGTATCAACAAGCCAAGGAGTTAAAATTACCTCTCTCCGGTTTAGGAACCGGCATCATTTCCACCTCTCAAGGGGTAATGACCGTTAAAAAAGCCAAAGATAAAAACTTGGGAGGAGAATTATTATTAGAAGTCTGGTAACCGTTTAACTAATAGCTTATAAACTCATCAGCTAATAAAACTAATCACTATGTCCAAAATCGGCAGTCAACCCATTAACATACCCGAGTCCGTTAACGTGACGGTGACTAATCAGCACGTACAAGTAACTGGTCCCAAAGGCGCCTTAACCCAAGATTTGCTGCCGGGAATTCAAGTCTCTCAGGCTAACCAGCAGGTGGTGGTTACTAGGGCGGACGACCAGCAGCAAACCAAAGCCTTTCACGGGCTCATTCGCAATCTAATCAACAACATGATTATTGGAGTGAGTCAAGGCTGGAGTAAAAATTTGGAGTTAGTCGGCACCGGTTATCGGGCTAACCTGCAAGGTACCCAACTTTCTTTAAGTCTGGGTTATTCTCACCCCATCATTGTTCCTGCTCCTGAAGGAATCAGTTTCAAACTTGACGGCCAAACCAAAATCACGGTGGAGGGGAGTGATAAACAACTGGTGGGCCAGGTGGCCGCCCAAATCAGAGCTGCCCGCCCTCCCGAGCCTTACAAAGGCAAAGGCGTCCGCTACGAGGGCGAATACATCCGCCGGAAAGCTGGCAAAGCAGCCACAGGCACCACCGGATAATGTCAGTGTCCCTTGTTTAATTTAATCAGAGAACCAATTCTGTAGAAATTAAACGAAAGTTTGTTAACCAGTTATAAACCGTTATGAATATCCATACCAAATCGCCCCGCCAACGCCGCATCAATAAAGTCCGCGCTAAAGTACGCGGTTCTGCTCGTCGTCCCCGGCTGACAGTGTTCAGATCCCACAGTCATATTTATGCCCAAATCATTGACGACCAGCAAGGCCGAACTCTGGTCTGGGCTAACGACTCTCAACTGCCCGCCACCGGGCGTATGGACAAAGCCAGTTCCGTGGGAAAGTCATTGGCTGAAAAGGCCAAAAAATCAAAAATTACTGAGATCAAATTTGACCGTGGTCCTTATAATTATCATGGTCGGGTTAAAGCACTGGCCGAAGCCGCTCGTCAAGCCGGCCTTAAGTTTTAAATATGAACAAACGCAATCACTCGCGAACAGAATCAGATTTAGAAGAAACCGTGGTCCAAGTCAAGCGGGTATCCAAAAAAACCAAAGGGGGAAACACAATTGGCTTTTCGGTTTTAACAGTTGTGGGTGACAAAAAGGGGAAAGTCGGCCTGGGTATCGGAAAGGGCCCTGATGTTGCCAGCTCCATCCGCAAGGGTTTTACCGCAGCCAGAAAGGATCAAGTCACTGTACCTCTGAAAGGTACTACCATCCCCCACAAAATTACCCACAAATTCGGAGCTGCTAAAGTAATGCTCAAACCCGCTTTGCCCGGAACTGGATTAATCGCTGGCGGATCAGTCAGACCTGTCTTATTCGCTGCCGGGATTCAGGACATCATTGCTAAAGTCTTAGGTACCAGAAATGCCATTACCAATGTCTACTGTGTTTTTGAAGCTTTAAGAAATTTGAAGTCAGCTCCAGGACCGAAAAAAGAACCCCAAAAGAAAAATAAACAACAGAAAGCAGAGGCCAGTAAAAGCCCAAAGAAGGCGGATAGCAAAAAGTAGCCGACATCACCTAGTAATCAATTTTCTACCCATATATGTCCTTTATCACCAATCTTCCTTCCATCACCAGCAAATCAAAAAAACGTCTCGGCCGGGGGTATGGATCTGGCAAAGGAGGCCATACGTCTGGCAGGGGACAAAAAGGACAAAAATCACGTCGTTCTATCCCCTTACTTTTTACCGGCACCAAAAACAAAAAATCTTTTATTCAGCGATTACCGGTTTTGCGGGGTAAAAGTAAATTCAAATCCCTCAAACCCAAGCCAATTCTCATTCCTCTTCAGGAATTAAACCAATTTAAGCCGCATACCAAGGTGGAAGTCAATACGCTGGTTGCCGCCCGCCTGGTCAAGGGAATTGATGCTAAAATCAGAGGAGTAAAGATTCTTAATCAAGGCGAACTTACCAAACCCCTTAAAGTTCATGTGCCAGTTTCCCAATCAGCCAGAGAGAAAATTACCGCAGCCGGTGGCAGTGTAGTCGCCTGATCAAAAAGTGCTAGCGAAAAAGGCTGTCCATCCTTGTTTTAAAAATTATTATGAAAAGAATTGTTTCTCTACTGCTCGGCGCTTGGAGAACCCCTGACGTCCGCAAAAAAATCCTCTTCACCTTGGGTGTGTTAGTGATCTTTCGTATTGGTGCTCACATTCCGGTAGCCGGTGTTGACACTGCTTCGCTCCAAAACATTTTTAAACAAAACGAATTCCTTGGTCTATTGGACATCTTCTCCGGTGGTACTTTAGCCAATTTTTCTGTTATGGCTTTGGGCTTAAGTCCTTATATTCAGGCTTCGATCATGTTGCAGTTGTTGACCATTGTGATTCCCCAGTTGGAAGAGTTATCCAAAGAAGGAGAATACGGCCGGGAAAAAATCAATCAATATACCAGGTATATTACTGTCCCGTTAGCTGTTATTCAGTCGATTGGTATGTATATCCTTTTACGAAATCAAGGCATTATCCACACCCTCTCCCCTATTCACTTGATTAGCTTCCTAGTCACCATGATGTCCGGGGCCATGTTGCTCATGTGGTTAGGAGAACTAGTGACCGAACAGGGGTTGGGCAACGGCATTTCTTTTCTAATTTTTGCCGGCATTGTCGGCCGCTTGCCAGTATCCGTCTGGCAAACTATTTCTTCTGCTCAATCAGGAGATTGGCTAAACATAATTGTTTTTAGTGTTGTGTCCCTAGTGATTATTGGCCTGATCGTCTTGATGAATGAGGCGGCCCGCCAAATTCCCATCCAATATGCGAGGCGGGTTAGGGGAGGCCAAACCTATGGCGGACAATCAGCCCATTTACCTATGCGGATTACCCAGGCAGGAGTTATCCCCATTATTTTCGCCGTTTCTTTAGTGTTAGTGCCTTCGCTCATTGGACAATTCTTCTCCCAATCTGCTAACCCGGCAATCGCCAATTTTGCCCTGACCTTATCGCGCACCTTTACTCCCAGAGGGATGGCCTACAATATCACTTATTTCATCCTGGTAGTTGCCTTTACTTTCTTTTACACTTCCATTGTTTTTGACCCGGAAAAAATTGCCGACCACCTTAAAAATCAAGGGGGATTTGTCCCTGGTATTCGGCCGGGAAAACCCACCGCCGAGTACCTGCAAAAAATCATGATCAGATTAACTGCTGTGGGAGCCATCTTTCTTGGTTTTATTGCAGTCTTACCCAGTATCGTCGCTCGGGGCTTTAATATCACGACCTTGACCATTGGCGGCACCGGAATTTTAATCGTTGTCTCCGTAGCCTTAGAAGTGATTAAACAATTGGAGTCCATGCTCATCACTCGCAGTTACGATGTCTACTTCCGCAACTAGCTTCAGGCGTTTTTCTAACTCAAAGAGACCTTCCCTTTACTCACTGCTTGGCAATCTCTGGCCAGACATGTTACCATGTGGCCATGGTGCCCATTCAAGACTTTAATGTCCTCCTAGTTCTTGGCGGTTTTCTATTACTTTTGAGTATCGGAATCTTGGTTATCGGCCCTAAAGTGTTCGGTCGGGCATTTGGGATTCTTTCCATCGTTGGCATCTTCGCTATTATTGGTGTAGGTATCAGTCTGCCTCAAATCGTAGAATTTTTTGGTCAACCAACCCGCACCGGCACCTTAGCTAAATCCGAAGTTATCCCCCAACAAGTAGATTTTATTCGCCTATTTCCCACAGAATTTACCGTTACCTGGAATACTCAAGCTCCAGTTATTGGCGCTATTCGCTACGGGCTGACATCCACAGACCTTAATTTGGCTGCGGCTGAATTAGATCCTTCACAAACCAAAGCTGTTCATTTAGTCAGAGTTACCGACCTCTCACCTGGAACAACTTATTATGTAGAAATTATTTCCGGAGGAGAAAGATTTGATAATGAAGGTCACCCATACACGGTCACGCTGCCCACTTTAACTAATTAAAGAGGGATACTTCAGCCAAGCATCCTCAGTTCAGCCTGTACAAACTCATCCAAATTCCCGTCTAAGACTGCTTCTGGATCAGTGTTCTCTACTTTTGTGCGCAGATCTTTTATCAGTTTATAAGGCTGTAACACATAAGAGCGGATTTGCGTCCCCCAAGCCGGCAATACATTTTTGCCTTTTATTTGTGCAGTGGTTTCCCGTCGCTGATTTTCCTTCAATTCCCACAATTTTGCTTTTAATAAATTCATGGCAAATTTACGATTCTGTTCTTGGGTCCGTTGCGTCTGACAAGTGACAGTTAATCCGCTAGGCTTATGTTTCAAACGCACAGCCGTAGACACCTTATTCACATTTTGTCCCCCATGTCCGCTGGAACGAAAAGCCTCAAATTCGATATCATCATCTTTAATTTCTACTTCTTTGTCATCTTCAGGTAATTGAGGTAAAACTTCCACTTTAGCAAACGAAGTCTGTCGCAGATTATCAGCATTAAAAGGAGATAATCTTACCAAACGATGAGTACCGGATTCGTATTTCAAGTATCCATAGGCAAACGAGCCTTCTATAGTCATCACCACACTTTTTATTCCTGCTTCTTCTCCGGGTATCTCATCAATAATTTCAATCTTCCAGTCATTCTTTTCCGCATATTTTATGTACATCCTTAATAACATTGCTGTCCAATCCATCGCTTCCGTTCCTCCCTGTCCGGAATGGATTGATAACACAGCATCCTCTCTGTCGTATTTTCCATTAAGAAAAGTCTTTTCTTCTAAAATATCCAACTTGCGGATCAACTTTTCTATCTCCTTGGTTAAATCAGCTAACTCATTTTCTTTCACTCCATCTCCGATAGCCAAATCAACTAATGTACTTGTGTCATTAATCTCTGTTTCCAAAGCCTCCAAAGCAGCTATTTCATCTTGCAGTTCCGAAATCTTTCTCATCACCCGTTGGGCATTCTGGGAATCGTTCCAAAACCCCTCTTTCATACTTTTGGCCTCCAAACTTCTCAACTCCTGACTCATAGCATCGGGATCAAGTCGTTGTTTAATTAATTGAAGTCTGTCCCTCAAGGCTTCTAGCTCATCTTTAAGTTTGTCCATAATTAATTAGTAAACCGCAACTAGTCATCTCAGCTCTCGCAACGCATACCTTACCTGGTCCTCAACGTTAGATAATTCAGAAGGAATCCTCTTTAATAAAGGCTTAATTTCGGGTGATTTATAGCCCAACGACTTTAACGCAGCTACCAATTCGGTAAATTTCTGCTTTTCGTCTTCAGACAAATCTAATTCTTTAACACTTCCGAATTTTGATTTTAACTCCACGATAATTTTTTGGGCATTCTTCTTACCGATCCCTGATACTGACAGAAAAAAATTAGTATCCGCGTGCGCCACTGCATCTTTGACTTCCTGGGCTTGATAGTGAGATAAAATCGCCAATCCGATTCTCGGCCCTACCCCCGAAACCGTAATCAGATGCTCAAAAACCTCCAAATCATCGGGTGATAAAAATCCATAAAGATCCAACGCGTCCTCTTTAACATGAGTATGAATATGCAGCTTCTCAGTTTGATTGACTGTCAATTGACTCAAATCTCTCTGAATACAGCTAACCAGGTAACCCACTCCGTTAACATCCACTATTACCCTACCTTGACCAATATTCGAAATTTTCCCTGATAATAGACCGATCATCACCTGCTATCATATCACAGTCACCCTTAAACCTTCAGCTTTATACTAAATGCGCAGGCAATGGCCACAGCTAAAGCATCAGCCGCATCATCAGGTTTGGGGATGTTTTTCAGTTTCAGCAAAGTCTTCACCATTTGCTGCACCTGGTGTTTATCTGCGCGGCCGTATCCGGTAACCGCGATTTTGACTTGCAAAGGAGTATATTCCTCTATTGGTAACTTTCGTTTTCTGCCCGCCAGGAGCACTACTCCCCGGGCCTGACCAACCGACATGGCGGTTTTGGCATTAGTGTTAAAAAACACACTCTCCACTCCCAAAATATCCGGCTTAAATTTGTCGATTAACATCGTGATGTCATCGAATATCTTCTCAATTCTGATTTCCAACTGCTGCTTGGCCGGGGTTCTGATGCAGCCGTAATCCACCATCTGCAACTTGTGAGCCGATTCCCGTTCCAGTACTCCCCAACCAGTAATCGCCGTTCCCGGATCCACACCCAAAATCTTCATCATCTTGATTTTCTATGTTAAATTATCCTCAATGAGAAATCTACAAACAGACGCTATTCAGATTATTAACCAAGCTATAGAAGCAGTTAAGCCGGAGAAACTAATCCCCTCCAATGTGAAAATTATTGACCACCAATTAGTAATCCGCAATAATCATCAATTTAATTTATCAAATTATCACCATCTATATGTCATCGGTTTTGGGAAAGCTTCAGCCCATATGGGGCAAATTATAGAGTCAATTCTTTCAAAATATATTACTTCTGGCCTCATCATTACCAAATATGACCATGCAGTTAAATGCCGTAAAATTAAAATCGAAGAAGCCGGCCACCCAGTAACAGATAACAACGGATTACTGGCGACAGAAAAACTTCTCCAGTTATTAAAAAGGGTAGATGAAAATGATTTAGTGATCTGTTTAATCTCCGGAGGGGGATCAGCACTATTTGAATTATTACCTCCAAGCGTCAGTCTTCTAGACTGGCAAACCACTACCCAGCTGCTCCTCAAAGCAGGTGCTGATATCACTGAAGTAAATACCATTCGCAAACACCTGTCTCTGGTAAAGGGCGGTAAATTAGCTCGGACTATTTATCCGGCCACTGGCATCAGTTTAATCATTTCTGATGTGATTGGTGACGCCTTGGATGTCATCGCCTCCGGCCCTACTGTCCCTGACACCTCAACTAACCAAGATGTTGTTCAAGTGATAAACAAGTATCAAATTAACAAAAAGCTACCTTCGTCAGTCCTGAACTATTTACTCAACCCGGATAATCAAGCGTCTAAAACTCCCAAAGCAAATGACCCCATATTTGAAAAAATTCATAATTTCATCATTGGCAACAATCAAATCGCGGCAAAGACGGCTCAAAATCAAGCCCAAAAATTAGGATATCAAACTTCAATTATTGACTATCGCATCAAGGGAGATGTCAGAGAAGTGGCCACGAGAATCGCGTCTAAAATTAAAGAAATTCATCAGCATAAACCATTAAACGAACCGGTTTGTTTAATCGCCGGAGGGGAAACAACTGTCACGGTCAAGGGCCACGGAAAAGGGGGAAGAAATCAAGAGCTAGCCCTAACCGCCATGTTAGCCATGAAGAATTACCCAGGAGAATACTTAATTGCCAGCTGCGGTACAGACGGGACTGACGGCCCCACTGACGCCGCCGGTGGATTTGCCAGCCATCAAGTGTTTCAAAAAGCGCTAAAGCAAAACCTTAATCCTCAAAAATACTTAAACGACAATGACAGCTACAACTTCTTGGCCCAATGCGGTGGTCTCATCAAAACCTGCCCCACTGGCACCAATGTCATGGACATCATTGTGGCGCTTATTGTGTAAACTAAACATATGGTTGATATCAATCTACTTTTAGTCGGGGCTTTAATCGTCTTGTTTGCCTATATAGTCAAAGGAGCTACTGGGTTTGGAGAAAATTTGATTTTGGTTCCTCTTTTCCTGTATTTTTACGATATTAAATACGTTTTACCCTTGACTCTCTTGATTGTCATAGCCGCTGATATTTACTTAGCATATAAATTCTACCAAAAAGCGGATTGGCAATTAATAAAAATTATTACCATTTTTTCTCTTGGGGGTTTATTAATTAGCAGTTACTTTTTGGTCAATTTGCCTAGTCAGCTAATAAAAACATTTTTTGCTGTTTTCGTGACCGGCTTCTCTTTGTACTCTTTGTTGTTCAGCCCCAAATCTCATCACAAAGGAAACGCCAATCCCATCTCTAGCGGAATAGTAGGATTTTCTGGGGGATTATTGAGCGGCCTAATCGGCGCGGAGGACCACCGTTAATCATCTATTTGCACCATCTGGGGATGACTAAAGCTGTCTTCAGATCAACATTAATCATAATCTTCTTAATCTTCGATATGGTAAGATTATTTACCTATTTAACCTCGGGTTTATTTACAGAAAAATCAATCACCATGAGTATCCTGCTTATCCCAGCTATGGTTTTGGGCTCAATTATTGGTATGAATTTACATCGTCGAGTCAACGAAGACATGTTTAAGAAGTATACTTTAATATTGCTATTTATAGTGGGAATAAGTCTGTTTGTCAGTTGATAGTTTAGCCCTTTAACCACAGCGTCTGGTAAGGAGCTAACTCCAGAGAAGTACTGCCTCTATTAAAGCGATAGCATTTGGATGAAATCAAGTCTCTTAATTCAATCAGTTTAGAGTCTAATTTATTCGCATCAATAGCGGTAATCTGTTTAGTTTTAGATAGATTAGTCACACACCAAATCCATTCCTTTTTATCAGGTGACTTCATCAACGCAGATACTAATTGCTTATTACTTATATCAACGGGCTCGGCCGCAGGACCGTGAGGGTTAAAAGCTGAGTGTTGAGAACGAATTTTAAGCAAATCAGTTAATCCGGTAAAAACTTGGTGCATGTGACTTTTCTTATCATCTAATTGTTGATACAACCATTGATCTTCAAAAACCTGCCGGTTAGTAGTCCGATTTTCATCTAATCCCTCTTCCGGTTGGTAATTAGGCGCTCCAATTAGACCGTTAATATAAAATGCCGGCAATCCTCGCACCAACAAACCCAAGGCCACCACCGCCAGATAACGATTAAGCTGTAATTCTAGACGTTCTTGCTCATTGGGGTTGTTAATCAAGTGCCAGGGCGTAGCACAAACTTCGTAATACACTTTTTTGCCTCCCGGCAAAGTGGCCAAATTAGGTAAACCTCCGAATTTTTGTACTAAATAATCCCCGAGTGCCTGAATTTCTTCTTCGGGCATCACATCTCTTAGGGGCTTGAAAGCTGAACTATCGTGACTACCCAAAACAGTCACAAATTGTTTACCATGAGCCGTTTCTAAAGTTTTTAGCCATTTATGATAGTAGTGGTTATTTTCAGTCCAAATGGCATGAATGGCTAATGTATACTGGGTAAACTGATAAACCATATCTGATTCTTCGTGGTCTGGCTTGCCTAAATATTCCCAAACCTTGGACTGACGTTCATTCACTTCAGCAATCGTCATTATCCCTGTAGCAACAATTTCCATAAAATCTTTTATTACTTCTAAGATAATATGTGCCTCCGGTTCATGGAGCGAAGTCGATCCCAATCTTTTCCATATATACCCAATGGCATCTAAGCGAATAATGGCTGCTGACTTTCCAACATAAAAGAGCAAAATTCTAATCGTTTCTAAAAACAATTGAGGGTTAGCAAAATTCAAATCTACTTGTCTGGTATCCTCGCTTCCGTCAGCTCGTTTTGGGCGAGAGAAAGTGGTCCATACCCAACCTTGACTTAATATGTTTATCCTTTTCTCTTTACTGGGTTTTCCCAAGATAGCTCTTAACTTTCGATCCTGGTTTTCAAACACTGTATAGCGAGTGAGTACGGGATTAGGTCTGGGTCTAGCCAAGGATTTCAATTCCTCATCTGTTGGCTTTTGCTCATCTGAAAAAGCCATCACAAAATCTTTATATTTAACATAATCCTGATAGCGGGAATCTGATTTATCTAAATGTCTCTCGATCAGCGCCCCTTGGATCAATGGATTGTCAACTGAAGCATGATTAGCCACAAAATCAAACATCAAACGTACCAGTTTGCCCAATTCTTCAACGTCTTGCCAACTTCCATTTCTGGGATCAACTTTGAAATAATCCGTGACTGAAAATCCCCGATCTGTATCCCAGGGGTAAAAAGGTAGAATATGCGCCGTATTGGTGACTTGATCCAAATTGTACTTTTTAATAAACGTGGTTAAGGTCTGTAACGGAGAAACATTTTTTGATTTACAAATTATCGAATCAGCATAAGTAATTAACGCCGCATCTTTTTGCGTCAACTCATACTCTTTGGTAACCAATAAATCTTGATCAGTAGAGAGCTGCTTACGAAACGCTTTAACCACCTCTTTTAATTGGAGAACCAACTGTTTGGGATCCGCAGAAGGGTAAAGTTTCCCTAACTTATTTTCAATCTTTTTCCATCTTTGCTGTAGATCAGTCATGCTTTAAGATTAAATCGGGTTGTTTTACTTACAAAATTATACCAAACCAACTACCCCTAATCATCAATTGATCCATATGATAGTATATGATACGGTAACTCATCTACCTCCCCGTTAAATGTAACCTTATGCACATTGGTTATCTATCCTTTCGCATCGCCGGCACGGATGGCGTATCTCTTGAAGCAGAACGCTGGAAAATCATGCTCGAACGTATGGGGCACGAAGTCACCATGATTGCGGGAGAGCTGGATCGACAAGGATTGCTGGTACCGGATATTAGTTTTACTGAACCTCAGATTTACGACATTCACGAACAAGCCATTTATCATCATGCTGAATTTTCAAAACTCAAACCAACGATCAACAAATTAGCTAAAAAGATCAAAAAGGAACTTGAAGAAATCTTTCAAAAATTCGAATTTGACCATCTTATTGTCGCCAACGTATTGAGTTTACCCTTTCATTTTGCGCTTACCGTCGCGCTGGAAAGGATAATTAAGCAATATAAAATTCCCGTCACTTCGCGTAATCATGACTTTTGGTGGGAAAGGGAACGTTATCTCAAACCCAGCTGGATACCATTTTTTGAACAACATTTTCCGCCGCCTGTCAATCCTCTTATTAAGCACGTGGTCATCAACAGTATTGCTCAAAAGGAGCTTAAAAAAAGAACCGGGTTGGAATCTTTAGTGATCGGAGACAGTTTTGATTTCACCAACAACAGCGACCAGCCTGACTGTTACTCCAAACACTGGCGTAAAGACTTCAAGATCAAACCTGATGACATAATTTTTCTCCAAGCTACCAGAATAGTTCCCCGCAAAAAGATTGAATTAGCCGTCGAATTGGTTAAACGTCTTAATCATCCCCGCAGCATTTTAGTGATTGCCAGCTATGCCGGGGATGAAGGTCTTGAATACCAGGCGTATCTCAAATATCTCATTAAAAGAGCACAAATCAGAGCTTTATTTATCGATGAGCGAGTAGGGCCGAGGCGAGAAATTAAAAAGGGGAAACGCATTTATACTCTATGGGACTGTTTTGCTAATTGCGACTTTGTCACTTACCCTTCTGAATTCGAAGGCTTTGGCAATCAGTTTATTGAGGCCGCCAACTTTAAAAAACCCATCTTTGTTAACAGATACGAAGTCTATAAAGCAGATCTCGAACCTTTGGGGTTCAAAACAGCAGCCATTGACGGCCAAGTCACAGACAAGGCTGTCGCCGAAGTGGAAAAAATCCTCAACAATCCCAAACTTAGAAAACAAATTGTGGACACCAATTATCGAATTGCCAAACAACACTTCTCTTTCGAAGCCACGCAAAAGAAACTTGCCCAATTAGGATTCTAAACGCCGTCTTCTTCCGGATCCGCGGTTGTCAGCTCTCCTAGCCTCCTTTTTCACCTTTTCCCACCAGTTCATCTATCTTTTTTAAGAAATTATCAATCTCATTCGCCAAATCCATTGGGAAAATATTAGACTTGATTAAATATTGGTCAGCCCCCAGCGACATGGCCTCTTTGATTAAATTTTCTTGCCCCAAATTAGTTAATAAAAACACGGGAATGTTCTTAACTGGAGAATTCTCTTCTTTAACCTTTTTCAGTACACTGATCCCATCCATCTTGGGTAACATGATATCCAGTAAGATCAATGAATAATCATTCTTGCCTTCAGCTGTTAATTTATTCATTGCCTGCTCACCGTCGTCTGCGGTATCAATCTCATACCCGCGCTTCTTGAGAATCAACTCATACATTTCCCGGATGAGCACTTCATCTTCAACTAGTAAAATTTTCTTCTTACCTTCCATGTTTAGTGTTCAGTATATATAAAAACTGTCCATAAGTCACGAGGAATTTTTTGCAGGCAGACCCGCCAGCTTTGGTTTTGCCCCTTTATCTCGCTTTAATGGCAGGCTGAAAGAAAAAGTTGAACCCTTACCCTCTTCGCTTTCTACCCAAATCCTTCCTCCGTGAGCATTAATAATATTTTTGGAAATGTACAATCCCAAACCGGTACCCTTAGCCCCTAATTCAACCAGACTACCCTTGACCCTGAAAAACTTGGTAAATAACCGGGGAATGGCTTCCTGAGGAATCCCCACACCGGTGTCAGAAACCGAAGTAATTACCTGATTATTTTCCAGTTTGGATGATATTTCAATCTGGCCTTTATCCGTGTATTTAACCGCATTTCCCACCAAATTAATCAGCACCTCCTCTATCCTACTGGAATCCGCTTCTATCTTTGGTAAGGGTTCACTCGGCGGAGTATAGATTAACTTTAATCCTTTCTTTTGAGCCAGACTCTCAGACTCCTCAAACACCTTTCTATATAGCTCTTCCATTTGCACATCCTTAAACTGCAAAGGAACGTCTCCTTTTTCAATCTTAGAAACTGCGAGTAGATTTTCAATCAATTCGTTTAGGCGTACTGCACTCGCAATCGCCTTATCTATAAACATTTGTTCCTCTTCGTTTAACTTCTTCAATGAGTCAGGTACCTGCAGCATGGACAAATACCCTTGCATAGTGGTTAAGGGGGTTCTTAATTCGTGGGCGGCCATAGACACAAAATCCAATTTCATCGCTTCTAGTTGTCTTTCTTTTGTAATATCGTGGAAAGTCACGATCCACCCCGATTTTTCCTGACCTTCAAACATCACCGGAGCAGCAGTAAGTGACACAAATACCTCTCCGTTAACAATTTTCAGAGCTAGGCCGGTTTTCCTCATCAGATCTTTAACCTCTTCGGTTTGACTACTGTATTCTCTCAACATCAGTCGTTCCTTATGGTGATAAAACTGCAATACCTCATCGACCGGCTTACCAATCACTTGGTCTTTATTCAGTTTAGTAATATGTTCTGCTGCTTTGTTAAACAACAGCACCTGTTGCTTCTCATCCACGGCAAACACCCCATCAGACAAAGATTGCAGCAAAGTTTCCATCTTTTCCTTCTCGCTGGCTAAATAATCCGATAGCTGTTTAGTTTTATCCAAAGCCTCTTGCAGGGCTACATTCCTGGCCTCGAGTTGCTGGCGGTATTTGGTCAAACTGCGGGCGTTTTGCACCAAAGTAAAATTCTGTTTTTCCAAATCTCTTTTGGCTTGTTGGAGTTCCTCATGTCGATCCTCCAATTGATTGCGGTATTCGATCATGGTCAGAGTATTCCTCACCAACTCTACGTTCTGCTCTTCCAAATTAGATTGAATTTCCTCTAATTGTTTACGGGATTTGTCAGCTGAAGTTAACAAGTTCCGAGTGGCATAGACCACTAACAGAATCGTGACCAATAAAGAAGCTGCTCCGACTATAATTCTGAACGGTAAATTGTCAGTGAACACCATCACCGCCACTAAAATCGTGCTTGGAGTAGTTGCTGCCAAAACCACCAAACCGTAGAACCACCAATCAGATCCGGTCATCCGCGATTTTTCTTGTTTATTCATGTTGGGCAGAATTTTATCGTAGTTTAACTTACTCGAATATATTGGTACCAAGTACCCATAAAAGGGTAGTCTGATTGTGCCAGCGAGATAATTTCAAATTGTTTACCCGCTTATCAATCGGACCAATTTCGCCGTAGCTATAAAATCCGGCTAAAGGCACCTGATCTCCTATGATTGCCTGAATAGCCTTCACTTCTTCGGCCGCTCTCGGACCCAATACAAGTTTTCTTCCCACTCCTGCAAAATCCATTACTAACAACGGCTTTGCTCCTCCCATGGTAGTCTTGGCCTGCTGGGCAGCTTCTTTAGCCGCTTGAATAATCTGATGTCTCGAAGCCGCAGTAATAGCCACCCTGGTTCCCTCGGGGATCGCCGCTCCAAAAGTCATGCTCCCTTGTTCTTTGCTGATGGATAAAGGCGCTCTCAAACGCAAATATTCCTGATCTTCAATCAAAGCCTTTTCATCGATAATTCCCAGAGGATATTCAAAAGAAATCGCCGGCAACCGGTCAGCCCTTTCCGGGCCCAGATAGCGCTTGTAGACCTCTAATGCAGGTTTGTCATCCAATTCAAACATGATGTTGCTGACTGATTTGGTACATTTCATTTGATTCCCGATCGATGTCCAACCTGTTCTTACTCCGCAACCAGTCACAATATCGCCACATACCAATGCTCCTACCACTGCATTCTCGTATACCTGACCGTTAAAATATTGGTAAGTTTTTTGAAACGCACCGTCATCACCTAACACGCCGCCGACTATTTCGAAATCCTCTCCCAGCACATTTTGTGCCCCCTGAATGATTGATCGACCATCACCAGCCAATCCATCAGGGAACATTAAAAAACTCTTTTTCATTTCCTGTTCCTCGCACTGCTTTAAAGCTTGGCGGGCAGCCTGTTCTCCAGCTTCAATCTCGTGGGTGGCCACCGGTTGCCCTACTCCACCATAAAATTTCACTTGATCAGAACTAATAGCCGTGACAATCACAGAACTTTGTGTCGCTCCCTGCTGGCTGATTTCTCCAGCTGTGGTCCCTCCCACCATCGGGGCAGAAGAAATCTCTTTAATGCCGTCCAACAACGCCTGTTGTTGATGTTTAGAAGATCCGAATACCAGCAAAAAATCAGCTGATTCGGATTCCGCTTGTTCCAGAGCTTTGGTTACCGCTTCCTTGCCCGCAGCCTTGCTGTCATTTGATTGACTTAAACCAACACCGATTTTGATTGCCATAGTTCTATACTTTATTTTTTAATTCACAACCCACATACTCCGCACTAGGATCTTACCCATTTTTCTTTATTTATGCTCCCAAATATCAATAAAAACATTAAAAAATGGATGAGATCTTAGACGGAGTCTACTTAAATTCCCTCAATCTATTTTTCATGGTAGCATATAATGAATCAGAAGAGTAAATTAAAGTTTCTAAACAACACCAATGGTTAAATCTACTCCTCTCAAACCTTCCATAAGAAAAATCACTTCTGCGCTCCACAAGAAACGCCAAACTTATAGCCAGCGATTTCGCAAAAAATTCCCCGACGCCCATAAATTATTTGAGCAAAAACAACTTCAACCTCACCAACTTCGCCAACACGCTACTCGGTTGCTGACGGGCGCTACCGTCGCCACCTCCCTGTTAGCCCAGCCAGCAGCCATTCCTTCACTCCCGGTAGACGTTGTCAGCCATCACCTTAATCAGTATGCCAGCCAGCATCATCTGTCAGTTATTCAAGCTTTTGCTGATCAATTGCAAACCATCTTACCTGCAGATCGGGGACAGCTCAATCCTTGGGAAATCGGGCAAGTCAACCTCATTATGACTCAAACCCTCGGCGTTACCGGTACCGCAGAGCTTGATGGACATCGTTTACTACATCAATACGGTTTAATTGGCACGGAACAGCACCTGAAACGTTATCCAGGAGATTCTTTAGGTAAACACGACGAATTGCAATCTGCGGGCGTGGCTCCCGGCAAGGGTGCCTGGGGTTATTTTGCTCCCTCCGCCTCAGAACTTACCGAAACAGATATTCAGAGGGAAAAATATTATGTGGCGGTCCAAACTCTGTATTTACCTGAGTGGAGGGACAATCAACCAGACGTTAAAGAATGGTACAAATATCGGAAAATGGTGGTCATTAATCCTGAAAACGGCCAAGCCGTGGTGGCTGTGATTGCGGATGCAGGTCCGGCCAAATGGACAGGCAAAGTATTTGGGGGTTCACCCGAAGTTATGCAACAGTTGGGATTGCATGAGGGGTCCAGAAAAGGCAAAGTAATTATGTTATTCCTCAATGATCCCGAGGACAAAGTGCCTTTAGGGCCACTGGGATACCGGGTATAGATTTCTAGAAATTAGCTATATAGAGGAAAATTAGTGATATAAATTAGACAATTAAAAAATCTTAATCTTATCCCAATTTCGAGTCATAATAACCAATTTCTTTTTAAACGTTTCACTATGTCTTCATTGTTTTTCGATCACTTGATCAACATTTCTCAACTTGAGCAGCAAATCAAGCAGCTGGAAATCACTGATCAGGAATTGTACGAACTGAACCAAGAGCTGGACCAGTTGATCCAACAGCGAGTAGTAGAAGTGGTTTTAAATTTGCTCCATCAGGACCACCACCACACCTTTATTACTTATTTGCACCAAAACCCCTCCGATACTCAGATTCTTATTTGGCTCAAACAGTACATCACTGATGTTGAGGAACAAATCCAACAAGCCGTATCCGAGCTGGAACAAGAACTTCTCCAAGAAATTCTCTCTGCTCAGGAGTAAATGACCTCCTTTAATTTTCCGTGAGGAAAAAGGACCTTAAACATTACTCCCAGTCCGAGCTGATCAAGAAAAATAACGCTTGTTTCATTTCTCGTTGCAATTCTACACCTTTTCCTCCACTCCAAAACTAATTTTCACGGTAACGCGATACTCAACGAGTTTGTCGTTCTTTACCAAACCCGTCATCCTGACAACCTCTACTCCTCGAATTCCTCGAATTGTTTTACCTGATCTTTTAACCGCTGTTTGTACAGCATCTTCCCAGGATTTGTCCGAACCACCAATTAATTCAATAACTTTTCCTACAGACATCTAACTCACCTCCCTTCTATTCCAGCTCATTAGTTGTTCCCAATCCGAATGGTTTATCATAAACTTATATTACTAAACTTCTTCCCATTGTACTGTTAAGGGCGTCAATTGTCACCATAGCCACTAGTTGGTAAAATAGAAACAGCCCATTTTAACTTTTTATTTCTTCACCCATAGGCTGACCAGCCTTTGGATGGAATTTTTAAGCTTTTACCCAATTATGAAGCTGCCCTTTTTCTCTTCTTCATCTTCACAGCCACCCCAGAGCGAATCTTTCTTGGTTCTGCGCATTGCTCCCAGCCAAATTCAAGCCGCCTTATTTGTAAGCCAAAATAACCACACAGCGGATTTGATAGCTCATAGCGATTTCTTCCCATGGGAAGGGCAGAATCCAGACCAGTTAATCACTTTAACTGATCAGGCGTTCGCCCAAGTAATTCCCAATTTACCGGAAAATGTTAAAGAACCTGAGAAAATTCTCTTTGGCATCCCTGCCTCGTGGGTTAATGAAAGCCTGCCTCTACCAAATTATCGGGAACTGTTGAAAAAGCTCACTCAGGAATTTGATCTCCAGGCATTAGGATTTGCCGTCACTTCCGAAGCAGTGATAAATTTGCTTAACCAACAAGAGTCCGCATCTTTAACCGCATTGGTCATCACCGTGGATCAACTTCAGCTGGAAGTCAGCTTAGCCATCCAAGGCAAAATTCAAAAGGCGACCATTGTTGATCGACGTCCGTCAGGAACAGAACAACCAATTTCCGTCCTTGATGGTCTTAAACAAGCCATACCCCAATTTCCTTCCAATCAGTTACCGGCCAGAATGATCCTGTTTAACGGCCCTCAGGATCTTACCCCCATACAGGAACAGTTAACTAATTTTGATTGGGAAAACGCCAAATTAGGTTTCTTGCATCTACCTCGGGTTGATTTGATTCCTAACGACTTTCCAGTCCACGCATTAATGGCTGCTGCAGGACAAACCATTCAACCGCCCACACCAATTATGCCAGGTAAGCCCCTAGCCTCCGCACCGACTCAACCAGAAAAGGCGTTGTCTTCAGAACCAACTGTTCAGTCTCCGGATAACCAACCTTCGGTTGCCCTTGAGGCTCAACCGGAAGATCAAGCCGACCAGTCTGACTCTACACCTGAAACAGGAAGCGATGATCACCAACCGCCGTCTGAGTCTGAAGGAAATGAG
This sequence comes from uncultured Gammaproteobacteria bacterium, assembly GCA_964650355.1. Classification (GTDB taxonomy): domain Bacteria; phylum Patescibacteriota; class Microgenomatia; order CAYXHB01; family CAZYTL01; genus CAZYTL01. Next base: position 273 of record CAZYTL010000022.1, on the reverse strand, counting down.
CCACTTCATGAGGGTGACTCTCCACAAGACAACGTCGCCTCAGGCGGTCCCATGTCCGGGTTCGTGATTGGCCAAGATATTCGGGAAATCAGCACCCCTCCGTCTCAACCGTCTCCTCCAGTGTCTCCGCCACCTCAGCTAGAGGTCAATCAATCCTCGTCTCCAGCTCCTGAAGTCTCTGTCAATCCTCCGTCTACCCTTCCATCATCTACCTTCCCACTCACTTCCCTGTCTCCGGTAAATCGGATATTTAAGGCGATTCCTCGTCGGATA
>CAZYTL010000021.1:0-25966 GCA_964650355.1 uncultured Gammaproteobacteria bacterium | reverse complement strand
CCATTACCAAGCTTATCAATTACAACTCAGTCAACCCAGCATCATCAGGCTTAATACCTTTTATTTTCCTGACTGGCAATACTACTTAATCAATTCGTCAACTTCTTCTCCTCAACAAATTAAGGATTACCAACTTCATCCTGAATTGGGAGTACCAGAGTTTAACCTTCCTCCAGGCAATTATCAACTACTCGCCGAATTTCACAACACCCCTATCCGCACCTTTGGCAACATTCTATCCTTGCTCGCCTGGAGTATAATCCCTTTCTTCATAATTTTCACCCGCCATCCCCAAATATTAAAGAGACTTAAACTGATCCGGCAGAATTAATCCCACATTACCGCTGTCTATATCGATACTCTCAGGAGATAGCGACTTAGGAATTACTATCGTGTAAATGTGATCTTTCACTGCATCTTTTTGGGGAATTCTCTCATAATGCTTAAATAAATAATCAAATCCGAAATTCCACCCCGGATTGCTGATATAAGATACGAAAAACTTATCTCCTGGCCCTTCCCTTTTTACAATCTCTTTCACAACCGCGTCCTTATGTGCCAAAGTAATTAGACTTTGGTTATTCCATTTCTGTCCTTTTAACTGATTTAAATTCACCCAGCTAACATTCACTAAAATTACCACCAGTAAAATTTTTCCCCAGGCCTTCTTGGACATTTGGCCCAATATTTGGGTTATGTAAAGCAAAATCAACGTGCCTATGGCTCCCAAATAATATTCAGGCACGTGAGTGGGAAATAAAGCATAATAAACCGCCCACACTCCTATGACTAAAGGAAACAAAGTTAAGTGAAAATCTCTATTCTTAACATCTTGTTTAAGAGTCAAGTAGCCCCAAATTAACAACACGATCCCTGCTGCCAGACCCGGAGCGGTTGCATTAATCGCCAAAATTCTGGGTACGTTATCAGCCATATTCTTTAAGTTCGCTAGTAACATCTCCCCCATCTGTCTTTGCCCGGTTCCTCTTGATGTAAACATCTTTAACAGGATCTTCAACATCTCCCACTTGCGGAAGTAATCAAACATTAACCAAGGAATCACGGGCAAAATAAACGCCATCCCACTTACCAACACCATTTTTATTTTGGGTAATTTTCTCCTCATCAATAGCAAGACCGCAAATACTAAATAAAACGGAAATAAAATAGGATGAAAACTGGTATATAAGCCAAAAATTAATCCTAAGGCCGGCAACCAGTTGACCTTTCCTTGCCAATATTTATATAGCAGCCACCAGGTTACTAACACGGCTAATCCGCTACTGAATGCCGGTGTTAAGCTCCAATCGGTCTCCATAGCAGAAAAACTAATTGCACTTAACCAAGCCGCAATCAATCCCGCCTGCTTACTGAAAAATGCTTTGGTTACCCAATAATATGCCAAAATAGTAGTCAGACCTAAAAACACCGATCCCACATATCCGCCCAAAGGATGCAGGCCAGTCAACATAAAAAAGGGTACTAAATAGTAAAAATACCATGGCCCCATAAACAAACCCTGTACCGAAAGCCCTTGCCCTATCATGCGGATCGGATATATCTTTACTACTTCATACGCAAACTCAGCCGCGAACTGCTGGTCAAAATCATAATTAACCATCTCCGGTAAGCGATAGAACCGCAATCCGGCTGCAAGTAGCAATATTCCGACTAAAATTAAGGTTGATTTATCAACTTTTATCCGTGCTAGTTTTCCCACCAACTCAATTTAGCATATAATTAGTTCAGTTAACAACCAACTTTCATGAAATACCTCAAAACCTACTGGCCGTTTCTCCTGATTATCATCTTATCTTTGGGTACCTTTTGGCGCATGTTGCGGCCCGGGATCTTTTCCATGCAGGATTTCCATTTATTCCGTTTGTATGAATACGATCAATGCATCAAAGACTTGATCTTCCCTTGTAGATGGGCGCCGGATGCTGGTCTGGGTTATGGCGAACCCTTATTTAATTTCTACGGCCAATTGGCTTACTTGATCGGTGAAGCATTTCACCTCATCGGTTTCTCCTTAATTAACTCTCTTAAACTCACCTTCATCCTTTCTCTTCTGGGTTCCTCCTTCACCATGTACTTGCTTGCTTCTTACTTATGGAAAAATCAGCTGGCAGCTCTGCTTTCGGCCATTTTTTATCTCTATGCCCCCTATCGCGCTGTTGACGTCTGGGTCAGAGGCGCCTTACCTGAAGCCCTGGCCTTCATCTTTTATCCTTTAGTAATCTTATTTCTCCTTCGCTTTCTGAAAAATCAACATTTATCTGATTGGTTGCTGTTTATATTCTCTTATTCTCTCCTCATCATTACCCACAATCTATCTGCCTTCATGTTAACCACCCTCATTATTCCTCTTTTATTAATTAAAATACGCTCAATCAAACAATTTCTTGGACTGATTGCAGCTGGATTGTTTATCCTTTTAATCTCTTCCTGGTATTTGTTACCCGTAATTTTCGAACAAAAATACGTTCTGCTACCCAGCATCGTTAAAGGTTATTACTACTTCGAAAATCATTGGGTCACTCTTTATCAGTTACTCATCTCCCGCGTTTGGGGCTATAGCGCCTCGGAGTGGGGGAGTAAAGAACAACTCAGCTTATCTATCGGCCATCTTCAGTGGCTGGTTTCAATCGCTATTCTTTTCCTCACCTTTAAGAAATTATTCCCCCTCTTTAAAAAATCAAAGTTAACCCTTTCTAGAGTAAAAACCATCGTCAACAAAGCCATCGATCCTCTTACCACACAAACTTTTATTTGGTTTGCTCTTGCCTGGTTCTTCCTTTTCCTAACTCATGGCAAGTCTAATTTTATTTGGCAAAATCTTCCCGGTTTCAAATATCTCCAATTTCCCTGGCGGTGGCTGGGACCCGCGTTGTTCAGTTTATCTCTGCTTTCTGGATCCCTGATCGTCTTCATCAAAAACCACCGCTATCAACGACTGGCGTTTCTGCTTTTAGCTCTTGGTGTCATTGGACTTAGCTTCAAATTTTTCCGAGAAGACTTGTGGTATAGCATAAATGATCACCAACAATTCTCTGGAGACCGCTGGCTAGAGCAAATCTCTTCTTCCAAATATGATTATTGGCCCATCTTTGGGCAACAAGTTCCCGACTCTCCTGCACCCTCAGTACCTATACCTATTTTTATCCAAGGACAAGGACAAATTGAACAATACTCACAGCAGAGCCACTCTGTCACCACTCAAATTAACGTCCAATCTCCTCAAGCCAAAGTAGAATTTCCCCTTGTTTATTTCCCAGGGTGGAAAGTAACTTCACCGCTGAATATTCAAATTGATTATTCGAAAAAATACGGACAAATTTTAATTAAACTTCCTCAAGGATCACAACACGTAACGCTCAATTTTTCCAATACTCTCCCCAGAACCATTGGCAATTATCTTAGTCTACTGGCAATACTCGTCTGGATTAGTTTATACTTTTACTCAATCAAGAAAACTAAAAAGACGTCCTTATCCGTTTAATTCCGTTTACATCCGTTTTATTCAGTTAATTTATGAAACGCTGGCTCATCATCGGTATCATCATCAGACTTGCCATTATCCCGCTCACCTACCACTCAGACACCAGATTCTTTGCCTTTACCAATTACCTCCTAGTTTACCAACAACTCTGGCTCTCCTTCTATGATTTCCTTAGCTCTGCTCCTCAAATCTGGACGCAGGTGTTTCCTCCCGAAAGTCTAACTTACCCGCCTTTGGCTATTCTCAGTGGAGGACTATTTGCCCAACTTACTTATCGACTCATTAGTCTGGATTACATTCGCAACTTTCTTTTAAACACTCAGCATTATCTTTACCAGCCTAATTTTTATTGGTTGCTATTTTTAACCAAGCTGCCCTATCTAATTGTTGATTTAGTTACCGGATATTTCCTGTCTCAACTAGTACCTGACAAACAGCGCTTCACGGCCTTCAAACTTTGGATGGTTAATCCCATTACTTTATATGCCACCTTTGCCATCGGTGAGTTCGATATATATCCCACCTTCCTTGCTATCCTAGCTGTCTGGTTTATTCAGCAACATAAAAAGTATCCTGCAGCAGTAGCTCTGGGTCTCGGAGGCGCCTTTAAACTCTTCCCCCTGCTCTTTCTGCCGTTTCTGATCCTTAACTATGGGCGCAGTATAAAAGAGAAAATCCTCATGTCCATGGCTGGTATTTCAGGCTATCTTGTTCCCCTGATTCCTTATCTACCCTCACCAGGATTTAGGTCTTATGCTTTACTCGCTCCTCAGGCCGATAAACTGTTGTTTGCCAAGATCCCGGTTACCGGAGCCGAATATCTGTCAATTTTCTTTGTTGCTTACCTGTTAATCATCCTTTTCAGCTATCAACGACGCCTCACCTTATGGAAGTCCATGACCGCCACTTTATTCTTGTTCTTTGGCGTTACCCACTTTCATCCTCAATGGTTTATCTGGATCTCTCCCTGGCTCATCCTCTTGTATCTGGAATCACCTGCATTAAAATACTACCTGGTGGGACTCCTAGCCTTATACTTAATTATCGTGCTTTCATTCGAAAGTTCACTGAACTGGGGTATTTTTGTCTTTAATCTCCAGGCGCCTAATTTGACCACCTATCTTCCCCCCAGCTTAGATGTATTTAAATATCTCAGCATTATCCGCAGTTTGTTTGCCGGATTATCATTCTATTTGATATATAAACTATTTTCCCGTCTTACCTATAAACAGGCACTGCGTAAATAGTCTCACAATTTTTGCCTTATGAACGACTCCCCCGCAACAGTTTTAGACCAAATAATATTTCTATATGAAAAGTATTCAAACGAACATCGGGCTAGCACCCAACCGTTCCATCTACAAAAGGTTAAAAAATTAGTTAAAAATTACCACTACCGCTACGATGATTTATTAGTAAGAGAGCCTCTCATCGAACATTCTGGAAGCCTCCCTATCGTTGCCACCACCGTCTTTCCTCACATAAAGAACCGCCATGTCAATTTGGGTAACACTCTGATAATGTTAGCCATCCATGATATTGGCGAATTGGTTGTCCACGACGAAATTAGCTTTAATAAAAAAGAAGAGCATGCTCCGCACGAACAGCAAGCAGCCTTGAAATTACTCCCGGCATATTATCATCCATATTATTTAGAAATGGAGAATAGAACCACAGATACAGGCAAGTTTGCCAAAGCCATTGATAAGATGACTCCAGATATCGTAGATTTAATGACCCCGGCAGAAATCACCATCGAAAGATATCGCCAATTTGTCAATCAAGAACCACGACAGATCGTTGCTACTATCAAAAAATTTAAACACCCCTATATGCCTTGGAATAAGTTTATGAAAGATTTACACTTAGAAATACTCGCCAGAATAGACAGAAAACTTAAAAAATATTATTAATCGTTCATGAAATACTCACTCATTTTTCCTGTATTCAACGAGCAGGCAAATATCCAGAAACTTTATCAGAGGACTAAGACGGTAATCGAGAAACTTTCCCTAGACTATGAACTGCTATTCATCAATGACGGGTCAACTGATAATTCACTTGAGTTGTTAAGAGAGCTTCACCAGAAAAATTCCCGGGTGAAAATCATCAACTTCTCCCGCAATTTCGGCCACCAAACCGCCATTACTGCCGGATTAAACCACGCCACCGGTGAACAAATCGCCATTCTTGACGCAGACTTACAAGATCCTCCTGAAGTTCTGCCCCAATTTTTTACCAAATTGGATCAAGGTTATGACATCGTTTACGCTATCCGGGAAAAAAGGAAAGAAAGCTTGCTCAAACGCACTCTTTATTCAAGTTTCTATCGCATTTTAAGACTTTCGGCCAACATCTCCATTCCTCTCGATAGTGGAGACTTTTGCGTTTTGAACTCACGCACTCTTAAAGCCATCAACAGCCTGCCTGAACGCAATCGTTTTGTCCGCGGATTGCGCAGTTGGGTAGGCTTTAAGCAAACTGGTATCAAATATGAACGCGCTGCTCGGCAAGCAGGTGAAAGCAAATACACCACCTTCAAACTCTTCAAGCTGGCTTTAGACGGCATATTCTCCTTTACCTACGTACCTTTACGCCTGCTCACTGTTTTTGGTTTTATTATCTTCTGCCTCTCTCTTCTCGGAGTACTAATCGCCGCTTACCTCAGGATTTTTACTACCAGCTATAACCGAGTACCCGGTTTTGCTACCACCATTATTCTCATTATGTTCATGGGCGGTTTAAATATGTTTTCGCTTGGTTTGGTAGGGGAGTACGTCGGCAGAATTTTTGACGAAGTTAAACAGCGCCCGGAATATGTAATCGAGTCCAAAATCGGCTTTTAACCTCCCTTTGCTATGAAATACCGTCTGGTCTTATTAATTATTCTGATCCTGGCTTTGGGCGTCAGACTTTACCATCTCAACAGTAATCCTCCCTCTCTTAATTGGGACGAAGTCAGCCACGGGTACAACGCTTATTCCTTACTTACAACCGGTATGGATCAGTGGGGACAACCATGGCCTATCGTCAACTTCCGCGCTTACGGAGACTATCCAGTGCCTTTAAATCTCTATCTCACTTTGCCCTTTGTCAAGTTCCTCGGACTCAATGCTTTTGCAATCCGTCTGCCTCACGCCCTCCTGGGAGTCTTGACTGTGCTTGCCAGCTATTTCCTAGCCCTAGGTGTTACCCGTAAACAATCGATCGCTTTGATCACCGCCTTGCTTATGGCTATCAGCCCCTGGAGTGTATTCACCACCAGAGCAGTCAATCAGCCAAATTTATCCGTCTTCTTTGTTATCGCTGGCATGGCCGCCTTCTTTCATCGCCAACGTCATCCCTGGTTTAAAAGCTTGTCCATCTTCTTACTTTGGCTTAGTCTCTTTTCTTACCATACAACAAGAATTTTCACCCCTTTGTTGCTGGTACTTATCTTATTTGTTTATCACCGGGAATTCATCAACTTAATTAAAAAACGTACCCTAATTACCTCATTAACAGTAATTTCTGTCTTAATATTCTTTTGTTCTGCAGTCTTCATTTTAGCTCAACCCACCTCCAGAGCCAGATCGCAATGGGTATTTATTCTCAACCAGTCAGCCATCAACCAGATCATTGATTCCCGACTTCATTCAAATTTTCCTCCGCTCATTACGCGTTTGATATACAATCGCCCAGTTTACTTTGTTACCCACAGCCTGTCTAATTACCTTGATTATTTTACTCCCCAGTTTTTATTCCTTCAGGGCGGCACTAACTATCTCTATAGTCTACCTGGTTACGGAGTCATGTATTCAGTCAACTTCTTCTTCTTTTACTTGGGACTTGGATACCTCTTCTATCAAGCTTATAAAGAGAAACCCGAGTACCAGTTGCTGGTTCTCTGGCTTCTCAGTGCCCCTTTATCAGCCAGCATTACAACTGAAAGATACGCTGTCACCAGAGTCAGTCCCATTCTACCTTTGCCTCAATTGGCAGCAGCTCTCGGTCTTTATCTTAGTTTTAAATATCTGACTAAAAAATTACCTCGACCTAAGTTATTCATTCGCCACTCTTTATTAATCCTCTACGGTCTGGCTCTTATCATGCAAGTCTATTCCTACCTACAAACCTACTTTAACCAGTATCCCATCGATTACTCCTGGTCCTGGCAATATGGCTACCAACAGGCAGTTCAGTTTATTAAACAAAATTATTCACAATACGATCAAATCTTCATCACCAAAAAATACGGGGAACCACACGAATTTGTCTTATTTTTCTGGCCCTGGGATCCTGCTGATTATCGCCAAAAAGTTCAGTGGGATTACCATACCGGTTGGTATTGGGTCAACGCCTTTGACAAATTTGTCTTTGTCAACGACTGGGATATCAAATCAGTTGTCAGTTGTCAGTCATCAGTTGTCAGTTGCTTATTAATCACGAGTCCGGGGAATGCTCCTGATGGTTGGAGTAAAATTAGTCAAATTGATTTTCTCAACCACCAACCCGCCTTTGACATTTATCAGCGTTAATTGACCGTATGCTTAGCCTCGTCCTCATCATTCTCGGCATTGCCTCTTGGTTTTTGGCTATCCATCAAAAGCAAACCCAGCAGCCTAAAGCCTGGGCATTTGTGCTTTCGGGAATCCTGTTCGGGGTTTCCTTATATACTTATACTCAGTCTCTAATCCTAATGGCTATTATTCCTTTAATTATCACCATCCTCGTCATCTTTAATGCCCGCCAACTTATTGCTGTCTCCAAAAGCAATTGTCATTGCCATTTAGTTGGTCTAGCCGTCTTTCTTTTCTTCTTCTGCTTTAAGTTTTATCTCTTAACTTTCTCAATCATTAATTAATCTCATCTCCATGAAAACTTCCCGTTTGATTATCATTACCATCTTGATCATTGCCGCTTTTCTTCGACTCTATAAACTCTCCAGTCGGCCATCTTTTCTTACCCCTGACGAAGCCGCCCTAGGCTATAATGCCTATTCGATTCTCCAAACCGGCCGGGATGAATACGGCCAATTCCTGCCTTTGGTTTTCAAGTCATTTGGAGACTACAAACCCGGTCTCTATGTCTATCTCACCACTCCTTTCGTAGCTTTGCTGGGCATAAACGCCTGGTCAGTCAGACTTCCTGCTGCCTTGTCAGGCGTCTTAGCCGTCTGGCTTGTTCACCAAATTACCCAACTTATTTTTCCTCATCAAAGAATTAAACTGCGAAATTTGGAATTTGAAATTGGATATTTGACTGCCTTGGTCTTAGCTCTGTCTCCCTGGCATATCCAATTTTCCCGCGGTGCTTGGGAATCTCAGGTTGCTCTCACTCTTACTTTGTTAGCGATTTATCTCTTTCTCAAAAGTCTTGCTTCCCAGAAGATGAACCTCTCCCGTGGTTATAAAGGCAATCAACTTTACCTTGCATTGCTTCTCTTCGGCCTCACTACTTGGACTTATCAGGGAGCCAAAATCTCCACTCCACTGGTATTAATCGCCTTATTTGCTGCCTATGCCAAACCGATCCTCTCTCGTTTTACCAAAAAACAACTCGGCTTGGCCTTCCTCGCCATCACCATTGTCGTGCTGCCCATTGCCCTTGGCTTATTCTTTGGCACCGCCGGCAGGATAAAAGCCAAAAACATCTTTTCCTACCATCGTCCTTCTGATCTCATCCAGCAAACCATTCTTGAGCCTGCCCACATCAGTCAGACCAGTCTGACTTATATCCTTTACCATAGTGAAGCCTTAAGCTACGTCCGCTCCATCGTCAGCCGGTATTTCAACTATTTTTCCGCTAGGTTTCTGGTGGCCGAAGGGGACTGGGAACATCCCCAATTAACGCCCGCATATATGGGCGTCATCTATTGGACAAATATCCTGGCTTTGCTTTTCGGCTTTTACTATCTCTCTAGGCAAAAATCACCCTTTGCCAAATTCCTGCTTGGCTGGATGATCCTGGCTCCTTTGTCCGGCGCTTTAACATTAGATCAAATTAACTCTGTTCGTACTCTTTACCTGGTAGCCCCTCTGACCTTTATTATCGGATTTGGCTGGTTTCAAATTATCAAAATTGCCGCCTCTCAGCCTCAACTGGTAAAAATAAGTAGTGGGCTACTGCTTCTGTTTATCTACCTGTTTCAAGTTTGCTATTACCTTGATAGTTACTATGTCTTATCTCCCCAGATCACCACTCAAGCTGCTCAAGGCTATGGTTACCAACAAATTGTCCAGGCCCTCCAACCCTATCGCTCTACAGCCAACCACATCATAGTCCAACAGAGTTATGACCAACCCTACATTTACTTCCTGTTTTATGAACACTCGGACCCTCGTGTTTATCAGAGCCTTGCCCATCTCGAAGAAAACCGTTTCGGAGATGTAGGCTTAGTCGAACGCATCGACAATCAAATCGAATTTCGCAACTTTAGCTTAAACGCAGAAAAACATCTGGTGGGTAACATCTATGTGGGGGACCCTGGCCACATTCCTGATTCACTGATTAACAACTCTCAAAAATTTATCACCGTTGCCAACATCTTATACCCAAACCACCAAACAGCCTTTCGTATAGTCCAAATCATTAATTAATATGAAGCATAAAATCATCCTTATTCTTATCATCGTCCTTGCCTCCATTCTTCGGTTTTATCAGATAACTACGTTACCGGCACTGAACGCCGACGAAGCCGCCCTCGGCTACAACGCCTATTCCCTCATCCACACCGGTAAGGATGAACACGGCCAACCTTGGCCTTTAGTGTTTAAATCATTTGGAGATTTTAAACCAGGAGTGTACATTTATCTGACCATTCCTTTTATCAAACTTTTCGGTCTCAATGTTTTAGCCGTCCGCCTGCCAGGGCTAATTTTAAGCATCGTTAGCGTTTACCTCATCTATTTGTTAGTGAAAGAATTAATGCTCAATGCCCGGATGATCACCAATAACCACCTGTCTGCACAGGCTGGCTGGTTACCATATCTTTCTGCTTTCTTGCTCGCCATTTCGCCTTGGCACCTCCATTTTTCCCGCGGTGCTTGGGAAACCCAAGTCTCTACCAGCTTTCTGCTCCTGGGCACCTACGCCTTTCTCAGAGCCTTAAAATCATCATTCTGGTATCTAATTTTTGTCATCTTTTATATTCTAGCTCTTTATACATACCATTCTATGCGGGTAGTTGCTCCTCTGCTGGCCCTCAGCCTGCTGCTGATTTATCGCTCACAAGTTATCGCCCCTGTATTCAAAACCCAACTCGCCAACTGGAAAAACATTAAATGGCAATTGGCTTCTCTCAGCCTCGGGGTTTTGCTTCTCATCCCTCTATTTATCTCTCTGACCGGACAATCCGGCTTGTCTCGGGCTCAAGGAGTCAGCATCTTTGCCGATCCCGGGCCAGTCAATCGGGTCAACGAGGCTAGGGGACTACATCAAAATTTCAATTCCCCTCTGGTTAAAATTCTCTATAACCGGCCAGTGGCTTACGGACTAGAATTCTTTGACAACTATCTCAGCCACTTTTCCGGTAACTTTCTCTTCCTTGATGGGGACGAAATCCAGCGCAACAAAGTTCCCGAATTCGGCCAACTCTATCTGGTTAGCATTCCCTTCCTATTTATAGGCCTTTTCCTCCTGATTACTAATTACCAATTACCTGCCCGTGATGCTTCGCATCACGATGCAGGCGGGCCAATTACTAAAATTCTCTTCTCCTGGCTCCTCATCGCCCCTATTCCTGCCGCTCTTACCTTCCAATCTCCCCATGCCCTTCGCTCCTTCAGCATGGTTATTCCTCTCACCATCATCACCGCTCTTGGTCTTACATTTTGCATCCAATGGGGCCAAAATTATCTGGCTAATTTCAATAATAGACTTTCTAAATTTCTACTTCCTACTTTCTACTTCCTACTTTCTGCTTTCTTTTTCTGGGACTTTACCCGCTACCTGCACCAATACTATCAGCTCATGGTTCCCACTTATTCCTTCTCCTCCCAATACGGATTCTCAGAGCTAGTTCCCTGGGTCGAATCCGTCAAAAACCAATATGACCGCATCTACGTTACTGATCGCTATGACCAGCCTTATATCCTTTTCCTCTTCTACTCTCAATATCCACCTGAAAAGTTCCAATCACAAGTCGTGCTCACTCCCAGAGATAAATTCGGCTTTTCTAGCGTCCGCAACTACGACCAATACCACTTTGAATCCATTACCGACTTTAATTCTCTCCGAGATGCCAATCCTCATTCTCTGGTCATTGGCACGGATGAAGAAATTCCAGACTCAGCCAACATCATCAAAACCATTTTCCAGGGTGACCATATCGTCTTCCAAGCCGCCCAAACCTGAATCTAACTTTGCAGTAACTACTTCTTAATTTCTACTTGCTACTTCCTTTCTTTCTTACCACTTGCCCCTCCAACAAATGCACACTGGTTCTTAACTGATTAACGAGTTTTGAACTTACCACTAAACCATTCACTCCTTTTTCTACTAAGCCTTCTACCAACCCCAACCTGTCCAAAAACTGCTTGCTGTAAACCATTACTGGTAGCTTTAACAGATTGGCAGCTTTCATTGTCTCATCTAATAGCCATCTCAGGGAATCTTGTCCGTCATTAACCACTGCTTCCCAACCTTCCAATTGCCTGTCTCTTCCCAGCCATAATTGAGCAAAACCATCCAAATCAACCATCAACCCGTCAACTCCCAGCTGGTGATATTTTTCCAGATCCGCCACATTACTTGGTACACTCATCCCCAACCACAACTTAAAACTGTTTGACCTCATCAGTCCTTTGGTCGCCATTAATTTTTTCACTTCCAATAACTCCTTTGTAGACCGGGTCATTCCCGTCACTAACTGCAAATTCCTTAATCCCTGCTTGTTTCTGACAATCTTTATGGCTTCAAATTGCAATTCCGCCAACTTTGGTTGCTGTCTATAACGTTCACTTCCCCGTTTTCCCAGCTTAGGATTTAACTCTTCAGCTTCATATTGTCTACCCCAGGCCGATCGCCGTGCCTGATTGCTGGTCGGATCCCACAACCGGTACACCACCCACCTTGGTTCAAAACTTCGGCACACCTTCTCTAAATTAGCTGCCAAATGATCTACTATCTCGTCTTGTTTATGGTGCTCTAACAAATGCTGCGGATGCACCTCCAATTGGTTAAATAATTTCTCCGCCCTGACTAAACATCCGTCCGTTGCCAGACCAGCCAATTCTCTTGTTTTATGCCCTCCGCTTATCATCACTCCTATTTGCGTGGCAGTTTTAATTTCCTTCTTTACTTCATCCAAAGACTTCTTTGGTTCTTCTTTAGGCTTTTCCAAAACCACTCTTTCAATTCTTGGCGCTCCCTGGTAAATCACCCCGTGAGTTCCGTCTATTGTCACCAACCGATCGTTAACTAACTTTCTACTTGCCCCTTCAGCCCCAACTACACAAGGCAACCCCAACTCCCTACATGCCATTGCCATCTCAGAAGTCATCCCTCCTTCTTCAATTACTACTCCTGCCACATATTTAAGTACTGAACGGTAATCATCAACAAACTTTGTCATTACCAAAATATCACCTCTTTTAACGTGTTCTAGATCTTTATCTCTTTTCACGATCTTAACCCTTCCGCTCCTAATTCCCCGACCGGCCCCCAAACCCGTAACTAACACCTTTAGTTTTTGACTTCTCTGCACCTGCCTTTCTCGCCTTAATAACTTTTCCAATCTATCAATGGCCACCACGCTTACTGGCTTAGCATCCAATATATAAACTCCCTGCTTGCTCCAAACCCATTCAATCTCTTGCGGTTCCATAAAATGCTGCTCAATCTGCCGACCCAGTTTTGCCAATTCCATAATCTGGTTATCCGTTAACTTTTGCGCCTTTCCGGCTTGCTTCCCCATCTTAACCATTTTCGTCCCTTGTCTGGCTCTCACGCTTTTCACTTTTTGTTCAGAGAGTTTTTTATGGATAATGCTTTGGGCGTATTTGTTCACCTCATAACTATCAGGCGTCACAGTTCTGTCTATCAATAAATCACCCAAACCCTGAATCGCCTCAATCATCAACGCATTCTTTTGTCCTGTCACCGGATTGATCGTCGTCATCGTTCCTGACACCTCAGCTTCCACCATCTCTTGAATCACCACCGCCATCTCCACAGCACTCCCATCCATCTTATTTTTCAGTCGATATTCGAGGGTTTGCCAATCAAATAAACCTGCGTATGCCTCCTTTATAGCCAATAGTAAATTAGCTTCTCCTGTCACTTCAATCTCGCTATGATAATGGCCAGGTAATCCGGCTAGTTTTTGATTTTTCATCATCAATTGTGGTCGCACTGCAACCCGGGGCTGATCAAACAAACCATGATTAGCTTTCAAATAAAACCTAAACACCTTCTTCTCAACTTCAGCAGGCAAGGGAGAATTGACCATCAGCTGCTTGATTTTTCTACTGGCAGACATCAACTCTTCTGTCTTGGCCACTGATATTCCGCTTAAGATCTCTTTAACCTGTGTCAACAAATCATTTTCTTTAGCAAAAGAGTGATAAACTTCAGTCGTCAACACAAACCCATTCGGTACTCGTAGTTTCAATCTCATCAACTCAGCCAAATGTACAGCCAACCGTCCGGCTGATACTAAATCCTCCTCATCAACTTCCTTTAGCCATAAAATATCCTGGGCAGCCATGATTAACCTTAATTATAGAATAACTAATCTTCCCGGATGCTTTTTAATAAAATTTAAAATCCACCGGGATACACTCTTAGCATAACCTATCTGGTCACAGAAATTAATAGCCTCTCTCGAAAACCACCTCATTAGTCGTTTACCAAACCACTATTTATCTACAAAGAATTCTTACCTATTCACGTAACCTCTTCTTAAAGTAATCTACCCACGGAATCGGAGCCGGATCAATCCCGTATAGCATCGATAAATAAAAAATTACAAACGCTCCGAATTGGATAGCCTCAAAGGCCTGACTGAAGTGACTATCACTTGTCGGTTGGTATAAAAACGTTTCCACTCCGTTTTTTTCAATCACGTCTTGAGTTAACTCTATTCGCTTTTGATGCTTATCAGAATATAGTTGCGACTGTACCATCCAAAAAAACAAATCTTTCTTATTATTTTCCGGATGTTTCAACCCTTCCATGAGATGATGATTTAATTCCGGAATATCAAACCTGGTCGAGAAGGTCTTGGCATTCTCGTTTGATTGATTCTTGACCGTGTGCATCGCCCCGGATAAATGCTCTGAACCTACAAAACAAATCATCTTTCCGTACATCTTTCTGGCCAATTGTTTGGCTAGATTATCCGCCTCAGGAACTTCTATTTTCAATTTTGTCTGCAGGCCTCTCATTACCTTAACCGTCTTTTCAACTTCTTCATGCGTCAACTTAATCAAGGCCGTTTTCCGCACTAATGCTACTTGGCCTACCAAAGTATAACCTACAGCCATGCGTGGTTGATTGGAAGGATTAAATTCAGCCTTTATTTGGTAATAGGGGACTTCCTGTTCTTTAGCCAAATCAACCAGTTTACCCCCAGTACCCACTACCATCAGTTTGGCGCCTCTCTTAGCCGCCTGGTCAGCATTGTTAATTACCTCTTCCGTAGCCCCTGAGTAACTACAACAAACCACCAATGTCTTTTCATCCACAAACCCGGGTAAGTCATAGTCATGCACTTGGACCATGGGGATCTTCAACTCTTTGCGGTACAAACCCTCAACCAATCTGGCCGCCAGTCCTGATCCTCCCATCCCGGTCATCACCAACTTATCCACCTGCTGATAATCTTCCGGCACCTCTACTTTGTTGGCTTCCTGCCAAGCATGTTCACATTGATCAGGAAAAGCCATCACGGATCCATACACATTACTGGCATCCAACGTCTTAATCTGATCTAAATCATCAAGGCCAATCTGGGACATACTTATATCTTAATTCATTGGTTTTAATTTTTCCTTATCAAAACCTCTAATAATTTTTTGTAGTTGTTCGTGCAATTCAGGTGCCGCCGCACATGATGTAAACACCCGATCTTTCTTTTTAAACACCTTGGTTACTTTAGCATAATCAATTTTCTTGCCCCAAAAATCAGTACACAAACCTCCAGCCTCTTCAACAATTATCTGCTTGGCCACAATATCCCACACTGCATAATTTGTATGTAAATAAGCCCCGTAGACCCCTTTAGCTACCATCATCCCATCATAAATACTGTTTGATGACCGAAAATTGCGAATTCTTAAAACAATTTCGGCCAGTAATTGGCATTCTCTTCTGGTTTTATCCGGATTGTTTTGATAACCGTCAATTCCCCAACAAACAAGCGATTTACTCAATTCCTTTTCCTTTGTCACCCTAATTCGCTTTCCATTACAAAACGCCCCTTGGTCTTTGGCAGCAAAATAAATTTCATTAAAAGCCGGCAAAGCCACTCCGCCAACCACGGGTTGGTCATTCTCCAACAACCCCATCATGATGCCGTATAAAGGTAAACCAGCAGCGAAATTACTCGTCCCGTCAATCGG
The DNA here is from genome assembly GCA_964650355.1 of uncultured Gammaproteobacteria bacterium. Taxonomy (GTDB): domain Bacteria; phylum Patescibacteriota; class Microgenomatia; order CAYXHB01; family CAZYTL01; genus CAZYTL01. Next base: position 9,922 of record CAZYTL010000021.1, on the reverse strand, counting down.
ATCAATTACCCAGGTAAATTCAGAACCATTATCAATCACTCCGGCTTCCTCATCAATCACATTATGCTTAGGAAACTTCTTCAACACCCGCTCCACCAGCACTTTGCCGACCTCCAAATCAGTCTCTGTCAACACTTGATTATTATCCTCCGGCTTGGTGGTCCCCACTACCTTGCCAAAATTGCGGCTCGCAATTTTTGATGCTTCTTCAAGTCCAGATATCACGAACTTTTTGTATTTCATCTTTTTCAATTTAAATACCTTCTAACAATTTCAACATTTGCTTATGGATTTTTCCATTTGTTGCCAAAACAGAAGTTGATTCTGGAGTAATTTTCTTGCCATTAATCTCAGTCACCTTACCTCCCGCCTCTTCTACCAATAATGCGCCCGGCAAGATATCCCATGCCGGTGTTTGCAATTCAAAAAATGCTTCTAATTTCCCCTCAGCCACAAAATCTATTGCCGTGTGAGCGCTACCCAGAAACCGAATTTGCATTACCTGACTAAATATTTTTTCTAATCTATCAAACAACCTTTTCCTGACCGGAAGCTTGGAAGAAATATGCGAAGCCACAACTGAAACTTCTAAAGAATTTGTATTATTAACAGTAATCGATTCACCATTTAATTGACTCCCTCCGCCTTTCGTTGCTAGAAACAAATCCTTTGTTATGGGGTCTATATTTATAGTAAAAATCGGAGTTTTATTTTCTAACAAACACATCCCAATTCTAAATAATGGCAGCCCTTTCCAATAATTAATAGATCCATCTATCGGGTCAATAATCCATAAATATTTCGATTTACTATCCAGTAATTCTAAACCCTCTGATAATATACTATGATCGGTGAACTCTCTTCTGATCCTCCGCGTAATAATCTCTTCAGCAATATAATCAATCTCCGTGTCTATATCACTCTTGGCTTTAAAAGTAATCTTTTTAGATTTCGTTAAATTTTTCTTCACATACGAGCCAGCTTCTTCAACCGCTTTTATAGATTCTCGCCTAACTTTGTCAATATCCACCATATTTTATGATTATCTAATAATGCTTAAAGCTTGAGTCGCCATCCGTTTATTTCCGGCAATTAAGGCATTGTCACTCAAAGACCATTGCTTTCCCAAATGATTTAACACTACTCCTCCTGCTTCTCTCACTAATAGCACACTAGGTAAGTAATCATAGTACCGGCTGCCTTTATTAATATGAAAATCAATTTTACCTGCAGCCACGTACGCTAATTCCAAACCTGTAGAACCAAAACCCCGAATCGTTCTTACGTGGGTCAACAACTCTGGCAACATCTTTCCAAACCAGATCAGATCTTCTTGCTTAGTTCCTTTGGTAATCGAAGGCATGGATTTCTTCAAATTAGACAACTTGTTCACTGTTATTTGCTTACCATTCAAATAAGCCCCCTGGTCCTTAATACAAGTAAACAATTGATTCAAAATCGGGGCATTCACCACTGACAATAACGGCTCTTTATTTTTTATCAAACACAATTGAGTGGCAAAATAGGGGATTCCCGAACCGAAATTACTCGTCCCTTCGATCGGGTCAATCACCCACATTAAATCGTTAGTTAGCGTATCTTCTGTCTCTTCGGTTGAAATCTGCACCTCAGGCGTATATTTTCCCAAATAATCTAAGTATATTTGATTACTCTCTTTATCTTCGTGAGTCGTGTAATGTGTTCCTCGAGCATGATAGCGCTTTTTCAGATCTCCGAAATTATGAATCAAAAACTCACCCGCCTGAAGACTCACATTTACCGCCACATTTAGATACTTGTCCAACTGCATATCACCTATTATATCCCGAAAATAGCTGGCTTAATACTCTAATCAAACCCATCCTAATTTTCCGGTGTGCGAAGTTACTGACTCACGATCTAGCTTGTCTTCAATTTCAGGATGTTTCTCCAACTGATCAGCCAGCACACTTTTTAACTTAATCACTTCATCCTCAGTATCAGCTTCCAGTCGGATAGTCAAATATGGACTGGTATTTGAAGGCCTGATCAAACCCCAACTCGTATCAGAGAATAATATCCTCACCCCATCAATCGTAATCGTCTTATACTCCTGTGAAAAGTGTTTGGCAATTTTATCAACTACTTCAACTTTTACTTCATCATTGCATGGAAGTTTTAATTCCGGAGTCATCACCGTATGAGGAATGTCTCTAAACAAAGAGGAGAACGGCTCGTCAGTCCTGCTAAACAGTTCTAATATTTTGGCCGACGTGTATACCCCGTCATCAATTCTGAAATAATCCTCAGCAAAAAATATATGGCCTGATACCTCTCCTCCCAGAATAATCTCCAAATCGTCCCTCATTGATTGTTTAATCGGTGCGTGTCCGGTGCGATGCATTAAAGGCACGCCGCCGTATTTCTTTATTAATTTATCCAGTAATCGGCTACATTTAACATCGTATAATATCTTCTTCCCCGGATTTCTGCTTAATACATCTTTTGCCAGGGCCAAAATAAAATGATCAGCCATAATAAACTCTCCCTTTTCATCTACTGCCCCGAACCGATCTCCGTCTGCATCTATTCCAATTCCGATATCTGCTTTGACTTCCAAAACTTTCTTTCTCAAATCTTGCATCACCCAAGGATCCTCCGGATCTGGAACATGATTAGGAAAAGATGCGTCGGGTTCAGAATATAACTCCACCACCTCACACCCTAATTCTCTTAAAATGTCAGGAACAAATACTCCAGCGCTTCCGTTACCACTATCGATGACCACCTTTAGCTTTCTCTTTAGCTTGTTATGCTCCAACAAATATTTCTTATAATCATCTTTGACATCTTTCTTTTTATATTTCCCCTTTTTATCTTTGACAAAATCTTCTTCTTCCACCATCTTGCGCATCAACTGTAACTCATCTCCATAAATCGGGTAGACGCCTTTAGCCATCGTCTTAAAACCATTAAAAAAATACACATTATGGCTCCCAGTTACATTCACTCCTCCGTCCAAGCCGTAATAGGCCGTAGAAAAATAAATAATCGGAGTTAAAGATACCCCAGCATCAAATACATTACATCCGGTAGACAAAACGCCGTTAATAAACTGCATTTTTAACTCTTCGCCATACTGCCTGATCTCATGACCCACAATGACATCTTTTCCATCTCTTTTGCGAATCCGGCTTCCGTAAGCTTTGCCAATCGCTTCAGCAATCTCAGGAGTAATATTTATTCCCGGAAACTTCCCGTACCATTTCTCATACTCAGCTACCGCCTTAGGAGTAAATTCTGTACCAGCTACACCCCTAATATCATAATCTCTGAAAATGCTGTGGCTGACTTTCATATCTTAATCATTATCGAGACTTCAACGGATTACACCATCATACGATATCATACAGGATCTGTCAAATATCATTAACTAACTTTTGCAATTTAGTAAAGAATGAATCTTTCGCTGCCACTATGCTGATCATTTCTTTCTTTAAATCAACCTTATGGCCATCGAAACTCCTTAGTGTATATTTCAATTCTTGAGCCATTATTAATGACGGTGCTATATCCCACGGTTTGTTGTCGATTAGGATGGCACCGTCGCCTCTTCCCATCATACCATACACTAAAGCTAAAACACCACTTCCCGCAGTTCTTGCTCGAATTCCGGATTTTTTTAATTTCATCACCAAATCCTCATAACCATCAGCCCCGAACCACTCTAAATTTACTAATTGATTTCGTTCGTAAACTCTCGGCACTACCACTCGACCATTTAAAGTCACCCCTTTGCCCCTTTCTCCTATAATTAACTCTTCAGTGCTGGGATCATAAATCGCACCCCAATAGGGTTGCCCCTGTTTCAGAATCCCAATTCCAATACAAAAGCAAGGGATTCCTCTGGAAAAATTCACGCTGCCGTCCAAAGGATCCACAAATACCTGATACTCAGCATTTCTGTTCTCTATTAGATCTGACTCTTCTGAGACAATCTCACAATTCAAACCGGATTTATTAATTGCCTCTAAAAGTATCTTTTCAGACTCTTTATCAGCTGGTATTCCATAGTCGAACTTTGTTACGTGAGACAAATTCGTCTTATGAACTTTATCGAAAGAATTTCTTAAAACTTTCCCTGCCTTAGCTACACCGTCGAGTATAGTTTTTTTTGCCTTCTGAGTCATATTAAACACTTTAACAGATCCTTATGTATCCTTCTGTTTGAACAAACCACATCTTTTGAATTAAAAGTCCAATTATCTCCACTAAAATCACTTATTATCCCTCCGGCCTCTTCAACCATTAACTTACCCGCCGGAATCGCAAAGATATCAGAATCGTTATTAACATGGGCATCAATTCTTCCGCAAGCCACATAGCACATTTGTAATGAAGTAGATCCTATTCTCCTGTACTCAACCGGATATTCCACTAACTTCCTGAAATATCTCATCCCTTCTTCCACCTTAAACTCACCTTTAGTATGAATTCCAATACAAATAATCGTTTTAGACAAATCCTCAGCCGCAGACACATGAATCTTCTCATCATTTAACCACGCTCCCCTACCTTTCTCCGCATAAAATAATTCATCATAAAAAGAATCTAAGACTGCCGCGCATCTTATTTCATCTTTTTGTCGCATAGCCACCGAAGTGGCAAAGTGGGGGAGTCCATGCATATAACTTTTAGTAGCGCTAATCGGATCGACAAACCAGACAAACTCTGCATCCACATCTTCCGCTTCAGATTCCTCAGCCACGATTCCGTGAGTAGGAAAAGATGATTTAATTATTTTCTTTATCGCCTCTTCCGCTTTCCTATCCACATTAGTCACGTATTCATTTCTTCCCTTCAACTCAACGGATTCAATATGATGAAGATTATCCATCAAAATAGCTCCGGCCTCTCTGACCGCCTTAAGAGCAACTTTCTCAAAAGCATCCATATAGGTATAATAACCAATATCCACCACCATGTCTTCAATTAAATGGTCGGCCTCGATTTGGTTTTTTGACATCGATGATACTCTCATTGATACCGCCGGCATCACCACGGATGCCGCTGATGGAATAAAATCTGTTTTTGCTCAGAGATTTACCCCCCAAGTGGGCAATCAGGTAAAGCATGAATTCTTAAACATATTTAATCTACTTTTAGCAGGCTATCGGGTTAAAACCCCAACTGACTGGAAAAAAGTCCCCGGTGGAAAACGCAATTGGGATAATTTGGTCGCTTCAATCGCAAATGTTCAACCTCAGGTAAAAAAAGAATATGGCGCTATTAAAAAATGGAGTAGAGAAATCTTCATTAAATTAGCTGCTGATAAATTAAAATTATCCGTCACTCCTGAACTGATCCACGAAGCAGCGGACGCCTACTGGATAACCTTAACCCAGAAAACCAGAGTATTCCCCGGCGCTTTAAAACTCTTTCATACCATTGCCGCACACCATAGACCAATCTACTTAATTACCAGTAGTGATGCCAGACTAAATATGCAACCTAACGGTCAATTTATTTACGACCCTGCCTACTCCGAAGCCTTAAAAAGACAAAGAATTGAACTACTAAGAGAAAAGGGATTAGACTTCCGATTAGTAAGTATCGGTGATCCAGAAGACAAACCCAGTTTGGAATTCTTTACTAAAGGTATAAAAATGGCTGAAAAAGATCTCCACACAAAAATAAATCTTAACCAATGCGTTATGGTTGGCGATTCTTATACCGGAGATCTAGAAACTCCCCACAAAAAACTAAACTTTGGACTTGTAATACTTTTTAATAAAGACCTAACGACTACCAAATTGGAATCAGGGAATTACATCTCCACCGGTAATCTTGCCAAAATTCCCCCATACTTAAAATAACAAGCTCTACAAACCTCCCATCAACAGCTCTAATTGGTGCCGCAGATCCAGATTAGTCTTTCCTGTCTTTATCGCATAATCCATCTCCAACAACTCTTCAACCAACTCCTCTAGTTGTCCTTGAGCAAACCTCCTCGCTTGGGACAAAATTCTTTTGTTTTGCCAGTCGCGCAACTCCTTAAACTCGGATAAACACTTCAGACCTCCTTCTCTAGCCACCAACAAATACCTCAACCTCTTAATCAACATCCCAAACACCATTTCCACCGGTTGATACTTCAAGGTTTCTTCAAACAACAACAAATTCTGCCTCGCTTGCCCCGGTGCAAACCCGTCTAAAAACTTAAAAATCGCCACCGGTAACTTAAACTCTTCAATCCCTTGTTTGGGAAAACCTTTAAGCTGACTGGCAGTCAACTGTTTGCCATCCCAGAGAATTACGTTGCTCGTTACTGGCTTCGATACTTCGGATTTTAAATAATCAAAAATCGCTTTCTTCTCTTTACTCTGTTGCCTTGAAAACAGCCCTTCGATCACTACCAATCGCTCTTGACCGAATAGGGAAGGGGATTCCCATGCCTGCTTCACCTCAGACAGACTCACCTTCGTCCCGTCAAGCCGCAGCACCTCTTTGTCAGCCAACTTAGCTTCGGTCACCAACTGGTTTAACCTCTCTCGACTGGAAACAATATCTTCGCCATGAAGAACTACCATAACTAATAAATAATCAATCATCAGTAATCAACTCTCAATACAATTTCTATCGTCAAGCTCAGACAATGAAACACTTAAAACTTAGATATTAAATGTTGTTTGTAAACTGAAATTTAATTACTGGTTATTTTACAATCCTCACTTCATCTCCCACCTTCACCCCATTGTCCTCCACCCATCCCGCATTTACCTCCAGCACGTTATCAACCGGCTGCTGAGGTCTGTAAAAATTCTTAGGACTGGCCGGATTCGGCTCCACTGGAATCTTTTCCGTAATATCCACTACTCGGTTATCTGCCATCCATACAATGTCTAAGGGGAACAAAGTATCTTTCATCCAAAAACTGGGTTCGCCTTTCAACCCAAACACAAATAACATCCCTTGATCGTTGGACATTGAAGACCGTCCCCCCAATCCCAAGGTAATCTTTTCCGGGGTGTCAGCCACCTCGATGTTTACTTTCGCATCGCCAATTGACATATAGGGCTGATTATTAACAAAACTGCTCAACAAATCCTTAACCCCCTGAATCAACTGATCTAAATCGACTAACGGTTTAATCGTTATCTCATTACTATTAGTCTCTTCACTTAACACCTTTGTAGTCGCCTGACCCAATTGGTCTAGTCTCGGTTCTCCTTTTACTTTAGGCATTTCTTCTAGTGCTTCATAAGCCTTACTGGGTTGATTATCTTTACTTAAAAAAGAAAACGGCTCAAAAGGTCCGTCTCCTCCTGCTAAGATAAATGGAGTAACGGCCACCACCTCGTCATCAGTCCAAATGTAATTATATGCATACTGCCAATACTGTTTTAGTATCTCCGGAGCGATTTTCTCCTGATCCCATCCCGTCTCCGTAATAAACACCGGAATCTTTTCTCTACCCAGTCTCTTCAGCAAATTCAACTCATATCTATAAGACACAATACTTTTGGCGTGCTTGTCAGAAGGCTTGCCCACAAATCCGGGGTTAGGATAAGCATGCGCGTTCCAACCGTCAATCATCTGCACTAATTCAGGTTCGGTCTTAAACACCTTTAACCAGTAAGTTATACCGTCAATACTCTCCTCATTCGTGGGAGCAGCCATATCCATGGCTGCTGGCATCACAAAAAATTCTCCATTTCTGCTTTTAAAAATCTCAATCGTGAATTTCAACATCCTCGCATAAGCCTCAGGATCTACGTATCCCCCCCATTCTTTACTGTGATTAATTTCATTGAGCACTAATATATACCGATTTTTGATCGGCCACGGCATTTGATTCAAAAAATTAGCAAAGTCTAACATTTCATCTTCGGTCGGCAACACCCAGCTGTCTCCCCTTCCAAATGTTGCTAATCTCAAAATTGGTATCAAATGCAAATCTCTACACTGATTAAAAAAGTTTTCCCATTTCTCCCTATCCCTATCATCTCCTCTAATCGGTACCGTAACATATCCCCAATCTCCACCCTGGCTATTTACCAGCTTAGCAGCCTTTTCCACTTCAACCGGATCTAAAATATGAATTCCGTACTTATTGTTAGGCATGGATAACGGATCATAAACCGCCTCCACCTTAGTCGCCAAAATAAACAACAAGCTCACGATGCAAATTAAATACTTCATTGATCTCATTATAACCTGAAAATGAAAATGCTTAATCAATTATTAGTGACTCGAAGTTGGTATTGCGTCAAATAAATCGCCTTGTTTAACCTTTTCTTCCGGAATCTTTTTTCCCAAATGTTGATAGGCTTCTCTGGTCACCTGCCTCCCTCTCGGAGTGCGTTTCAATAACCCTCGCTTTAATAAGTATGGCTCGATCACCTCTTCCACCGTTTGCACGTCTTCAGAAATCGCCGCTGCAATCGTGGTCAATCCTACCGGCCCTCCCTGATGTTTATCTATCAACAGTGTCAACAATTGCCGATCAGTCGCATCCAGACCTAACTCGTCGATCTCCAGCATCTGGAGCGCCTCTTCAATCACTATCTCATTTATCAACTCTACTTGTCGGATTTGAGCCACATCCCTTACCCGCTTTAACAGCTTATTGGCTATCCGAGGCGTGCCTCTGGCTCTCCTGGCAATCTTGTGCGCTGCTTCATCTTTGATTACTATGTCCAATAATCTGGCTGTTCTCAACACAATCTTACCCAACTCATCAACCTCATAATATTCTAGCTTATGCACAGCCCCGAATCGGTCTCTTAAAGGCGAAGACAACAAACCCACTCGGGTAGTAGCACCTACAATCGTAAATCTGGGCAAATCCAAGCGCAAAGTGCGTGCGGAAGGCCCCTTGCCAATTACCAAGTCCAAAGCAAAATCCTCCATCGCCGGGTAAAGCGTTTCTTCCACTGCCTTATTTAACCTATGAATTTCATCAATAAACAAAATATCTCCTTCCTCCAAATTGGTCAAAATTGAAGCCAAATCCCCTGTGCGTTCAATCGCCGGTCCTGAAGTCACCCGCAAATTCACTCCCATCTCCTGGGCCAAAATATGAGCCAAGGTTGTCTTACCCAGGCCCGGAGGGCCATAAATCAAAGCATGCTCAAGCGGTTCTTGCCTCTGTTTGGCTGCCTCGATCATCACCCCCAAGGCTTTCTTGGCTTTCCTCTGGCCTACAAACTCCCCAAAACTTCTCGGCCGCAAAGAATTATCCAATCCAGTTTCCTCTCCGGACGAACCAGCTAAATCTTTGTAATCGGGAAGTTGTCCTTCTTCATCCATACCCACGTCTTTCCGCTTTCATCTTATCACACTCTCGAAGTAACAGCTAAAAAATCTCTTGTATTAGGTTCACTTGCTTCTTATCCTCCTGCTACTAACCACCCAAATACTCCTTCACCTTTTTTGCCATTTCTCCTGGAGTTATATCAGATTTGATCATCACCTCATTTATTCCAAACCTAGCCGCCTCCTTTTGCAAATTTTCCTCAGCCATATTAGACATCAATACCAACTTCTTATTAGGCTTTTTCGGTGGCTTATTCTTCAAAGCGGTTAATATTTGCCATCCGTCCATCTCTGGTAAAATCACGTCCAGCAAAACCAGGTCATAACCACCCTTGCTCATCCTTTTTAACGCTGCTTTGCCATTTTCCACCACTTCAACATCGTATGGCTGATTGGCTAATGATTCAACATAAACATCCGCCATTAGCTTATCGTCTTCCACAATTAGAATTTTCTGCTTTTCACTCATATCTCCTCTGCTTCCATTATCTTAAAACTCTTTCTCCTTAGGAAATGTCTTTCCAATATAGTTTGATCAACCAATAAAGTAAAGAGCAATTCCTTAATCTCGGGTAATCAGAACGAGTTGTCGCAGATTCATAGATTAAAATATGAATGTGTACAG
>CAZYTL010000020.1:0-29698 GCA_964650355.1 uncultured Gammaproteobacteria bacterium | reverse complement strand
TAATTACGGTGTGTAAGTCAGAAGAGGGATATCCAGAGTTGTTGAGAGAGATTGAGAAAGCACCAATAGTATTGTATGTAATGAAGAGGAAAGGGGCCATAGACAGGAGTTCCATTTATAGAGTAGAGAGGGGCAGGGAAGCTTTTTACACGAATGATCGCGAATTGGAACCGAATAGTCACGAATTATTTAATAAGGTTCCATTATTGGCGGTGGTGGGGACGCGGAGGGTGACTAGCTATGGACGAGAAGTGACCAGGAAGCTAGTTCAGGGGTTGGTGGATGCGGGAGTAGGGATCGTGAGCGGGTTGATGTACGGAGTGGATGAGGTGGCGCATCGGACCTGTATTGAAGCCGGAGGGTATACGGTAGGGGTGTGGGCAGGAGGGTTGGATACGTTGTTTCGGGGGTCAAGAAAGGCTTTGGCGGAGTTAATTATAGAGAAAGGTGGAGTATTAATCAGTGAGTTTCCTTTGGGGATGCAACCTTCAGCCCAGACTTTTCCTTACCGGAACCGGATTGTGGCCGGGATGGGTTGCGGAGTGCTGGTAACGGAGGGCAGTGAGGGGAGCGGAACGCTGATTACGGCCGGGTATGCTGCACAGCAGGGGAAAGAGGTGTTTGCGGTACCAGGGCCGATTACCAGTCGGCAGTCAGTGGCGCCAAGTAAGTTGATTAAAGCAGGCGCGAAGTTGGTGACTAATGTTAAGGATATTCTGGAAGAGATTGAAGATAAGATTTATGATTCAAGATTTAAGATTCAAGATCGGGGAGAGCGGGAAGCGCGCCCTGATGGTTTGTCTGATGAGGAAATCAAAGTTTGGGAGTTGTTGGAGAATGAGGAGATGAGCTTGGATGAGTTAGCAAGGAAGTTGAAGAAACCGGTGGGGGAGTTGGGAGGAAGATTGAGTTTGATGGAGTTGAAGGGCTGGGTGAAGCAGGAGGGAGGAAAGTGGGGGATTAGGTAGTTGGTAGTAAGTAGTCGGTTGTCGGTAGCTTGGTGATTGGTGCGGGGAGGTGAAATAGTATAATGAGGGTTGATGGTGGATGAGGAAGCCCATTACTCTGGACAGATAGTGACTCCGAAGACATTGCAGGATGGTCAGTGGGTTGATGATGAGGGAAACCCTAAACCCTTGTGGGTAAGATCAAAAGAATTTCGGGAGACGAGGAGTACCATATCGCCATGGTGGGGAGAAGATGTGAAGGAGATTGAAGTGAAAGATTTGGATTTAAAGGTACCAGATGAGGTGATGGAGATTTGCAGAACAGTGAGAGGGTTGGGAGGGCGGCCGATGTTGACAGGGGGAAGTGTAGTGAGTTTGGTGATGGCCGCCCAGCACCCTGAAGAATTTAATCTTGAACCTCAGGATTATGATTTGGAGGTTTTCGGATTATCGGAAGATTTAGTGAAAAAAGTGTTGGAGAAACGAGGAGAAGGGCAGGAGATGAATTTAGAGAGTGGAGATTATCAGTTGTTTTCTATGAAGATTAAGAACGGAAAGATAGTGGAAGTGAGCTTGCCGCGAGAGGACATTCAGCAGGCGCCAGGACGTTATGGAATAGAAACTAAAGGGGTTCCGGAAAAGAAATTGAAGGAAGCGGCGCAAAGGAGGGATTATAAGATTAATGCTTTGGGGTATGACCCGGTGGATAAGGTGGTTTATGATGCATATGATGGTTGGCAGCATTTGCAGCAAAGAAGGTTAGTGGCGGTAGATTTAGATAATTTTGCGAATGATCCCTTGCGGGTGTATCGGGGAATCCAGTTGGCGGCCAGGTATGGTTTGGAGATAGAGAATGAGGATCCTGAGAGAAGTACCTTGGGGGTTTGTAGGCAAATAGTGCAGAGTGAGGCGATGGCGAAATTCAGCCCTGACCGAATTGGTAAGGAGTTTCGGAAGATGTTTGAATTGGGTACGTATCCGGCTAAAGGTTTGGTAGCGGCTGAGCAGACAGGAATGATGAAGCGATTTTGGCCTGAGATAGATGAGGCTTGGCAGTCAGGACAGGAAGTGATTTCGAGAGAGGTGGATACAGCAATGCAGGTGGCAGAGCGACTGGGATTATCCAAGCACTCAAGGTTGGTATTGGGATTGGCGGCTTTGGGAGATAGAATGGTGAGACAGGCTGAAGATAAACAGTCAGCTTTGAAGAGGATGGGTAACTTCATTGTCAGATTTAAGATTACTAGAGGGACAAGACCGGAGACGTTGGGATTATTAGCAGAGGAAGTAGATATGTCGGAATTGTTCACGGTCGCCGAAAGGAACGGGCGAATTGGTAATTCACTGTGTAAGGTAAGCAAGCGAATAGAAGGAGTAAAAGTGAGCATGAGGATGTGGTACGGTTTGGGTTTGGTGAGGAACCGGGTGCTTAAGGGAGAGGTTGATGAGGATAAGGAAGACCGGATGTTAAGACGGATGGAAGAGGAGCTGCAACGGGTAAGGGAGATTGATAAAAACAGGGTGAAATTTAATTATCGGGGGTGGAAAGAATTGGTGAAAGGGGCGGGGCGGGCGGAAATAGGGGTGATTGCTGAAGTGGTGAAAGCCATGCAGTTGAATGGTGAAATAGAGACCGAACAGGAGAAAGTGCTAGAAATGATTCCAGAGATTCGATCGCGATTTGAAGAATATGTGAATGAGGAAAGCCAGAGACGGGCTGTAGACGCGATTGAGGTGTGGAAAGTGTTGGGGAGGATGGATGATCCGCGCGAAGCACTGAAGTGAGGGAAGAGGAGATGGATTGGCTGATAATGGTATGTTATATTAGGATTGATGGGTGAAGAGGAGGGAGATAGTCCAAGTTTTGGCGGAGTTAGGCGAAAGTATCAAGCAGAAGCGCTACGAAAAGGAGCAAAAGGAGTAGTTACGCAAGTGGTGATAGATACTGACGCAACTAGTGTGGATGAAGCCGATGGAAATGGCTCGAAAGAGGAGAAACATAAGGGAGCAAAAAGAGTTGTTTATGATGATTTAGCGCGGATGGTTAAGGGGTTGGATACCGATGTCGCTAAGGAAGTATTCGTACGCTATAAGAGGTGGGCTGAGGAGACGGCCAGGAATGGTTTTGAGTTCGACAAGAAGATGGTGACTGAACAGATGGGCAGAGATAGAGGAGAAGGAGTTGTAGTTCATCGGCCTTCGGGGATAAGAATAGAACTTAATGGCAAGAACCAGGCGGGTAACAGAAGCGCAAGTTCTTCAAAGTCATTTGAAAGCTTGGAGCGAGATGATTAAAGGTACTGATAATGGGGTAGGGGAGATAGTTGATGAGTTGGAAAGGGAATTGATAGCAGAGAGTAGGATGGAAGGTTTAATGAGAGAGGTATTGGTGGCAGGAATGGAAGAAGAGAATAAGGATGCTTACTTGTGGATGCCAGGAGTGATTTTGGATGGTTATTTGGAGTGGGTTGAAGGTGTGGCCGACAATGGGTTTGAATCTATAAGTTGGGATGAACAGATATCTGGAGTCAAAGTGACTGGCGGTCCGCACAAGACACAGATAGCAATGGACCGGGAATCCGGTATCCAGGTGACGATGAAAGGGGACGAAGATGCGGCCAGGGATGCTGTAAGGGATAAGATGAATGCGCATATAGCTACACTTTATCAGTTGTCTAAGGCAGAGGGAGGAAAGGACGGGTTACTTGAGGTAGTGACAGGGATGAGGGATAGATTGGTGGAAGAATATGAGCAGGAATTTTTTAACGATCTGGAGTCGGTTCCCTCTGGCGGAAATTAAGGCAAGGGGTTGGAAAAGGACAAATAGTGATTTGGCGAGTAGGAAAAGAAGAGAAACTTGTTTATTCTATAAAAAGTTGATTATTAAGGGTCTCTGGGTTGAGATTAATGTCGGCTCATAGTTGTAACTACCTAGACTTAATTATTGACTAGTTATTGGGTTGGGTGTAAAAATGGCGTTATTATTGGGTATAAATTTATTATGTTGGGTGCAGAGGTTTTACCAGGCCACAGGCGAACTGGTGACGTTAAGGTACAGGGGGAATTAGTGCTGGGACTTCTTAGACGATATCGTGAGAGAAAAGATTGGCCGACTATGCCTTGTGTTGATGGAGCCGGGAAATCTTGTTCCCAACGATTTGAAGCTGCTTATGTGCACAATTTGGACTCTGGATTAGGCGGACTTAGGGCGTTTGGGGGGGCGGTAAGAGAGACAATTGATGCTTGTTCACAAATAACAGGCAGACCAGAATTAGGAGCAGCTGTAACCTTGTTTTTGAGTGTCCCCGCGTTTCTGGCATTGGGGTCGGAATTTTCCGGAAGACGTGGAGATCATAGGCCTCCTTGGGATTGTCGTAAGCTCTGTGACAAATGTGAGCCTGAATAAGAGTTAACCGAGAAGTGAATTCTGGTGGGCAAGGTGCCTTTGGCAGAAGTTAACGTAAGTGATGGAAAAGGGAAAAGAGTGAATTTGGCTGGTGAGGTATAATTAAGGTAGAGAAATGTATGACGAGGAAACGTGAATCAGGTATTGAACAGATGGGAGCAGTGACTAAAGAGGATATAAGAAGAGGTAAAAAATTAAAGAAACGGGAGCCTCGTGGACCGAGAGTTAATATTAACATTCAAGACATTCGGACTGCGGTGGTGGAACAATTGGAATCTCTGGGAATGGTGCCTGCGTTAGGAACACCAACTTTTGTCGAATCTGAACGGAGTGAATTTGGATATGACCCTGATGCGGTGATTAGTGGAACGGCGAGAGAGGTGGCTTTTGAACACGATTCCGGTCGAGTAACTGAATTGATTTTAGCTTTGCCTCCGTTTTGTCTTAGGCCAGGAATGGATCAATATGAAGAGACTTATCAAATAACTGAACCACGGGTGAGGGTGCTCTTACGTGATATGGGCGGTGCTCAAAAAAGATAAGGATTACGTAAATGGATTAGGCGTGAATAGGAAATTTTTTTTGAAATAATGGTGCGTGTGTGGAGAAGGGTACAGGTTATGCTTAGATAGAGGTTTGGGCTAGATAGTTGCAATTTGACGAGTAAAGTATAATCGGATTATCGATTCAAGAGTGTAAGCAGGCTTGATTTTGCATCGGAATGATTTTATGGTTTAATGAGTATTTATGGATTTAGTGATTGTTGAATCGCCAACTAAAGCCAGGACTTTGGGCAGGTTTTTGCCTGATAAGGATTATCAGGTGGTGGCCACGGTGGGACACGTGCGGGATCTGCCTAAAAGCAAGTTGGGGGTGGACGTAGATCATGATTTTAAGCCGGATTGGGTGATGGTGAAAGGAAAAAGAGAGGTAATGAAGAAGTTAAGGGACGCGGGATTGAAGGCTAAAAAGTTGCTGTTGGCGACAGATCCTGACCGGGAAGGGGAAGCGATTGCTTGGCATGTGTATGAGTTGTTAAAGGAAGATAGGAAGTTTCCGGTGAGTAAGAAGCAGGTGTTGAGGATTTCTTTTCATGAGATTACCAAGGAGGCGATTCTGGAGGCCCTGGATCATGCGGGGAAGATTAATACAGATTTGTTTGATGCCCAACAGGCGAGGAGGGTAGTAGACCGGTTGGTGGGTTATAAACTGTCGCCGGTGTTGTGGAGAAAGATCAGAAGAGGGTTATCAGCGGGGAGGGTGCAGAGTGTAGCGGTGAGGCTGGTGGTGGAGAGGGAGAGAGAAAGGGAAAAGTTTAAGCCGGAGGAGTACTGGGAATTGGTTGCGGAGTTGCAACCAATAGTTAAAGATAAAGCGTCATCTGCGGGGGCTTTTATGTCATGGTTGAAGACGATTGGGGAAAAGAAGGCCGAGGTAAAGGATGAAAAGCAGGCGATGGAGGTATTGGGGGATTTGGACGGGGCTGATTATAAGGTGAAAGGAGTGGAAAAAAAAGAAGTGAAGCGGAATCCGGCCCCGCCGTTTACGACTTCGACTTTGCAGCAGACAGCCGGGAATAAGTTGGGATGGAGCGCCAGACACACGATGAGGGTTGCCCAGTCTCTGTATGAAAAAGGATTGATTACTTATCACAGAACTGACTCTTTGAATTTGGCAGAGCAGGCGGTGAAGAAAGTGAGAGATTATATTAAGAAGGAATATGGGGATAAGTACTTATCCGTGGATGTTCGGAGGTACAAAACTAAAGCTAAGGTGGCGCAGGAGGCGCATGAGGCGATTAGGCCCACATCGACAAATCAAAAGTCGGAGGCTAAAAATAAAAGTCTGAAGAGTGATGAGGAGAGGCTTTACAGGATGATTTGGCAGAGGTTTGTGGCGTGCCAGATGGCGGCAGCGGTTTATGATCAGACGAAAATTAATATAGAGGCAAGAAGCAAGCTTAGAGATGCGAAGGAGCTGGTATACGGGTTGGTGACGGAAGGTAAGGTAAGAAAGTTTGCCGGGTGGTTAAAGGTATATGGAAGGGGAGCGAGAGACGATGAAGTGCCCGAGTTGAAAGAGAATGATCCTCTTCAATTAATTGAAGCGACAGGAGGGCAGTTGTTTACAGAGCCACCAGCACGATATAGCGAGGCGAGTTTGATTAAGAAGTTAGAGGAATTGGGGATCGGGCGTCCGAGTACGTACGCAACGATTATGAGCACGATTCAGGCTCGGGGTTATGTGGAGAGAACTGACGGGAGGTTGATGCCTACGGCAGTAGGAATGGCCACGAATGATTTTTTGGTGAAGAATTTTCCCCAGGAGTTGGATTATGCGTTTACGGCCAAAATGGAAGATGATTTGGATGAGATTGCTAATGGGGACAAGAAATGGGTTCCGGTAGTGAGTGACTTTTATAAACCTTTTTCTAAAACAGTAGAAAAGGCTGAAGCTGGGAAAAGGGTGGCGGTACCAACGGAAAAGACAGGCAAGAAGTGCCCTGAGTGTAAGGAAGGTGAGGTGGTGATTCGGACGGGAAGGTTTGGGAAGTTTTTGAGTTGTTCGCGGTTTCCTGATTGTAAATATACGGCTAGGTATTTGGATAAGATTGACATGAAGTGTCCGGAGTGCGGAAAGAAGGAGGGGGGAGAGGTGGTGGTGAAAAGAACGAGGAAAGGAAGGACGTTTTACGGTTGTTCGCGGTATCCGGATTGTAAGTGGGCGAGTTGGACTGATCCGAGAAAGGGAAGAGAAAGCAAGTCAGATGAGTGAGATAAACGGTGATGTTTACGGGATTAGTGGCAATCAGCATCGGGTAGAGGAAAGTTGGTTTGGGGATCGCGATTTTGGGGATCGTAACAAGGCAGATGTTGGTTATCTTCAGGTTGGGTTTGGAGTTTTTCCCGGAGTTTGCGATGAGTCTTGTCGCACTGGCCGGTGGGATCGGCGGTTAGTCCGCAGCGACAGATAGTGACGATATCCCCTTTCGGGGTAGTGACATCAACCGGGCCAGTAGCGGTGTGTTTGACATAACGAGCCATAGATAAGAGTTGTTAGTTATTAGTTTCCCCTAAGGGGCCCCTTTGGGGTTAGTTTCAAGGGGAAATTTTTATTGCATGAATGGGTTAAGTTTCTTGAGGATGAGTTCGGTTGCTTGGTCAGGTGAATGTTGAGAAGTATCGACAACCAGGTCAAAGTATTGGGGTTCAAGAGGATTGACTCCGAGGAGTTGTTGATAAACGTGGAGATCAATTTGGTCCCGTTGGGTGAGGCGGAGACGGGCTGCTTCCGGGGAGAGGTGGTCGCGTTGAGCGAGGCGTTGGATCCTGACTTCTTGGGGGGCGGTGATGAGGATGGAGAAGGTGTCTTGGGGAGCTTGAGGATGTTGTTGGAGGTAATGGTAAGCATGGTAACCGGCGGTACGGTTGGAGGCTAAAACGAGGTGTTGAGCAGTGGCTATTTGGTGGCGGATAAGGTTTTCGATTTGTTGATTAAACTCGAGATCCGGATCACTGGGCAGTTCCCGGCCGATTTTTTTACAGTGATCACGCATGATTTGGCTGATGGTGAGAACGGGCCAGCCGATTTGAGGAGCAAGTAAGTTGGTAATGGTATCCTTTCCGGCGGCTGACAGACCAGAAATGGTGATGAGGCGGAGGTGGGGAAAGAGCTTTTGGCCGTTCATAGTTTGCCTATGGAAGGTATAATAATGTCAATTTATATCAAAATTGAGTAAATTGGTAGTTGTATAAGAGAGTTAATTAATTTTTATAACATATGAAGATGAAATTTTTGATTGATTTATCCGAATCCGAAGAAGCTTACGGGGTGCACAGTGAGGCGGTGGTGAAGTTGAGCAGATTGGGGATTATGTCAGTGCCGAATCCCTTTTGTGTGGAGCCAGAGGCATTTGATTACTATTTTGAGCGGGGTAAATTTCCGAATGGATTTGAGTCAGAGCTAAAAGAGGCTTATGCCAAGATGACTAAGAAAGGGTATCCGGTAACGGTAAGAACGCCTGATATTAAAAGCCCGACAGTGTCGCACACCTCGTTGGCTTTGGGAAATACGATGTTTATTAAGACTTATGCAAAATTTTATGAGACGTTGTTGAATAAATATAACGTGATTCAGGATGAGTTATTGCGGGAGGATATTCAGGATGCACAGGTAGCTACGCTGATGCATTCCACTTACGATTCTAACGAATGCGGGTTGGTGCAGACGGATGATGGTTACGGGCAGATTCGGATAGAAGCCGGGTTTGGCCAGAATTCCAATATTCTGAGCCGTAATGATGTGAACCCGGATGTTTATGTGGTAGACAAAAAGAGCTTAAGGATTAAGGAGAAGAAGATAAACAAGAAGTTGTTTGAGTTTGTGAGCAGATCAAGAGGAGGAATAAAAAAGGTGGCCTTGCCCAAGAAGGAACAAACGGTGCAGGTGTTTAGTGATCAGGTAATTAAGAAGTTCGCCGAATTTGCATTGAAATTAGAAGACAATTATGGTCCGCAGGAATTTGAATGCGCAGTAACTACTAAAAGAGATTTGTTGATTCAGGAAACCCGGCCAATGAAAGTAGTCAAGAAGGCGAAGACGGTAGAAGGGGTGACGGCGATTGTGCCGGGCCGAGTGGAGGGAAAAGTAGTTAATGCCAGGAAAATGGTTGATTTGAACGAAAAATGTAGACAGGCGATAGTGATTGCGGACTCAATGGAGATTGATTTTATTACGGTGTTGGTTTTTAAGTACGGACCCAAAGCGGTGATTCTAAAGCAAGGGACGCTGACGGCGCATGCGGCCACGATTTTAAGGGAGTCAGGAACAATTTCTTATATTATAAAGTCGATTGAGCTGCCTGACGGGGTGAGAGTTTTAATTAATGAGGACGGATCAATGGAAACTTATGGGTGATAAATTGGCAGTACCGATTAAAGAGTTTCATCCGAAAAAGCATCCAGTGCGCAGGATTGGAGGCAAAGCTTATAATCTAGGGCGGTTGCAGGAGAAGGGTTTTAAGATTCCGGAATCTTATGTGTTGCCCACGGAATGGTTTAAAGAAGCGACGGATGAGATGGGAATTTTTTCAAAACTGGAAGGAGTGAGTTTTGATAATTTGGCCGAGGTGGTGGAGGAGATTAAGGAGCAATTCGGAAAGGTCGAAGGGCAGGAAAAGGTGAAAAAGTTAGTACCCGGATTGGTCGAACAGATTAGTCATTTGCCAAAGGTGTCAGTACGGTCTTCGGCCATAGTGGAAGACACGGGGGAACATTCTTTTGCTGGTCAATTTAGTTCAGTTTTAGACGTGATGCCCACGGAGACAGAATTACGAAAGGCCATTAGAGAAGTCTGGCAGTCAGCTTTCTCGATGCGATCTTTGGCTTATGCGATAGCCAGTGAGATAGATTTAGGGAATTTACAGATGGCGGTGATTTTGCAAGAGATGGTGGAGGCCAGAGTGGCAGGGACGATGTTTACAGCAGATGTAGAGGATAGCTATAATTCCCGGGTGGTGGTAATCCAGGCGGTGAAAGGGGGAGGAGAAGCGGTGGTGGAAGGAAAGGGCGAGGTGACTACTTTGAGAATGGAAAAAGGTTCAAAAAAGACTCTTGGAGTTGAGGGAGAGGAGATGCTGACGGAGAAAGAGAGGAGGGAGTTGTTAGATGTGGGATTGAAGCTGGAACGGGATTTTGGAGCGGCACAGGATGTGGAATGGGCAATTGACGAACAAGGATTGTGGATTTTACAAACTAGACCGATTACGAGGAATTAAATTAATAGGGATTTGATTTTCGCCCCAAGCGGGTAGGCGAAGGCTCTGCTCTGAAGAGATGAAGGCTTTTGAATTGGGCGACTGTATTGAAAACTTACCTGAGATGGGTTTATGATTTAAGAGATGCAGAAAGCGTTCTGGCAATTCGGGAATTTGTATACGGGCAAAGAATCGGTGATGGGTCTGCCTAGTTATGTGGTGTTTGTTAATGGTCAATGGCAAGGGTTATTGACTGGACCGCAGGCAAATGAACTACGAGAGTTGTTTGAAGATCATGCGGATTGGAGACCAAGGGATGAAGCGGAAAAGGATGGAAGTTGGCAGCAGCTAATTCCGTTTGGAGTATTCAAGGTGGGAGAAAAGTATGCTGAATTGAAGAGAGGTACTGAAGGGTCTCATAGTCGGTTATATCAGAGATATACCTTAGGGATAGGAGGGCACGTCATGAGAAGAGAATATGATGAATCCCAGAGTTTGGAAATGTGGATGGAGCAAAAGTTTCATGAAGAGTTGCATTATGAAGGAACGGTGAAGGTAAACTTTCTGGGAATTTTAAATGATAATTCGGATGCACTGGGTAAGAATCACTTGGGTTTGGTTTATGTGTTGGAGGGGAATGTGGAAGAGTTTAAGGCGAAGAAGCATACTGAAAGCAGGCTGGTGAAGTTGTCAGAGATGACAGAGGATGATATTGGTTTTTTGGATCGGTGGAGCCAGATGATTTACAGACAGCTACGGGATAGAGAGGAATGAGCTAGGAAGTAGGAATTAGGAAGTAGCAAGTAGTTCTGTATGTCAGGATGAGTAATCGGTAAATAGGAATCAGGAGATAGAAAAGAGAAGACGTAGGAGAGGAAGTAGAAATTAGGAAATTGAGAAATAGGGAAATTTAGAAATTAATTACTAATTTCTAAAGAGAAGGAAGTCATTTTTTGTAGAGGTGAACATCGCGTTGAGGGAAGGGAATGGAGATGCCGGCTTGGTCGAGGTCTTTTTTGATGTGTTTGATGACTTGATGAGTGATAAGGCCTTTATCGGCTGGGGTGTGGACCCAACCCATGACTTCGGCGTTGATGGACGAGTTACCGAATTCCCGATAGCGGACGCGGGGTTCCGGTTTGGTAAGCACGCCTTCGGTTTTGGTAATGGATTTGAGGAGGATGTCTTCGGCGGCGGCTAAGTTGCAAGTGTAAGGCAGACCGACTTGAACCCGAATGCGGAGAGGAGGGTGAATGCCGGTTTCGTTGACGATTTTGGAGGTGGACATGACTGAATTGGGAATGGAGATGAGGACGTCGTCGCGGGTTTTGATTTTGGTGGTGCGAGCGCCGATGGTGATGACTTCACCGCGTTCGTTATCGCCCACTACGATGTAGTCGCCGATTTTATACGGCTGGTCAAGAAAGATGGAGATGCCGCCAAAAATGTTGGCCACGGTATCTTTGGCGGCGAAGGCCAAGGCCACCCCGGCTAAGCCGCCGGCAGCCAGGAAAGGAGTGACGTCAATTTTCCAGATAAGGAAAATGGCCAGGAGGCCGCTACCAAGGACAACAATGCGGATGAGGCTTTTGAAAAAGGGAAACAAGTCGTGATGGGTGAGCCGGCGGCTAAAATGATGGTCAATTTCATCCAGCAGAGCATCAAGAACTTTAATGAGGGCTAGACTCCAGATGGTAATGAGGAAGGTGATGATGAAGTAGTTGAAGTAGGTAATAAAGGGGATGACTGGGGCGTAAGGGTTGAGGATGAGGACGATGGTTCCTGAAATGATAGAAATGGTGATGGGGTTTTTGATGGCGGCAATGATGCGGTCATCGGCGTCGGTGTGCGTTTTTTTCACTAGACGGGAGATGACGCCTTTGAATGCTAAATTGGTAAGCCAGGAGAGTAAGAAGGCCAGGAATAGCAGAGTGAAGGCTTGGACACCGTTCATGATTATAGCTTAGCGATTTCAAGGAGGGGTTGCAAGTGCGGAGAGAAATTGAAATATATAGGTCTAAACTTACATGGGAAGTGCAGTGGGGGGTGGTTGACAAAGTGTTATATAGTGATACAATATATGCTATATCTAATGTTTAATGAGTTTATATGTTAGGAAGAGAGAGAACACCGAAAGTTGTTACAATTGCTGAGGAACCTTATAGTCCTGAACCGAACATGCCTGAACCTCGGGAGTTGACGTTAAAAGAATATCAGGAAATGAGAAGGCGAGAACAGGTGGAGAAAGATTTGAAACTTAGGTGGGCTCTGTTGGGGACAGGTATCTTGATTGGTGGTCCGTCAGGGGCAGTAATTTCGGGTTGGAGTCTGTTACAAACGGTTCGGGCGTGGAGAGAAAAACGGAGAGGGAGACAAGATAGTTGAGGGTCTTTTTTTATCTAGTAGCTTGGTTGAAATTTTTACTTACTTGATCCCAGTTAACTACGTTCCACCAGGCTTTAATATAATCGGCGCGGCGGTTTTGGTACTTGAGGTAATAGGCGTGTTCCCAAACATCCAGACCCATGAGGGGAGTTAATCCTTGGGACAGAGGAGAGTTTTGATTGGGAAGGGCCAAGACCTGAAGTTTGTGATTTTGATCCACTACCAGCCAGGCCCAACCACTACCAAACAGCGTGGCGGCCAGGTTGGTAAACCGGTTCTGGAATTCGGAAAAGTTGTTGAAGGCTTGGTTGATGCCTTGCGCCAGTTCACCTTTGGGTTGGCCTCCGCCGTCCGGAGACATGATGGTCCAGAATAAGGAGTGGTTGTAAAAACCACCGCCGTGGTTGATGACTGCGGTGCGGACTGACTCGGGGAGTGATTGAGGATCGGAAAGGAGTTGTTCGGGGGTTTGGGTTTGAAGGTCGGGGTGGGATTCCAGGGCTTTGTTTAAGTTGTTGAGATAGGCTTGGTGGTGTTTGGTGTAATGGATTTCCATGGTCTGCGCATCAATATGCGGTTCCAGAGCATCAAATGAATACGGGAGTTTAGGAAGAGTGAACATATTCAATAGATTAAAGTAGAGATAAAGCTGATGAGAGCAGATTTGGTATCTGTTTATTATATTGTCACATTGTTAGGCAGGTGTCTGTCATTTGGATGACAAAAGAGGAAGAGGTTTGGGTATCTTGGTCGGCGGTCATTAAACAAAAGCTTGATTTAGAGACAATACTACCCCTCCTTACCCTTTAAAATTTAAAGACAGCGATGGTGGCTGCCTTTGTTGTGGTAGGATTGATTTAAAAGTTACGGTTAGCGGCCGTTTCCATGCATAGCAATTTGGTGGGACAGGTTCAATTCATTATTTTGTGTCTGCACCAATTACAGTAGCATGGTTCATCCCAAATTATCAAGTAGACATGATGACGTTTGACTGGTTTTATTGTCCAGGTTAGTTTACCTTGTCGATTAAAGTTTTTGATGGGCGATAAACTCGCGGGGATAATTGGTCTGCTTGCTGATGGAGAGATAAATTCTAATAGTTTACCTCTTTGGGGATATTTAAAGTTTTTACTTAAATCTAGATGAAAAGTGAGCTTTCCGCTAATCGGAGATTGATTACATCGGGATAGATGAGGTGGAAGGTTGGGGGTTTTAACTTCGATCTCTACACTGGTTTCTATCGGTTTACCTATTGTTACCGGGGCATCGAACTTCGTTTCAACGTTAATTATATCTTGGAAGATTTTTGAGCGTTTTTTTAGATTTATTACCGAGTATCCTTTGGTTTTAACAAGACGCATTTTAGCATCATCTGTAAAAGAAGAAATTTCAAACTTTATGGGGTGACTGAAACTCCTCAATGGAATGTAGGTGCATTTATCAATATATCGATATGTTTGTCGATCAATAGCGATCAGAGAGTTTTCAATATCTTTAACTTCAAAATCGAAGTACAGAGATTCTTCTTGGTTGAGGGCTTGAGAAACATCAGGAAAATAGATGTGTTGTGTCGGGTGCTTTTTAGAAGGTTGATAGATGTGAAGGAGGGTTTGTTTGGTGCGGGGATCTCTATAGCGTTTGAGTTGGATGAGGTGCGGTCTGTATTTGAGTTTGCTGATGGCCTGATAAACTGCGGGAGTGATTTGGTCGATGACGATGAGAGATGGGAGTGGCCGGGAAGATTTTTTAAGTAAAAGGGTGTCGAGGAGGTCGGGAATGGATTTAGTTTTAGGCGGAAGAATTGAAACTAATTTTTGTTTAAGAAGGTGGTCACGTTTAAGGCTTGATAGTAGCAGGTGGCGGATATTGATCTTTGACTCAGAGTTTAGTTCGGAAAATTTAGCCAGCTGGACCATGATATGGCGGTAAGCGTCGTGCGATGATTTTTCGATTTCGACCAGGTAGAATTTGGGTAATTTTCCCTGGAGGTCAATGAGGTAGCCGTCGGGGATGGTTTTGAGAGCTTGGTCGGGAGAAGCGACGAGGGTTTTGGTAGGAAAGAAGATGGTTTGAGGGCCGAAGATGTCGGAGAAATGCAGACTAACCGCCCGTTCCAGCTGAAGCTCGGTGGCAAAGGGCTGGAATTGGAAGTGTTGTCCCTGGTGGACGATGGTTTCGCTAGTCACCCTTAGAGCTAATTATAGCAGAAATTGCTATGATATGGAATGATTAAGGGAGGCGCTTGATTGAGGAAAACCGTTCGTGATAAGGTGAGGGTTAAGAAGTGGTATGGCTGAGTTTACTAAGGAAGAAAGACAGATTTTGGAGCGGTATTTTACGAATTTGGATGAAGATGTGTTTGGATTGATAAATTTGCCCGACGAAGCGAAAGGGGTTTTATTCAATTGGTATTCTCGAAGTGATAAGTCATTAAGGAGGGTGTTGCTGGATGAATTTATTAAGAATGAAAGGAGCGGATTAAGAGATACTGGTGAGGTAGAAAACCAAAGTGGCGTCAATACCAAGCAGAGTGAGAGTTCCATGACTACGAAGAAAGTGGAAGAGTTTTATGGCCGGATGTGGGCGGAATACGGGCATGATAATGTGGCGGAGTTGGTCGGGGTGCATTTGGCGGTGGAGAACGTGAGTCAGATGATCGGGGCTAAAGCGCTGGAAGACAACCGGGTGGGATTGTCTTATTGGGAAAAGTCGACGCGATATGTGAGATATGACGATAAGGTAGATGGCGAGTATCGATTTTTAAGGGAGCCACGAATAATGAAATCCAAATGGGCCAGACTTTACGAGAGGACGAATAATGAGTTGTTTGACACTTATGCGGAATTAGTGGAGAAGATGACTGATTGGGTGAAGAAGCGATATCCGCGAGGAAAGGGAGTTAAGGAGGAGGTTTATCAGGACACGGTGCACGTAAGGGCAAACGGTATTTGCCGACAATTGTTGCCGTTGTCAGCCTTAACGCACGTGGGGTTGTTTGGTAATGGACGGAGTTTTGAATATTTGATAATTAAGATGTTGGTTTCTCCATACACTGAAGTGAGGGAGAAAGGGAAGGAGATGAAACAGGAGCTAGGTAAGATGATTCCTGGTTTGGTGAAGAGATCAACAAATGGGTGGGAGAAGGAATGGCAAAGATATCTCAAAACTCAAAATTTAAAGCTAAAGAGAGAGGTAGAGAAGATTAGAGCTCAAAACTCGAAGGTGAAAGCTACAACTGAAAAGTTAAAAGGTTTAGGAGTGGAGATTAAGGCGACCGATGTTAAGGGTGGAGAAGATCAACGGTCAACATCAGACAAGAAAGTGACTTTGATTAGTTTTGACCGGGATGGAGAAGAGAAGATGCTGGCAGGGATGATGTACGGGTTGACGGGGAGGTCGTTTGAGGAGGGATTTCAGCAAGTGAAGTGGATGGAGAGAAAGGAGAGGGAAGCTTTGGTTGAGACTTATTGCTCGGGAAGGAAGAATTGGGATCATCGGTTGGGGAGGGCCTTGGAGATGGCCGATTATGTGTTTGAAATGAAGGCGAGTATCGGGTGTTATAAAGATTTACAAAGGCACAGAATGCTGACGCCTTTAGTGCAAAGTTTTAATACAGTTTATGGTTATGAAGTGCCTAAGGAGGTGATAGAGGCAGGTTTAGAACAGAAATATGTACAGGCAATGGATCAGGCGGCAGAGGCGTTTGAAAAGATCGGGAAAAGTTATCCGTTAGAGGCGCAGTATATGATACCATTGGGTTATGGAATGCGGTGGGTGATGAAGATGAATTTGCGAGAGGTAAGTCATGTGACTGAATTACGGTCACAGAAAGAGGAGGATGCGCATGTTCGGATGGTGGCCCAGAAGATGGCAGACGAGGTGCGCAAGGTGCATCCATTATTGGCAAAATGGGCGACTGAGTTTGTGGACAATGAGAAGGGAGAGGCGAAGGGTGAGGAAAAGACGGTTGCGAAAAAGAAGAAGTTGAGGGAGAGAAATGGCTAGATTGTTCAATCGTTGAGAAATAAATTATAATGATGAGGTTATGAGCAAGAGATACGGGGTGGTGGACATTGGTACTCTTAAAGTGAAGGTGTTAATTGCGGAAATGGGGGGTGAAGGTCGGATTAGAAAGATTTATAAGTCGAATAATCTGACGTGCTTCGGGGTGGGCATGGATGAAACAGGCGGACTGGTGCAAGAGAAATATTTAGAGGAAACGGTTAAAGAGTTGCGGAGAGTGAAGAAGATGTTGAATAAGTTGGGGGTAGAGAAGTTTAAAGTGGTGTCAACGCATGCAATGCGAAGGGCAAAGAACCAGAAGGAAATTCTACAAAGGATTAAAGATAAAGTGGGGTTTGAGGTGGAGAATTTGTCGCAGGAGGATGAAGCGCGGTTGTTTTATCAGGCGGTGATGAGAGGTTTTGGAAGCCAGGATAAGAAGTACTGTGTGGCGGATATTGGAGGAGGAAGCGTGCAGGTATTAATAGGAACACCTCGGCGACTGAAAACCAGGAGTTTGATGCAGACAGGAGCGCAGTATCTGCATGATAATTTTACGATTGATCCACATAATGAGTTGAGTTTTACCCGAGAGGAGGAGTTAGAAAAGATGAGGGAGTATATTAGTGTGCAGTTGTTACCGATAGAGCGGGGTTTACAGGTGCCGATCATTTACGGATCTTCAAATATTATTGATTTGATGAAGGCAATTAAGATGCCTTTGGAATCGTTTGATGAGTCGGCGACGCACCCGTACAAGGTTTATGCCCGACATTTGCGAGAGTTTATTAAACGAGTGGGGCCACTGAATTATAAGCAGAGGGAGGAAAAATATCCGTTCCAGTGGGGGTACATGTGGGGAATTGACAAAGCGTTTCTAAATGCGGTGGCATTGGCAGAGCATCTGGACAGTCCGTATATTATTCCGAGTAATGCCAATATTGCAGAAGGGATAATCCAGGAATTGGAAAGTAGCAGGTAGGAAGTAGTAATTGGTAATCAGTAATTAGGAAGATGAGGAGTGGGAAGAGGTGACTAAGTGGTTGCGAAATATTTGGATGATGGTGTAGATTGATGGAGATGAATATCTACTTTGCAGGGAGCATATCGGGAGCCGGGAAGTTTAAAAAGCAACAGCAGCGAATCGTAAGGATTTGTGAGGATCTGGGGCATACGGTGGTGAGTCGGAGGCATGCGTTTCAGATGACGGGTGAAGTAGATGAGAATTCAGGAGAAAGAGATCAGAAATTAAAAGCCAAAATGGTATTTGAGAGGGATTTGTGGTGGTTGATGCGTAAGTGTGATGCGGTGGTGGCTGAATTATCAGTGGCGGCTTACGGGTTGGGGTTTGAAATGGGCTTGGCAAGTGTGATGGGGTTGCCGATTTTGGGGTTGGTGAATGACAAGGCAGCCAAGTTGTCCGGGTTTGTGAAGGGTAATACTTTTAAGAATTATAAGTATGAGATTTATAATCAGAAGACTTTGAGAAAAATTATAGGAGGATGGTTTGAGGAGTTGGCGGTGTTTGCCAAGGGACGGAAAGGTCTATATATTGCGTTTGAGGGTTTGAATCAGTGCGGAAAAGGGACTCAAGTAGAACTGTTAATTAATAGACTAAAACAGAAGGGGTTTCCGGTTTGGCATTGTTGGGAACCGGGAACGACCTGGTTAGGCCAGGAACTGCGCGATTTATTGCAAGTCCAAACAGAGGAGATTCCTGTAACTCGGGCTGAAGTGGGGATGTTAATGGCGCAACGGTCGCAGTTAGTGGAAAAGGAGATCAAGAAGCATTTGCAGTTGGGAGAAGTGGTGATTTCTGATCGGAGTGACGGAACAGGATTGGCTTTTCAAGGAATGGGGAGGAAGCAGGAGATTTTGCGAATGGCGGTATTGAGTGGTTATGCAGTGGATCAGGTGCATCCCGACGTGGTGATTTACTTACAGATGCCGGTAACCGAGTTGATGTTTCGTGGTTTTTCGGAAGTGAATGACAGGCATGAGCATGAGGATGTGGAGTTTCACGAACGATGCAGATTAGGCTATGAAGAAGTGTTGCGATTGGATGAATTGGCTCCGCCAAAGACCTGGTATGGAGTGGATGCTTTGGGAAAACCAGAGGAGGTACATGAGAGGGTGTGGAAAATAGTAAATTCAAAGCTTCCGCCTTCGCCAAAGCTTCGGCGGACAGGCAAAATGCAAAGTTCAAAGATAAGAAAATGAGGGATTGTATGGGTTTTATGGTGTTAATTCGGTGATTGATGGGGAGGTGAAAAAGAGGTAAAATAGGTGATAGTTTTGGGTTTGTAGTTTCGAGTTTCCTAGCAAGCTTTGAAAGTAACTATAATAAATTACTTTGGGACCAGAAACTGCCCCGAAGGGACCCAATTGGGGAAACTATTAACTTGACTTTATGGATTTGAAAAAAGCTGATTCTAGGGTTTTTAAGCTGATCGAGGAGGAGACGAAGCGACAGAAAGAGACGTTGATGATGATTCCCAGTGAGAATTACGCGAGTGAGGCGGTGTTGGAAGCGACGGGGTCGATTTTAACGAATAAGTATTCGGAAGGTTATCCAAGGAAAAGATATTATCAAGGAAATCAGATTATTGATGAGATTGAGGAGTTGGCAGTGAAGCGGGCTAAAGATTTGTTTGAGGTACCTTATGTGAATGTACAACCGTTATCGGGTAGTCCGGCGAATATGGCGGTATATTTTGCATTATTGGAACCTGGTGACAAATTGATGGGGATGAAACTGACGGACGGAGGGCATTTGACTCATGGGCATCCGGAGGTGACTTTTTCCGGGAGATTTTTTAAGTCTGTGCAATACGGAGTGGGTAAGGACGGATTGATAGATTATGATGTGTTAGCCCAACAAGCGAAGAGAGAGAAACCCAAGTTGATCGTGTGCGGGTTCACTGCTTATCCGAGATTGGTGGATTTTGGCAAGTTCGGGAAGATCGCAGATTCGGTGGGAGCATACTTGGTGGCAGATATTTCACATATTGCCGGTCTAGTGGCGGGCAAACTGCATCCGTCGCCAGTAAAGTATAGCCATGTGGTAACAACAACGACGCACAAAACTTTGCGAGGACCAAGGGGAGCGATGATTATGGTGACCCGTAAAGGATTGAAGAAGGATAAAGAGATGGGTAAGAAGATGGATAAGGCCATTATTCCGGGATTGCAAGGAGGACCGCATAATCATGTGACTGCGGGGATTGCGGTGTGTTTGGGGGAAGCAAGTAAGGCAGGATTTAAGACTTATGTGCGCAAGATTGTACAGAATTCCAATGTGTTAGGAGATAAATTGGAGGAGCTGGGATGGGAGTTGGTGACCGGTGGGACGGATACGCATTTGTTGTTGGCGGACATGCGGCAATTTGGGATAACAGGCAAGGTGGCGGCAGTGGCGTTGGAGGTGGCAGGGATGGTGGTGAATGCGAATGCGATTCCCAATGATCCGGCGCCACCATACCGGCCCAGCGGGATTCGATTCGGAACACCGGCATTGACTACGCGTGGAATAGGGATTAAGGAGATGCGGCAGATCGGGGAATGGATGCACTGCGCGATGGAGTTGGTGCGGGATAGGGGAGAGAAGACAGAAGGGTTGTATCAGGTGAAGGGTCTGCGGGAGATCAGCGGAGAGGTGGTGAAGATGGCTAAGGAATTTGCGGTACCGGGGATAGATAAGTAGTCAGTTGTAAGTTTTCAGTTGTCAGTTTGGGATTAAGAAACTAGGAATTAGGAAGTAAACGGAAAATAGGTAGGGGTTTAGGAACGGGAAGTAAGGCGATGGAGGGTTTGAGGTAGGTGATCGGCCAGATCGTCAGCATTATACATTGAGCCGTTGGTTTGGTTGAGTTCCAAAGCGGTTTGTTTGGTAAGAAAAGCGGCGGCGGCGGCAGCCAGCAGAGGGGGATTAGTCGTAATCAAGGCAGCGGTTAGTCCTGCAAGGATGTCGCCGATGCCGCCTTTATTAAAGCCTGCGGGAATGTCAGGTATGGTATAGGTTTGTTCTGAATCAGAGATGATGGTGGTGGGTCCCTTATAGGTTATGATGCAGTGATGGTGAGCACTAAGGTTTTGGATGGTGCTGATTTGTTGGTTTAAGGGCATTTGGTTAATTGAATTTACATTAAATAAGGAGCTAAATTCGAAGTGGTTGGGGGTGAGAATGGCGTGATCGGGAATGAGTCGGGGGTCAAGAACCTGAAGGCTGCCGGCGTCGATGATCCATTGGCGGTGAGGAAATTGTTTAATCCAGGTGTGGGTGATGGTTTTAGTGAGTTGAGCGTCAGGATCGTCATGAAGAGGTTGTTTTTGGGTAGAATAAGAAAGTGAAGCTTCTTGGCGGTAGCGTTTGAATCCGGGACCGATTAAAACAGCAGCTGATTTTTGGATGTAGGCAGCAATTTCCTGAGATTCATAGGGAAACCAAATAAAGGAGAAAAGTTGGGATTTGAGTTGTTGAGCGATTTGGTTGACACTGGGCTCTGGAGAAGTGAAGAAGACGGTGGCGACCAGGCGGGAGGCGGTTTTGAGAGCTAAGAGAGGAGCGCCGTGAAATAAGTCTGACCCGCCGATGATGGTAAGGGAAGAAGGAGAAGAGTCAGAGAAGTGAAGTTGACGGAGATGATAGGAGGTGAAATCAGTGGCGGACATGTATGGTTATTGTAGCAGAGAAAAGACAGGCGATTGAAGGCGTGGTGAGAGGGAGGGAACTCTTCGATAGCCTGAAATATCACATCATTTCAGGCTTGCTTAGGATGACAAAGCTGATTTTCAGAGTCTATCAGCTTTGTCAAGTGTGCGGATTGAGGTGGAATTGGGTTATAATTGGGACATGAGTGCAATGGTGTTTGACGGGCGACAATATGCGGAGAAAAAAGAGGAACAACTAAGGGGGCGGGTGGAGCGGCTGAGGAAGCAGGGAGTGGTCCCGAAGTTGGTGTGGGTATGTGTGGGGGAGGCGGAGCAGAATTTGTTGTATGGAAGGGTGAAACGTAAAGCGGCGGAGCGACTGGGAATCGAGTTTGAGGAAAAAGTTTTTGCGGATAAGGAAATAGGTAAAGATGAGGTCCCGCAACAGGTTGAAATTTCACAAAATTTCAAGTCTACGCGGGATGACAAGGCTTATATAGTGAGTTTATCAGCCTTGTCAAATGAAAAGCGGATCGGTGAAGTGGTTAAAAAGATAAAGGAGGAGAATGAGGATCCGGGGGTGCATGGGGTGATGGTGCAGTTACCGATACAGGGGATAGGAGATAGGGCAGAGGGTTTAGTTAAAGTTCTATCGGCGATTGATCCGGAAAAAGATGTGGATTGTTTGACTCCGGAGAATTTGGGAAGGGTAATAATGGGAAGACCGCGCTGGTTACCGGCAACGGTGAAAGCGGTGATGGAGATAGTGGAGTTAGGAATTCAGAATACAGGAGTCAGAATACAGGAGTCAGAATTTAGGCGTCAGAATTTAGAAGAATTAGAAACTAAAGATTTCTCCGAAAGGGGCAGTTTGGAGAAACTTGAGACTATTTTGAGGGGAAAACGAGTAGTGGTAGTCGGAGCCGGATTGGAGGTGGGAAGACCGCTGGTGGCACATTTGTCGAATTTGGGGGCTTCAGTACTTTGGGTAACGAGAACGGAAAGGAATTTAGGGGAGATTGTCAGGCAGGCGGAGATTTTGATTAGTGCTACCGGCCGGCCAGGGTTGATTAAGGAGGAGATGGTGGCTAAGGGAGCGATGGTGATTGATGTGGGTTCGCCGAAGGGTGACGTTGAATTTGAGCCGCTAGATAGCGGAACTAAAGATAAAGTTGAGTTTATTACTCCGGTGCCGGGGGGTGTGGGACCGGTGACGGTGGCTTGTTTAATGGAGAACGTAGTGCGATCTGCAGAGGGTTTAGAAGATGAGGATTAAGGCTCCGGCAAGGGTGATCAGTCCGACGGTGGAGAGAACCAAGGTGGGAAGAGAATTGCCAACAGTGGGCAGTTGCGGCTTTTCAGCTACGATCAGAGGAGTGGGAGTGGGCGAGGGCCGAGTGGTAGGAGCAGGAGTATAGGTGGGTCCGGAAGGAGAGGTGGGCGTGGGGGTAGGAGTGGATTGCGGCTGGGAGCAATCCTGACTGTCCAGGTTAGTGCTGAGGCGGCAAGTGTGACTGGAGGAATAGCAGACCCAATCTGGGTTGGCGTCGGTACAGTCGCTGTTGGTGGAGCAAGGTTTGTCACATTCGGATTCGGGAGGAGGACTACAGTCTTCTCGGTCAGGATAATTAATATGGCGGCAGACCAAGCTGGTAGAACATACGTAATCGGGATTACGGTCACGACATTGTTGGTCACTGGTACAAGGGGAGTTGCAAGCAGGGACGCCGGTAGGAGTAGGAGTGCTGGTGAGTTTAGTTGTAGGAGTGGGCGAAGAAGTCGGAGTAGAAGTCGGCCCGGGGGTGGAAGTAGGAGTGGGAGTGCCGCTGACGGATGTGGGAGTGGGGGTGGGAGAAACCCGGGTTTTGGGAAAGATGGTGAGGCGACAGGTAAGGGGTGGGGTGGTAGGAGTGGGAGTATGACTGGGTTGAGGTGTAGGCGTGGAGGTGGGTCCGGATGTGGGGGTGGGTGAGGGTTGGCCACAGCTGAGGTTAGCACTGAAGGGCAGGTTCTCTACGGGACGATCGGGAAATTCACAGTGGGTGATAGTATAAGTACCGGGATTGACGTAGTATTGATTGGCCGAGTTGGTCCATTTAGCCGTAGGTCCGTCATATCCCCGCCAGGAGAGAGTGAGTTGTTTGGAAGTAGTTTGAGGACGTTCGATAGTACATTGGCCAGAAGTGTTTTCTAATCCCTGAGGAGCGTCGGGTTGAACAGCCAGGATTTCGGTGCAGTCGAGATGGGAGATTCTGACTCCGGCAGGATGGGTGGGCGTAGGGGTGGGAGCGCCGCAATTAATAGCCTGGTAGTTGACGGTGCGGGAGTCGGATCCGGAGCGGCCACCTGAGGACCAAGTGAGATTGAATCTAACTTGGCCGGAATTGAGAGATCCGGTTTGGGTATGGATGACTCCGGTGACTGTTTGGCCGGGATCGATGGTTCCCAGATCTACTGAACGGTTGGTTTGGAGGTCGGTGACGGTGACGTTCATGGCGTTTTGGGGTTGGTCGGGTTCGGTGTTGGAGAAAGTGACGGCAATGGTGGCTTCGTTATCAACACAGGCGGCACTGGCAGATTGTTGGGTACGCCAAGCATAGGTTTCTTCTGGTTGGGTAACAGGAGCCTGGGCTTGTTCTCTTTGTCTGATCAGGTAAGGGATGAGCACGGTAGTGGTGCCTAGGATGAGAAAGATGAGAACGCCGATGACGATTTGGAGGGTACGTTTGTTAGACATAATTCAAAAGGCAAAGATCAAAATGCAAGATGCAAATTGAAGGATGAAAAGGAAATAGTAATTTTTTAATGTGGTCTTTTTATTTTTAATTTAGGTTTTTAGCGCCAGCCGAGGTCGGGGGAATAGACTTGGGCTGAGATGTTTACTTGGGTGAGGTCAGGGACAGTCCACTGGATGTAGAATTGGTCGTGGATGTTTTTAGAGGTGGTTTCTGTCCAGGTAGAGCCGTCGTCGAATGAAAAACGGGCTTTGGTAATGCCCTGAGGGTCGGTGGTACTGCCTGATACGGTGACGTAGACTTGGTCGCCAATGTAAATTTCATCTAAGCTAATAGGGCTCCATTCTTGGTTGAAGATAAGGATGTTGGAACATTGGAGGGTATGAGCTTGAGGAGGAGGCTGAATTTGTTGTTGGACCAGGTAGACAGTAATGGGCAGGGTGATAAGGAGGAAACAGAGGATGATGACTGACCACATGACGGGTTTGTGGTCGATCAACCAGTATTTGAGTTGGCGGAGTTTGTCCATGGTGGGTGGTATTATCTAGCTTCGTTAGTTTATAGACGAAGAGATTTATAGCAGCTAACGGAGCCGTTCACTAACAGCTGATATTTCATTATTGCATTGGGGAGGTGGTGATTGTCAAGTCAGGAAGAGTTTGGTAGAATAAATCTCATTGTTAAATGGTTAAACGGTTAAATTGTCAAGGGAAGATTTTGTTGTTTGGTAAGTTATGACAATTTGACAATTTGATACATAGAACAATTCATTTATTACACACACCTGCAGTAATATCTCTGTCTGGTCTGGTTATCAGACAAGCAGGTGGCGGTCCCCAACTTATGATCTTTATTTAATTGGGGTAAATAAGAGGTATTTATGAGTGAAGTTTCTTTGAAAGAATTATTGGAGGCTGGATGCCATTTCGGACATCAGGTAAGAAGATGGAATCCTAAAACCAGGCCTTATTTGTATATGGCCAGAGGGGGGTTGCATATTTTTGATTTGGTAAAGACGCGGGACGGGTTGGAGGAAGCCATGAAGTTTTTGGAAGAGTTGGTGAAAAATGGTGGTCAGGTGGTGTTTGTGGGGACGAAGAGACAAGCATCCGGGATGGTAAAGGAATGGGCGGAGCGAGTGGGAATGCCGTATGTGACCAATCGGTGGTTAGGTGGGCTGCTGACAAATCATGAGCAGGTAGGAAAAAGTATTAAGAAGTTGACGGACTTGAAGCAGAAAAGAACGTTGGGTAAATTTGAGAAATACACGAAGAAGGAGCAGTTGTTGATCGATAGAGAAATTAACAAGTTGGAAAAGTTTTTGGGCGGGTTAGTGAAGATGGACGGGATTCCTGACGCCATATTTGTGGTGGATACTCACCGGGAGCAAGCTGCGGTCAGGGAGGCGAATAAAATGGGAGTCAAGGTGGTGGGAATGGTGGATTCTAATGCGGATCCTGATTTGGTGGACATCGCGATTCCGGTGAATGATGATGCAGTGAATTCGATTCAATTAGTAGTGAGAAAAATTGCGGAAGCGGTGGAAAGAGGGTTGAAGAAACGCAAAGCTCAGCCTTCTAATGTTGGCGAAGACAAGAGTGCAAAGAAAGTTGAAGAGGAGAAGGCTGATAAGAAGTAAGATGATCCTGATGAGAGAGATCGTTAATGTGGTTTCGATAAAATATGAAGATAGATATTAAACAGATTAAGAAGTTACGCGAAGAGACGAGTGCAGGAGTGGCGGATTGCCGTCAGGCTTTGGAAGAGAGTGGGGGGGATGTGAAAAAGGCCCGGGAGTGGTTGAGGAAGAAGGGGTTGGAGAAAGCAGAAAAGAAAGGGGAGAGGGAGATAAAAGTAGGTGTGGTTTACGCTTATATTCATGGCGGCGGAAAGGTAGGGGCGATGGTAGAGATGGGATGCGAAACGGATTTTGTGGCGAAAACTGAGGATTTTCAGAATTTGTGCAAGGAGATTGCCATGCAGGTAGCGTCGATGGCACCGGAATCGGTGGAGGAATTGTTGGCGCAAGCTTATATCAGGGAGGGGAAGAAGACGGTCAAGGAGTTGGTGAAGGAAGTGATCGGAAAGTTGGGAGAGAATATTGAGGTGAGGCGGATCGTAAGGATGAGTGTGGGGGAGTAAGTATTTGCAGAATATTGATTGGGTTATTGTCAGGTAAAGAGATATTGGGTAATATATAGAGTATGGATTTGGACGAGGTGAAGCAGAAGATGGAGAAGACAATCAAGGCGGTGGAAGAAGATGTGGCCACGATTCAAGTAGGGAGAGCAAAACCGGATTTGGTAGAGGATGTGATGGTGCCGGCTTATGGCGGGACTCAGCAGTTAAGAGTGATGGAGTTGGCGGCGATCCAAGCGACTGATGCGCAGACTTTGGTGGTGAATCCCTGGGATAAAACGGTGATCGGAGAAATCGCTAAGTCGATTAACGGTGCCAATTTGGGCTTGTCCGCGGTAATTGACGGGGAGATTATCAGAATCCAGATTCCGCCGATCACGGCGGAGAGAAGGGAGGAGTTGGTAAAGTTACTGGGACAGAAGATTGAAAGTGGTAAGGTGATGTTGCGCCAAGTACGGCACGATAAAATGGTGGAGATTAAAAAGCAGTTTGAGGCTAAGGAGTTGAATGAAGATGAGAAGTTTAATTTAGAAAAGGAATTGCAGCGGTTGCTAGATGAGGCAGTGGAAGATGTTGATAAGGTGGGAAAGAAGAAGGAAGAGGAGTTGAGGGGGGAGGGATAGGTAGACGGTAGTCGGTTGTAGGTGGTCAGTAATTGGTAACTAGTAAACGGTAAGTAGTAAATTGATTAAGGAAGCCAGAACACTGAATTCAGAATCCAGGAAGCAGAGAAGAGACGGTGAATAAGGATGTGGATGGTTCGTTTTTGTGAGTGGTGAAGAAATATCAAGGGGACTGGGGTGGTGTTTAGGGTTTTGCGGTATGGACTGCTATTTGTAAATTAAAGTTGTGGTAGTATACAATGACTGTTATGAATTTGGTGGCGTTTGTAATCTTGTTGTCCGTTTTGATCTTGGTACACGAAATCGGTCATTTTGTTGCTGCCAAAAGGTCAGGAGTGTGGGTAGAGGAGTTCGGAGTTGGATATCCGCCTAGGGTTTTTGGAGTGAAGATTGGGGAAACGATTTATTCTCTGAATTGGTTGCCGTTGGGGGGATTTGTAAAGTTGTATGGGGAAGAAGGAACAGAGGGGAGTCAGAAGTCAAAAGTTAAGAGTCAAAAGTTAAAAGCCAAAGGTTCAGGTGATAAGAAGGAGATTAAAAAGGGAGGAGTTGAAGAGAGGGCGTTTTATGTCAAACCCACTCTGCCAAAATCGATAATCGTAATTGCGGGGGTGGTGATGAATTTAGTATTGGCGGTGGTGGCGTTTTCAGTGGCTTATTCGATAAGCGGAATTCCGGAGCAAACGAATGAGGTACAGGTGTTGGAGATTGTTAAAGGTTCGCCGGCGGAGATGGCGGGAATGCAGATTGGTGATGTGATTTCGGAGGTCAGGTTTCAGAATGCGGAGGTGAAAATTCAGTCATTGGATGATTTTTCTACGTTAGTGAAGCAACATGGTGGCGAACTGATGGAAGTATTGGTGGAGCGAGATGGAAAGCAGTTATGGTTGACTATGATGCCGAGGAGGGATTATCCAGAGAACCAGGGGCCGACAGGGGTAACGATTACTTACCGGGTTAAGGAAGTGTTTTATCCTTGGTGGCAAATGCCGTTCAGGGGGGTGTGGGCAGGATTGCAGGAGGCGGCAGGGTTGACGGTGGTGATAGTAAGTATGTTGGGACAGATGATTTGGAAGTGGATATCCGAAGGGATAGCGCCCACGCAGGTGGGGGGAATTGTGGAGGTCTATTATGTGACGGGGCAGGCGGTGAAGCTGGGATGGGTACCGATGTTGAGGTTGACGGGGATTCTGTCACTTAATTTGGCGGTGATTAATTTATTTCCCTTTCCGGCGCTTGACGGGGGACGGTTAGCGGTGATTTTGATAGAAGGAGTAACAAAAAGGAAGCTGAAAGCTGAGATAGAATATTGGCTGAATATGATTGGGTTTGTGATGTTAATTTTGCTGGTGGTGGTGATCTCTTTT
Source organism: uncultured Gammaproteobacteria bacterium (assembly GCA_964650355.1). Taxonomy (GTDB): domain Bacteria; phylum Patescibacteriota; class Microgenomatia; order CAYXHB01; family CAZYTL01; genus CAZYTL01. The sequence continues at coordinate 1,689 of CAZYTL010000020.1, read as the reverse complement.
AATGATATTAACCGAAGATATGGGGATACTTGGTGGGTGACGCGGGTGCGGGATTTGTTGCCGAGGTAGGAGAAGCATGAAGCATGGAACATGGAACAGAGAGCAGGAGGCAGAGAGAGAAGAGTGGTTCGGGAGAGTTAGTATGCTTGGGCGAAGATCCAACGATGAGTGGCTGGTTGGCCGCATTTGATGCACTGGCCTGATTCTTCTAATACATGTCCTTGGTCATCAATGAAAGGTAACACTCGGGTGGTGGCTTTGGTTTGTTCTTTGATTTCTAATTCGCATTGGTCGTTTTCACACCAGAATGACTTGATAAACCCGCGGGTAGTTTGCATGATATGTTGGAATTCTTGGTAATCATTCGTTTCTGTGGTAAGTTTTTCTTGTCTTTCTTGTGCCTTGGCATACATTTCGGATTGAATGGTGTCCAAAAGCTGATTCATTGATTTAGGTAAGTTTTTGAAGGGAATTTGCGAGGCTTGTTTTGAATGGCGGACTTTGACGGTAGCTTGTTGAGAGGCTAGTTCTTGAGGACCAATGACGATGGTGACAGGAACGCCCTGGATTTCTGCTTCGTGGAGTTTCCAACCGAGAGTGTGATTCTTATTTGCGAGGATTTTAGTCCTGATATGCGCCTTTTGGAGTGCTTTTGACATCTTCTCACAATGACGATGTACTTGGGTTTTGTCTTCAGTGGGGATGATAAAGATCTGGGTCGGAGAAATTTTCGGAGGAAGGACTAGACCGTCGTCATCCCCATGAGCAAGGATGATAGCGCCTATAATACGAGTGGAAAGACCATAACTGGTTTGCCAAACATAGTCTGTTTGGCCATTTTCATTTTGAAAGGAGATGTCGAAGGCAGATGGTTGGGAGAAGTTTTGTCCCAGATCATGGCTAGTACCTGCTTGGAGAGCTTTGCCGTCGGGCATGAGGGCTTCGATGGCAGTGGTAAGGTTGGCTCCGGCAAATTTTTCTAAATTGCTTTTTCTGCCTTTGATAACTGGAATGGCCAAAAATTCTTCAGATAATTTTCGATAAGCTTCCAGTCCATCGAGAACCATTTCCATGGCATTAGCGTGACTGGCATGGGCGGTGTGAGCTTCCTGCCAAAGGAATTCAGCAGTCCTTAAAAAGAAATAGGTGCGCTTTTCCCAGCGAACCACGTTGTTCCACTGGTTAAGCAACAGGGGAAGGTCCCGATAAGATTGGATCCATTTGCTATACATGCTGTACATGATGGTTTCTGAAGTGGGTCTGACAGCGAGTTTCTCCTCCAGTTCTTGGCCGCCACCATGGGTGACGATGGCTAATTCAGGTGAGAAGCCTTCAATGTGATCAGCTTCCTTTTGAAGAAGGCTGAGGGGAATGAAGATCGGGAAATAAGCGTTTTCTACTCCAAGTTGTTTTAGCATAGTGTCTAAGTTTTTTTGAATGTTTTCCCAGATGCTATAGCCATTAGGTCTAATAACCATGCAGCCTCTGACAGGCGAATAATCTGCCAAACGAGCTAGCTGAATAACTTGGGTGTACCATTTACTAATGTCTTTACTTTTGGAAGTGAGTTGTTTTTTGGCCATAAGTATGTTTATGATACCCGACTTTGGGGGGATTGTAGAGTAGGGAATGGAGGGTAATCAGAACGAGTTGTCGCAGATTCATAGATTAAAATATGAATGTGTACAG
>CAZYTL010000019.1:0-30149 GCA_964650355.1 uncultured Gammaproteobacteria bacterium | reverse complement strand
GTGTATGGGCCGTGTCTCAGTCCCATTGTGGCTGACCAACCTCTCAGTCCAGCTACCCGTCGTAGCCTTGGTAGGCCGTTACCCCACCAACAAGCTGATAGGACGCAGGCTTCTCCCTCGGCGGCCAGTTACGACCTTTACTCCCGAAGTACATCGGGAGACCATGCGGGATTACTCCACCTTTCGGCGGGCTATCCCCCACCCAGGGGTAAATACCTACGCGTTACTCACCCGTCTGCCGCTAATCCCGCATTGCTGCGGGACCCGCTCGACTTGCATGCTTGAGGCACGCCGCCAGCGTTCATCCTGAGCCAGGATCAAACTCTCATAAAAAATGAGTCTACGAATTTTTTATGAGCCCTGCATCGTCCAGTCGAATGACAGGATCGGATGACGGGGCAAATTCGCTACTCATCATGTTGCATCTCTTGCAACGATTTACTAAGCAGGAATTGACGAGTCTAGTCATCAAATCTCTTATTCTTAATTCTCTTAACTGAAAACTAAAAACTAGAAACTAATAACTAACTCAATCTTCCTATCGCTATTCAATTATCAAAGAGCCACATCAGAAGTCAAAAGCTAAAAATGCTCCACACCAAACACTCAAATCAGACCGCTAAACACCAATTACCATAACCATCAGTCTTAATTTTCAACTGCAATTTTAACTCTTAACTTATCCCAAGTTTATCAAACTTCCTCCTTCTGGTCAACAATCACCATATCCCCTACAATGAAACCATGAATATCTGTCATCACCATCATCAAGGATCCAAAATCAGAAAAATTCATAATTCACTCTTCATAATTCATAATTCTTCTCTCGGTTTCACCCTCATCGAAACCCTGGCCATCGTTGCCATTATCGGCGTGGTAGGAATCGCCTCCCTTTTTGTTGGCCAACGATACCTGGACAAACAAAAACTCGAACAAGCCACCGACCTCATCATCAGCCATACACAGGATGCCCAAAACAACTCCGTCATCGCCAAAAATGGGCAACCTTATGGTGTCAATTATTCTTCAGACCACCTCACCGTCTTCGCCGATCAACCGGACCAAACCGTCTCCACCTTCTCGTTTCCTACCTCAGTCACCATCACCCAAATTGACTTAGACAACGGCCAAACCTACATCACCTTTGCCAAACTTACCGGCCAGCCGGATACCCAAGGCCAACTAGTGGTTCAATCCCGGCATTTCCAAACCACCATCACCATTGATGAGAATGGCTCCCTCACCTCCTCAACCATTGCGCCCAAATAGCTGCCCAGTATGAACAAAGTAGTCTCGAAACATACCAAATACCTAATACCAAATACGACATACCCCAATTCTGGTCAATCCCTCATCGAAGTCCTGGTCGTCATCACTTTGCTGGGCCTCATGGTCATCCCCATCCTTTTGAGCCTCAATTCACTCAACCGCAAATATCGCCAACTCTACGTCGATTCCCAAGCCTATCTCATCACCCAAAAAAACCTGGAGATCGCCACCAACATCGTTCAATCAGCCGCTACCTGGGAACGCATTCCCCGCCCCACTTCACCCCAAACCTACGCCCCTCCCACCTTCCCCGACTGGCAATTCCACTACACCCAACAACCTGTCGAGATCCAAGGCGGCTACCGTACCTGGTTAACCTTCCAACCTGTCTGCCGTGACGATCAAAACGAAGTCATCCCCTACCAATCAGACTGCCAGATGGATCCCTATGCCGTAGAAGTCGTCTCCCAAACCCTCTGGGGTGATCACCAACAATCAACCATCAGTACCATCTTTGCCAACCTCACAGTTAACCCCAATTCGGGTGATCCTGGTGACCATAAAATTTGGATCTGTCATGTACCTCCTGGTAACCCGGAAAACGCCCACGCAGTCAACATTGACCTCCATGCCTGGATCAATGGACATAGCCCCCATAATGCCCACCAATACGATTTCGAAATTACTGGTTCTGAAGACCCAGATTGCGGCCAAGCCTATCTCTATATCTCTCAAAACTAACTACTCATCAAAGGTACTTTCTAAATATCAAATCTACCATGAAAACCAAACGTCTAAAACTTACCGATTACCGATCCGGTTTACCCGCCGAAGCTTCAGCGAAGGCGGGACTCACTCTTGTGGAACTCCTCCTCACCTTGGCCCTGGGAGCTTTCCTGTCCATTGTTATCCTTAACACCCTCACCAGTTTAATTAAAACCCAGCGCCTGCTCATCTCCTTTAACCGACTCGAAATCAACACCTCCCGCATCCTCACCCAACTTCAGGCCGACATTCGTTGGGCACACCAGATCACCGTTTCTGACCCCCACACCATCACTATCCAAACCGTCCACGACCAGGTTACCTACCAGTGGCAACCCGACCATCAACTTCTTACCCGCACCATCAACGGCCAGTCCTCCACCCTCAATCCGGACACCGTCACCATCAGCGAATTCACTGTCTCCTCCCTCCGCAATTCCCAGGATCCCCCCTCACTCCCTCTAGTCAACGTCATTCTCACTGTTACTCCGGCGCACTCACCCACCACTAATCAGCTTGTCCTGGAAAAAAACATCGCCTATACCACCAAACTCAACCACTATGAAATTAAATAACTCTCACTCACCCCAACGAGGTGCTTTCTTACTCATTATGGTGCTTGTGCTGGGATTCGCAGCCAGTTTAGCCCTCACCGCTTACCTTACACTTCTCACCCACGCCACTCGCAACCTAACCGGCCAACTCCATACAGAACAAGCCCACTACGCTTCTTACGCTGCCTTCTCCGCCTCCCTGGCCAGATACAGACAACAACCGCAATGGCTCACCAGCCTACCAGACGACTATGACCAAACCCAAAACTTCTCTCTCAACCAAATCCCCATCCTTCGTCACCTCACCCGCCACCAAAACACCATCACTCTTGACCTCACTTCTACTGCCACCCAAACCCAACGCCGTCTTCTTGCCCAACTCCAACTCGGGCAATCCAACACCAATCCCGCCGACATCGTCATGCTCATCGACCGCTCCGGCAGCATGGATGACGACGGGCCTGCTCCTCAACCCTATCCCTGCCCTGTCCAGAATGAAACCGAAGATCCCATGATCAGCGCCATTTGCGCCGCCCAAGACTTTGTAGACGTCATCAGCAACAGTTCTCAAATCCAACTATCCGTCGTCCAATTCGCCACCCAAGCAGAAACCGTTCCCGGCTTTCCCCATCTCGCCAAACATCAAAAATTTGACCAAATTAAACAAGCCATCTTCCACATCCAAGTTGCCAATTGCCACAACAACAATTGCTACACCAACACCGGTGGCGCCCTCAACCTGGCCGTCTCTCTCCTGGGCGAAATCGACTACGCTTCCTCCGATCCGCAAATCCAAAGATACATCATTCTTTTCACCGATGGCCTGCCCACCGTCGACATTCAGGGTAATTTCTGCAACCAAGACACCAATAACCCGCCTTGTGACCAGGCAGAACAATACGCTATTGACCAGGCAAAGTCTGCCAAAAACGACTATCAAACAGTCATCTACACTATTGGTTTGGGTACTGCCGCCAACCAACAACTCCTCAAAGATTTAGCCTCCACCCCCGACCACTTTTTGTTCACCCCTGACAAACAACAACTCTCTGACCTCTTTACCCAAGTAGCCCTCCAAATCCAATCTCTCACCAGCGTCAGCCTCGAGGAACTTCCCCCAGGAGATACCAGCGCCCCCTAAATTTAATCCATCAATTGTAACCCAAACTACCGTCGAACCAGCACATCAAACTTCCCCACTTCTACACTCCTTCCGTCCTCATATTGCAACTGAGACAACAACTCATCACTCACCAACCTCGCCGGTTGATCACCCAGCAACCTCACCTTCAATTTTACCCAGGTCCCGCTCCCCATAAACTCACCCTCGCTAATCAACACCAACTTCCCTGGCGCCTCATCTGTATCTACCTTTCCCCCGAACACCGCCCCTGGCTCCACCCCCACCACCTCCAACAAATCCGCATCATAATTAAACACCAATCTCACCTTCTTCATCACCTTTTGCAACGATTCCAACTTCAAACGCACCTCGCCCTTGCCAGTCTCATCAACCATCACCGGACTCGGATCCCACCATACGCCTTGAGCTCGGGCCTCTTCTTCCCCTTCTGCCCGGGTCAACACTAACTCTTGATTCTGCACCTGCCACACCGTCGCTCCTACTACTGCCAGCCCCACCACCACAAACGCCGTCGCCCCATATTTCCGCAGCCGCTCTTGCATTTGCCTCAACTGATTCATAATTCCAATATAACAAACAGTCTACGACTTATAAATGACGAATTATGATAATAAACCTAAGTCATTACTAGAATAAATTCTTAATTCCTAATTCATTATTCATAGTTCATTACCTACATCACTCTCCCCAACACCATCGCCCCAGCCACAATCACATTCAGCGACCTGTTGACCCCATACATGGGAATCTCCACTATCTGATCGCACAAATTCAACACCTCCTCTGACAAGCCCTCCGTTTCATTTCCCAATACCAACAGTAAAGGCAAGTCCAACTTCGCCTCATCCAACCCCACACTCTTCTCGCTCTGCTCAATTCCTATGATCTTGAATCTTGAATCTTGAATCTTGAATCTCTCTATACACTCTTCAGCAGATTCGCAATACTCCCATTCCACCCACCGGTCCGTCCCCACCGCCGCCTTAAAAATCCGCGGGTTAGGCGGACACTCAGTTCTCCCGCACAGATATATCTTTTTCACTCCTGTCGCGTCAGCCAACCTGAAAAGTCCTCCTACATTATAAGTGTCATATACATCCACCAGCATCAGGTAAATCTCCCTTCTCTTGGCCTGAATTTCGGTCAGCTCCTTTTCGGAAGGCTCTCTTACTCGCAACTGCTTGGCGTTCAACTTAACCATCACCCTATTTTACACCACAGCTCCCCTACCTTATTATTGACACTATATGCGACAATAATGTACTATTGCGACATGAAGTCTGAAAAACATTACCAAGTAAAGGAGATCGCCCGCCAACTAAACGTCCATCCCCGCACCATTCAGCGCGAAATCAGCCGCGGCAAACTTCAGGCCATCAAAGCCGGACGTAAATATCTCGTCCCCGAATCCTCTCTCCTCCAATACACCCACCAACCATCCCCTGACATTCAACAACAAATCCATCAATTCTGCCAAGCACACAAGCAAGAAATGATTACCCTTCTCCAAAAGCTAGTCTCCATTCCTTCCGAGTCAGACACTCCCTCTCACGAGGAGAAATTAGCTAAATACCTCAAAACCATCTTGGAAAAACACGGCCTTCGCTCTATCGTCCACGGCCGAAATGAATCCATCACCGTCCAGGGCACCTTTGGTTATACCGACCAAGGACTTCTGTTCAACTCCCCCCTTGACACCATTCCCATCGGAGATCCTGACAACTGGTCATTTCCACCCTTCGAAGGCCTCATTAAAGGCCGCCGCATGTACGGCCGCGGCACCGCCGATTGTAAAGCCGGTATCGTCACTATGATCTACGCTGTCTTGGCTTTGAAAAAACTTGTCGATGAACAACAAATCAGAATCGAACTGGTCTTTGACGGCGGCGAGCAAGACGGCGTCTATACCGGAATGAAAAACACCCTTAAAAAAGGCTTACCCGTCAATGCTGGGATCATCGGTTACTCCAACCAAGATCCTCAAGCCATCACCATCGGCGCCAGAGGGTACCATCGCTATCTATTCATCACCCATGGCCAAACAGCCCATACCGGCGCTCGCTACAACGTCGGCGTCAATGCCATCCACCAAATGATCAAATTCATTCATCAACTAGACCAGATTAAACTTAAGCGCTCTCATAATCATTACTTTACCTTTGGCTCCCGACTCACCTTCTCTATCATCAAGGGCGGCCAGGTGATCAACGTCGTCCCCGACACTTGCGAAGCCCAGCTCGATGTCCGCACCGTTCCCGAACTCACCAAAAACCATTTAGACAAACTCATCAATCGCACTATCCGCCAAATCCAGAAAGCCGACCACCAATTCAAAATCTCCACTCACTATCTCACCGGTCACGAAGCTTACCTTGTCGACCCTTCCCACCCTCTTATCCAATCACTAAAAACCGCCATCACCTCTTCCAAACTAATTCGTCGCCGTCCTCAGCTAGAAGCTTGCGGCCCCTCACATATCGGCAACCTTCTGGCAGAACACCACATTCCTATCATCGTTTGGGGACCCATCGGCAGTAACTATCATTCATACGACGAATATATCGAAATCGACTCCCTTCCTCAAGCGGCGGAAATCTACGCTCTCACGGCCCTTAACTACTTTAACCTTTCTCATTAAGAATTTCCTTTCCATCACCCTCATCGCCTCCTCCCACCACTGGACAATTTACCCTCAATCCCTTACCCTATTTATACTACCTGCATTTTTAAAAATATAAATTGCAGTATATACCGCTGAACTTAAATTTCTCCTAAATTCGTCACTAAAACTGGCAATTTATAGTTCCATCGGTATAGTAAGAGATCTCTACACCCCACCATTACCTATATCATTCCGCATATCATGTCTACTCCCTGCCCTTCCTCCCGTTCCGGATACGCCCTTCTCAGCTTCGTGCTCATTACTATTTCACTTCTTATTCTCATTATCATTCCCCTTTACAGCCTCTCCCTCTTCAACGTCCGTTCCACCGTCACTTCTCAATCCACCCGCATCAACTTCTACGTTACCGAATCAGCCGTTTATGACTTAGTAGCCAAAATTATCAACAGCAACTACCTCTGGCCGGACGCTGCCAACACCCATTATGAAGCCGACATTACCTACAACGGCATTACAACTCATGTAACTACTGATCGGGATGCCAGCTACAACTACACCATTGACGCTCTCACCGACTACAAAGATACTACTCGCCACCTGGAGGCTCAACTTTCCCCCACCTCATCCGGGGGAACCCCCTCTGATGTGATCATCGTCATGGATACCTCAGGATCAATGAATATTGATAGCACAGGAGAACCGCTAGACACTGCTATCAACGCCGCACTAGAACTGGTTAACGAACTCAAAGATAACACTGACCTCACTCAAATTGGAGTCGTCGGCTTCAATACCACCGCCACCCTCAAACAAGAACTGGTCGACGAATCCCAATTCAACGACGTGATTGACGTCCTTAATAACGACCTCACGGCTGGCGGTTGGACTAACATTTCGGATGGGTTTGATGTAGCGCTCCAGGAACTCAATTCTTCCCGAGGACGTCCTTCTGCTAACCGCTATGTCGTCCTCCTCTCTGATGGAGTCGCTAATCGCCAAGGCCACAGTAGTCTGACTAGCTGCCAAGAAACACCCAAACTCCATACCAACTGCACCTGCGCCCCCACCAACTGCCGCACCTCACCTAATCCCCAGTCAGCCATCGGTAAATCCAACACCATCAAAGATCAAGGCATCACCATCTTTACCATCGGCCTGAATCTCCAGTATTACAGTACTGATATCGACCCCGCTTTGTGTGATCCTGTTACCCAATCCGCCTGCGGTGCCCGTGAAGTTGCCCGCCAAACTCTGTGGATGTCAGCTTCGGGGGCCGATCACTTTTTCGACTCTCCTGATCCTCTAAAACCCGACCCTGTAACTGGAGAAACCGAACTGGACAAAATATACAAAGAAATTGCCAACGAAATCATTGAAGCCGCCAAATTTAGCCTCACAGAAGTTCGTTAAACCACATTCGCTTTAATCTATGAAAACCACCAATCAAAAGTTAAAAACCCCAATCCTACTTCCTACTTTCTACATCCCTACCCGCAATGCTCCGCAATGCGATGCAGGCGGGCTACCTCCTAAAAGTGGTTTCACCCTCGTAGAAATCCTCATCACCATGACCCTTTTGGCAGTTACGACTCTGGCCGTCATGCTTAATAGTTCTTCAACTCGGGAAAAACAAACTTTAAACACCGCTGCTCTCCAAACCGTCTCCTTATTAGATGAAGCTCGCAATCTGTCCATCAGCAATAATCAGGAACAATACTACGGCGTCAGATTCGACAACTCCACCAGTCCTCAAACCATCACCCTCGCCTGCTATTCAGCCGGTTGCATTTTCAACAACCAGGTCATTAAACTCCCCTCTCAAGTTACCCTTAACAATTTACCTCCGGGTCAAAGAGTATTATTTCTTTCCATCAGTGGCCGAGCGGCTCAACCCATCAACCAGCCCAAAACGTCTGATACCACTGTCGTCTTAAAAACCACCCACTGGAAAACCACCATCGTTGTCCCGCCTACCGGGTCCATCTACCATACCACCATCCAAAAAATCTAATCATGCACCCTAATCCCTACCCCTTAAACCATAATAGAGGCCAAACCCTATTCGAGATTATCATTAGCCTCACTCTCATTTCTGTTACCCTTGTTTTACTCTTAGGTAGTATTTCCCTTATTCCCCGGCGCCAAGCCCGATCTCTTAACCATAGCCGGGCCAACCTTCTTTCTCAAGAAGGCATAGAAATCTTCTTCTATCTCGCTTGGAATAGCTGGACCAGCCTTCCTCCTGGAGATTACGTACCTCAAATCAACGCTGCCACCCAACAGTGGGAGGCTAATTCAACTACCCCTCCAGGGGAAACTATCACCGTCGGCAATATACAATACCAAAGACTCATTACCATCAAAGAAACCTACCGTGACCCCAGTGGCGAAATCGATCTATCATCATGTTCAGGCCCCAGCCCTGGTTGTGTCTTCGAGCCCAATATCAGACTTATCTCGGGCACTGTTACCTGGAATGAACCCGGAGTTTCTCCTCAAAGCATCCAAAATAGCTCCTTAATTCTCAATCCTGACGCCTTAGCCAACGCCGCCGGTAGTTTTCCCACCCCTGGCGGAGGCGGATCAGGCACTCCTGCTCCTCCCCCTGACGAATCCGCTTTTGCCTCCGCCTGGTTTGCCAAAAACCTTACCTATTATTCAGACTTCGAAAGTTTAACGTCCGTAACCAATCCTCAAGTAGGTGCGGGTGGATCTATAGGATCAAATTCCAGTGTCATCACCGGTAAATACGGTAATGGTATCGACTGTCATAGCTACAGCGACCGCTATTACACCTTTCCCACCTCCCAAAATCTCAATTTGTCACAAGGGGCTATCGAATTTTGGTATCGGCCAGATTACGATTACGGCTCCACTAGTACTTTTCCCCTCGTCTACAATACCAACGGTACCAACGGCTTCTACTTCTCCTACAACGGAAGTGTTCAGGCTCTCAGGTTCACCATTAGGCAAAACGGCACCGCTATCGACACAACAGTTACAGATTCCGCTCTCTGGAGCGCCGGTGACTGGGTGCATCTACGCATCACCTGGAACGATAGTTTACCGATCGCAGATCAACTCCGCATCTTTGTTAATGGCCAAGAACCTAACAACCAGGACGACCCCGCACCCTCAGACGACTTCAACTCTTCTCTCTTAACCTTAGCTCCCGATACTTATATTGGTGACAACGGTACTCATACCGCCGGCTGTACAGGTACCATCGACGAGTTTCGCATTTACAACTCATCATCGGCTCCCACCCCCATCGCTTCAGGTGGCGACACCTCCAACCCCAACGAATACCTTGCCCGCACCGACCTTAATTACAATCTAAATTTCAGTGCCATTGATTCTAGCAACCGTGGGCCATATCTTTGGCTTGGCAATCCTACCGCCTTTAGCACCGTTAACTATAGCCTCCTAACTCCCGGTGGGGGTTCCGGTCTCAACTTCCAGTGGCAATACTGGAACGGGACCCAATGGTCCACCCTTCCACCCACCGGCCAAACAGATTTCACCAATTCAGGGTCCATGACTTTCTCCAAACCCGCAGATTGGTTACCTTATTCAGTCAATGGCTCACCCGACCTCTACTACATTCGCGGCCGCTTAGCCGCCGGTTCTTACTCTCCCTCCCCTACCGAATCAACTATACTGGTCAACAACAACACTACCACCAACTATGCACTTTCTTTCAACACTCCCGGCGACGGGAGCTCTGACTACATCGTAGTAGATGATCCTCCGGATGGGTCACTTGACCTGGGCGTCAGCGACTTTACCATTGAAACCTGGATCAACATCTCCTCAACCATAAATCCTACCGCTATAATCAACCTCCCCTATAAAGGAGCGGGTGGAGGGGATGGAAACGCAGGATATTGGTTCTACTATCGGGTAGATCAATCAAAATTGAAACTAAATCTCCAAGACAACAGCGTCCCTGCCAATAGATTAATTGCTGTTTCAGATGTATTACCCAACCTCAATGATGACAATTGGCATCACATCGCTGCGGTCGCAGATCGGGATGGTAATGCTTACTTCTACTTAGATGGGAACCTTGTTGGTAGTCCCTCAATTAGCTCCTACAATGGTAAATCTCTCGACAGTAACAAAGGCCTGCTCCTCTCTTCCGGGAACTTCTCCTACGCCCTTAAGGGTGAAGTTGACGAACTACGTATTTGGAACACTACCCGCACCCAGCAACAAATCCAGGATAACATAGATACTCAAATCGATCCCAGTGTCAACCCTAACCTTATCGGTTACTGGAGATTTGATGATAATGCCGGTCAATCAGCCACCGATCTCACCGCGAATGCAAACAATTTCCGCCTTGGCAACACCACCACTAGCGACGCCTACGATCCTGTTTGGACCACCGGCTATCCCCTCACTTCTCCTAGCTCTAATTACGCAGTTAAATTCGACGGCACCTCCAACCAGGCAGTCAACGTAGGAGATCCCACAGACGGCTCTTTAGAACTAGCTACCAGCAACTTTACCATCGAAGCCTGGGTTTATCGCACCAGTTCGGCCGCCGATAATGTGAGCACTATAGTCGCCAAAAGATGTTGCGGTAGCCCGAGTAGTCCCGGCTACACCTTTAATTTGTCCAACAGTTCTTTCAACTACAGAGTCTCATTTACTGCCAATGACGGCACTAACGATTTTCAAATCAACGGCCAAGACAACACCATCCTCAAAAATTCAGGCTGGCACCATGTCGCCGTTGTCGTTGACAGAGCCAGCGACGCCAACAGCACCATCTACGTTGACGGTGTCAATAACAAAGCCTCCATCACAGGCTCTATTACCTCCATCGGCAACCTCTCTAACAATGAAAAGTTTGGCATTGGCATTCAACAACCAGGAGCGGGTAACTATGCCCCTATGGCTGGTACCCTTGACGAAGTCCGCATCTGGGATATAGTTCGCACCCAAGCTCAAATCCAAGCTGATATGAACCAAGAAATCGACCCTGCATCTCCAAATTTAATCGCCTACTGGCGTCTTAACGAAGGAACCGGAACTACCACCCAAGACCTCACTAGTAACAACAACAATGGCACCTTAGTTAACGGCCCTATCTGGACCACCGGTCATTCGCTTACCCCCCTCCCTACCACTACCAATAACTTTCAGGCTAGTGACTCATCCAACGACGCCAACGAACAAATTCTCGCCAGCGGAGACATACTCTATCACCAGGATCAGCCTTTCATCTGGTACGGGAACTCCCAAGGGGACAGTTACCTAGGTCTTCGTTTTGCCAACATCACCATCCCTAAAAATAGCACCATCAATTCCGCCCGCATTAAAGTTAAGAGCGATCAACTTCAAAACTATAAAGTCAACGTTACCGTCTACGGTGATAATACCGCCAATTCTCAACCTTTTGCCAACATCAATCCCAAACGTCCCTCTGAACGCAGTTCCACTATCGCCACGCTCAACTTTGAAGACGACACCCAGTGGCTCAACAATTCTTGGTATTACCTGGTTGATGTTAAACCCATCGCTCAGGAACTCGTTAACCTCGGCGGTTGGTCGTCAGGCAATGCCATGAGCTTTATATTCTTTGGCACCGGCTCAGACTGGAGTCGTAAAGAATTCTATTCTTTCGACAATAGCCCCTTTGATGCTCCCATCATCGAAATCGATTACACCCCCTAAAAACCAAAGTCAAAGGCACTAAAACAACAGAACATCAAATAACAATTTATGAAAAATAGAAACCGATTACCGATTACCGATAACCTGCCTCGCCTTTCGCGAACTCGCCTTGGCTTAGCGAGAGAGGTCAAGGCGGGCCGATTACCTCATTTAGGATTCACCCTCGTGGAAATCATCGTCGCTACAGCCATCAGCGCCTTCTTTCTCATCATGGTTGCCTCCATCTTTACCCGTATTATCCAAGACAGCCAGCGCGTGCTTGCTCTCACCAACCTGCAAAAAACCGCCGACCAGACTCTTCTCAACCTCACCCAGGAAGCTCGCTGGGCAAAAAACGTCAGTGCCATCTCCTCTGACAGCTTAGAATTTCAAACCGACATTCAATGCATTCGTTACCGATACATCAGTAGCACCAAAAGCCTAGAAAAATACACTGCCAACCTTAAAAGCACCGGCACCGACTGCTCTGTACCCGGAGACATCAAGGATGTCACTACCGAAAACCTCAACCCCCCTTCCATCAAAGTTACCAGCTTCAACATTATCAACCGCTCCTCTTCTCTCGACCGCCCCAGTTTTGACATTACCCTTATCCTTTCTACCCAAGACAATAACTTCGTCTACAGCAATCATACTGCTATCACCCCTCGCAACAAATTCCCCGGCGCCATCTAATCAAACCACAAACCCAAAATCCCATACTCCCCAATCCCTAGCCGTCTTCATATGGCTAATTTTCCAAGCTCCCCTATTCTAAATTTCCACTTGCCTCATATTACTTGCTCAATGTTCCCTGTTCCAGGCTCTGTGTTCCATGTTACGTGCTACGTATTACGGGCCACTACAGTCCCAACAACTTCACCATCTGCTTCATCATCGACAACACTACCGGCGCCGGCATTAAACTATAACTCTCCACCCCCTCATCGTCCCTTACCACCCATGGCCTGGTCTTCACCGTCACTTTTCCACTCTTATCTAACTCAAAATAAAACTCCGGCGTCAACTCATATTCATCCAACTTCTCTTTTGCAAACTCCACCGGCACAGCATTCCGTAACAAAATCCTCGGCACTCCATACAAATCATATGCCATCTCCATCAACTTCTGATCCTTATCCAATCTCTCTTTAATCATAGCCACTCCTTGATCATCTCCCTCTTTACCGACCAACCTGGCACCTTCACAGCCGGGATTATCACACCATAAATAAAACTCTTTCTTCTTCTCATCGTATCGCACATCTGAAGTCACCAGTAGCTTCAGATTCCGCGATGTTTGACACTTCGGACAAACCCTCCTGTACTTAATCCGTTCATTAATCACCGATTCTGGAATACTGATCAACACAAAAAAGTCCGGATCCTCACGATAATTAACCAAATCTCTAAAATAAAGCGAATACGACACCTGATCCATTCCTCTGGGAAACCCATCAATCAATAATGACTTCTTCGGCAACTTATCAATCTCCATCTCGATTAAGGCTAAAATAAACTCCGTTGGAATTAAGCTCTGAGTGTCTCTATTCTCAAAGGCCTTCAGCGCTTCATCAAAAGGCATATAACCACGATACCTTCTTTCTAATTGCTCTATAATTTCCTTCTTCTTTTCTTGATGATATTCCCGCTCCACCTTCCTCACTGCATCACCAACCGAAAAGTGAGCCACCCGATCCTCACCGACCATCTCTGCTAACATCTTCGAATAAGTGCCCTTTCCCGACATCTTCTTCCCCAACAAGAACCCCACAAACGTATGCTCATCCATGAAACTTTTCAACTTTTCAACTTCTTTTCCTGCCTTGGCGTCAAAATATTCATGTCTACCCACTGGGTCAGTCAAATCAAAATCCTGCGTCATCCCCTTAACTTTGGTTGCCACAAGCGGAAACTCCATCTTTGCCATCGTGCGTTATTGTAACCAAATCGCAATTCAATTCCAACCCCTAAATATAAATTTACTAATACTTAGACCTTTCCCAGCTTCTCTTCAAAATTCCACGTCTAGCTATACAGCAATCCACTCATTTACCATGCTCTCTTCAACACCATTTTTCGGGCTCACCATCACCAAACTCATCTTTTCCAGATCGAAAATCTCCCTTGCCACATCAATTACCTCCCCTACGGTTACCGCTTCAACCTTCTCCTTCACCTGGTCCCAAGTCAAAATCTTCCCCTCCAGCAACTGCTGTCCCCCATAGTACATTCCCAAGTTAAGTGGGTCCTCCAATCTCAATACCATCTTTCCCCGCAAATAATCCTTCGCCTTCCGCAACTCCTCTTCTTGAATCTCAAATCTTGCTTGCCCGCTTTTTTGGTGGGCATCTTGAATCTTATTTAATTCCTTCCAAATCACCCTGACCGCTTCTTCCACTCGCTGCTTATCTACTCCGGCCCGCACTTCAACCATCCCGGTATCAACAAACAATTCACTATCACAATCCACGTAATAAGCCAAACTCCGCTCTTGCCTCACTTTCTGAAATAATCGCGAAGTAAATCCTGACCCTAATATTACCGACAGCAAGGCCTGTGCATACCTTTGCTTATCTTTTCTAGAATATCCTCGAAACCCCATCGCCAGATGCACCTGATCTGTTTGCTTCCTAATTACCTCAATTTTGGGGTAACCAGCCTGCGCTTCATATTCTTTCATAGACCTTACCTCACCGTTCTTCATCTCTCCGAAATATTCTCTAACAGATCTTCCTAATTCTGTCCGCTGGCCCTTAATATTTCCACAGACAATCAACACCATATTGTTAGCTCTATAAAAGTCCTCTTTCAGCCTTAAAAAGTCTTTTCTCTTAAATCTCTTCACCGACTTTTTCGTCCCTGCCCCAGGCAACCCTAATCCTGAGCCGGCAAACAACAACTCTTGCATTCTATCTCCTACCTTCACTTGAGGTGTATCTTCCCGCATATTAATCTCTTCCATGATCACCAGCCGTTCACGCTCTATCTCTGATCTTGCCAACAACGGATGAATCACTAGCTGACCCAGCATTTCCAGCGCCATTGGCAACTGTCTCCCCTCGGTCTTGATATAAAACCCCGTATATTCTTCTCCGGTAAACGCGTTAAAATCTGCCCCCACACCCTCAATCATCTTCGTAAATTCAAAATTCGTCGGATATTTCTTGGTCCCCATCACACTCAAGTGTTCGTAGAAATGGGCCAACCCCATATTCTCTTCCGTTTCATACCGACTTCCCACTCGTACTAAAGCCACTACCGCTACCGAAGCCACCCCCGGCATCGGTACCTGCACCAATGTCAAGCCATTTCCTAATTTGTCCACTGCTAGATTTTTTTCTGTCTTCATGAATATTTCATTTTAGCTAATCATAGCCAATTATAGCGCATAATCAAAACAAGACTAATAATCTCGGGTCACGATAACTATCTTAAGATCACTCATATTCCTCTTACCTCTAGACGATACCGCTATTCGCCATCAAATAGTTTCGTCACTACCGAATCTCTACATTCTATCTGGCGCTTCAATCCCCAACAACCGCAAACCATTCTTAATCACCTGTCCAGTAGCTGTAGTCATCAACAATCGCATCTGTATCTCCTCCTCAGTGTCCGCATTCAAAATTCGGTGTCGATTATAAAACGTATTATACCTTTGTGCTAATTCATGCAAATATGAGCAAATATGATTAGGGACATACTCAACTGCAGCCTGCATTACTACTTCCGGAAACCGATAAATCCATCGCAACACGCTGAGCTCCTCAGCATTTACATTTGACAAGACTGATAAACTTTCTAAATCAGTCTTGTCATCCTGAGCAGACCTCAAACCATGTGAGGTTTGAGGATGTCGAAGGATCTCACCCACTACGACTTTCGCTTTAGCTAAAACTGACTGTGTCCTGGCGTACGTATACTGCAAATAAGGCCCCGAATCACCTTGTAGATCAACAGACTTTTTAACATCAAAAGCCACGTTCATCGTCGGATTTACCTTTAACATCCAATATTTAACCGCCCCAATCGTCACTTTCTCCACAATCTCCTCAATCTCCTCTCCAGACAATTTCTCCTGCTTAACTAGAGGTCTCAATGACTCCTTCACTTGATTTAAAAGATCCTCCACCGTCACCAATACTCCTGTTCTCGAAGACATCTTCATTCCCACCAAATTAACCATTCCCATAGATAAGTGAAATTCCCGATTCTCAAACTTCTTATCAATCAATTCTAAAGCCTTAAACACCACCTGAAAATACCCAGCCTGCTCGTTCGCCACCACATGGATATTCACATCAAAAGGAAAATCACTAAACTGCATTGGGGCCAACTCCATATCCTTGGCCTCATAAGTAGGATACCCTTCTGCAGTCAAAAACACTCTTTTATGCAATCCGTATTTCTCCCCGTTGAAAATAACCGCCCCATCACTTTCCTCAAACACTTCACCCACATTATCCAGCACTATCTCCTTCCCCTTATCAGCCACCTTGCTTTCAAAGTACAACTTATCGAACTTAGTCCCAAATCTCTTATAAAATTCATCATAATATTCCAAACTCCACCTTCTTGTTCTTTCATAAATAGGCAATATTTCTTTATCTTTCTTATAAAGTTCAATATTTGTCTTATTAATCTCCCCTTTATATTTGTCGTACTCCTGATTACCCTTCACATAACCGCTACCTAACAAGTGAGCTTTTTCCTCAAGAGAAAACTTTTCAGCATCTTCCCAATCCAAGCCTTTTTCCTCTAGCAATTTCCTTGTACCCCAAATGGCTTTAGCCACATGGGGACCTATATCGCCCTGATAATTAGCTCTAAACACTTCTGCTCCCACCGCTTCTAAGATTCTCGACAATGCCTCTCCGGTCGTCAAAGTTCGCATGTGCCCGATATGTAGCTCTTTATGTGTATTCGGATGAGCAAACTCCACCATTACCTTTTTGCTTTCCATTGATTTGGAGTTCCCATACTCATCCCTTTCTTTTACGATCTTCTCCAATTCCTTAACCAAATACTCTCTTTTCAACCAAAAATTGATAAATCCTGGCCCTGCTACCTCTACTTTCTCAACCACTTTCATTAAAGTCTCATCTTTCATTAGCAGATCAACCATATAATCTGCTAAATTTTTAGGACCCCAAATTTTCTCTATTTCATGAGATTTTAAACTTTTGCCCCCCTTTAATTGACTAAACATCATCAAAACCACATTAGTAGCGTAGTCCCCGTGGGCATCCAGCGCCGGATGTTCCAAATTAATCTCCCCCCCTTTAGTCTCCACGCCTACCTTCTTCAAGACCTGACCCACTGCTTCTTGAATCACTTCAGCAACTTCACCGGGAAAAATACTCTTTGCTTCAACCATAAACCTATTTTAATTCAAACCATTCCATTTTCATAGCTTGAACTAGAACCAAACCTTGCTTCTCATACTTTCGCCATCAAACAGTCAAACTCCGGACTCGATTCGACCACCGCATCCTTACCAAAAATTCCTCCTTCCTATTAATTTTCAATCATCATCTGCAGAAGCACTGTAGAGTTTTGTAAATAGACCAAATCCTATATAGCTCCCCAAAATGCTATCTGAAATATCACCCAACTATTAAAAATCCCCCAGCACGGAGGCAGGGGGATTTATTGTAACTCCCTACCTCCTCTGAGTTAAAGTAACTTTAATTGTCTCTCTTTCTTCTTTTGATTTCTAACATATTTCGCAATCTCATCCTTAGTCGTCTTATCATTCACCGTGCTGACATAGTAACCCCGACACCAAAATCTCCCTCCCCACAAATATCTCTTCATTAACTTGGGATACTTCTCAAACAATCTCCTTTGTGTCCAGGTCTTTATCAATTTCACTATCTCACCAGGTGAGTACCTTGGCGGAGCTGAAAGAAATATATGTATATAATCTCTATCTGTCTCCATCTCCACGATTATCCATTCGTGTATTAAAGACATCTTCTTTATTGTTTCTTTCAACTTTTCGTCAATGTCCTTATCGGTCAGCACTTTTCTTCTGTATTTTGGCAGAAATACTATGTGGTAATAAATACTGTACCGAGTGTGAGAGCCACTCCTGTATCTCATTTGTTATATCCTACCACTATACGGCTCCCGCCCCAGCTCAGAGGCTGGGGGAAATCTCTTTCATATTATTAGTGTAAGTCACCACTAACTTAAACAACTCAAGTTAGTTATGTGCGCTCTCCACCCACCATTTTTCTCCGTCACTTTCCACCACCACATCTCCCACCTCGTCAGTTCGCAAATATCTCACCTGTGCGGACTTTAACCTTTGCAAAATCTCTTCTGCAGGATGACCATAACTGTTCTTTGCTCCTACCGAAATCACCGCCAACTGCGGATCCACCAGTGACAGCCACTCATCCAACATTCCTGTCCTACTCCCATGGTGGGGAGCATTCATTACTTCCACTTTCGCCGGCACCGACCCAGTCCCTAACTCCTCATCCTGAATCTCCTCTCCCGCATCCCCATTCAACAACCCGTCAAAACTCCCATACTTAACATGCAACACTATCGAAAAATCGTTCGACTCCGCATCCGTACTCGCTCCCAATACAAACTTATCTGTGTTCTCCGCTAATTTTCTAACTCCAGTGTCTCCGAATTTATCATTCGTATTTTCCACCAATCCATTTAACTTGCCAGATCCTATTCTCTCCGCCACCCATCGCCTCTCCGGCCATACCACATCAACTTCAGCCGCTCCCAACTTTACCTTATCCCCAGCATAAAGGTTAACCACTTCCAGCCTCCCGCGATCTACTTCTTGAACTATCTCTTTGTATAACAATTTATAAACATCGGTCTCTTTCCCTATCGGTACAGTGGCCAATCTATCTACTTTATAATTCCTTAATACCTCTATCGTCCCGCCCATATGATCTTTGTCAGGGTGCGTCACCACCACCAATTCCAACTCTTTATCCCCCAAGGGCAAATACCTATCTAAACATTCCAACACCTTACTCCCTGGTCCCCCGTCAACCAACATCTGCTCCTCCTTCCAAGATACCAAGATCGCGTCTCCTTGACCCACGTCGCAAAACACCATCCTGAGCCTCCCAACAGGCTCAAACCATACCCAACTCCACACCACCACCACAGCTAACACCCCCGCTCCCAATAACCACTTAGTTAATCTGTTCACCTTCTCATCATTACGCAAACCCATACTTCACTTCAACTTTGACATTTCTCCTCCTTACCTAGTATCCTAAGAGCAACTTCCCTTAACTTTTCTCCTCATCTCTATGCGCCTAACCCAAATCAAACACCTCACCTTCCCTACCCTTATCCAATATCAGTTGGCCATCTTCTTTTTTCTCTTTCCCCTCTTCTTTCTGCCTAATTTTTCGGACTTTTACCAGCTCCCCAAAACCATTCTCACTCTCCTCATCGCCACTACCATGATTATTACTGTCATTATCCACTCCCTTAAACACCACCAACTCACTCTTAAAAACCATCCTCTGTACCTCCCAGTTGCTTTAATGCTCATTTCCTTCCTCCTCAGCACTTTCCTCCAGTCTCCCAATCCCTCCGAAGCCTGGACCACCCCCGGTCTGCTCCTCTTTGGCCTAGCCACGATTTACTTTATCTCTACTAACTTTCTCCACCCGTCGCACCTTTCTTTACCTGTCACTGCTTTATTATTCAGCTCTGCTCTGCTCTCGCTTATGGCTATTTATCAACTCTTCGGTCTTACCCAAAGCCTTCCGCACATTCCTAGCTGGCTCGCTGACCAACTTTGGAACCCCACCGGCTCACCAGTGAGCTTAATCTTTATCCTCTTCACCACTCTTGTCTTCACGCTTTCTCGAATCATTCATCGTCGCCTCCACCTCGTTTCCACTGGACTTTACCTCTTCTTAGTCCTCATCCAAGCCTTGGCCCTGGCAGCCACCGTCTATCAACTCCTGCCCGGCAAATATCCCCTAGTTCATCTTCCTTATTCCATCGGCTATTCCATCGCCATCGATACCTTGAAAAACTGGCGGACCGCCCTGATCGGCTTTGGCCCAGCCAACTATTTATCTGCTTTCACTCGTTTTAAACCCCTCGCTTATAATCAACTCGACCAACTTTGGAATGTTCGCTTCGCCTCTGCCAGCAACCAATACTTCCACATCCTTACTACTAGCGGCCTTCTCGGTCTGGTTACCCTGATCTTCATTAGCTATCAGCTACTACTTCGCGGACTTAAACTCGTCTCCACCACTCCCGCCTGGACCGTCAACATCTTCGCCCTTCTCATCTTCCTCGCCCTCTTCTCTCTTAACCTCACCACACTTATCCTCTTTTTCGTCATCCTCATCGGCGTATCTATCCTCACTCCACCTGCTAAGTCTACTGAAATCTCCCTCAACCAAATCCTTCCTCTGGCTAGCCTCAGCATCTTCTTCTTGCTCCTCATCGGTAACGCCTGGTTCTACACCATTCAATACTCAATAGCCGATCACTACTTCCGCCGTTCTTTATCAGCCATCGATCAAAAACACGCCCTTGATACCTACCAATATCAAGCACAGGCCATCAATCACAATCCTCACCAAGTCAGTTACCGCATTGCTTATTCCCGCACCAACTTGGCCTTCGCTACCGCACTAGCCAAACAAGACCCCCTTCCGGATTCAGACCGCCAGCAAGTCATTCAGCTCATCCAACAAGCCATAGCAGAGGCCAAGACCGCCGTCAAACTCAATCCCCAAAACGTCAATACCTGGGAACACCTTGCCCTCACCTACAAACAACTCATCAACACTGCTACTAACGCTGACCAATTTGCCCTCCAAGCCTACAACCAAGCCCTCAGACTGGATCCCCGTCATCCTCGCCTCTGGGTCGAATACGGCGGTCTGCTCCAGTCTCTCAATCAAATCGAAAACGCCACCAGCGCCTTTCGTCAAGCCACCCTTTTAAAACCCAACTACGCCAATGCCCACTACAACCTCGCCCTGGCATATCAAGCTCAAAGCCAACCGGTCCCCGCCTATCAAGAAATTCAAAAAGTCCTTAGCCTCATCGATCCTCAAACACAAGCCTATACCATTGCTTCTCAACTTGCCCAAGAACTCAAAGACCAAGCAGAAAAATCTCTCCAATCTCTCCCCGCTTCTAGTTCCCAGGCTCCCGGATCCCCCACTTCTCCAGAAAGCACTCTTACCGCTCCCACCCTCTTGGAACCCCTTAATCAACTCGAGACTATCCCCCTACCTGACAGTGCCTCACCCCAAGAACTTCTCTCTCCAGAAAGTTCTCCTCCCTCCACCTCTACAAACCCTTCCCCAACCAGTCTGCCCAACCAAGACTCTAATCAACAATAAAAGCCATCATATGCCCACCCTCCCGCCGATTCATCTCCAAGTTGAAATCATCAACCCTGATCAAACTCTATTTCAAGGGCCTGCTCTCTCGCTCTCCTCCATCAACCATCAAGGGAAATTCGACATCCTTCCTGCTCACACTCACTTCATTAGCCTCATTAAGGACCACATTACTCTCCGTTTACCTAACAAATCTTCCCAAAAATTCAGCTTCAAACAAGGTGTCCTTCGTTGTGTTGACAACCAAATCCAGGTCTACTTGGGAATCTAATCAACCATCGCCTACTGGGTCTTCAGAATCATCATTAACATCCTTTCTTTGATGTTCTTACGCCACTACCCGTATCTCTCCAATAAATCTCAACTTCTCCGGGTGCAAAATGTCATATTTCCCTCGCATGATATCCTTCACATCATTAATCGTCTTTTCTAAAGGCACATAAGTTCCTTCCTTACCCGTCTGCTCCTTAGTAGTAAAGAAACTCTGTGTCATATAATTTTTCAACAGAGTTGCCCGTTTATACAAAGTTTGATCCTCAAACGACAACTCAGCAAACCCAACCAGCGACACAATATTTTCCAAACTCGCGGCCTGTTCCAACAATTTCTTGGCTTCCAAATAAGTCTCATAATGATTGGCACCAATCAAATCTCTATTCAACGCCCGAGAAGTGGATGCCAGCAAATCCATTGCTGGCATCCTGCCTTCCTGATACACACTCCTGGTCAAAATCACAAACGTGTCCAAAAACGGAAAAATCGACCTTACCCCATAATCAGTCATATCATCGGAAGGCACAAAAATCGCCTCTATAGCAGTCACCTCTCCGGCATCAGTAGATATCAACCGCTCATGAAAGCGTCCCATTTCTGAATTCAGTGTTGGCTGATAACCATCCTCAGAAGGAATGGTTTTCATCATCATTGCCAATTCATTCCCAGCTTGCGCAAACCGATAAGCATTATCAATTAAAAACAACACGTCCTTCTTCCATTGATCCCTGAAATAACCAGCAATCGTAGCACCCAAAAAAGCCGTTCGTGACCTTACAGCAGGATTTTCTCCCATTTGTCCCAGTACCAATGTCATTTTATCCATCACCTTTGCTTCAGATAACTTGCTATACAATTCTTGTGCCTCTCTCGCCCGTTCCCCCACAGCACTAAACACCGCTACCATGTCTCTACTTAAACTCCTCTTACCGTCCCCTAACTGCCCCCCCGTCACCACTAAATTGTTAATCAGCTCAGTCAACAAGATTGTCTTTCCCACCCCGGCTCCCCCGAATAACCCTACCTTACCTCCCTTCAAAACCGGAGCAAAAAAATCAATCGCTTTAATCCCCGTCTCTAATATTTCAGTTGACACTTTAACTTGAGCCACAGGTTGTTCTCCCGCTTGGTAAACTATTTGCTGTTCCGCCTTTAACTCTCCCCGCCCGTCGTGTACCTGGCCAAAAACATCGATTGCCCTTCCCAGAATCTCGTCTCCCACCGGAATATTCAGCTGTCTTCCTGTATTCATCACCGGCATCCCTCGATATAAATCATGCAACCCTGATAAACCCAAACAAAAGAACTTCGACTCTCCCATAGAACTCACTACCTCCAGTTGCACATGAGTTTCGTTACCATCCGCTCCTACTGCCTTCAAAACATCATACATCTTGGGCATAAATTCATCTACCACCACCTCAACTACTTGACCTCGAATCGCTGTCACTCTCCCAATTACCTGATTTTCATCCATACCCTCATCATATATGGTTATATTTTAATTTACCAATCCAGTGTATATCGTCTGAACTCAAAATGCACTTCCATCTCAACTTAATCACCAATTTAATTCTCCCAGTCATTCTCGATCCTCACCCTAGATATTACCCATTCATCTTCTCCTCAAGACGGACACCACAAAGCATCAAAATAATATGCAATAGTATTGAAGTATCAACAACTATTAACTCATCCCCAAAAGGCCATTCCCACCAAGTTCTGTTGCTGCTTCCTATTTTTCCTCCTTTTCAACCACCTCCTTCGTTCCCTACCTAAATCTCCCAAGCGATCATCAATATTGTTATTTGCCTGTTCCAAAGAGATTACTCGCGAACCAATCTGAGCCAGATACGACTCCAACGCCAATTGTCTAAATACCAAAGCAAAAATCTGTGTTTCGAAAAACGCTAAGATCTCTTTCAACGAAGGCTCAAACAAAAACTTTTCTTCCTTTATTTCCTTTGCCTCTTTTTTAATCTCTAATGGAGTCGTCCCCGAAATCGTTACCAAACTTCCCTGCTGATTAATAAAACTTTCAAACCGGCCATAAAACACCTTTACCTCCTCATACTGAATCAAGTGATTAATTAACGGACCTAAACCTGCTACGTTTAAACCCTCTTCCGGCAAATTAAAATATCTAAACGGCCTATCAGTACCGTAATTTGCATATATTTCCTTACCAAACTCCCCAGCAATTACTAATTCTGTTTCTTGGTGCTCACTAATATATGTCCAAAACTTTTCAAATATTTTCTCATTAATTTCCCCGTAAGGTTTTTCACTCGCAGTAAGCAACACCGCCACTGCCGCTTTGGTCTTGTTTAACACCGACAACGATCCCACTTCTTCCTTCCCACTTATCGCCAACTCTCGCCGGTAAGTCATCCTCAATTCATTAAACAAATCTACTAACCCTTCCATAAAGGACCTGGTTTTAATCACAGAATTCCTAACCTTCAACATCTTAGCCACGTACACTTCTTCCTTGGTTTCCATCAAATCTTTCAGAGTACTCACCAAATCCAACTGAAAATCTAATGATTGCTTACTTGGCATATGCTCAACAATTTATCCTTATGCGGATTAATCTTTTCCACCATTTCGACTAAATCTCCGGCCTTCATCAATTCATCTATCCAAGCTTTAAACTCTCCGTCCTTTTCATACGCTTCCATCAGCCTAGCCCGCCAGTTCTCCACTGATGATCGATTCCTGGCGGACCCTACTGTTGCCCTCAACTCCTGTTGTGTCCCGCCTTTATTCGTCCCCGTCAATTCTTTGTCAAACAAGCGCGACCAAACCATCCCCATAAACAGTAACTGAATATTAAGCGGCACGATCAAAGTCGTCTCTTGGTTAAAAAAGTTATACATCAATGACCCCTTCCTCAAATCGTCCCTCATTTTATCAGTCAATTCCGCTCCGAAATGCGCAAACTTCAAATTACGTTCATATTCAGAAATAAACGCCAACATCTGTTGACTCACGTTCTGATGCAGCAACCACTGAGTCTGTTTGCCCACCCTGGTTACTGAAGACAATGGATTAATCGCCGGGCGCCTTCCCTTGATAAATTCCTGACTGTCAAACAGCAAATGTCCGTCGGTAATCCCAATTAAATTAGACACAATATAATCCGTCAGATCATTCTCTGTCGTCTCTGCCACCGGCAAACAACTAATTGCCACCTGAACCTCCTTAGGATGCACATAATTACCAGCTCTTTCTAATAACCTAGCATGAGTATAAAAAATATCTCCGGGATAAGAATCTCTCCCAGGAAAACGCCCTGCCAATAAGGCAATCTCTCGATAATACTTAGCATGAGTCGACAAGTCATCCAACACCACTAACACATCTTTGCCTAGATCTCTGAAATATTCAGCTAAAGTCATCGCGGTAAAAGGTGTCAAATATATTAAACTTTGTGCATCATGGGCCGTCGTCGCCACAATCACCAGATTTTCTAACAACCCCTCTTTTTCCAACCACCTCTTTACCAAATCTATTTCCACCATTTGTTTCCCGATTGCTGCGTAGATAACAACCGAACCCATCATCACCTGTTTCTTTATCACCGATAAAACAAACGCCGTTTTCCCCGTCTTTCTGTCTCCAACCACCAATTCCCTTTGCCCCTTTCCTAATGGAAGTAACATATCCACCACACTTACCCCCGTAACTAAAGGTTCCGTAATCTGCGCGCGACGGACAATTGATAACGGAGGTACATCTAAGATCTTCGTCTCTCCCTCCGATGACTCTTTAACCTTTCCTCCGTCCCCTCCTCCTTCCGATCCTTTCTCTCCTGAGCTCAATCCCTGCACAGCCATTCCCAAGGGATCTACTACCATTCCCAAAAATCGACTGCTTATATTTAAATTCAACTGTTCGCCAGATCTAGTTACCTTAATCCTTGGGGCCAATGGCTGTTTAGCAAACACTAATACTTCAATCTTATCCTCTTCCATAAATAACACTTCGCCTAAATCACCATTCTCAAACACCACCACCTCATTAGGTTGCACCGACGGCAAGCCCACGACCTTTACCATCGGGTGATAAACTTCTTCTACTATTCCAAACTCACCAAACTTCTTCAGATTATCAGCAAAGTCATACATATACATATATTTACAAATCAACAACCAATGTACGTTTAACCATCTTTAAGAATTTTTGCCAACGTTCCTTCCTCTACCAACCTATGCAATTTATTTTTTAAACTAAACTCCTTCATCCTCCCTTCGTACAAAATCACAACTCCACCTAACAATGACTCATCTACCACAATCTCCAGCAACACCTTCTCGTTAACTGTCTGCCTAAACCATTGGGCTACTCTCTTCCACCTATTCATTTCCAAATTAATCGCCACATGCAGCGTCACCACCTTTAATTCTGTAACCCGTTCTTTCAGTTCTTCCAAGCCTGATTCAACTAACTCTCGCTTTTCCCATCCCAAATGTAACTTTTCCATCACCCTCTCCACGAGCCTTCTTTGCTCTCCAGTAAAACATTCATCCAATTTGTCCTCTTCTTCCACATCAGTCACGTATAGCACCTTTAATAACCTGTCGATCCCCCCGGCTAGTCTCTTTGCCTGCTGCACAGTCACGACTTCCTCTAGCCAGTCTGGATCAATAAAAAGTCTTTCTCCCATAAACTATAACTTTTGCATCAATGTATTAAAAATCTCTGTTTCAATTTACTTCTGCTTCCCCACTACCAAACACTCCTTCCTTCTTCGCTTCCTCTAAAGCCTCAAATATCAGCTGTTCATGTTCATCCAAGGATATCACCTTAGGCCACACCAATTCAAACACCCTCAATAAATACCTCTGCGCAGATTTATCAATCATCTCCTGTTTCCGCTGACGATAACTATTAATCTCTGCTACCATTCCCTCAAATTCTTGATTTAGCTTCTCTTCCAACCCCTGTCTGACCAGGTCTGATTGATTTTTCATCTCCGTAACCAACCCTTGCATCTCCGTCTTTGATTTTTCTGCCACATCACCAATCAACTCTTTGGCGTCCCCCACCATTCCTTCTCTCAAACTATTTAAGAATGCCGCATTTTCCTTTTGCATATTAGCCAGAGAACTCTCCAGTAGCGCCACATTTTTGTCTTTTGCTGCAGCAAAGCTTTTCCGCATTTCTTGACGGATATCCTCGACCATTACCTCGCTGCCTTTCACCATCTGATTAGCCTTCTCTGTCGCGTCTAGCACTAGCTTCGAAGCTTGCTTATTAGCCTCATCCAAGACCTCGTTAAATTTGTCATACATCTGTTTTTCTCTCTCCTTTACCTTCCTGTCTCCTAGACTAACCAAGACCCAAAACACCACATTCAAAATCATCACCAATAAATTGGCACCGAATAAAACAAACAAAATATTTTCTCCGCTGATCTCCATAACAAATCTATCTTAAAGCAATTACAACACTTCCGCCAAGTAGCATTAAGAATTTATTCCAAGGAAACATACCCATAGTAGAAATTACTTGACTGCAATTGCATGATTTGCAACGTCAATTTTACTATGCATCTCTTAAGCAAGGTTTGTGATTGCGATGCCGAGCATGTTAATTCATCTCTGCTTCTTCTCCTGTCTTATCTATACCATCGATTTATGAATTCCCGCATTAAAAACCAATTACGGGTTATTTGTTACCCACCAATACCCACATCTTCTAATCTTATTCATAATTGACACGAACGCGGGGTGCAATATACTGATAATTAGAGACTTTACAAAAATTTAACAATTGTAAGTTTCCCCTCAAAAACCTGCCCATGAAAAACTCCTCGTTTCAGTCGCTTCTCACGCCCAAACAATTCGCCACTCAATTAAAGGTCTCTAAGTCCACTCTAAGAAATTGGGAAAAGGCCGACGTCATCAAACCAACCAGGAACAAGCAAGGACACCGCCTCTACTCTCCTGATCAATTGCCTATAGCTAAAAAATATCAACAACAACTGGCCGAGAAAAAATCCCTCATCCACAAACATAAAATCCAACAACTCAAAATACCTACTTTAACCCCTAAACAACTCTCAAGCTTAGTTGGCGTTTCCACCTCCACCCTCAGAAATTGGGAAAAATTCGGCATTATCAAATCTACAAGAAGAAAGTCAGGACATCGTCGATTTTCCCAACAGGCCATCGCCCAAGCTAAAAAACACAAACAACTTCTTGCTTTAAAACAATCGGAAAAATCGAAAAAACTCTATCAACTAAACCTCGAGCTAGAACAAACCTCTAAATCACCTTCCCCTCTTGCGCTTGCTCCATCTTCCCAGCTCTCCGTATCTCCCAGATCTTATCTACACTCCCTCTTGATCGCCTCAATCATTTTCTTAGGTCTAATAGCTGGTGTCAGCCTAACTCTTAATCGTTACCAAATATTGCATACATTTTACACCCCAACAAATATCAGCAATTCCCTAATTAATTTATTACCATTACCCACACTCAACACCTCTACCCCACTCTCTATAAAAGAAGAACCCACAACCTCACCGTCAGATATCTTAGGCCAAACAACCAAAGTAGGTTCATTCACTGTTAATGTACCCGCCCAATTCAACGATGACACCACTCTCCAAGCTATCACCGTTGAGGGGTCAGCTACATTCAATCAACAACTTACTATCCAAAGCTCAAGTGGCAATCTTCTCTATGGCACGCTCCGAATTAATCCCATAACCGCCAATCAAGCATATTCCTTCCCTGATAATTCAGGTGAGGTATCTCTCTTGGGACAAACAATCGAAAGTTTAGAAATCGCAGATAACACTATTACCGGACTCAATCTTGATACTACCAATTCCGCTACCGATAATTATTTCCTTACTTACGATGCCAATAGTGGTGGATTTACTTGGGTACCAAATCCTGATACCACCGGGACCGCCCTTTCTGAAGACGACGTCGAGGGTTACATTTTCGATACCGACGCCGAATCAATCACTGGTATTTGGGAGGTTCAAGACAATGTTGCCTTTCGTTTTGGCACCGATGCTAACTTCTCCCTCCTCTATGACGAAACTACTGATGACCGATTAGAACTGACCTCTTCCAACCAAAACTTTTACCTTGATTTTGGTACTGGTCAACTTATCATTGCCGGCTCAGCGTCAGGCACCCCCGCATTCACCATCTCTTCCGGTGATCTAACCCTCACAGGGGGTAACCTCATATTATCTTCAGGACAATTATACATTTTTGACAATACAGGTAGTTACTACACTTCCTTCCAAGGAGGCAACCAAACCTCCAACATTACCTATACGCTTCCCACCAGTGATGGTAGTAGTAACTACGTCCTCACTACCGACGGTAGCGGTCTTCTCTCTTGGCAAAGCGTCACCGGTGGGGACATTACCGCAGTAGGAGATATTACCAGCGGCGAAGCATTTACTCAAACCTCAGGCAATGATGGAAATGTTTTATATTTTGAAGGTTCGACTCCTGACTCATTCGAAATCGCCTTTACTGCCGCAGATCCCAGTTCAGATCTCACCGTCACCATTCCCGCCATCGGAGGCACTCTAGCCTCGCTCGCCGGTAGTCAAACCTTTACCGGTGACAAAACCTTTTCTGGCAATACCACCTTTGACGGAAGTACTGTATTCAACTCAGTTTTAGACGCCAATGAAGCATTTACCTTAGGAGACGGAGGAGAATCAGGTACTATAAACGTTACTAATCTGACCGTCACCACAGAT
The DNA here is from genome assembly GCA_964650355.1 of uncultured Gammaproteobacteria bacterium. GTDB lineage: Bacteria > Patescibacteriota > Microgenomatia > CAYXHB01 > CAZYTL01 > CAZYTL01. The sequence goes on along the minus strand of CAZYTL010000019.1, from coordinate 745 downwards.
GGTACCGGTGACTCTGAAATCGTCCTCGCTGCCAATTCCATCGGTGTCTCAGAAATCAACGACCTGGGTGGTTCTGAACCTCAGGAAGATCAATGTCTCACCTATGACTCTGCCAGTGGAGCATTTGCTTGGGCTTTCTGTGCAGGCGCTACCGGCATTATCAATGTTGAAGAACAAGACGTTGTTGTTGACTCTTCTGCTGATACATTAGATTTTGACGGCTCAGACTTCATCATCACCTCTGAACCAGGCAATGAAATCCGCATCGCCATTGACTATACCAACTCCCACATCACCAGAGATAATGTCGATGAAACCATCTCCGGCAACTGGACCTTCGACGGCACCGCTGTTTTCAACTCTCTCCTCAACATTAACGATCAACTCGCCATCCAAGATTCCCCAGGTAACTACTACACCATCCTCCAAGGTGGCAATCAATCAGACAACATCACCTATACTCTTCCCACTGCCGATGGTAGTGCCGATTTTGTCCTAACTACAAACGGTGGAGGTGCCCTCTCCTGGCAAGACATTACCAGTGTCGGTGCCGCCGGTGACATCACCTCTGTCGGTGATTGTTCCACCGGCGCCTGTTTCACTTCCGGTGGTACCTCCGGTTCCTCTCTCTGGTTCTATGATGCTGATGGTCGAGGTCAACTCACCATCGCCGACCTCACTGCTGCTCGCACCTTTACCCTCCCCGACTTGGATGGTACCTTCGCTTTTCTCCAAGGCACCCAAA
>CAZYTL010000018.1:0-30914 GCA_964650355.1 uncultured Gammaproteobacteria bacterium | reverse complement strand
CTGACCAACTTGTAAAAGATCTCGTCGTTTTATCAATGTGCTAGTCTAGAGCCTTCCTAATTATCTCATTTTTAATTAATATCCATGCTAAAATTACTTCCATGACCAAATCCACCGTCGCCATCCTTTCCACTAGTCCCAAAACCGTTTTCCGTGATTACTATCGCCTCATGAATCTTGCCGGTTACCAGGACGTGATTAACCAAAAAAAAGACACCGCTCTCAAAATCAACATCTCCTGGCACTTCTTCTTCCCCGCCGCCTCTACCACCCCTTGGCAACTCGAGGGCGTCATCCGCACCCTGCTCAAAGACGGTTACCAAAAAGACCTCATTCACGCCTGCCACAACCGCACCGTAGTCATCGATGCCCACTTCGGAGAACAACAAAACAAACAACTCCCAGTCATCCAAAAGTACGGTCTTCGCAACATCCACCTTTATGAAAACCAGGAGTGGATCAATGTCCATCAGGCAGTTGGAGCCCTCACCAAAAAATTCCTCATCTTAAATAAAATCTATCCCCAAGGTTTCCACATCCCCAAACGCTTCATTGGAGAAAACATCATTCATCTTCCCACTATCAAAACCCACGTCTTCACCACCACAACCGGAGCCATGAAAAACGCCTTTGGCGGACTGCTTAACGAACGCCGTCACTGGTCTCACGCTCACATCCACGAAACCCTCGTCGACCTACTCATGATCCAACAAAAGATCCATTCCGGCATCTTTGCCGTTATGGACGGTACCTTCGCCGGCGATGGTCCCGGACCCCGCTGCATGACCCCTCACGCCAAAAACATCATCCTGGCCAGCTCAGACCAGGTCGCCATCGACGCCACCGCCGCTAAACTCATGGGCTTCAACCCCCTCGACATCAAATACATCCGTCTCGCCCATGAACTCGATCTCGGTTGCGGTGACCCTGACAAAATCACCCTCGTTGGTGACCAGAAATCCGCCCAACAGAACTGGCATTTCACCGGACCTTTCAAGAAAATGACCTTTGCTTCCCGTATGCAGCACCTCATCTATTGGGGTCCCCTTAAGAAACCTCTTGAGTGGTCTCTGCGCACCATCCTCGCCCCCTGGTCATATCTGGCCAGCGTCCTCTATCACGACAGCTTCTGGTATCCTTTCAAAGCCTCCCGCAAAATGGCCTCCGTACTCAAATCCCCCTGGGGACAACTCTTTCTTAATTGGGAAACCCTTAAATCCAATCAACAAGGTTTTCCCGAAGTCGCTGGACCCCATAAACAACTTCCCACCACCGGACTCAAAACCTTCCTCCAGTCCCTCCGCATCCTCTGGGTCGCCCTTACCCAAGCCCCCGAATTCCACCATCAGTAGACTTTCACATCACCATATCAGCGTCTATCCTCTATTCTGCTTTGCAGCTCTCCAATCTCGAACGCCACTTGTCCATTAGGATAATTAATTACCTTTTGCACCTTCATCACCAACCCTGCCTTCCCTACATCTTCTAACTGCTTACTCGACAGCGCAAACAACTGCTTCTTACTGGGATCAAATCTACCCACATCTCCAATCATGCATCCTTTGCATACTCTCTCAGGATCATAAAATTTAAAGAAAATCTCCGGAGCATTAAACTCATGACTCATCACCAACTCGTCATATTGCCCACTCACCGACTTGAAATAACTCACTATCTCCCGGGGGCCATACTGCCAACCCCAAAAATCCGCGGATTTTAACGAATACTCATTCATATAAAACCCCCAAAAGCCCAAAAAAGACCACCCCAACCCCACCAGCACAAAACCCCTCATTCCCCACTCCATCCACTTTCCCCACCTTCTCACTAACCAAAACACAATCGCAATCCCTATCCCTGTCAGTAACGCCGCCAGCGGCGCTCCAATAATTGACCTACTCGTAAACGGTCCCCCGTCACCCAAAGCCCCCACCACCGGATACACCCCCAACCACACTAATATCCACCAATATTCCTTTATCTTCCACACCACCAACCCCAACCCCAATAAAATAAATCCCATTTGAATTTTTAGTAACGGTAGCAATCCCCCGGTAAAATGTCTGGTAATAAAAGTATCTTCTCCCTTCCCCACAAAAAAACTCCACGATAACTGATGACCATATTGCCGCACCACCCGGTCTACTAACTCTTTTGCCGTCGCATGTTCAGTAATTCCTACTTGTTTCCACCGATTCAAACCTCCTCCAAACAACAGATGGTCTATTGCCGGATAAGCAAATACCAAAAATAACCCTATCCCCCATAACCACCACTTTAACTCTTTCCTTCTCAGTCCAACTACGAATAACCAGGTTCCCAACAAACAGACTGTAATCGGCACCACGATTAACGCTCCGTTATATGAATACAAACTTATTCCCCAAACAACCCCCCAGATTAACAACCATCGTCTGTCTTTTACGGCTTTAAACGTCACCCACCACCCCCAAATATACCAGCTCAAAAAGGAAGTGTACTCAATTCCCATCCGGCTATAATGAATCGCCCAAGGCTCTATCGCCATTATCAGCGCCGCCCACAACCCTAAATTCTTCATTCGAAATCGCTTTGTCTCCCCCTTATCTTTTCGTTTCTCATTATTAACTATTAGCTTTTCGCTTTCCTTTCCCACCAAGTAAACTCCCACTATCGCCATCATCCCCCAGACCACTGAAGTCATCCTCACCGCTACCTCAGTCAACCCCATCAATGCCACCCACGGAATCATCGAATAAATTTGCAATGGTAACGTATACTCGCCCAAGGCTCTAAAAAACAACGGCCACGTCTCTCCGTGAGAATCCACACCGCTCTTTAACAGCCAATAAGCATCCACTCCTCTGGAAGCCTCATCACAAAAAAAACCCACCGGCACCTCACCTAGCCGATAAACCCTTACCCACAATCCTAACGCTAAAATTATCCCCAACAAAAGCCATTCTTTGCGTCTCTTAAAAAACGCCATATTCAGTCCACTTTTCACCATCTATTCCTATCCTAACAAATATTATTCCCTATCTCCCATTATCAAACTAAAGTAATCATCCGCCGACATCAACTGTCTTTTCCTAAATATCCTCACTTGGGGATGATCATACACTGTAAACGACTCATCCGCTAATTGGTCGTCTACTCGCCATCCGTCAATCCCGGGCATCACATGGAAATCTGCTACTTGATCAAATCCCAGTCCCCCTCCAAACAGCAACTCATAATACCTTTTCGTTATCCCGTACTTCTCCCCTCCAATCCTCATCAGCGGCGCAGACAACCGATTACTCGCTAACACAATCGCATCTACCTGCTCTAACTTTCCCGCCATCAGTCTCCATTTGCTCTCCGAATCTGGTTCATACAACGGCAGTTCCACTTGCCATGTCGGCTCTTTTTGACCAATCATCGCTCGTTGAAAGCCCATCGTCCAAGGTGGCACAGGTAATGCATCATCCCAATGCTCGATCCCGATAATTTTGAGTTTTGAGTCTTGAGTCTTGAGTTGAGTCGCCATCCACTTACTAGCCTGAATCCTAGTATTCTCCTGGCCATAAACCTGACTCATAAACGCCATCGTCCATCCGCCGGTCAACAATAAAACCAATAAACAAATAACCAAAAAAACATTCCGTGATTTTAAATCCTTACCCACAACTGACTTGCCTCGCCAAGTCAAGACGGGCAACTTATAACTGATAACTGATATCCCCACCACAGCGAGCACGCACAAAACGGGATACAACGGTAACATATACCTCATGAACTTCACCGCCGATCTCCCAATCACTCCAAAATACCCCATCACAAAAGCCAGAATCACCAACAATGGACCTGTTCTTATACTTGACAAAGCTGATAAACTTTTCAAATCAGCTTTGTCATCCCGATCATTGCTGAAATGGTGTGACATTTCTGCATGCATCGGGATCCACAATTTCCAACCCTTAACCAACATCCAGCAGCCAGCAACCACTCCCAATAAACTCGCTAATCCCAATCCCCATCCCACACCATACTTCACATACTGTTCAACAAAATAGAGGTACGGCTTCGTCCCTACATACTGCAAGGTGTAAGGAAACGTCCACGCGTCTCTGGTCATCCTCCCTTGCTCCTGCATGTTCTTCCAAAAAGTCGGGTTATCAATCACCGCATACGGCTCAAAAATTACGAATGTGATTCCCGCTACCAAAGCTATCAATAGTCCCCATTTAAACCTCGGCCACAACCACTTAAAAACATTTAACCATTTACCTAGCTTCTGTTTACTGATTACCGATTGCCTGCCTCGCCTGACGCGAGTCAAGGCGGGCTGATTACCGATTACCACCGCCGTTCCTATTGGAATCGCAAGCAACACTCCGCTCACCTTGGTCGACATCGCCATCCCAGCTGCCACGCCTACCCCCACCGCCCACATCCAGATGCGACCCCTCTTCCGCATCAACAACAGCAACAAATATATCGTCAGCGTCATAAAGAAAGTTAATAAAGTATCCACCGCATAAAAATGACTCAACTGAATCGGAAACACCGCCACACAATATAGCCCAGCCGCCCCCAAAGCCAAAGCATCTTCCTTTTTCATCACACTGTCTTGTTGCTTGCCTTTTTCTCTGTTAAATAGTTTTCTTGCAATCAGAAAGACTAATAATACCGTTCCTGTATCAAACAATGCCGACACCACCCTACCCACCAAATTAATCTTTCCGTACCTCCCCCATTCCGGATCCCCCAAAAACTTCGCCACCTCACTCCCCACCAACCTCAACAAATAAATCGGCAGACTTCCGTACGCAAAAAACTTCGGATTCATCGGCGAGTTCACCGACTTAAAAACTTTCCAATTAGTAATCGGATTCACCCACTCAATCTTCTCCGTCACCATCACAATCCACCTCTCATCAGGATGAAAATGATACCCGCTATCCCAATTCACATTCCAAGTTCTTAAAACAAACGCCCCCACCAATATCAAAACCAACCATCTCCATCCTTTCATACCTGTCTTTTATGATATATATAAATAGTAAAATCATGTGGAAAATAATCGTGTCTCAATGATACCCAAGGTGTTATCCGCTTACAGTAACTAAAAATCCTTTCGGGTCTCGAATATTTTATTTTCACCCCCTCTTCAAATGTAGATCCCTTTCCCTTCTCTGGAGCATAACTACTGGGCAAGTTAAATGCCAACCCCCACGATGCCAAATAAAACATCCTCTTTATCATCGCCTCAAGATAATCCTTATAGTTAACCACCTCTATATTCAAAGCCCCAGAGCACAACACATAGTCATATTTACCATTAAAGTCACATGTCAAAAAATCTCCTTCAATAAAATTCGCACCAGGATATCTTTCCTTTGCGGATTTAACAAACTCCGGAACTACTTCAATTCCTGTATAAACAACTTTCAATGGCAGCAAAAACTCATATAAATGTCCTAATCCACTCCCCACATCCAGTATCGTCCGCCCTCTTAAATCACCTACCTGACTCAAAATCTCAAATCTTCCTCTCTGACTATCCCCACTATTCCAGACCACGCTTCTTAAATCATCCCTGCCATACTTCTTATACCTAGAAGCAAAAAAAATTTCACTTCGTCTAGCCCATAAATTCTGACTGTTGATCATACCCAAATACTACCATAAACACCAAACCATGCTTAAAAACCTCCCTTATGCCTTTTAACTTTCTTCAACCCTATAAAGCTTCCCTTCCTTTTCAATCTTCTCTCAATCATCAAACGGTTCACATGCATACGGAATCCCCATACAATAAAAAACCTTACCATCTATCACAGGCGTAATTTCAAATTCATGTCCTAAACACCGACACTTAAAATCATCAGATTGAAGATAGAAATAATCAACCCTAAAGCTCTCTTTCGGAATAAATACCCCCAAAAAAACGACCGGCACCACCACCATCCACCACTTTAATCCTAACCATCGATATATCTTCAATCCTATATACTGTGCAATAAATAAACCCAAAATCGGAATCAAACTAAGTAAATAAAAATTCCCTGTATATAGAACCTCATTTCTCCAATCACCGGTATAGATTAAATACCCAGAAGTAATTAGCCAAGTTAACACCGAAGATAAAGCCAATACCAGCCAAGGCCTCCGCATTTTTAACCCCCGTCTACAAATCAAACTCAGTAGTACAGAAACAGCCAACAACAAATATCCATAAAAGGATACTCTTATTAATGACGAACTCCAAGCTGTTCCGTCTAATACGGTCATACCTTCAATATAATATTACTTCTCACTCAACATCTCCTCAATCCTCAACAACCGATTATACTTCGCCACCCTATCTGACCGGCTTAAAGATCCGGCCTTTATTTGCCCGGTTCCCATCCCCACTGCTAAATCCGCGATAAACGTGTCCTCTGTCTCCCCTGATCGATGAGAAATCATGCAATTAAACCCGTTCTTATGGGCCAGATTGATCACCTCAATCGTCTCCGTCAACGTCCCGATCTGGTTCAGCTTCACCAAAATCGCATTACAAGCCTGTTCATCAATCGCTCTCTGCAACCGTTTCGGATTTGTCACCAACAAATCATCCCCCACTATCTGCAATCTTGAATCTTGAATCTTGAATCTTGAATCTAATTCTTTCCACCCTTCCCAATCATCTTCATCCAACGGATCTTCCAGAGACACAATTGGATACTTCTTTACCACCTCAAGCCAATACTCAATCAACTCATCAGTTGTCAGTTGTCGATTCTCAGTTTTCAACTGATATAAAAACGCTTCCTGATCCTTGACTCTAATTTCGCTCGCTGCCGGATCCATCGCCAAAGCCACCTGCTTTCCCGGCTCAAAACCCGCCTTCCCAATCGCCTTCATCAAATAATTCAATGCCTGATCATTCTTCTTAAACGCCGGCGCAAATCCTCCTTCATCACCCACCAAAGTTTCATACCCATCTTGATGCAAAATCTCCTTCAACTTCTGAAACACTTCATCTGCCGATTCCAAGGCCTCTGCAAAATTTCCAAATCCATGAGGCACGAGCATAAACTCCTGAAAGTCCACCCCGTCAACAGCATGCTTACCCCCGTTAATCACGTTCATAAACGGCACCGGGAGTCGGTACCCCCCCGTTTCCCAACCAGGTAAATCCACACCGGATCCCTTTTTATTTGACACTGCTGATAAACTTTTCAAATCAGCAGTGTCATCCCGCACAGATTTGAAACCATGTGAGGTTTCAACCTGTTGCGGGACCCCCAACGTCCTGAGATACTCAAAAAGTTCTATTCCATTACTTTCCGCCGCCGCCCGGGCACAAGCCAGGCTGACCGCCAAAATCGCGTTCGCTCCCAACTTCGACTTATTCTCTGTCCCATCTAACTCAATCATCCGCCCATCAATCTCCTTCTGCTCTGTAACCTCCATCCCCTGCAAAACCGGCCCAATCACCTGCTCCACATTCTCTACCGCCTTCATCACTCCCTTACCCCAGAAATGCACCATCTCTCCATCCCGCAACTCCACCGCCTCATACTCACCTGTTGAAGCGCCACTCGGCACCGACGCTACCCCGCTCACCTCACCATCTAACTGCACCTCTGCCTCCACCGTCGGATTTCCCCGCGAATCCAGTATCTGCCTCGCCTTTATCTCCTTAATCTTCATTCTTTTTATCTTAACCCAAGCCCTTATCCGTGTAAATTCGCGACTAAAATGGGAGCATCCAAAATCTCAAGTTAATTCTTTTACAAAAACACTCTAACAATTTATCGCTTCATCCTCTCCGGATGCTTCCTCACATAGTCCTCCGCCTGGTGCACAATAATCCTCGTTCTGTCAATCATATCCGGACTCACCGACACACTTGACACCCCCCATTTCACCAGCAACCTCGTCAGTTCCGGATACAAAGACGGCGCTTGCCCACAAATCGAACACCACACCTTCCTCCGTTTACAAGTCCTCACAATCGTCTCCAATGCCTTTAACACCCCTGGGTCAAACACTTCAAATTCCTCTGCCACCTGCTCATTATCCCGGTCTACCCCCAACACCAACATCGTCAAATCATTTGACCCGATCGACACCCCGTCAATCCCCACGTCTAAAAATTCATCCAAGATCATCACATTATTCGGCACCTCTCCCATCATAAACAACTTAAAATTTCGGGTCCTTCTCAATCCCGCTTTCACCATCAACTCCTTCACCTCTTTCAATTCTCCCACCGTCCGCACAAACGGAATCATCACCTGCAAATTCTTATACTTTCTTCTCACTTTCCTAATCGCCGCCAATTCCATGCTGAACACCTGGCTGTCCTTAATATAACGATAGGCTCCTCGAAACCCAATCATCGGGTTTGGTTCATCTTCTTCGAACTCCTTGCCCCCTTCCAAACCCGCATACTCATTAGTCTTAAAATCAGATGTCCGATAAGTCACGGGGCGTTCCCCAAAAGCCCGACAAAACTCTTCCAACCCCTCAGCTAACTTATCAATGAAATACTGCCGCTTCCCTTCCTTTAATAACTTCCTCGGGTGCACTCCAATATGCTCGCTAATAATAAATTCCGCCCTCAACAACCCCACCCCGTCCACATACATCTTCCCCACTTTCTCAGCCACATCCGGTTCAGCCAGATTCACATACACTTTGGTCTTGGTTTTCACCTGCCTGATATCCGTCAATCCCGACGGCAAAGACATCTTCTCTTCCTTGATCTCCAACTTCCCTTGATAAACCTCTCCCTTCTGGGCATCCACCGTCACCACCTGCCCCTCCTTCAACTTCTTGGTCGCCACCTCTGTCCCCACCACACACGGCACTCCCAACTCCCGCGACACAATTGCCGCATGTGAAGTCTGGCCTCCTTCATCAGTAATAATCGCTGCCGCCCGCTTCATGGCCGGCACAAAATCCGGCGTGGTCATTGGCGCCACCAGCACATCCCCTTGCTTAATCCGGTCAATCTCCTTTGCCGACTTCAACACCTTTACTGCTCCACTCACAATCCCCGGACTTGCTCCTGCACCCTTTAAGATCGGTTTATCGCTCCTTGATTTCACCAACACCTGCATCATTGTTCCTTTGCGGTCCAATTTCTTGGCTACCGCATCAATCGTAGTAATCGGCCGAGTCTGCACAATATATACCTTGCCGGCTTCATATGCCCACTCTACATCCTGGGGTCGCCCGTAATGCTTTTCCAATCTCAATCCCAACTTAGCCACCTCTAGCACCACTTTGTCAGACACCTTTTGTTTGGCGATTTTGTTTCTGGGCACCGCCACCTCTTTGGTTATCTCTCCTCTGCGCACCAACTGCACGTCCTGTTTGGAAATCACTGACTGCTCAATCTTCCCGGTTCTTTTACTCACCTCAAAGTGGTCCGGCGTCGCGCTCCCCTGCACAATCATCTCCCCCAAACCCCACACACTCTCCACCACCACCGTCTGCTCATCATTATTAATCGGGTTAATCGTAAACATCACTCCCGACACCTCAGATTGCACCATCTCCTGTACCGGCACCGCAATCCCGACCTTAAAGTGGTCAAACTTCTTTTCTGTCCGGTAAAAAATCGCTCTTGACTCAAACAGTGAGGCCCAGCAATTCTGCACTGCCTTTACCACCTCGTTCTTACCTTTAATATTCAAAAAGGTTGCTTGTTGCCCGGCAAACGAAGCGTCAGGTAAATCTTCCGCCGTCGCTGATGACCTCACTGCCACCAATTGACTGTCTCCGTCCGGAAGTTTCCCGTACGCTTGCTTAATCGCCTCAGCCAAATCTTCCGGCACCTTTGCCTCTCTGATCAACTTCTTCACCTTCCTGCTTACCGCGTTCAATTCACTCGCATTATTCACATTCACCCCGGTCAACGCCTCCTTAATCCTGTCGCGCAATTTATTCGCATCCAAAAAATAAAAATACGCCTGGGCAGTCACACAAAATCCGTCAGGAACCGGCATCCCGATGGAAAACATCTCTCCCAAATTCGCGCCTTTCCCTCCCACGAAGGGAATATCCTTCTTGCGAATATCTTTAAACCAGAGAATGTGCGGGGCAGGTGCCATAAATCAAACATTAAAAATGATTAATTTCAAAATCCGAATTATCATTCCCCATTCCTTATCTCCCAGTGTAACTTGAAATCCAAAATCAAACAACCAGGAAGTTATTATTTAACTATTCTTCTACCTATCAACTTATTAAAAGAATTTCTCCATCCCTTGTCCTCAAACTTCAAACGTAATCCCCTATAAATAGCTTGTTTTGACGCCTCAAACCCTATTGCTACTTGAAGGATTGGCAGCCTCCCTTCCTGCATCTCCCTTATCGACAAAACTACTAACGCTCCTTCTACCAAACCTAACGTTACCGCTTCGATCACTTCCTTCCTTTTTAAATGTCTCACCCTTTCAAATCTCTCCATAATCAACCCATACCTATATTTTACTATCCAACATAAACTTACCCACCCAATCGATACTATAAGATAAATGCTCCTTGAATTCTTACCTTGAATCAACTATAATTATTCCGCAATTCCAATTAGGGGACGAAAGGCAGTCGATGGAATGTTTGCTCTTTAAAATCTGCAAGTCGACTTTGATTAACAGTCGCTAAACAGAATCAAACCAATAAGTGCCAAACAAGCACTTGCTTGGCTGAACGAAAAGGCCGAGACAGCCGGAAACTATCTGGCTTCTCTCCTTTATGTTCCTGCCGTTCAACCGGCAGTGGCAAATTTTGCCTAAGCCTGTCCTTGAGTAGTCTGTTCGACGGTCAGATCAGGCGCGAGTAGACACAACCTTCATTAGTTGTTTCTAGTTGCGCCTGATTCGATGATTATTCAAGGGCATCGATTAGTCGAACTGCGGTCTTAAAGGCCTGATTACTCCTTTATCCAGACCAAAGAACCAAGTAATCTAGTTGTTATATCTCTGCTAATTGGGACAATATAACAATGAAATTCCACTCAATTAGCTAAGCTTGTAGATAGATTTTCCAGGGCCGTTTCAGATCCGGGTTCGATTCCCGGCGTCTCCACACAATTCCTCGCACATCAACCACTCCCACTACCATCCCCATCCCGAAATTTTTCATCAATCGCCACTAAAGCCCCTTGCCTAAAATCGTCTGCACTTAACCCCAGGTGAGGAAGAACCTTCCCTAAATCGTCAACGCAAATCCAATTTGCATTTAACAAACCCACCTTTGCCTTTGGCGTCTCGACCCCCGCGCTTTCTGCTGCTCTCATTAAGTCCTCCCTAGTTATTCCCCTGTTATTAGGTCCACTTAGAAACATCGCCATCGAGTCTACTGTATACTCCGTCTCCGGGGACAACTCCCCTTGACTTGTTTGCCATTGCTCTCTTTCAATCCTTAGCCACCTCATATTATGAGGTATTATAACTCAAAACAAAACTCCGAAACCATTAAGTCTCTATTTCTTACCCTTAAACTTCCCCATCCAATCCTCCAACCCTCCCCACCCATGTATCTGATACTGAATCGCCAAAGACACTACCGTGCTCGACACCCAGTACAAAGATAATCCTGCCGGAAACTTGTATCCAAAGAAAAGAAACATCAACGGAAACATATAAATCATACTCCCCTGCATCTGCTGTAACTCCTCAGCCAAATCCACCTTTTCTTCCACCTCCTTCGGCTTATCTTCTTTCTCCACCGCTACCGGCTGGGGCATCATCATCTTAGACATCAACAACTGACTAACAGCCGCCAACAAAATCAGTATCCCTGGCAAAGGAATTGGTAATCCAGATACCGGAATCACATCCGGCTGTGCCAAATTCCACCACAGCCACTGAGTATTCAACCCCTTGTTAAACAAATGCAAAATTGCCTGATATAGCAAAATAAACACCACTGTCTGCACCAACATCGGCAAACATCCCGCCGCCGGGTTAATTCCTGCCTCCTTAAACAACTCTCCCTGCTCCTGGGCAAGCCTCATCTTGTCATCCCCGTACTTCTTCTTCAACTTCTTCAGCCTGGGCTGCAACTCCTGCATCTTTTTCGCGTGCTCCTGCTGCTTCCTAAACATGGGCGCAAAAATCAGTCTCACCCCCGCTCCCACCACAATCAGAGTAATTCCCAACTGTCCCCCGAAAACATTATTTAATGCAATTAAGGCATTAACAATCGTATCCATCATACAAACACTTTTAACCGGTAACCCCTAACAAAGGTATTACCTGCATTTCATAAACCTTTTAAATCCCTTTTGCAAACCTCTCATCACCCCGTACTCCTGAATCGAATTCACCGTATATTCAGAACACGTAGGTCTGAACTTACAACCATGCGTACCCGCAATCGATACCAATAACGGAGAAAACATTACTTGATAGATCCTAATCGAATAAACAACTACAATTTTAAGCATAATCAACAATTCCTTAGGGATTAGAAATTAACAACTCGGCTTTCCCTAACAAAAATTCCACTTCTTTCTCTACTTCCGGCTGCTTTTTACCAACAATTTCAGATTGTACCAGGAACACCAAATCATAACCAGGCTTAATCCTTCCCTTCAAATGCCGTATTGATTCCCGTACCAGTCTCTTGGCCCGATTCCTATCCACCGCGCTCTTAAACACCTTTGTCGAGACCACCACCGCCATTCTCGAGTTTCCAGTTTCCCCGAAGGGGCCCCTTTGGGGCAGTTTCCAGTTTCCAGTTAAATTTTCCGATTGTTTATCTTGAATCTTAAATCTTGAATCTTGAATCTTATACTTCAATCTTACCAACCTTCCCCCTACCAATTTCCCCTCCCTCAACACTCGCACGACGTCCACATTCCTCCGCAACCGATACTGCTTCACCAACATTACCTGATAGTTTATAACCTCCACCACTGAATGGCCAGATCCTGTCTGTTCAGCTAAATAAATCCTCCCAGCATAGTCAGCCCATCCAGAACCAATTTCTTCCAATCTTAAGCTGCAATCTTCTTCCTTCCCTTCGCCTGTCTCCTCTTCACCACTTTCTGCCCTCCGGCCGTAGACATCCGCTTCCGGAATCCGAATCTATTTGCTCTTCTCCTTTTTGATGGCTGATATGTACGTTTCGGCATACTTCAACTAATTGAAAAATTATAATCCAGGTTTTAACAAACACTCGCTCCGCAAACCCCTTTGGGTATTCTACCTGAACATCCTCAAAACCACAAGCCATGAACATAAGTGTTCTCTGCCCATATCAGTTAGTACTTCTCCCTTGTGGAAAACTTTCAACCCACCACCTCAAATCACCCATTGACGAACTGTGGAAAACCTTTTACAAAATTAATATACTACTTGCATTTTAAAATACGAATTGCAATATATACCGCTGAACTTAAATTGCATCTAAATTCATTACAGATTTTCGCAATTTATAGTTCCATCGGTATAACCGCTCTCCCATTCCTCCTGCCCTTACAACTCAATCATTCCTGAAACGACCGAACCCACAGGATTTACTCCCGTTAATTCTCGTAACGATCCTATTATTTCCGTGTGATTCCCCACTATTCAATTTGATCTTATTCCAAATAATCTCTCTTTTATGACCGAATCCTCACTTGATCTACCGTCTATTTGGAAATCCGTCTTGGCCGAACTTCAACTTTCCGTTTCTACCGCCACCTTCCAAACCATGTTCGCCCCTACTCACCTCCATGAGATTAATAACGGCCTGGCCAAAATCTCCTGTAACAATTCCTTCCTCCAACAACAAATCGAAACTAAATACTACAACCTCATCAAACAGTCTTTAGACCAAAGAACTAATCAAAACCTCAATCTCATTTTCATAGTCCAGCCTACAGAAAAAACCCCTATTAATGACCTGCCTCTCTTCCAGACTCCTGACCCCCGATCCGCTACCCCAGATCTCCATGCGCACCTGCAAAAAGCCAACCTTCAACCTCAATTCACTTTTGACACTTTTGCTGTCGGCTCTACCAATCAACTGGCTTTCGCCGCTGCCGAAGCCGTGGCTAAAAATCCCGGTCACGCCTATAACCCCCTGTTTATCTGGGGTGGCACCGGAGTGGGTAAATCCCATCTCATGCAGGCCATCGGCCACACCATTCTGTCTCAGCATCCGGATCATAAAATCCTTTTTTGCCCGGGTGAAGACTTTACCAATGAAATCATTTCCGCTATCCGTAACAAAACCACTCTTAAATTCAAAGATAAATACCGTAAAATCAACGCCCTGCTTCTTGACGATATCCAGTTCTTAGCCGGCAAAGACACTGCCCAGGAAGAATTCTTCCATACCTTCAACGCCATCCAACACGCCGGAGGTCAAATCATCCTCACCTGCGACCGCCCCCCCAGCGAACTCACCCGTCTGGAAGATCGCCTCCGCTCCCGTTTTCAGGCCGGTCTGATTGTTGACATTGGCCAGCCAGACTTCGAACTCCGCACCGCCATCTTGCTCATCAAATCCAAACAACAAGGCTTTGATCTGGACATGTCTCTTGCTCAACAAGTCGCCGAGCAAATCACCACCGCTCGTGAACTGGAAGGGTTTCTCATGCAACTCAAAGCCGCCATCACGCAAAACCACCGGCCTCCTGATGAACAAGTCATCGGCGACTTACTCGGCAAATCAATCCAAAAGCAGGCTTCTTTCCGTCGCGGGTTGCGCCCGGCAGATATCCTCAAAGCCACTGCCGAACATTTTGACTTAAAAATCAATCAACTCAAAGGACCTCGTCGGCAAGCTCACCTTGTACAGGCAAGGCACATCGCCATCTATATCCTCCGCCATGATCTGAATCTCCAACAAGAAGCCATTGGTGAACTCCTCAATCGGGACCACACCACCATTCTTCATGCTGTGGAAAAAATCCACAACCAATTGGGGAAATCTCCTGAATTAAGTGAGCATATCATGGGGATTCGGGAAAGCCTCCGTTAATAACCTTACCCTCTTTATCAACTTATTCACAAAAATATCTTAATTTTCCACAAGCTTATCCACAATATCAATGCCTATATTTACACAAGAACAAAACCCCAAACTCCTGTTCATCCAACTACTTTTATCCACCTTTACACACCACTACTACTAATACTACTATTATTAATAAATATCTAAATATCAAACCGCCTTCATATACCTAAAATTCATCAAGATAATCTAACCGCACTCAAACTCACAATTGACCTTTGACCTTTAACATGTGACAATTAATCACATCCAGCTAATAACTCTAGCTTCGTTTTCATTAACCAAGATCAATACCTATCCATTTGCATTGGGTTTAAATCTCAACCTTAGTCTGATAACTTAATCTATTGACCATGAAGATCACCGTCTTACAAGAAAACCTCATCAAAGCCCTCACTCACGCCTCCCGGATCATCACTACCAAAGCCCAAATGCCCATCCTCAGCCATCTTAAATTAGATGCGGACAAGCAGGGTCTAATCATCTCCTCCACCAATCTAGAGATTGGCCTTCGTTTTCGAGTGGGCGCCAAGGTGGAAAAGCCGGGATCCATCACTGTTCCCGCCAGAGTCATCACTGAATTAGTCACCAATACCGGACCGGGTAGTCTGCAACTGCAAGTTGCCAAAGAAGAACTTGCTCTCCAAGGAGGCGGTCTTAAAGCCAGTCTAGCCGGCATGTCTCCTGAGGAATTTCCTGTTATGCCGGAGTTCTCATCTGCACAAGCCATGGAACTACCTTCCGACCAGTTAACCATGGCCATCAATAAAGTCGGTTTCGCCGCCGCCGTTGATGATAGTCGCCCGGTACTCACCGCTATTCAGGTAAAAGTTAATGATAGCCATTTAGAACTCGCTGGCACAGACGGCTTTCGCCTTTCTTGGGTTTCTTTAGGTCACTCAGATAGTTCCAAGAAACAACAGACATCTCATGAATGGCTCATTCCTGCTCGCGCTCTTCAGGAAATCGCCAAACTCATAGACCCTAGCGTCAAAACCATTAAATTCAGCCTCACTGACAAATCCAATCAAATCGTTTTCCAGCTCGGAGAGATCGAGTTAATCAGCCGTCTGGTCAGCGGTGATTTTCCAGACTTTCATAAAATCATGCCTGAAGGCGGAGACACCACCATCGAAGTCAGCCGCACTGAATTACTTAGGGCTATGCGTTTGGCTGCCATCTTTGCTCGGGAAAGCGCCAACATTGTCCGTTTTACGATTCAAAAAGATCAACTGGTAATCTCTGCCAACGCTCCTCAGGTCGGCGGTCAGGAATCCGCTGTTGATGCAAAAGTTGACGGGCCTGAAGCCCAAATTGCCTTTAATTACCGCTATATCCTTGATTATTTAAATTGTGGCGATAGTCCTGCCGTTCAACTCTTAATGACTAACGCACTCGGTCCTGGTCTGTGGTTTGAAATAGAAAGCAAATCTTCAAGCAAAAAAACTACTTTGCAGTTCAAACACGTCATCATGCCTGTTAGGGTAGAAACTTCAGATACTTGATTGTCCTCTAATCTTCTTCATCCAGACTTTGAGATTTCTCTCTCTTCATGGCACAATGAGATATAGAAATCAGGAAGCGATCATAAATTATGGGTAAAGATAAATTTAATACTCGCAAACTTTTACTCCTGATTCTTAATTCCTAGTTCATAATTCTTATCATTATGGCCCTAGAACAGCACGCCGTTCCTACCCAGGTCACCTCCTATGAATTTCGACTGGTAGGTGATATGACTCTTAAACAATTTGGCTGGTTAGCTGGTGGTTTAGTTGTGGCCTTTATCATGTACTCTTTGCCCCTACCAAGCTATATTCGCTGGCCGCTCATCCTCCTGTTTGCTCCCAGCGGGGCGGTCATTGCCTTTGTGCCGATTGAAGGTCGGGGCCTGGATCGTTGGATCGTGGCTTTTATCAAAGCCATTTATTCCCCTACCGAATATCTTTGGCGCCAGGAACAACCTGTTCCCGATTTCCTTCAAAAAATCAGTGCTCGTCCAGTGGTCGCTGCGCCTGCCAAAGTCACTCAAAGAGATGCCGCCCAATTGGAAGAATATATTCACACTTTGCCTCTGGCTCATACTACCAACCTTTTAGATCAACAAGAAACCAATCAACTCACATATTTTAATCAACTAGTGGCTTCCTCCGGCACAGGTGATCAGCCTACCCCGCCGCCTTCACTGGTCTCTGAGCCCACCTCATCTTCTTCTCCTCCTGTGGCGAATCAACCTCCGCCGGCACCGCCTCAGGATGAAAATCCCCCTTCTGAAACCCCATCCGAGCCAGAAACTAGTGCCTCCGCCACCATGGCTAAAATTCAGGCGGCTCCTAACAGTAGTGCACCTAATGTAGATTTAGACAATCTGGAAAAACAAGTCGCTGCCACCCTTCAAGTAGACCAGCCCACATCCGCTCCCCCGGCCGAGACCTCTCCTGAGCCAGCTTCACCCTCTCCACCCTCACCACCCCCACCGTCACCCGCTCCCTCTCCAGCTGATCAACAACTAAATGCTGCTATGGCCCAGCCGGAACCTGTAATCGCTCCGGCTCAACCTGAAGAACCTTCCGTTCCTGTGCCTGCTACTTTTTCTCACCAACTTCCGGTTACTCCTCCTTCTCAACCTAATGTCATCGTCGGCATGGTTACTGACGCTCAGGGCAAGATCGTTGCCAACGCGATAATTGAAATCAAGGACGAATCCAACAAGCCTGTCCGCGCCTTCAAGACCAATAAACTAGGACAATTTGCCATTGCCACCGCCTTAAACAACGGTACTTATATTATTGAACTTGAAAAACCCGGATTGCTGTTCGACCGGTTTCAGTTTGAAGCCTCCGGTCAACTCATCGCCCCCATCGAAATTAAGGCCAAGGAAACCGTACCTGGTCAGTAGAAATCTGTTTTTCCGATTGACAATTACTGGTTACCGATTACGGATTACTGTTTCCCGTTATTTGACATCTTACTCTTAACATTTGACAATGATTATCAATTAAATTAATAATTTTGATCTTTTATTTTTACGCTTGTAATTATGGCTGCTGCCCCCACCACTATTCGAGCTACTACCCAGGAACATGTAGACATTGAGGACATCATCGACGATATCGTCATCCTCAAGGATGGTTCCGGCTGCCTGCTACTTCAAGCCAGCTCCATTAACTTTGATCTCCTTTCGGAAATTGAACAGGAAGCCACCATCTATGCTTATGCCGCTATTCTTAATTCGCTCACCTATCCTATCCAAATCCTGATCCACTCCGAACGCAAAGATATTTCCGAATACTTAAGATTAATTAAAATGTACGAAGATCGTCAATCCAGCAAGATCCTTAAAGATCAAATTCGCAAATACCGCCGTTTTGTTGAGGAAACAGTTGAGCGCAATAACGTCTTGGATAAAAAATATTACCTTGTTATTCCTTTCACCAATATCGAATTAGGGGCTCCCAAAGCCTTTATCAGTACCTTTTCCGGCAGTAAAAGCTTACCTTTCGACAAAAAATACATTATAGAGCAGGCCAAAAATCATCTTCTTCCTAAACGGGATCACTTACTGCGCCAGTTTGGTCGTTTAGGCATCCGTTTGCGGCAATTAACCACGCCCGAGTTAATCGAACTGTTTTACCGCATTTACAATCCTGAATCCACCGGCCAAAAATTAGCCCCGACCGAAGCCTACACCACCCCTATAGTTCAGGGACCGGCCCATTTAACTGAAAACTTGGCGACCAAAGTAGAAGAATTTAATCAGCAGCCGGAGCAAAGTCCCCCTTCCCCACCAAAAGAGAGTTGATCCTTTCTCGATTAATCTAACCTTATGGCCCTTAATCTTCCCTTTTTCTCGTCAAAATCCAAAAAAAAAGAATCAACACCCGCCGAAGGTCAACCTGAGACGGCTCAGCAGCCCGTGACCAGTAGCCCCACCGCTTATACCGCCAGTAAAGATCCCATCAAAGACTTTTCCAAAGGTGTACTTTCCGTCCGGGACATTATTGCCCCTTCTGCTATCGAAGTTGACTTCAACTACCTTAAAATTGGCAACACCTACTTTCGCAGCTTGTTTGTTTCTGGTTATCCCCGCTTCGTGGCCGCTAACTGGCTATCTCCGCTCATCAATTTTGATCACTCCCTTACCATTTCCATGTTTGTCTATCCAGTGGAAGGCAAAGACATTTTAGACCAACTGCATCGCAAAATCGCTGAAATGGAAGCCGAACTCCAGTCAGATATTCAAAGAGGCAAAATCGTCAACCCTGACACCCAGGCCAAACTGGAAGATTCTCGTGCTTTGCAGGAAGTGCTCGTCAAAGGCATTGAACGCTTTTTCCAATTTGGTCTTTACGTTACTGTGCCCGCTCATTCCCTGGAAGAACTTAACCAGGTTAGCTCTCAAGTCATCTCCACCTTGGGTTCACTCTTAATTGTGGCCAAACCCACCTCCTTGGAAATGGAAAAAGGTTTCAAATCCACGCTTCCCTATGCTTACGACTCCTTCATGATTACCCGCAACATGGACACCACCTCCTTAGCCACCACCTTCCCTTTTGTCTCCTCTGAATTAACTTCCAATGAAGGCATCATGTATGGCATTAACGAACACAACGGTTCTTTAATTGTATTCGACCGTTTTTCTCTAGAAAACGCCAATTCCGTAGTCTTTGCCAAATCTGGTGCCGGCAAATCTTTCATGGTTAAACTTGAGGCGCTTCGCTCCCTCATGTTTGGCACCGAAATCATCATCATCGATCCCGAAAACGAATACCAGGCCGTCTGTGACGTGGTGGGTGGCGAATACATCACCTTTGGCATTAACAGCCAGGCTCGCATTAACCCTTTTGATTTGTCAGGCGTTTCCGAACCTGGAGAAAACGCCTTATCCATGAAAATCCTTTCCCTCCATTCTCTGTTCAAGGTCATCATGGGCGACCTCTCTCCCGGTGAAGAAGCTACATTGGATCGAGCCCTAGTTCTAACCTATAAAATGAAAGGCATCACTCCCGAGCCGGAAACACAAAACCAACAACCTCCGTTGATGGAAGACCTTTATAAAGCCCTGCTGGGCATGGAAGAGCCGGAAGCCAAGACTCTGGCCGATCGTCTGGAAAAATTCGTTAAAGGTTCTTTTCGCGGCATCTTTGATCAGCCGTCGAATGTCGACTTAAAAAACCCTTTCACTGTCTTTTCCATCCGCGACCTAGAAGATGCTCTCCGCCCTATTGGCATGTTTATCGTTTTGGATTACATTTGGAGTCGTATCCGCAGAGACCTTAAACGCCGCATCCTCATCGTTGACGAGGCCTGGTACATGATGCGTTATGGTGACTCCGCCTCCTTCATGTATTCCATTGCCAAACGGGCGCGCAAATATTATCTTGGTCTCACCACCATTACTCAGGACGTGGAAGACTTTTTAGGCACGGATTATGGTAAAGCCATCGTTACCAACTCTTCCATTCAAATCCTGCTCAAACAATCAACTGCGGCCATCGAACGTTTAACCGAAGTCTTTTATCTTTCCGAAGGTGAACAACACCTGCTTCTCTCTGCCGACGTGGGCCAGGGTCTTTTCTTTGCCGGCTCCAACCACGTGGCTATCCGCGTCATTTCCTCACCTGAAGAATACTCCTTGGTTAGCACCAAACCTCAGGAACGATCTTCATTTTTAAGAGCTCAGACTCCACCACAGACTAAATCTGACCAACCTTCTGGTGGAGACAAAGATCAGCCATCACCGCCCGAGGCTAAGACTCCAGACAAACCACCGACTGTATCCACACCTCAACCTCAGTCTTCTTCAGGCCCTCAGGCTAGCTCTGCTTCTCCGTCTGAAGGCCCGCCGCCTCCTCCGCCGTCCGGTGGTGGCATGCCTACCTTTAGGGGATCCTCATCTTCTGATGACCAAGATGCCTCCTCTGACCCGAAACAAGGGGTTCACAAACTCTCCAATTTGGAGCTCAAAAAACTCAATGAGAAAATCGCCGACCCTGTAGCCAGCCGCGATCCGCAATTTAAAGACATCCTTAGAAAAGTTACCACTGTTTCCCCCAGCGGTAGTATTCCTGACTCAGTCAAAAAACAACTTAAAAAAGTTACCCAGGACGAAATCAGTACTCGATACCATAGCGGTGCCTGGACCGAGTCCACCCTGCCCAAACATATTTTGCCCACCAAAGATGTCATTAGAACCTGGAGTGACAAAGATTTGCAACAAGCGCTTAACTCTGCAGAAAACGAACGGTTCACCGCCACTGGAAGAGAAGCCCACCAGGCCGGCATGAAACAAGCCCTACTCCAGTTTTATAAAGACAAACGCGTTCGCGACGGCAAATGGACCCTCACCGATAAAGACGCCAGATAACGGACCCCTCGTTATCCTTCATCCACCGAAACCAATGTCCACCTCTGTTCCTCATTACAAAGTCAGTAGTATTAACCTTTATTCCTTTCGGCATAAAGTAATCTACGGGCTATTCGTCTTCTTTGTATTCCTTTTCTTTCTTTATCTCAGTTTTAGGCAACAAAGCCTGTTCCCGTTATTAATAATCATCGTCTTACTCTCAGGCGTTTTCGCCATTTATTATCTGCTAAATAAATTTTGTTATTTAGAAATCGACCATCATCAAATCATCTATCGCCAACCTTTTAGTGCCCCACCCCTCTCAATAGAGATCAAACTTTTGCATAAAATCGAGCTAGTTTGTCCTGTGGGATATATTAATAGCTGGTACCAAAGTTATTTGTTTTTATATACCACCGGCCCTTCTCCGGCAATAGAATTTCCTTTATTGATAAAACCCGGACATCAGGATCAACCGTTAATTTCTTTTCTTACCGAAGTTAAAAGACTCAACCCTCAAGTCATTTTTGATGACTACTGTACCAAGTTATTCACTCCAGGGTCCAAGCTCCCCTTCTCCCCCGCCCTTAAAATGACCAAGGTCGGTTGGATTAATCTGGGAGTTTGGGGAGCCGCTCTTTTAATTACTCTTGGCATGTGGTTTTGGTATACCTACCTACGCTGATCAACCAAGATGGCTTTCTCTCTGGAGATGCACTTTGTAGGCGCGCTTTGCACTCTAATTCCGGCTCCTGTATAATAAGTTGTCATCTTTGTCATTGAAGCCACTAGATACCGGATCAATCGACAAAGTAAGCCCATCCCTGAAAGTCGTATAATAATAGCAATTCATTAATCATCATCATTTCTTGATTCCTATGGATTCCGATACTCAATCCGTTCTCAACCAAACCCAAGCCCTGCTCGATCAGCTCTCCTTTTCTGCCGAGGTCACGGTCGACTTTGACCAGGAATCCGGGTACTACCATGTCCAAATCGAATCCGAAACCCCGGGTCTGCTCATCGGTTATCGCGGGGAAACCCTAGCTGCTTTTCAGCTTCTGTTAGGACTAATCATTAACCAGTCCACCAGACAAAACTCCTCCGACGATGATCAGCCAGCTGCCGACTGGAAAAAGGTAGTCGTTAACGTAGGCGACTATCGCCAGCGGCGTGAAGACACCCTCAAACAATTAGCTCAAAATGCTGCCCAACGGGTGGCCTTTTCTAACGAACCCTATATCTTCGAACGCCTAACCCCGGCTGAGCGGCGCATCGTGCATCTGGCTCTCCAAGACCATCCTGAAGTGGAAACGTATTCCGAAGGGCAGGGTCGATCACGCAAACTCATCGTTGCTCCCAAATGACCTCTATTAATTAGCATCTTCTAATTAATTGAAAAGAGTAGCTCTTCCCGGACTCTTTTTTGGTGGATGAAGAGACTCTTCACAACAAAGGGCGAGCCTCCGGCTCGCCCTCTTTTGGCAGTCCATTCATATACAACCTCTTGAATTAATCACCGTCATCATCGTCCCAATCACCGTCATCGGCTTCTTCGTTATCACCATCTTCGTTATCACCGTCCCCGTTATTACCGTCTTCGTCACCGTCTCCATCATTATCATCGTCTTCCACGTCATCGTCTTCTAGTTTGTAGAACAAATCATCTGCCATTTTCCTCACCTCCTTTCGTATTCCATAGTTCTTTTATAAATAGCATGTAGTCCACCGAATTCGTTCTTGACTGTCCGCCTCTGGCGGGAAGCCGCCCTCACTAATGCGGAAAGGCTTGAAGGAAGGCAAAGTAGACTCTCACGCTTTAATTTTCAAGTTCAAAAAACCACTATTTCCACAATATTGCTTCAAAAATGGGTCTCACCGTATCTTACGATATTTTACCTACCTGTCAATAGTTGACTTTTCCCTAAAAACCGCCCTTTCGGTATACTGATAATCAATGGGTACTTTTCTTAAAAAAACTCTGTTCTCTTTATCCTTGCAATTCCTTATCCAACCTCAATTTTATCTCCTGTTCTTAATCATCTTCCTCCCCGCCCAACTCGGTTATCATTTTTGGCCGTCGTATAGTCGAATCTTTGGTTTACGCATCGATTACTTGTCCCCCACCATCTATCTCACCGACCTGATTTTTCTTGGCTTATTAATCAGCTACACTTCTCAATTGTCATGGCAGAGAACTATTAAACCGCGCTTGATGCAATGGATGACCAAGCCGTCCCGCACAATCATTACCATCGGCCTTCTCCTGGTCATCTGCAACCTGCTCTTTTCTTCTCACTGGCCCACCTCCCTTTATCAATGGCTCCGCATCGGCCAACTTGTCTTTCTGGGTTGGTACGTGTCCCGCCATCAGTCACTCGCCTTAAAACTCTTGCGCCAAGTCTTGCCTTATCAAATCATCTTTCTTTCCTTCCTTGCCATTACCCAATTTTTCCTCCAGTCTTCCCTGGGCGGACCTCTCTGGTGGCTGGGCGAACGCACCTTTACCCTAACGACCCCAGGTATTGCCAAAACCAATCTCTGTCAGATAATTCCGGTCATCAGTCAATGGCTTAACGCTCCTTGTCAAATGCGGCTCCGGCCCTATGCTACCTTTTCTCATCCCAACTCCTTGGCTGGTTATCTATTAATCTGCTTAATCCTCATTAGCCCATTAATCTTCAAAAAAAATAACAAAGCTCCCTCGTCAATTGTCAAATCTGGTGCCTTAATTTTGGGAAGCTTCGCTCTCCTCCTTACTTTTTCCCGCACTGTCTGGCTAGCAGCTGTCGTCGTCTTGATTATCTCTTTATTTATGCATTCCTCACGCATCAAGAGCAAATTTCTACTCAAAACAATTTATTTTCTCGTTTTCATTTCACTCGTTTCTCCGTTCTTAAGTTTTTTAATTTTTCAACCTTTCAGCCTAGATCTTACTCAAACAATTTCCGTTCGTCTCCAACTCCTTCACCTCTCCTGGCAAATGATCCAGGACCATTGGTTATTCGGCGTCGGTTTAGGCAACTTTATTCCTGCAGCCAGCCACTATATCAGCACTCCTCGCCCAGAACTTCTCCAGCCGGTGCACAACATCTTCTGGCTGATTACTTCCGAAACCGGCCTCCTTGGTTTAACTCTCGTCCTCTGGTTCCTCATCATCAAACTTCTTCCCTCTAAATCATCTTTAATACCCAATATCAAATACTTAATACTGGCAATAATTCTGATTACTGCCACCACTGACCACTACTGGCTCACCCTGCAGCAAAACCGATTGTTACTTAGCCTCATCACCGGTTTGCTGATATAATCTTTAATATGCGCAGCCGAGTATTATTGTTTTTCATTGTTGTCAGCGCCTTCCTTTTTGCAGGATGTAGTCGTTCAACCCTCGCTCCCCTACCAAGCACTCCTCCCACATCTCCTCCTGGAGCTGAAATCTCTCCGCCAGTTAATCCATCAAAGCCGGAACAACTCTGTTTACAATCCGGTGGCGTTTGGAAAAGTTTCAGTAATGGGTGTGCCGACACTTGCAGGTTTGTTCGTAATCCTCAACAAACTTTATGCACCCAGGCCTTCACTGACTCCTGTGACTGCGGACCAGATCTGTGCTGGAATGGCCAAACCTGCGAATCTAATTAATCTCTGTCATTTTTTTATCTCTCCGTACTCCGGCTGTGGCGTTGTAGTCAAATTTTTCACCATATCTGCCTGCTCGTAAACTTTCGGTACGAAGTTAAAGTTGACTTCTTCACCATTGGGAGTTTGATATTTTAAGGTAAATTCCTCACTGTTCTTGTCCAGGAGAAAAAATATCTGTCCTGTTTCTGACTCCATCCTTCCCAACGCTCTTGCAGGCACCAAATTGAGGATCTTCATCCCTGCAATATATTTACTGGGCGGCCCTGACAGTGACTGAATTTTTCCCTCTCCATTAACTAGTTGGAATCTGTTTTTATAAAAAGTGCACCCTTGAGCATCATCTGGATCATCACAAGCTTTGGTGCCTCCGAATTTCACAGTCAAAATTCCCAGGTCCGGATCCGGACCTGGTCGCCAAATCCGCCATGCATTTACCACGGTTAACTCTAAATCCCCTACCCGCACAGCTTGTCCGATCCCAACCAGATTATCGGGTGTGGGTGTGGACCTTGGTAGATAGAAATTGTTATTCACCGGATTACTGGGCAGACTTCCATACCAAAAAGCCCCTCCCACCACCAGTGCCGCCCCTCCCATTATCAACCAATTTCTTTTCCCCATCTCTTACATGCTATCATAATAATTAACGATTGTTCCCATGCCCTCTTCTACTCCCCAGCCACACCAGACATCACCACGCCTCTCATCTCCAACTAGTAACGGTCGTTCGTCCTCAACGCCTCTCCAGGAAACCACCCATCCATCCTCAACCCCATCGCCTAAGCAATTCCTGCTCATTTTCTTGCTTACCGCTTTTATTTTTATTATCTTGATAGGTACGCTCACCCTTTTCAGCAGCAATCGATCCAGCACCTCTCAGCCGGGGGAAATGACCATTGATTGTCAACAATCCAGCGATTGTCAAGCCTACACATCTCCTCATACTTGTGAAGTTCTCTGTGGCAATCTGGATCCAGTAAATCAAACCATCATCAACCAATTACCTTCCACCTGCGATTCCACCCTCTGGGATCCTCCCAGTGTTACTTGCGCATGTTCAAATCAGCAATGTCAACCATCAAACAGTTCTCAAGATCTTACTTCCGTCGATTCCACCACCGAATGGAAAACATATAAGAACTCTGTTTACAATTTTTCCTTTAAATATCCCGCCGCCTTCTTTATGGAAGAACAGACGGTCAACATTAAAAACCTCTTTATTCCCGAAAGATCAATTGTCAAAATCTCGGATGAAGCCAAATTTGAACAGTCAGAAACAGCTCTCATCATTAGCTTTTCTGCCTACCAGATGGACCCGAGTAAACCACCATGGGCCAATCAGCCCTCTTCTGAAAATCAACCCCTCCTAGATTCTATCGGATACCAGCAACTCTCTCAGAAATTTGCACCCCAAATCACCGGCGACTTCTTTGGCGATCCACCTTGGGGTTACTACCGCATATTTCTCCCTTCATCCGATAGTAACTCTGCCATCCAGGTAGATATCCGCATCCATGCTTCGGATGATGAAGAGTTAGGTGGAGGTCTAAAAAAACACCAACTTACCAATCAAATCCTCTCCACCTTCCAATTTTTGTATAAAGAAATTAAAACTGCGAACACGGAAAACACAGAAGCATCATCTAGAACCCCCAGTCTTCAGCTCTTTATATCCGAAGCCGAAGTCCTGCTCATTAATTCCCAGGGTCAAATGACAGGCTTCGATCAAGAAGAACATGGAGTTTTAAATCAGATCACTAATTCAAGCTATTTCAACGCAGAGATTGTGCCTCCGGGTGCCAGCCCCAATGATCGCGTAGAAAGAACTTTACTGATTTCCGAAGACGCTGATGGCGTTTACCGACTAGTAATTATGCATCCCAAAACAAATCCGAATAACAAGGAACCAACTAGTAATCCCGTAACCTTTGGCATTGGTGCCGTAGGTTATGATGCCGACTTCAATCTTCTTGATGCTCATCTCACCGGCACAATCTCCATCGGCCAAACTCTTGAGTATGAATTAAATTACCATCCTCCGGAAGAACTCTCCATCACGCCCAAATATCAGTAGCTTCATTCTAAGTAATAAATCTACCTCAGCAACTTCCAAAACATATCCGTGGGCAGACTCACCCTTCCCATCTGCTTCATCTTCTTCTTCCCGGCTTTTTGCTTTTTCAGCAACTTGTCTTTGCGCGTCTGGTCGCCTCCGTATAACTTGGCCGTTACATCCTTGCGAAACGGCTTAATATTGCCTCTGGCCAGAATCTTGCCTCCGATAGCCGCCTGTACTGCAATTTCAAAATTATGTCGGGGAATTATTTCCACTAATCTCTCCACCAACTGCCGACCAATTGATTGCGCCTGTTCGCGAGGCACAATTTGCGCTAAGGCTTCTGCTCGTTCTCCCGCCAGCAGCACATCTAACTTTACTAAATCAGCCGCTTCCCAACCTTTTAACTGATAATCCATACTGGCAAATCCTGAAGAAACCGCTTTGAACGCCGAATAAAAATCCCCCACCAACTCTGCCATAGGCAAATCAAAATCCATTTGGACTTGTTGTCCAGCCATTTTAGTGTCCAATAATCCTCCTCGATGTTTTTGAAACAACTTGATCAACGATCCTACATAATCTTCTGGTGTAAATACCGTCACCCCTAAAATCGGTTCTAAAATCTGATCATAGCTCGACGGGTCAGGGAGTTCCTGAGGCGAATGAATTTCAAGTGTTTGGGTTTTTGTCTCTTGGTTCTTTAAATTGTTTCTTTCCGATCTTGATGAGAAACTTGAAACTGGCAACTTTGAAACTATCTTATAAGTTACCGAAGGTTGGGCTGCAAACACTGCCAAATCAAATTCCCTTTCTAACCTTTCTTGCACGATTTCTGCATGTAATACCCCCAAAAACCCTACTCGATAACCGTTTCCCAGCAAAGGTGAGGACTCTTGAACATAAGACAAACTTGAATCCAGCAATCGTAATTTATCCAAAGCATCTCCCAGCAATACATAATCTCCTTGCTCAGTCGGATAAAAGGATACAAAAATCATAGGTTTCGGAGGATTATATCCTGGCAAGGGTTTAATCTCTTTCGCTTCCTTCAAAGTCATCGTATCTCCTATTTGTATCAGTTGCGGATCTTTTAACCCGATAATTACATAGCCTACCTCTCCGGCTTGTAAAATTTTTTGTTGCTCATATCTTAATCGAAAATACCCGACCTCTTGTACGGCACAAGTTGTCTGATTGCCCAATAACTTCAATTGATCGCCTTTCTTCAATTCTCCGTCAATCACCCTTATCCAAGCTACTACTCCCCGATGAGCATCAAACTGAGAGTTAAATACCAAAGCTCTCGGGGTCTTATTTCTCTCTCCGTGAGGAGTAGGTATCCGTTCTATCACAGCTTGTAAAACTTCATCCACTCTTTGCCCAGTCTTCGCCGAAATCAACAGGATTTCTTCTTCTTTAAACCCTAAAGTGTCCATTAATTGCCACTTGGTATTCTCAACGTCTGCTGACTCTAAATCAATTTTGTTAATCACCGGAATTAGCACTAATCCTAATCTTTTGGCTTCTCGATAATGAGCCAGAGTCTGCGCCTGCACTCCTTTGCTGGCATCCACCAACAAAATTGCTCCTTCGCAGGCGGCCAGAGCCCGGCTTACTTCATAACTAAAATCCACATGCCCCGGAGTATCAATCAGATTGAGAATATAAGTCTCACGTTCCTCGTTTCCCGTTTCTCGTTGTTTATTCTTTTGCTTATTTAATTCACTCTCATTTTGCATTTGATATTCCATCCTCACCGGTGCCAGCTTGATCGTGATCCCCCGCTCCCGTTCGATCGGATTTGAATCTAAAGTTTGTTTTTCTGCCGCCTTCACCACCCCCGTCAACTCCAGCAATCTGTCTGCCAGAGTTGACTTACCATGATCAATATGGGCAATAATCGCAAAATTACGGATCAGTGATTGATTATCAGTCATGCCAGCTTATTTTACCTCAACCCTGCATTATTACCAGTCCGTCGCCCAGACTCTATGTCCGAGTCGTCTCTCCACCTCTAATTATCGTTACTCATATCCGCTCCCCGACGTGGTGCCCGCAGCCACGGCCGTGAGCATTTTCAACTTAGAAATCGATCTCTTCGTTCCTGGTAATTTTTCCACCAGTCTCAAAATTTTATCCTGCTGCTCAATCCTTAACCCGTGGCACAACATAATATAAATTGCCAGCCCCATCGACGTCGTCATAATTGTTAACCCTATCAACGGCAGCACTCTGGATGTATTCAACACATAAATATCCAGCAATCGGTAAGGCACCCACAAACTCACCGCCATTAATAAAGTCGCCAACAACAATTTAATCACCGGCAGCACCATTTGTTGGGATACCAAATTAATTTTCTTATGCAACAACCAAAACAGACCTCCCACTTGCAGGGCGCTGGCGATTGATGTGGCTGCTGCCAATCCCAAAATTCCCCAGTGCAACACAAACACCGCCGCATAGCTCATTCCTAAAAAACTTGATACTCCAGCCAATCCGACCCACAAAGGCGTCCGGGTGTCTTTCAGGGCATAAAACCCTCTGATCAATAACTGGATCAGAGCCTGACTGGGAATCGCCAGTACAAACATCGCCAGTGCTTTTCTGGTCAACTTGGTTGCTTCCCAGGGAAAACTTTCCGCTCCGTATGCCAGCCTCACCGCCGGCAATCCCAAAATCACCAAAATTGCCGTTGCCGGTAACACAAAATACAGAATTTGCAAAATATTCTCTCTCAACAACCGCCTATATTCCTCCCGTTTGCTCTCCGAACTTTGCGCTAGTGACGGCAAGGCCGCCTGACTGATCGGCACCCCCACTAACTTTACTGGAATCTGCATCAGCGTCTGAGCTAACAAAAACAATACCAATGAGGCGCTCGAGATCGAAGTGGCAAAAAACACGGCTGCTGTGGCTTCTATTTGGCTTACTCCTGATGCCAGCGCCCTGGGCATCATTAACTTGCCGATTTCCCGGAAATACGTATTCTTTGTCTGCCAGTCCCATTTATACCTAAATCCCAATTTCCACACCAAAGGCACTTGCAATCCCGCGTGCCCCACCGCTCCGATCAGCACTCCGGCTACCGGTCCGTAAATTCCCAATTTAGGGGATAACACCACCACCCCCAACACAATTCCCAAGTTATAAATCACCGGAGACAATGCCGGCAACAAAAACCGATGAAACGACTGAATCATTCCTGTCATCAAGCTGGAGATCACAAAACAAAACTGCGCTCCTAACATCAACCGGATAAAATTAGCCATTAACTGAATCTGATAATCGCTGAACGATCCGGTGATTAACCTGGCTAGTTGAGGGGCAAAAATAAAAATCGGTAACCCCAAAATCACAAACCCGACCACTAAACCGTTCAACACCATCGAAGC
The DNA here is from genome assembly GCA_964650355.1 of uncultured Gammaproteobacteria bacterium. GTDB lineage: Bacteria > Patescibacteriota > Microgenomatia > CAYXHB01 > CAZYTL01 > CAZYTL01. The sequence goes on along the minus strand of CAZYTL010000018.1, from coordinate 496 downwards.
TACTTTAAAAGCTTCCTCTTTTGAGTCGTCAATCAATCGACTGAAAATGGGAATAAAAGCCGCCGCCAAAGATCCTGCCACCAGCAATTGAAACACCGTATCCGGTAATCTGAAAGCTGCGTAATAGGCAGCTAACTCCTCTATACAACACTTGTAAAAAAACGTCACCAGTAACCTTTCTCTTAACAGGCCCAGCAGCATTGACAATCCGTAACTGGCCATAATCAACACCGCTGCCGACAAAACCGTCTTCTGCTCTCTTTGTAATAATCCGGTAAGCTTCTTAAACATAATTACCAAATTCTTTTCTTTTCAGCCTGCTTATGCTATCATAACACCCAACTATAACAAATCCTAAGCAGTAAATTCTAAATCCTAAACAAATTCAAATTTTCAAATTTCGAAAATCAAATTTATTCTATTGCGGCTTAAATAATTTGTATGGCTCTAGACTAGCAAAACTAGTATAGAATGTTAGTAATGGGCCGAAATAATC
>CAZYTL010000017.1:0-32309 GCA_964650355.1 uncultured Gammaproteobacteria bacterium | reverse complement strand
TGACATGAGTCGGACTCAAATGTTTGATGTGAACACGAATTCTATTTTGGATTCGGCCAATCAGGGAGAGGTACAATTTTCGTCTGCGGTGGCTACTCCGACCCCGGCAAATGCAGTAATTCTATCTAGAAGTCAGTATGAGGCTCTGTTACAGTATATTGATTCGTTGATTGGAATTATTAGGAATCTGTTAAGTCAGTTAGTTACCTTTTAGAATTAATAAATAAGTGATGTAAAGGAGACGTCGTTTAGATGGTTGATGTGGTTGCAAATGAGAAGTAAAAAGTTGATTATGTAAATAAGTATGAAATTGTTCATCAAAAGTTTATCCGGATTAATATTAGGAAGTGTGTTAGTATTAGTGGGTTTTTGGGGAGCGCCTCGAGGGGTGGAAGCTCAAGTAAGAGGATGTTCTTGTGAGTTTTTGGCTGGCGGGACTTGTCGGGTGAAATTAAATACGAATAATTGTGATGTGAACACGGGGCCGGAACTTGATTGTTCGCAACCGAATCCTGATTGTTGTAGTTGTATCCCAAATCCTAGTTCTGGAGTGGTAAATACGGCATTAGGACCGAATTTGGGTAACAATTGTACTGTTGATACGGGTTGTGCGGCTGGGTTAACGTGTACAAGTGGAAGGTGTGAGGTGAGCGGAGGCGGCGACTTGGGAACGATGGGTATGAGGGGAGGACCGTTAGGTTTAAGCGGAGGGGGGGTTAGTGTACCACCTTCTATTTGTGTGATTGAGGATGTGTTTGGGGGAATATTAGGCTTTGCTCTGGGGGTGGTAGGATTGGCAGCGTTTTTGATGTTTATTTATGGAGGTTATAAGTGGTTGACAGCGGGGACGAATGAAGAGAGTGTAAAGCAAGCAAGAATGACTTTTGTGTGGGCGATTGTAGGGATAGCAATGGCTTTTGGAGCATGGTTTATATTGTTGTTTGTAAAGAATTTTACTGGTATTGACGTGACAGTGTTGAGAGTTCCTGGTTGCAGTTAAGCCGAAGGTATGATGGCCAAGCGGGATAGAAGAGAATTGATGTCTGTCTATACAAAAGTAGGGGCTACAACAAAAGATAAACAACCGTTGGCGGTGCTGTCTTGAATGCCCGATTGTTGATTTGAGTTTCAGATGAGGATTGGGTATAATTTAGATGTCTCAGGAATTTTATATTGAAAGCTTGAGGCGAATTTTTAAAGAAAGGCAGGTATGCAAGGTGACACAAGAACACAAGAACAAAAGAACAATAAAACAACAGAAGAAAAAAGGAAAGAAGACTATTGATGGGCGGGGTACTGCTGATGCGAGGGGTAGTGGTGTAGTAAAGGCGAAAAGTAAGAAGATTGTGAGAGAGCCACAGACGATGGAGGAGTTGTTAGAGATGGAGGGAGTTGAGTTGCGGGGTTTAAACAGAGGTGATGTGGTGGAAGGAAGGGTGAGTGAGATTGGACCGAAGAGTGTGTATATTGATATTGGGGCTAAGACTGAGGGTTTGGTGGCGGACAGGGAGTTTAGTATGGCAGAATCTTATATTAAGACTTTGCAGCCTGGGGATAAGGTGGATGCCTATGTATTGAGTCCGGAAAATGAATCCGGACAGATTATTTTATCTTTAAGGCAGGCAGCCGCTGATTATATTTGGAAACAAGTGGAGGAATGGTTGGCTGCAAGTGAAGTTCTGAAGTTGAAGGTTAAGGAAGTAAATAGGGGGGGAGCGATCGTCGAGGTAATTGATGAGTTAACCGGATTTGTGCCGACATCACAAATAAGTGGAGAGTTAAATACTAAACTGGAGGAGTTAGTGGGTAAGGAGATGGAGGTGAAAATTATTGATGCGAGTAGAGAGGAAGCTAAGATTATTTTATCAGAAAAAGTGGTGTCTGAGGCTGAAGATTTGGCTAAAAAGCGGATGGGATTGCAGTTGCTGGAGGAAGGCAGGGTGTATGAAGGAGAAGTGATTAGGGTGGTACCCTTTGGATTGTTTGTGAGGTTGACATCGTTGAAGAAGGAGATTGTGAAGTTGTTGAAGGCAGAGGAAGGTAAGCAGGATAGGAAAAAGAAGTCTGCAAGGGATGTCATAGCCGTTGAGGATGGAAAAGGAGAAAGGGGAAAGAAAGCCGGCGAGATGGATTTGGATGAGGAGTTGTTGCCGGAAGGCCTGGTACACATTAGTGAGTTGTCTTGGGAGAAGGTTGATAATCCTGAAGATATTGCTAAGGTGGGAGATAAAGTGAAGGTGATGGTGCTGCAGGTCGATCCGAAGGTGGGGAAGCTGTCGTTTTCGATGAAACGATTAACCCCGGATCCGTGGGAGAAGATTAAAGAAAAATATACGGTGGATAAGCAAGTGAAAGGGGTAGTAACGGAAGTGATGCCTTTTGGAGTATTTGTGAAGTTGGAGCCGGGAATTTCTGGACTAATTCATGTGTCTAAGTTATTGGGGAAGTCGTTGAAGCCAGGAGATAAGGTTGATTGTTACGTAGAGTCGATTGATGCGGAAGGGCGGAGGTTGTCTTTGGATTTGGTATTGAAGGCTAAACCGATAGGGTATAAGTAAGATTCAAGAAGCAAGAGTCAAGATGCAAGAATTTGAATATTAGTTTATGGAGAAGATGGCGGTTTCGGTGGCGGGGTATTTGACGGGTTATGTGGTTTCGTGGTTGGTTTACGGCAGGGAAGAAGGAGCAGTAGGCTGGATACCGAATATGAGGTTTAGTGTTTGGGGTTGGGACGTGTCTCCTCATCATTGGATGTACTTTTTGGGTTTGGCAGTAGTGGTATTGTATTTGCAAGCTAAATACGGGTTGTTTGCAGAGAGGATTTATTACTTTATTTTGGGAGTAGGGTTGGGAGGACTACATCAAGGGTTGAGTTATAAAGATTGGTATATGGTGGTGAAGTGAAAAGAATATGTAATTTGATATGATAGGAATATGGCCAAGAAGAGCGATACATTATTCGTGTGTAAGAGTTGCGGGAATGAGACGACCAAATGGTCGGGACAGTGTCCCTATTGCGGAGAGTGGAACAGTTTAAAAGAGGTCCGTGGTGGAAAGAAGAGTGGGAGTGACAGAGGTGGTCGATCTGGTAGGGAGAGAGTTAAGCCGGTAAGAATTAGGGAGGTGGAAAGTGGAGTGGTGGAAAGGTTCTCGACCGGGATAGAGGAGACGGATCGGGTGTTTGGATTGTCAGTGATTGGTAGCCAGCAGTCGGCAGGCATTGTGCCGGGATCGGTGACTTTGTTGTCCGGAGAGCCGGGGATGGGGAAGAGTACACTATTATCTCAGCTGTCGTTGAGATTAGCTGGACCACAAGACCACAAGACTACAAGGTCACAGAATTCTGGGGTGCTGTATGTGTGTGGAGAGGAGAGCCCTGAGCAGGTAAAGATGAGGATGGAGAGGTTATCAGCGGTAGGTAATCAGAAATCGGTAATCAGTAAACAGAAATTGGTTAAAGGCAGTAAGAGAGTGGGGGTGCGAAAAGCGATGATCAATGGCCAGCGACAGGAACCTGAAGACCGAAAACCGATGACTGATAACTTGTTTTTGTTGCCGGAGATTCAGGTGGAGACGGTGGTGGAGGAAATTTTGTCTGGGAAAGATAAGTACAAGTTAGTGATTATTGATTCGATTCAGAGCATGGTGAGTGATAACGTGCCTGGGTTTGCGGGAAGTGTGAGCCAGGTACGAGAGTGTGGCTGGCAATTGACCCAAGCGATGAAGGAGGGCGGAGTGGCGGGGATTATTGTGGGACATGTGACTAAAGAGGGGGGAATTGCGGGGCCAAAAACATTGGAACATATGGTGGATACGGTGTTGAGGTTGGAAGGAGAACGGGCTCATGATTTGAGGGTATTAAGAGCGGTAAAGAATAGGTTCGGAGCAACGGATGAGGTAGGGGTGTTTCGAATGACGGATCAAGGATTAGAGGAGGTTCCGAATATTGGGGATGTGTTTTTGGAGGGGCGAACAGGAGGCCCTGGGAGCGTGGTGACGGCGGTTTTGGAAGGTACGCGGGTAATGTTACTGGAGGTTCAGGGATTGGTGGTGAAAAGCAATTTAGCAATGCCGAGACGGGTAGCTAACGGGGTGAGACTGTCGCGACTGCAGATGATTTTGGCGGTGTTGCAGAAGCATTTAGGGTTGCGGTTAGGAGAGGCAGATGTGTATGTGAATGTGACGGGTGGGGTGAGGATTGAAGAGCCGGGAGCGGATTTGGCGATGGCGTTGGCGGTGATTTCGAGTTATAAAGATGTGGCGATAGGGAGCAGGACGGTGGTGTTCGGTGAGGTGGGGTTATTGGGGGAGATCCGTCAGGTATCAGGAATGGAAAAGCGCTGGCGTGAAGCTAAGAAGTTGGGTTATAAGCGAGCGATAGGGATGGAGGAGAGACAATTGCGGGAAGTAGTGAAATTGATGAGGAAGTAGATGTTAAATAATCTTCTCTGGAAGGGTAGGAAAAGGGTTACAGAAAGTTTTCCACAATTAAATAAATATAGTGGGTAACGATGCTTTTTGAACTTGAATCTGGTTTACTCTAATATTATAGGGTGGACAAATTTGGGCGACATTTTTTCTATAGGATTGACAAGGTGGAGGTGATGTGCTATAAATGACTTTAGTAGTTTATGCTGACTGCCTATGAGCACCAGAAGGTTAAAGAATCTAATGAAGAGAAGATTAGTTGCCAATTGGAGTGCGTGGTTAGGAAAGAGATGGCAGGGAGCAAAAAAGAAGGGACTGCTTAGTCACGGTAGAGCGTGGCAGGCTACTTCAGTTAAATGGGGGGCAAGACAGATTTCAAATATGGCGCGCTTAAACCAACGGATGTACGCGCAAAGATAAATAATTAGAGACAATTTATTGTTTAAATTGAAAATTAAAAAAAGAGCATCACTACCGCAGACGAGGATCTCGTATAGCAATGCCCTTTTTTGGAGCAAATAGTCGATGACGGATGTCATCTTTCTATTTATAATTAAAATATCAGACTGATTGCCGATTTGTCAAGAATGTATACAAATGTTGTGCGATAAATATTCTGCCTAGAGTGGAGGATGGCGAGTAGGGCAGGCTTACCATCTTCCACTTTGGGCAGAAGAATTGCAATTGTCTATTGACTATCGTGACTTAATCTCAGATCTTACGGGATCCTCACGCGTTGAAATTTCATGATTCGAATTTTTAAGGTGAAATTTCAAGTGCTCAGGATGACAGTGAAAAACTGCAGAAGAAGAGCTACTACTTGACAGTCGGATTAAGGGCCGTTAAGATCGAAAATGAATTGGTTTTGATGTTTAAGAAGGGTAACTTGGTAAATAGATGTTGATGGAAGATATTTAAGTGTAAAATAAGGATTTATTTAATTTGTGTCGAAGATATTTATGGCTTTAAGGCGGGGTGTTTGTGTTTAAATGTTCGCGCGCTTACGGAGTTATTAATTTTCAGCGGAGTGGAAGTTAAGGGTTTTTTAGTATGTTGATACTTTGATTTTAGGTACAAGCGGTTTCTTCTGAAGAAGGAAGACCGTATATAAAGGAGTTTTGGATATGGCAGTTAATCAATCTGTGTCTCAAGATGATACCAATTCGGTTAAGAAAGGGAGACGTTCTACTCGGGGGGCGGATAAGCCAACCACTTTGTTGCCGGCGGAAATGCGAGGGATTCCCAAAAGAAGCAGGGCGCAATATGAAGAAAATCAGCGGCGGTTATTAGAGGCGAGGAAGATCAGGGAGCGGAGGAAGGCTGGTAATGGGAAGGCGATGCAGGGTGGTGAAGTGGGAGATACGCAGCCAAAAGTAGGGAGGAAGAGACCTACGCAGGCTAAAGCTGAGAGTGCACCATTGCCGAAAAAGCCGATTGTGAACGAGGCAGGGTTTGACGGGGTGGTGGACAGCAGAATTATTCCTGATGCGGGTTTGCCTACAGAATTGGTAACCGGGGTGTTGGAATTACAGTCTAATAATCAGGGTTATTTGCGTCCCGAATACTTGGCTTCGGATAAAGATGTGTACGTGTCGACTTCTCAGGTGAGGAGGTTTGGATTGAAACATGGAGATATGGTGACTGGTCAAGCGCGAAGGCCGAAGGAGAATGAGCGGTATTGGGGATTATTGAAGGTGGAAAAGATTAACGGAGTGAAGGCAGAAGAGATGGTAAGCCGTCCTGATTTTGAAAGTATGGAAAGCGAATATCCGGATGAACAGATTAAGTTGGCGACGAACAAGGAACCCTTATCAACCAGATTGATTGATTTGATTGCTCCGATAGGTAAAGGCCAGAGGGGGTTGATCGTGTCTCCGCCTAAAGCGGGCAAGACTTGGTTATTGAAGGATGTGGCGGCAGGAGTGGCAGAGAATTATCCTAAGATGCATTTGATTGCCTTGTTGATCGGGGAACGACCTGAGGAGGTAACGGATATGAAGAAGACGATTAAAGGTGAGGTGGTGGCGTCGCATTTTGACCATCCACCACATATTCAGGTGGCGGTGGCGGAGTTGGGTTTAGCCAGAGCGCAAAGGTTGGTGGAGATGGGTAAGGATGTGTTTATTTTGATGGATTCGATTACTCGGTTGGCACGAGCTTATAATTTGTATAGCCGGGGGACGGGACGGACGATGAGCGGAGGGTTTGATGCGGGGGCAATTTTTCCGGCGAAGAAGTTTTTGGGATCAGCCCGGAAGTTGACTAAGGGAGGGAGTTTGACGATTTTGGGAACGGCGCTGATTGAAACGGGTTCGCGGATGGATGAGTTGATTTATGAGGAGTTTAAGGGAACAGGGAATATGGAGGTGCATTTAACACGACGGTTGGCAGAGAAAAGGGTGTTTCCGGCGATTGATGTGATGCGGTCAGGAACGAGGCAAGAGGAGTTGTTGTATGGAAAGGAGATTTATCCAATGATTGTGAAGCTGCGGAGGATGTTAGGGCTGTTGGATGAAGATGAACGGACTGAATTGTTGTTGGAAAAGCTACGAAAGACTGAGAATAACGAGGAGTTTCTGAAGACGATTGATCAGGTGTCGTAGGGCGGTTGACTTGACTAATAGGGGAGGATTTGTTACAAGTGAGAGGCGTGGAAGATAGTGGCTTTTGGCAACATTTTAGAGGTGGTTGGAATTATAAGGTCCGACAGGTGAGGCAGGCGAGGATGGAGGGGCAGGAGATGAATAATAAATTTAATCTGGAGGGGAGACGGAATGGGGACAGTTGGAGAAGAAAACCAGGAAATGGGGTGAGGTGGAAAGGTAGAGGTTTATTGGGAGAGATAGGTGAGTTTTTGAGAAGCGGAAGTATGTTCTTGGGGAGAAGGTTAGCTGTGATGGGTAAGGGATTTGAGGGGGGAAAGAATTGGTTGGCCGGTAAGTTATATCAACAGAGAGGAAAGTGGGCGAGGCCGTTTTCTCATATTAGTATGGGGGGCTTGACGGTGATTGGGTTTATTTTAGCTCCAATTCTGGCGAGTGAGTATTCGAGTGTTTTAGGATTTGATAAGGATGGTTTTAGGGTGCCAGATGCAAAGATGGGGGGAGTAGCGGTGTTGGCAGCTTCGGATTGGGTGGAAACGGCAACTGTGATTTCGGATAAACCTAGAGACCGAGTGGTGGAGTATGTGGTGCAGCCGGGAGATACGGTGAGCGGGATTGCGTCGAAGTTTGGGGTGAGTGAGGACACGATTCGGTGGCAGAATGATTTAAAATCAATTAATGCGATTAAACCAGGCCAAACATTGGAGATTTTGCCGGTATCGGGAGTCCTGCATAAGGTGAAGGCAGGGGAGACAGTGTATTCGATTGCGAAAAAATATGAGGCTAATCCGCAGGCGATTGTGGACTTTCCGTTTAATACATTTACAAATGATGAGACATTTGTGTTAGCTATCGGCCAGGAGTTGATGGTGCCGGATGGGGTAAAGCCAGAGGAGACGTTGTGGTCGCCAAGAAGTTATGTAGCTCAGCGGACGCCGGATGCGGGAGCGGTGACGGCTAGCGGACAGTTTGTGTGGCCGACAGGCGGTACGATTACTCAAAGGTATTCGTGGTATCACAAGGGAATTGATATTGCAAACCGGTCTGCGCCTGGGATTGTGGCGGCAGACAGCGGAAAGGTGATTGTGGCTGGATGGCCGGACAGGAGCGGTTATGGAAATCGAGTGATGGTTGATCACGGGAATGGGTTTGTGACCTTGTACGCGCATTTGCAGAAGATTTACGTGACTGAAGGGCAAACGGTGAAGCGGGGGGATGTGATTGGGCAGATGGGATCGACGGGCAGAAGTACGGGAACGCATTTACATTTTGAGGTGAGATTGAATGGGGTGGCGCTGAATCCCCTTGGGTATCTTAAATAAGTTAAAATTGGGGATGGAAAGAAAGTTTGCGATAGATAAGTTTGAGGTGGTAAAATTGGGATATTGGGCCTGTAGCTCAGTTGGCTAGAGCGTTCGCATGGCATGCGAGAGGTCACGGGTTCGAATCCCGTCAGGTCCACCCTACGGAAAGCACACAGATGTAACGGATTACAACAGATATAACAGACGCGTGATCTGTTCGATCTGTATTGATCTGTTTATTGCGTGTGCGATCTTTTTTTATCAGGGCCCGTAGGTAAGTGGTATACCGGATCCTTCGCATGGATCAATCCCGAGTTCGATTCTCGGCGGGTCCACCAAGTCTGACTTGGTCTACATGATAGAGTGCCTCGATGGTCATCGGGGAGGTAGGGGTTTCCGCCAGAGGCGGACAGGCGATTCCCCTCGGGTCCACTACTTCACTCGTGAGTAGTATGGTGGTCCACGGGTGGAGTTTAGAGCTTGAAATTAACCGGTAGACAAGAAAAGGGTTAGTGTTATAATTACCTAAGTTGTATTGAAGGGGGAATGAAGTCTACTATGCCGAGAAAGAAGAAAGTCGAGGAAGTCGAAGAAGAGAAGACCGCTCAAGATGAGGAGTCAGAGGAAGCGGTGGAGGAGAAGGTGGAGGAGGCAGAGGAAACAGGTGAACCTGAAAGCGATGAGGAACAAGTTAAAGCCAAGGAGGAAGAGGAGTCTGCGGGAGAGACCGAGAAGTTGAAGGAAGAGAAAGAACCAGAGGCACAAGTGAAGGAAGAAGAGTCAGGGAAGGAGGAAAAGCCGGAAGAAGAAGAACAAGAGAAGGAAGAGGCCAAACCTGAACCAAAAGGTGAGGATCAATATGAGGATAAGGTGTTGAAGTGTAAGGATTGCGGAAAGGATTTTGTGTGGACAGCCGGGCAGCAAGCGTTCTATGCTGAAAAAGGGTTTGAGAATCCACCTTTGAGGTGTGAGAACTGCCGGAGGTTGAAAAAGCAGCGGTTCCGTAGTAGGAGACGATTGTATGAGATCACGTGTGATAATTGCGGAAAGAAGGATATGGTACCGGTTCCTCCGGGAGAAGGACGGAAGGTGTTGTGTTGGGATTGTTTTAAGAAGAGTAAGGAAGAACAAAGCGCGCAGAGTAAAGCAGGATAGAAGATGGAAATTGGTGAATTGGGAGATTGTTAGAGTGGTATTCGGTTGATTCTCCTAAGTTTCAGAGTTGAGAAAGATTTGAGACGGAATTGCAAAGTGGTTAGGTTTGGTGTTTTGAGGCGGGTTGTAGTAGAATTCGGATATGGCAGACAAGACAGAAGAGCAAAGGAGCAAAAAAGCAGGAGAGCAAGCTTACGACCATAAAGCCATCGAGAAAAGATGGCAGGCGGAGTGGGAGAGAATGGAGGCTTACAGAGTTGATACTAGTCGACCGGTAAAAGAAAAATATTATTGTTTGGACATGTTGCCTTACCCTTCAGGTGCGGGCATGCATGTAGGACATGTTGAAGGATATACAGCAACGGATGTGATTAGTCGATATATGAGGATGAACGGATTTAGTGTGATTCATCCCATGGGATGGGATTCGTTTGGATTACCGGCTGAAAACTATGCCTTGAAGGTAGATAAGCATCCTACTAAGTTGATTGATGAGCTCGTGGCGAACTTTAAATCACAACTGTGTAATTTGGGATTTAGTTACGATTGGACTAAGGAGATAAATACTTGTGATTCTGGATATATCAAATGGACTCAGTGGTTTTTCCTTTTGATGTATAAGAGGGGGTTAGCATATAGGGCCGAAGCTCCAACGAATTGGTGTGATAATTGTAAGACAGTTTTGGCGAACGAGCAGGTGGTAGACGGAAAGTGTGAACGTTGTGGATCCGAAGTTGAGAAGCGGATGATGAGACAGTGGTTTTTTAAAATAACTGAATACGCAGATAGGTTGTTGGAAGATTTAGAGGGTTTGGATTGGCCAGAATCAACTAAAATGGGACAGAGGAATTGGATTGGAAAGAAGAAGGGGATAAATATTGAATATGAAGTAGAAGGAAGCGAAGAGAAAATTGTATGTTTTACTACACGGCCGGATACTAATTTTGGAGCAACTTTTATTGTTTTAGGACCGGAGCATCCATTACTTAGAGATTCGAAGTTCATCAGCCAGATGGCTGAAATTAACGCGAAACAAGTAGAAGATTATATTGAGAAAACCAAGAATAAATCTGAGTTGGAGAGAATTTCTGAAGGCCGCGAAAAATCTGGAGTGTTTACTGGAAGATATGCGATTAATAATTTAACCGGTGAGAAGATGCCGATTTGGGTGTCAGATTTTGTTTTAGGTCACGTAGGGACCGGAGCGGTAGTAGGGGTGCCTGGTCATGATATGAGAGATTTTGAGTTTGCCAAAAAGTTTGGATTACCAATTAAGAGGGTGGTGGTGGGTTCAGACAACGATGATTCAGAGATAACTTCTGCAGACCAAGTGCAAGAGGAAGAGGGGAAGATGATTAATTCTAAATTTCTAAATGGCATGGATATTCATGCGGCGACACAAAAGATAATGGATTATTTGGAGGAAAAAGGTTGGGGAAAGCGAGTAGTGAGTTACAAATTGAGGGACTGGCTGATTAGCCGGCAGCGTTACTGGGGCGCGCCGATTCCGATTGTTTACTGCGGTAAGTGTGGAGAAGTACCGTTGTCGATAGAAGATTTACCTTTAGAGTTGCCTTATATAGAAGATTTTAAGCCTAAGGGCAAGGCACCATTAGCTACCGATTCAGAGTTTGTGAATACAAAGTGTCCTAAGTGCGGAGGTCGGGCGAAACGCGAGACGGATACGATGGATGGATTTGTGGATAATTCCTGGTATTATTACCGATACTTAGATCCGAATAATCAAGACGCTTTTTGCGGAGAAGTACAATTAAAGCACTGGATGCCGGTAGATATATATGTGGGCGGGGCAGAACACACGGTGGGTCATCTAAATTATTCCAGGTTTTTTACTAAAGTGTTGTTTGATGAAGGGCTGATCGATTTTAGAGAGCCGTTTTTGAAGTTAAGACACCCGGGAATCGTGTTGGGTGAGGACAGTAGGAAAATGAGCAAACGTTGGGGAAATGTAATTAATCCTAACGATGTAGTTGAGAAATACGGGGCAGATAGTGTTCGTTTATATGAGTTGTTTATGGGACCTTTTGATGAATCGATCCCTTGGTCTAATAAGGGACTGGTTGGATGCCGACGTTTTCTAATGAAGGTATGGGGCTTGTATAGTAATTTACAATTTTCTCCAGAAAGGCGAGAGGGCAAGATTCAAGAGTCTACAAATAGGGTAAGCTGGAAGTTGCAGCAGACAATTAAGAAGGTGGAAGAGGATATTGAGGAGCTGAAGTTTAATACGGCGATTGCCGCGATGATGGAGTTGGTGAATATGTGGCGAGAGGAAGGTGAGCAGTTAAGTGTGGAGGATGCGAGGAAGTTTTTGTTGATTTTGGCGCCGTTTGCACCTCATATGGCAGAAGAACTCTGGCAGAGGTTGAATAATGAGATCCCGATATCGTCAGAAACGTCATCCACCGACGCTAAAGCTATGGCGGACAGGCAGCGTTTCAGATCTCATCGGGATGGCACAGCTGATTTAAATAGTTTATCAGCTGCGTCAAATGATTGGTCGGTGCATCAGCAGGAGTGGCCGGAGTATGATGAGAGTTTGTTGGTAGAAGAGGAAGTGGAAATCCCGGTACAGATTAACGGGAAGCTAAGAGCAAGGATTAGAATTCAGAATTCAGAATCTAGAATTCAGGAGAGGGTAGAGGAATTGGCGTTGGCAGATGAGAGAGTGAAGAAGTGGACGGAAGGGAAGGAGATTAAGAAGGTGATTTTTGTGCCAGGGAAGTTGTTGAACTTGGTGGTAGGCTAGTTTTGGGCAACAGGTAAAGGTGGTGTGTTAACAGGGTGGTCAGTTGACGAGGGAAGAGAAGGACTTTTATGATGAAAAATGTAAGGAAGTAGAGTTATGGTGAGATTTAAACACTGGTGGTATAGAGTTTGTAATAACGGTTGGCTGATCGGGTTATTATCTTTGTTTTGGTTTGTATATCGGACAGGGACTAAGCCTTCCAGGGTAGTTTATCCTTGTCAACAGATGGCGAGGGCTAATATCGGCTTTTTAGGCTTGCCAGCGCTGTCAGTGGTGGTAGGAAAATTGAAGAATGATTTGAGGGTACGGGGGAGGGTTGTGGGGATGGTGGTGGCGGTAGTGGCTCTGATGATGATCGTTCATCTGGTAGAGAGGGGATGGTATTCGTTGAAGGAGGGTTATTTGGTTCCGCGGGCGCTAGGTCAGGGGAGATCACGGGTAGTGTGGATTACGGATGATCAGGCGACGGATGGTTTTGCTCCTGATTCGAGCAGAGTCAATCAAGCTGTAGTTGATAACATGTTGGATGAGGCGGTAATGGCTTTTACGGGTGAAGACACAGTGGGGGATGCCTGGAGGGTGATTTTGCCTTGCGGGAGTAATTGTGGTGGTAAGAAGATAGCGATAAAAGTGAATTTTAATAATGATTATGGTTGTGCGAACGGATTGCAATGTCCGACGTATCAGGTGGTAAATGCATTATTGCGACAGTTGGTTGAGGAGGCGGGAATTAGTCAGAGTAACATTGGTCTGTATGATACATCCAGATCGTTGAGTCAATATTTTACTATTGGGGTAAGTCAAAGGTATCCTGATGTTTTGTTAAATCCACAGAAGGCTTGTGTGGTGGCAGAGAATATATGGGGAGCACATTTTGGTTGCTGGTTAGCAGAGGCTGATTATTTGATTAATATGCCGTTATTGAGGAATCATGCGAGTGCAGGGGCAACTTTGTCATTGAAGAATCATTTGGGGAGTACGGATACTCCGAGGAATTTTCATGATCATGATGGGGATGGGGTAGGAGATTTTTTCGAAACTAATCCGGAAGAGAATTCATTAATTCAGCTTAATCAGCATCCATTTATTAGGAATAAAACTATTTTGGTTGTGGCTGATGCCCTGTATGGGTTGAAATGCGGGGGCCCAGGGGATAATCCGGACGGAAGTTGCGGAATTAAACCATATCCGAATTCGTTGTTTTTAGGGGTCGACCCAGTAGCGGTTGATAGCGTGATGTTAGATTATTTAGAGTACAGGGGAACTAATTTTATAAGTTATAAGAATCCGAGGGTTACTTATCGATTAGTGGCGGAGGCGGGGCTGGGGATATACGCGACAAGCTGTAATGGTGCTGATTGTAGTTTCGACTACGGAGGAACGGGGATTGATTTGGTTCGCTGTACAGGAGGGAGTTGTCCCAGGGTGAGTCCCGGACCAGGATGTGTGCCAGGGGATGTTAATGAGGACGGAGTGGTTGATAGTAGCGATTTGAGATTTGTTTTAGGTAATTACTCAGAATCATTGCCAAATGGGTGTGCCGATCAGTATGAGGATGGGATACTTAATGGACTGGATATGGCGGAGGTTATAAGTAGTTAGTAGTCGGAGTAATTGATAAACAATAATTTGTCCACTTCGATATGCTTTTGGGAGGGCAAGTTAACTTGACGAGGATTAATTTGGGTAATTAAGATGAGAATAATATGGATGATGAGTTTGGAGCTGATGAGCTGCCATCGTTTAACTGGTCCGAGTGGATAGAGGAGTATCGGTGGAGGATTTTGATGGGATTGGTGGGATTATTTTTGTTGGGCATTGGCGTCCGTATATTACAATCCGGAGGGCAGATACTGGGGAGTGAAAACGATGAGAATCGGGTAGAGATTTTACCCGCAGAAAACAGTGCTTCAGATAGCGGGAAGTTGGTTGTAGATGTGGGTGGTGCAGTGAGGCGGTCCGGAGTTTACGAGTTGAGTTATGATTCAAGAATTGGTGACGCTATAGTAGCTGCCGGCGGGCTAACTGAGGATGCGGATCAGGAGTGGTTATCACGGAAAGTGAATAAGGCGGAAAAATTAAAGGATGGAGAGAAAGTTTATATTTTGAGCGTGGAGGAGGCTAAAGATGAGAATTTGACCCTTGATCAAGCTCCAGTTTTGGGTATACAGACGACTAGCACTGTTAGTATCAATAGTGCTAATTTGGCTGAGTTGGAAGAGTTGTGGGGAATCGGACCGGTAACGGCGCAGGCGATTATTGACGGAAGGCCTTATCAGTCTGTAGAGAGGAGTTGATACAAAGAAAGATTTTGAAACAGAATGTGTGGGATAGAAACAAAGATAAGTTAAGTTTGTGAGTTTTATGGGGTGACGGTTTAAGCGGTAAGCGTTGAGAGAGATAGATTCCCGAGAAGGGATGATGGAGTGAGAGATCTAACTTCATGTCATAATTGACAGGGTTGGTGATCTGATCCATAGTTGAGCTATGGGTCCGGTGTATGTTTTTCAAAAGAGGTGGTTTTCGAAGGGAATGGGGTTGTTGGTGAGTTTGTTTTTGATGGTGTTTGTAGTAATTAGTTTGTTGAGAGTAGTTGGTAATAGGGGCATTAAATCTCCGGGGATGTCCGGAGATAACTCTGGATCGGTTAAGTTAGTAGAAGGATTCCCTGAAGTAGCAGTTTATCCTGGGGCGAAGTTGAAAGATTCTAGCGCGGAAAATCCTGGAGAGGGGGAAGACTTACATTATACAGCCACCTGGACAACGAGTGAATCAGTTCCGGAGGTAGTTGCTTGGTACCTGCCTGCTTTAGAAGCAGCGGGTTGGAGAATTGACATAAAACCTTATGATACGAAAAACACGGAGAATCAATACGTGGTGGCATTACAAAATGGGAGTTTGTTACAGCTGTCAGTGATTAGAAATGCGGAAGCAAGTAACACTGAGATAACGCTGGCATTTCCAGCAAAAGCTGAATATCAGGAGGAAGAGGAGGAGGAATAGATATGTGCAATGAGAAACATGTTGATAGGAAACGAAATGTGTTGAGTATAAGGTGGTACTTAGTGATGTGTTTGGGGGTAATTCTCCTGGGAATAAATTTGGCATTGCCGTCTAAGGTGCTGGCGTTTCGGTTTGTGTCGTGGGGGGATACGAAAGGCGGTACTAGTGGGCTGGCGGCGATTTCTCAGCAGGCTAAGGCTTTGAACCCGGCGTTCACCATCTATACAGGAGATTTGGAGAGTGATGGGTCTACTGCAAATGGGCTTGCGGTGTGGGAGAGAGCTCTCAATGGCGGTTCCAGTCCGGGTAACGGGATGTCTCTAATAACTTTTCCTGTGAGAGGGAATCATGATATTCACATTCAGAATACCACGGGCCTTTGGCAAGACTTTTTTGATACCCGATCGGTGGCTCAGGGAATTGGGGCGATTAATTACACTCCTCAGCTGAATGATCCGGGTTACGAGGATTTGACTTATTCGTTTGATTATCCGTCTGATAATCCAAATAGTCATTTTGTGGGGATAGATGCACCCGGAAGTGCAACGATGGTAACTGATAGTCAAACAAGGTGGTTAGATGATGATTTGACGGTAGCGGAAAATCGAGGATTGAGGCATGCATTTATATTTTTTCACGGGCCGATTTATTATGTGAATAATCACTCGTCAGGAGTACCCAGTGGATTGATTTCGGTGTTGAACAAACACCCGATTGTGTCAGCGACGTTTCATGGACATGAGCATGTGATGGCTTATGTGCACATAGATGGTGGAGATAGTGGAAGAATACCTTCAGTCACCCGCCCGTTTGAGGAGTTTGTGACCGGAGCAGGAGGAGCCGGGGCGTATGCTTGTACACCAGGAAGGAGTGATTATTGTGTTGGTAGCGATGAGAGTATCGGTTCGGGATTTGCCACCGTGGATGTGAATGGAGACAGTTTTACGGTGAGTATTTATTTACAGGGTCATAGCACTGCCTCGTGGGCGAGGACTTTTACTAAAGCCGGGGGAACTCCTCAGCCGACAGCGACTCCGGGGGGGCCGACGGCGACGCCTACGCCTGTGGGGTGTCAGACTGCATATGCGGGTGGTTCTTGGGTGAATAAGTCAATGGGCGCTAACCAGACGGGGACATTTACAACGGAGTTCGATGCCACACCATCACCGCGGACTGGAGACACGGTGGGAGATATGGCAGTGGGGTTGTCAAATGGATCAGCGAGTGCGTATACTGACTTGGCAGCGATAGTGAGGTTTGCGCCTTCGGGGAATATAGATGCGCGCAACGGTGGATCTTACGGGGCGGATACAACAATAGGATATATTGGAGGCTCGACGTATCATGTGCGGATGACAGTGGATGTACAAAAACGTACTTATTCTGTGTATGTGAGTCCATCGGGATCCAGTCAAGAGACAAGGTTAGCGAATAATTATGCTTTTCGGTCAGAGCAGGGGAGTGTGACTCAGTTGAATAATTGGGCGGTGAATGTGAATACAGGGGCTGGGTATGGGGGAACACTTCAGGCGTGCAGCTTTACCTTGAGTGGAGTGACTGCAACACCCACGCTGACCCGGACACCAACTCCCTCTATACCGCCAAGAAGTTTTTTAGCAAGTTACCGCACGAGTAACTCTGCATTGGACAAGGTGGTTGACGGAGTGGTGAATTTGTTGGATTTGATGAAGTTGTGGTATCCTTAGAATTGGCCGGTTATTAAGGTTTCTATTCTGGATTAATTATTCGGACTGAAATGTATTCGTGATGCGGAAAGGCGAGAGGCTGGTTGAAGCGGTTAGGGGAAGACTCATGGGACGAAAAGAGGCGGTTCGATTTTACCTAATGAAGGTTTCTATTGTAAAATTAGTTATGCGATGGTTTTTGTATTTGATCCCATTGATGGCCGTGGTGAGTGCACTGTCGGTGTATAAGAAGAACGGGCGCAAGGAATTTTTGAAGTTTGACGTGGTGCAGTTCGTGTATGCCTTTATACTCTCGCCGGTGATGTTTGTGTGGTTTAAGACCTTTTTGTTTTACATTTTGAAGCATGAGTTGGATTTGAGATTGTCATTGAACCAGTTATTTTTTGTTGATACGACTTATTCTGTGGCGTTTTTATTTGTGTATGCGTTTGTGGTGATTCATTCGTTAACTAAGAGTTTTGAGAATAAACGATACCGCGATCCGTTGTATGATGTGTTTAAGCATTCAGAGGAGTTACATTTGTGGGTGTCTCATTTTTGGGTTTATGCAGGAGCGATGAGTCTGTTGACGATGATTTCTGTGTTGAATATGTGGTTCCCTTTAGTGACAACGATTAGCCGGTGGCAGTTTTATATGCTAGTTAGTTTGGGAGGGATTACGGGAGTGGTAGTATTCGGAGGGATTTGGCTGTCGATTTTCAGTGAGAAGTTTATGAGGATTTTGAAGCTGATGTACGGATTGTTTTTCCTGATTCATGTAGGGGCTTATTTTGTATTTGATCCGAGTTTTAACGCGGGAAGGGTGATGTATTGGTTCGTGTTTATGTTGTTTATGATGTTGGTGTTTTTGTCGTTCTTTTTTGATAAGTCTGAAAGGGTAGTGGGTTTGTTTGAGAGATTGAGTCACAAGGCGGGGTGGAGTGCCAAAAGGAAAAGGTATTTGTTGAGTAAATGAAACTGGTTCGGGATTTATATTTTAGGTATGATGATGTTAGATGGCGATGAAAGAGTATGTAAACTGAGGTCAATAACTTTATCAGGTAGAAATATGGATTGCAGAAAGCTAGCGATTGTGATGGCGTTAATGACTGCTTTCTGTTTTGTGGTTCCATCGCCAGTGGAGGCGAGAAGTATCGTTTATTACGGCGTTGACCGGGCTCTCCAATCGGAATTATCATTTTTAGGTCCGACTTACCATGTGAGTACGTTAGTGGCCTCTATAGATGTAAACAGGAGCTCGTCTTGGAGGCCATTTTTTGATGAAGCTGCCAAGTATAATATAAACATTGTTATTTGGCCGTCTGATTGGACGCACCCTCGGCCAGATTGCGGATGGGAAAGCCCGTACTTCGATAACAACGGCGATTATATTACTCATGTGAAGAATTTACTGGATGCGGTGGGAGATTATCCCAATTTTATAGGAATCGTTAATGCGCACGAGCCCTTTTGGTCCTGTAAGATGACGATGGAAGAAATGGCTATTATTCGGACTCAACTTAAAGATTACATTCGTAACCATACAACTAATCATCGGGAGGTAAAGGTGTGGAATTATGTGGATAATATTGTTAATCATGTACCATCTAATGCCACTCCTGAGCAAATTAACTCGATTATGGATGTGGCGGTAACCTGGCAGCATTGTTTTGGAGGAGCTGAAGGTTCGTGCCCTAATGCCTTGAATCTGGTGCAACAGGACAGAGCGAGAATAAATAATGCCGGTTTGGAGGGGAAGGTGGAATTGGTCTATCTGTTTCAGACGTTCGCTTACGGGAGTAATTACGTGATGCCTACCTCTGAGGAGATGGAGAATTGGGGATGCCAATTTGCTAATTCTGGGCCTCTGGATGGTTTTATTTGGTATACCTGGGGAGCAAAGTGGTATACAGAGGATTTGGACGACCGTCCTGATTTATGGCCGAGTATGAATTATGTGTATGAGAATTGTGTTAGTTCGGTAGCAACACCGTCTCCTGGTCCACCGCGCTGTTGGGGAAATGATAGTCAGATTAACGGGGATGATGTGAAGGGGTGGTTGGAGAATTTTTTAGGAATAAATACGAGGTGGGATGTGAATGGAGATAGTAAGGTGAATACCTTCGAATTGGGGTATTTGGTGACGAATTGGGGAAAAGATTGTAGTCATTGATGGTGCTTGGCGCGGGAGATGAGAGTGTGGGACAGAGAGTTTGGTGTTAGATTAAAGTATATGAGAGGTTGGAAGTTAGGAGCGTTGCTAGGATTGGCAATAGTGGGGTGGTATTGGCGGTGGGAGTCGGGAAGGATTGAGGGATTGGCGGAAGGACAGGAAGTGCGGGTGAGGGGGCAGGTCAGCCAACAACCGAGTATTAAAGTTGATCGGTTTAATGGGGAAGAATACCAGTGGATTTGGGTTCAAAACGGCAGCGAGACGTTTGGGTTAAAGGGGGATCGATGGAAGGACGTCAATTATGGAGATAGGGTGGGGTTGGTGGGGAGAATAAAGGAGTTGGGAGGTGTATCAAGCGGGATCCCGCAACAGGTTGAAACCCCACCAGGTTTCAAGTCTGTGCGGGATGACAAAGGCGATTTTGAAAGTTTATCGCCTTTGTCAAGTTTGGCGGGTTGGAATGGCTGGGTTGAGCGATTGAGGCCTAGACGGTGGGTAGTAGATAAGATCCAAGATTTAAGTGTCAAGAAGATAGATTGTAAGTTGTTATGTCAATTTAGGGGGCAGGTACTGGAACTATTTAGGAGAACCTTACCGAGAGATGAGGGGGGGCTATTATCGGGAATGGTGTTAGGAACTAAGGGAGAGTTATCCAGTTATTTTATGAAGGCATTAAGAAGGAGTGGAACTTTGCATGTGGTGGTAGCTAGTGGGTTTAATGTGATGTTAGTAGGAGGAACTATGGCGGGGATTTTGGTGCTATGGGTAAGAAGACAAGTGGCTGTGATGTTGGCGATGTTAGGCATTTGGGCCTACGTGGCGATGGTGGGATGGGATGCGCCGGTGGTGAGGGCAGGGCTGATGGGAAGTTTAGCGTTTGTGGGAATTATTTTAGGTCGAGTAAGGGAGGCAGGATGGTTGTTGATGGTATCGAGCGTGCTGATGTTGTGGTGGAAGCCGGAGTGGCTGTGGGATGTGGGGTTTCAGTTGAGCGTGGCGGCGACAGGAGGATTGATTTGGGTAGAACCGGTCTTGAAGGGTGGAGTGGACGGGGTCCTTCGACAGCCTGAAATCTCACATGATTTCAGGCGTGCTCAGGATGACAAAGCTGATATGAAAAGTTTATCAACTTTGTCAATTATCTCGTACCCCGTGAGGTTGTTTGACTTGCCTGTGGTAGGGGAGAGTTTGAGGACGACGGTGGCGGCGCAAATTGTGGTATTACCTATTTTATTGGTTAATTTTGGCCAAGTGTCAGTGTGGTCGCCGATTGTGAATGCTCTGGTATTGTGGGTGGTGCCTGTGGTAACGGCATGGGGAATGGTGTTAGGTATGGTGTATGGGGTATTAGGAGTGTTAGTTGAACCTGTGATTAAGCTGTTGTTGTGGTTGGTTTGGCCGTTGTTGAAGTATTTTGTGGTGGTGGTGAGTTTCTTTGGACGGTTTGAGACAGTGGAGTGGCAGATGCCCCTACGGATGGGGATAATTTACTACGTGGTGTTAATAGGAGTGATCAAGTGGAGAGGGAAGAGAGAGCGCGAGAACGAGGATTAGCAGTAGATCTGCTAAGAATAAAGATTTACGATTTATGGTTTAAGAAAGAGGTGGTTTTGGTAGAGAGTGATAACTCGTTGATGGTTGTATTGTCAAGCTTCTAGCTCTGTGAATTCTCTAATTTGGGGTTGGTTAATTTTTGTGAATTCATATTTATTCTTGAATCTTGAATCGTTTATCGTGAATCATATTTAGGGACCAAAGTAAACGGCGCCATTGTTGTAGAGCAGTTTGACTTGTTGGGCGGTTAAGGCGTAGTTGAAGATCTGGACGTCGTCGATCTGGCCGTCGAGGTAGTTGGTTGAGGAATAAGCACGGGTGCCGATGCGGATGTTCGTAGTGGTAGCCATACCGTCTGCGCTAACGGAGGCGGGAGTGCCGTTAGGTAGACCGTCAAGATAGATTTGGCCGTTGCCGTTACGATCGACAACACAACCGACGTGGTGCCAATTAGTATCTGTAATGGTGGAGGAGGAGGTGATATCGGTAGCGTCTTGGCTGCAGGTGATGGTGTTGCCGGAATCGAATTGGAAACGCCAGCCGTCGTTGTCGGCATCTTCTTTGCTGATGATGTACATGCCTCCATTGGAGGCGCGTTTAACCCAGGAGAAGATAGAGAAGTCATCGGAGGAGCTGTCGAAGCGGAGGTTGGTGGCGTCGGCGATTTGGACGTAGTCGTCACTGCCGTCAAGGTCAAGGGATGATCCGCGTTTGCCGGTGGTGCCGTTGTTCCAGGCTTCGGCGGAGTTGCCGGAGGAGCAGGTGCCGGCGGAGGTGTTGGTACCTCCGGAGCCGATGGTGATGGTGCCGTTGTTGCCGTTGGGGTCGCCGTTGGCATTCAAGGACAGATCATAGGCTGTCGTACCAGTGCACTCATCCAGCTTCCACCAACCGACAGGGGCACCTCGGTTGTAGTCCCAGGCGATCTGGGCTGGAGTGCGGGCGTAGTCATAAAAGCGGATATCATCGAGTTGTCCGTCGAAATAATAAGAACTGGTGTCTGATCCGATATACAGAGTGCTGGTACTGCCGTAAATAGAGGGGAGAATTTCAGTATCAGTTTGTTTAATTCCATTTACGTAGGTATATGATTGAGTTCCGTCAGCTATGACCTCGAAATGGTACCAAGTATTTTTGCTAAGAGAGTCGTTTCCCGCAAGGTCGATGTCGGATGTACCTTGGCCGTCAGGGTCAATAAGCATATGAAGTTTATCCGTTGTGGCAACTTCCATTTCAAAAGATCTCTGATTTCCTGTGCCGATCCATTTATCAAGTATTCTATAAATATTTCCTGCAACCGATGGCAAAGAATTTAGTTTAAGCCAAACTGACCAGGTTGCACTCGGACCTACGTCCAATGTGTCGCTATCAGTTACGGATACTTGATCGTCGCTACCGTCAAACTCCAAACAAGCTCCTTCATGGCACTGGTTGCTACTTTTCCACGTGGGGTTGCCGCTTTGGGTGCCGTGGTTCTCGTTACCGCTAGCGTCACAGACGTCGGCAATGGCAGAGCAGGTGTTGTCCTGTTTTTCGTCCATTTTCCACTGAGCGATGGGAGCGCAGCCGTTGCTGCCGCAGTTGGAGCCGTCATCTCCGGGGGGGAGGTAGGCATTAGTAGAGGAGTTTGAAGAAGTATTAGAGGAGTCTTCATGAAGGGCGCCTAAAACTGCGGCTTTGCTCTGGTTGTAGTCGAGTTTAATTTGGTCAGCGGTGAGGGCGGCGTTGTAAACTTTGACTTCGTCGATTTTTCCATTGAAATATTCGTTGGCAGCTTCATCACCGCCGATCCATACGTTGTCCGGATTTTCATTCTGTTCGGTTAATGAAGTCGAGGAGCCAACGGGGACTCCGTTTCGATACCAGGTGACACGATTTGTACCTTCTCTGACAACGGCGACATGATACCAGTCAGTGGTATTGAAAGACAGAGTGTTACTTTGATATTCGGTGACAGTAAACCAGTTTAAAGTATATGAACCAGCACCTTGTTTATGAACTTGAAAGCAGGGTCCGTTTACGTCTCCCCAAATGTTTCCGTAGGTACTACTGGTGTCACCATCGAATTTTACCCAGGCTGTAACTGTGATATTGTCGGTTGTTTGTAAGTCCCATAAAGTATCATGTTGGACACTGACATAGTCATTGCCATCAAAGTCAAGAGCTTTGTCAAATTTTCCGTCGGTGGTCCAGGCGGGACAGTTGGAAGATGTTTGTGGGCAGGTGGTACCTGAACCAGCAAGGTCTCCGTTGATACCTTGAGGGCTGGAGTCATAGGCGGTATCCCCGTAGCCTTCGTCGAATTTCCAGTAGCCGATTTGGGAGCCGACCGGTGAGCCGCCGACTGGATGGCCGGCGTTCATGTCTTCAATGATCTGCTCTTGGGTGCGAACATAATTATAAAGACGAACATCATCAATGATGCCGTCACTGTCTCGGCCACTTGTTTGTGCACTACCAATGGTTAAGGGAGAAGCACTATCATCGTTTTTACCGCCAGTGCAATTATTTCCAGATCCATAAGTCACATTGACTCCATTTACATATAAGTTTACACCGGAGGCAGATGTGCCCCCATCCCATGTAGCTGCTACGTAGCTCCAGGTATTATAAGGTACGGCACCTGATGCTGAACTCCTATTGAGATCTTGAGTAGCACAATCAATAAAAAAACGAATTCTGTTAGCTACAGCACCAAATTGAAATGCCCAACCAGGGCCATTTGTTTCATTTGATCCTGTTTTGGCGATTATAAACCCGTCATTAAAGTCGCCTCCGGATTCTGGATTAACCCAGGCTGATACTGTTACTGCCGGTAATTGATCGAATAGATTCGGAGAGGCGGCGTTGATTCTCAGGCTTCCATTAATATCAAATAGGATTCCAGAACCAAATTTTCCAGGTTTCCACAGATCAGAGGTCATATTGGAAAATGTACCGGGGTTATTATTGCCTGATATATCAGCGGTGGTAGACGTGCCGGTATTTTCGTCGAGAGGCCAGTAGCCGATGGGCGGGGGGCCGTAGTGGTAGAGTTGGGTAACTTCTCGGGGAGACAGGGCACGGTTGTAGATGCGGACGTCATCGATTTTCCCATCGAAGTTACCAGTGGTGGTGTATAGAGACCCGATTGTCACGGGTCGAGAATTATTATAAACACCTTGATTATAAGCAACGGGAGTTTTGTCTTGTTTTCCATTTAGATAGATGCGTAAGTATTCACCATCATAAACTGCTGTGAGAAACTGCCATCCGGAAGAGGCATTGAAAGAAGTATTTCCTGTGATGGTGTAGGAGTTATTACCATCGGGGGAGATGTCAAGCTGGGCATAATAATTAGTGCCACCTTGATAAACTCTGAGACGATAACCTCGCATAAGTGCTGGTGTGTGATATTTACTAACTATTTCGGTTCCTCCAGTAATAACACTTGTAGGGTTGATCCAGGCGCTGATGGTGATTGGTCCAGTTATATCAAGA
The DNA here is from genome assembly GCA_964650355.1 of uncultured Gammaproteobacteria bacterium. GTDB lineage: Bacteria > Patescibacteriota > Microgenomatia > CAYXHB01 > CAZYTL01 > CAZYTL01. Next base: position 8,154 of record CAZYTL010000017.1, on the reverse strand, counting down.
CCACTTTGGTTTGCATCTGTTATTTCTAAATAAGTATCATCAGCACTTACAAAGTTCCCATTGTTGCCGAATTTACCGGTGCTTGAAGCAGTGGTGTTATTATCAGTCAGAGTATTACCGTTACTTGATGAGTCCTCTCGATTAACTGCTCCGGTCCCATCACTATATTCATCCATCTTCCACCAGCCGACGAGGCCGTTGGTGAGGGTGTCGTAGGGAGAGGAACCAAAGGAGGCGGCAGAGGGGTCGGCAAAGTCGGTTTTGACTTGGGCGGCAGTACGGGCGTAGTGGTAAATACTGAGTTTGTTGAGGTAGCCGTCCCAGGGGTTGGAGGTACCATCAGAGTCGATGCCGACATAGAGAGTGGATGAAGAGCTTAATGAGCCGGATGAGCTTAATGAGCTATTGGAGGCAGCTTGGAGGCCATCGATGTAGAGGGTAATGGAACTGGTGTGAGATTTGACGGCTTCGAAGTGGTGCCATTGGGAGTCGGCTAAAGAACCGAGAGCAGAAGTGGAACAGGTGGAGTCGTTAGGTCCCCAGGAGGAATCGTCGTCGATAGCGAAGCAGAGGTAGCCTGAATTGTTCATATAGATTTTCCAGCCGGCAGTACCGTATCTGGCTATGAGAGTGTCAGTGCCGGTGACGGACGATGGGTGGCGGAACCAGCCGGCGACGGAGAAGGAGTCATTGGTACCGTCGAAGTCGAAGTCGGAATCATAGGAGCGGGAAAGGTAATCGTTGGAGCCGTCGAAGTGAAGATAGGTGGTGGCAGAATCAAGTTTATCAGAGGTGTGGGTCCAGGTAGCGCCGGAGATGGTGAGGTCGTTGTTATTGCCTGAGTCATCGGAGTTGGTGGTACCGTAGCCTTCGTCCAGTGACCAGGAGGCGATGGGAGGGCCACCGGAGTTGGTGTCCTGACCGGTGGTATTGAAAGCAAAGGTTTGGTTTTGGGCTGTGAGGGTGCCCAGGTAGTTAAATAAAAGCAGGTCAGGCTTGATCAGAGACTCGACTGGTGAAGTGGTGTAGTTGCCGGATTCGAGATGGGCGCGCAGATAATAGAGATCAGGAGAGCCGTTGACGGAGTAAGTGAACCAATCTCCGGGAGCGGTGAAGTAGAAGTTGCCATTGGACTGGAAGGTGGAGGTACCGGTAGTAGTTTCGGTGACGGTCAGGGTAGACCAGGCGGAACCGTTCCAGTATTCCCAGACTAGGTTGGCGGCGGTGCCGTCAACGCCCATGGTGGCCAAGTCAACATTGACGCCTTGGAATTGGGAATCGGAACCAAGCCAGAGGTATTCGCCGCGGTTGTTGGCGTCGTCATCGTTGAAGTCTAAGGTGTAGTTATTGGTATCATCGGCCAGGTATTCATCACTGTCATTTAAATCGCCTGCTTTGGCGATGGGGTCAGGGCCAAGAACAGAGTTGTAGATGCTGAGTTCGTCCAAAAGGCCGGCGATATTTGAGCTGGAGTATCCGCCTAAATAAATAGTTTGGGAATCGCAACCCAGATCGCCAGCTGCGGTAGTTTGTTCTCCTTGGGATACACCATCGATGTAGAGATAATAAGAATCACTCGTGGTGTTGTAGGTGAGGCGGACATGATGCCAGATATCATCCCAAATACTGGGAATGGAATTCCAGGTTTGAGTAGCACCACCAATATCCAATGCCATGGAGGTGTCGCTGCTGTTGCGGTAGAATGTTAGGTTGTTAGTACAACCTTCGGTAACGACAAAATATGCGGTAGCTGTGGGAGTACCGGTGTTTTGGTACCAAAATTCAATAGTACCGGTTTGGTTGGGAAGGTCGCCATTATTGGTAAAGTAGATACCGCTAAATGCCCCGAATACACCAGCGTTTCCGTATTTTCCAGTGTCAAAACTCGAGTTGTTATAAGTACCAGATGATCCAACGTCCGGAGGATTTACAGCGGCGTTGTAGTCTTCCATGGTGGAATACCAAGTCAAATCTTGAGCGAAGTAGGCGGCAGAGAAAGGTTTGACTGAAGCGTTGTAGTCTGTTCCCGCGGTTAAGACTTTGTTTTCCAAGGTGACTACATCCGGTAACCCAAGAGAGCGCCAGTTACGGAGTTTGAAGAAGGGATTGTGGCGGTTCATGGAGGCAATGACTGAGTTGTCGACATGGCCAATGACTGCGTTGTCACCAGAGGAGGGGATGCCGGTAAAGGTGGTGGAGGTGGTACCGGTGTAGGAGTATTTATCCCCTGAGATATAACCGACGCCGGAGGAGGGGAAACCGGTGGTGGAGTCGACGGTGATGGAAGTGGCTCCGGCAACAGCGGTGCCGTCGAGCAAGGTGGAAACGTTGGGGCCGGCGTCGAGGCTGAATTGAAGTTGGTTGGGGTTGGTTGATGTAAGATTAATGGGGTAAACACTTTCGGCTTCGTTGTAGTGGTCAGGCACATAGCCAGTGACCCAGGTGGGATCAGTGGATTCCGAGCCGCTGGTTGCCCCTAGTGTTCCGTGATGATTTCCTTTTTCGTCATGGGCAGTTTGCCCTGAACCTTCATCCAGTTTCCAATAGCTGATTAACCCCGAAGTCGACGGGCTGATTTCCCGATACAGGTTATTTTGTATATCACTGGCGGTCAGAGTGGTATTAAACAGCCTGACTTCATCTATCTGACCATTGCCACCGGAGGGTAGATCCATTGTTCCTAGATAAAAATGGAGCGAGTCACTTACAGTTTGGGCTGGAATTGTGGTTCCTCCCCAATCACAGTCAGCTGTTCGGTCAACTCCGTCGATATAGACTTTTAAACGGTTGCTGTTGCCGCCGGTTTGGGTTCCGTCAAATGTCATTGCATAATGATGCCATTGGTTGTCATTTGAAGATACGCTGCAGGTCGCGTAAGTTGTCTGGCCAAGATCAAAATATATATACCCATCTGACCAGAGTTCAAAACCGATGGCGGTATAGGGATCTCCAGATTCCTGTTTGCCTATTTGCAATATCTCATTGGCTGCTCGACGTTTCATCCAAGCCATTAGGGTTAAATGACTGATGGCGTCAATTTCGTCAATATCGCCCAGGTCGACGTATTGCGTACTTGCAGCAAGGAAATCAAGTCCGGTACTGGCCGGAGCGTCGTCCCATTCACTACCGGTGATGTAAGTGAGGTAGTCGGGGTTAGTGAGGTCATTGAAGAGGGCCTCGCGAGCAGATTCGTTGCCGGCGCCGTCTAGGCCGTCGTGGAATTGGAGGAAAAGAGTAGTTTGTCCAGATCCTCTAAGTGTGGTACTTTCGTCATAAAGGGTAATATCATTATAGCTACCGTTGCTATACCAGATAGTTCCATTGGAGCTGTTAGAGAGTATCTTGTCGCCATTTTTAGTAATTTCACCGAAAATGACATCTTGATAATTACCGGAACCTTGAAGAAGCACATAGTGATCTGGTGTATTCGTAAGCGTCGTACTGGTACTGGTACTTGCCTCAATGGCCCCATCGCCATAATAGACGGTGTCCGAGTATTCAGATGTACCGTCATTGTAATAAGACCGGATTGGCTCGATATAATCACCGCCACTAAAGGTGATGCCATCTTTGAAATCAACTTTGAGATTTTTATATATGCCGTTGGGTGTGAAAGTCCATTCTTCAATCACGTCAATAATGTCATCGCTGCCTCCGTCCTGAAGACAAGCCCCGCCTTCGGTGGTGTCCATGCAGCCCTCGACACGGATTCTGATCCGGGTGGGATTGCTTTCCAGAATGGTGGTTTTGCGATTGGTATCCCATCTGAGCCGATACCAAGTACTGCTGTAGTAGGTAGAAGTACTTAGTAATTCAATAACCTTATCCGGATTGGAATCGTTTTCCGCCCGGTCGTAGAAGATGAGGTAGTCGTCGGTGTCGTTGGTGGTCATCACCGCCCGGTAGTGATTGGGGACGTCGATTTGGATGGTGGTGGCGGTGGGGCGGGAAAGGGTGAGGGTGGCTGCTTGGGTCAGATGGGCGTGTTTAAGAGTCAGATAAACTAGGGGAGCCAGGATTACTATCAGCAGCAAAGCCGCAATAGTAATTGATTTACGATTTATGATGTACGATTTAAGTTTAGATTTAAGATTCATGATTTATGAATTATGAAAGATTTTGTTTTGGTAATGAGTCCTGGTAAGAGTTGATGTGTAATGTTGGCTTGGTGGTAAAGTGAGTTAAAATCTGTTTTAGGCAGGTAACCAACATCTTTGGCGATCATGATTTGGTTTTTGACTTCAATAAGAGAACCTTGGGCTTGGTAATAATATTGAACTTTTTCTTTAAGAGTTTGGCGACCGAACCCTTCTGTGATATTGGAGGTAATAGAAACTGAAGCCCTCCTAAGCTGGTCAGTCAAGGAGTAGGTTTCTTTTTGAGGGAATTTATTTGTTAGTTTATAGATAAGGATCACCAATTGATGCCCTTGTTGCCAGACTTTAAGGTCAGTGAATTCTCTGATCTTGGGATGGTTAGTTTTTTGTGTATTCATATTTATTCTTGAATCGTACATCGTGAATCATATTTAGGGGCTGAAAGAGACACTACCGTTGTTATATAAGGTTTTGACTTGTTGGGCGGTGAGGGCGTAGTTGTAGATGCGGACGTCGTCGATCTGGCCGTCGAAACCTCTAGTAGTTCCACCAGCATAATTCCCGACTCGAAGATTTACTGCGCTGTCATCAGCAACCGTCCCAGAGCCTGGAATAGGAGAACCGTATTCAGCTATTGGTCGTCCGTCTACGTAGTGTGTAATAATTTTATCTCCATCAGCATTATAGACGGATACTACATGGTGCCAGGAATTGAAAGAGAAGACGCTATTTGTCGTGGCTTGAGCATTTGTGGTAGTATGACCGACTACACTGAATAATCCAACTGAGCCGCTTCTGTCAATGACATACATATTATAGCCAACTCCTGAACTATCTGAAGTTGCATTGCGTTTATCTACGATTCTTCCATAACCTCCTCCGCCAAGTGAATGAACATAAACCCAGGCAGAAACACTGAATTGGGTTTTACCGTAAGCATCAATTAGAGAGTCAGCGGAAATTTGGACATAATCATCAGTCCCATCAAAATCCAAACTAGCCCCACGTTTTCCGGTAGCCCCGTTGTACCACATATCTGTTGAAGAGCCTGAGGTACAGCTGGTAGCGCTGGTGTTGCCGGATGAACCGGGAGTAATGGTGCCGGTATTACCATTAGAGTCGCCGTTACCGTTTTTGGATGAGTCATAGGCGGTGGTGCCGGAGCATTCGTCTAGCTTCCACCAGGCAATAGGAGCACCGCGGTTGTAGTCCCAGTCGATCTGGGCCGGGGTGCGGGCGTAGTCGTAGATGCGGACATCGTCGATGTAGCCCGGGAAAAAGTATAAAACATCCCCAGGTGCCTGAGCCCCGATGGTGATAGGCTGATCATTGGTGCCAATGGCCGTTGAATAGTCATAGGTGGCTTTGACGATTCCATTTACGTAAATCTTCATTTCATCAGTACCACCGGCGTCTTTATCGTAGGTAAAGGCTACATGAGACCATTCATTAGTCGCGTAAGCGTTGGCGCTGGTTACGGCTAGCTGAGTATTATTCATGGCTACAAGGAGAGAATTTGTCACGCCTGATTTATTAGAAAATGACCAAGCAGTTTGATATAATTTGCCTACAACTCTTTCCCAGTCGGTAACATCTGAGGTAGGATAAATCCAAGCAGAAACGGTGATGGCGTCAGTGATATCGATGTCGGCGGTATACACAGAGTCGTCAGTGCCATCAAAGGACAAGGCACTTCCCGATTTTCCGGGTACCCAGTCTAACTCGGTCATGGAAGCTTGCATGGTGCCATGATAGTTATTTCCCGATGAGTCTTTGACTGCATTACTGCCAGTGCCTGTGTTTTCGTCCATTTTCCACCAACCCACGGGTGAAGGGTCACCCGAACCGCAGTTGCCTTCGATGTTGCCAGGCGGACAGAATTGACGCTGAGCAGAGAAGGAGGAAGAGGTGCCATCGGATGAGGTAGAGAGAGATCCCAGCACTGCATTTTTGCCCTGGTTGTACTCGAGTGCCACTTGGTCGGGAGTGAGAGCGGCGCGGTAGATTTTAACTTCATCTATATCACCGAAGAACTCATCGCCATCATCACTGGCGTCTTGGTCTCCGATGGTGAGGGAATCAGAATTTTCTAAAGATCCATTCGCAGAAAGGGAGGTATCTGAACCGCGAAGCAGGCCGTCCACATAAAGGTCGATCTTGGTGGTATCTGTTTTGACTGCGGCGAAGTGGTGCCAGGTACTGTCGTAAAAATCAGTGCTGACGGTGGCAGTGTCAGCCGGGGTCCAGACGCCGTCACTATCGATGCCAAAGACGGGATAGCCATTGGTATCGAAGTAGAGGGCGTAGCCGGTGCCGGCTTCTTTATCAATTAGATATTCAGCTGAACCGGGATTAGCAGTGGCGTCGGATTTAGCCCACAAGGTAATGGTGAAATCGCTGCTACCATCGAAATCGAAATCAGCATCGTCGGTTCTGGATGCCCAGGCGTCTCCGGAACCGTCGAAAGCCATACCGAATTTGCCTGAAGTAGTATAGCCGCCATTAGCGGAGATGGCCAGGTCGTTATTAAAGGGACTGGAATCACAGGCGTCATTGGAACCTCCGGAGCAGGTGTTGAGGGCGCCTTCGTCGAATTTCCAGTAGCCGACTTGGGAGCCGATTGGTGAGCCGCCGACGGGGTGGCCGGCGTTCATATCCTCAATAATTTGTTCCTGAGTACGAGCGTAGTTGTAAATGCGGACGTCATCTATGAAGCCGTCGAAACAAGAGTTGTTGGGGGATGCACAATCTCCTGCCGATTGTCTGCCGATCAGAACATTTCCAGTAACGTATAAATCGCTAATAGTTTTGGCGGTGGGACCCGCTTCGCGTTTACCGTTTATATAGAGAGCGAGATAGGTGCCATCAAAAGTGCCGGTGACATATGTCCAAGTTTTATAGGGAATGGAGCTAGTGCTGCTAAGGTTTTGGTTAGTACTTCCATCACCAACACGGAATTCTATCGTTTTATCATTTTCGATTTTTAGACGATAGGTGTGGTTGTAGCTACTACCAGTATCGTTTTTAACAAGAAAGTAACGGTCGTCATCGGAACCGTCATCGACGTCTTGATCATAAATCCAGGCTGAAATGGTGAAAGCGTCGGGAGTGGTGAGAGAGGTGGAATCAGTTATATTGATAAAATCATTTGAACCATCAAAATCCAAGTCGCTGCCGAATTTACCTGGAATCCAGTCAGACTCGGTCATGGAGGCTTGCATGGTAGCGTCGTTACCGTTGCCGGAATGGTCTTTGACGGCGTTGGAGCCGGTCCCAGTGTTTTCGTCCATGGGCCAGTAGCCAACAGGAGGTGGACCCCATTGGTAAAGTTGTTCGATTTCGCGAGGGGAGAGGGCGCGGTTGTAGATGCGGGCATCGTCGATATATCCATCCCAGTAATTGCCGTCGTGAGACATGCCAATGCGGACGTCTGAACTGGAGTCGAAGATACCGGAAGAGTAGCTGGAAGGGTTGTGGGTGGCGTAGGTCGAGAGAGCTCCGTTGACATATACTTGGATTTCCGTCCCTGTGTAGACACCGCAAACATGATACCAGACGTTATTGGAAATAATGCTCTGAGTATACGCATCATATTCATTATTTCCGTCAGGGGAGAGGGTCATGTAGACTCTATCGTTGTATAGTTCTAGGTAATACGATTTTTGATTTCCCGCGGTTTGATATTTAGAAATCAGTGCTTGGACAGAAGAACCGGAGACTCGGTTAAACCAGGTACAGGCAGTCATCGGACCAGTGATAGCCAAACCGGTCTGATTAGTGTCGGTTAAGCGGAGACTTTCGCTATTACTAGCGACGAAGTATGCGCTATTGCCAAATTTACCTCCACCTGAGGCAACGGTGTTACTATCGGTCATGGTATTGCTATTGCCAGAGCTATCAGTCCTGTTAACCGGAGAGGTGCCATCCTCGGCTACATCTAGCTTCCACCAGCCGACTAGGCCGTCGGTGAGGGTATCGTAGCCGCCGGCGTTGGACACCGGAGCGGCTCCGGCCGGAGTTGGCGTGGCAGTAGGGGTGGGGGTGTTGGTGGGGGTGG
>CAZYTL010000016.1:13151-37547 GCA_964650355.1 uncultured Gammaproteobacteria bacterium | reverse complement strand
GAATATCAAACCATCCTCGAAAAAGCCATCAAGTTTATTTCCCTCCGCCCTCGATCTGAAAAAGAACTCCGGGATTGGTTTACCAAAAAACGAATCAGTCAATTGTTAAACAACAAAATCTTGCAAAAATTAAAAGACCTGGATTTAATCAACGATCAAAAATTTGTCCACTGGTGGATTGACCAACGCACTGCTTTTAAACCGCGTGGTCAGAAACTTCTCTTCCAAGAACTCCTGCGCAAAGGCGTTGATCGTCAGTTAATTACTCAAGCGTTAAACCAGTTACCCGATCAAACTTCGAATCTAAAAGATCTGGGTCGCAAAAAACTCCAGACGCTCTCCAGATATTCGCCCCGAGAACAAAAAACCAAATTGATGAACTTTCTACTTAGGAAAGGCTATTCTTATAGCCAAATCAAGCCCGTGATTGACGAACTATTGTCAAGCGCTTAAAATAAACGCATTAATTAGTTTATTAATTCACAGAAGCTAACCTGATGCTTATGGGTCTGAAAACATTAACCTTCATTTCACCAGGTATTGACCACCCTGTTTTCCACACGGGCTAGCCATCAAGTGCTTCTGGACGACCACTATCGTATGTCGAATACAGACTTTTCGTCATTGCAGCAATTGGCTGACCAACTTAATAAACGAGAGACCGAACTACAGAAAAAGGCTCAAGAAATTGACAAACGTTCCCAGGCGATTGACAAACTTCAAGCCCAGCTAGACCAGCTGCGTCAAGACCTGACTAAAAAATTAAGCTCAGTGGCTTCACTTACACCTAGCGAAGCCAAACAAGTTCTCCTGGAACAGATAGAAGCTCAACTCAAAGAAGAAATTGCCAAACGCATTCGCCAAGCTGAAGAACAGGTCAAACTCAGCGCTGATCAAAAAGCCAAACAGATCCTAATTGATGCTATGGTGCATGGTGCTACTGATTATGTGGCCGAATATACTGTCTCTAGTATTAAACTCCCCAACGATGAGATCAAGGGGCGCATCATTGGGAGAGAAGGCCGCAATATCCGTACCTTCGAGCAGGTTACCGGTGTGGAAATTGAAATGGACGAAACCAATGAATTACGTCTTTCTTCCTTTGATCCTATCAGAAGAGAAATTGCTCGCCGCTCCATGCTCAAGCTGATTGCAGACACTCGAATTCAACCTGACCGGATCGAAGAAGTAGTGGATAAAACCAAACAAGAAGTTGATCGCATCATCCTCGAAACCGGAGAACAGCTTTGCCATGACCTGAAAGTCTATAACTTGCCTTTAGACCTGGTCAAGCATCTAGGCCGCTACAAATTCCGATTTTCGTATGGTCAAAGCATGATCAATCACACCATTGAGGAAACTAAAATCGGGGTTTCCATTGCCGAAGAGGTTGGAGCTGACGTCCAACTGGTCAGACTTGCTTGCTTACTCCACGACATCGGCAAAGTCATTACTGAAGACGAAGGCAGCCACGTTCAATTAGGGGTCGATCTACTTAAAAAATTCAATCTTCCCCCTGAGGTAATCAATGCCGTGGCTGAGCATCATGAAGATAAAGCTTTCTCTTCCGACATCTCCAGAATTGTGTGGATTGCAGACGCCATTTCCGGTTCCCGCCCCGGAGCCCGTTATGAACCCCACGAAGACTACCTCAAACGTATGGAAAAAATCGAAAAAATCGCCAACAATTTCCCTGGTGTACTCGAAGCCATTGCATACCAGGCGGGTCGGGATGTCCGAGTCATGGTAAAACCTAATGAAATATCCGACAATGAGCTCACTGTGTTGGTGCATAAAATTGCTTCTGAATTAGGTAAAATCTCGGACTTCGCCGGGCAAATCAAAGTCACCGGCATTCGGGAAGTTCGAGCCACCGCCCTTACTTCATAGGTTAGATAACACGTAACACAAATCACATAGCGCACAACAAGCAACCCTTATCGCGTCTTCTGGGCATCTTTCTTCATTAGGTTTTCGAATATCCCATATCAATCGAATCCTACCTGCTTCTGGGCATAAATATTTATTCGCTTTTGCCTATGCTACGTGTTAGGTTGAAGGTTTCATATGACTTCTTCCCTTTAATACTTGACAACTATCAGATTTAACATCTATTGTTATAAGTAATACCCCTATATTTGGGCGAAAGCCAAAATTAAGTTCAAAATTAGCTCTAAACCATGGGTAAATACGCAGAATTCATTCAATTAAAGTCAGACTTTAGTCAAACAAATTATCACTATTAGAAACTACCAGAGAAAGGAGGTGTATAAAAACACATGACGAAAAACCAACTAATAGACATTGTCGCCCGCAAAGCCAAACTGACCAAGAAAGCTGCCAGAGATGCGATTGATTCTCTACTGGACGAAATTCAAAAATCACTTGCCAAGGGCGACAAGGTTGTTATTTCCGGATTCGGAACCTTCAAAGTCGTATCCGTTAAAGATAAACCAGTGATTGTTCCTGGCACTGGTGAAAGAAAAATCGTGAAGGCCCATCGGGCAGCTCGTTTCTCTCCGGGAAAGACCATGAAGCGAGCCGTCAAATAACCAACAGGGAATCTCCATGGGAGGGATTAACCATTCCCATGAAACAAAATTTTCGGAATCAAAGCTAGCCTGCCTAGCTTTGGTTTCGGTGAATAAACCAAATCTTCTTCCCGCCTCTTACTTTACCAAAAGTAAACCTTATTCTTCCTCAACCGTCACTGATTTGATCTCTATCCTTTCCGTAGGCAGTGAAACCTCTCCATAATCATTGGCTACCACCGGTGTACTGGCAATTGCGTCTAACGTTGCTAAACTTTCTGCCCCAGTTACCTGGCCGAAAATCACGTAATCTTTTGGCAACTGAACATTATCTTTGTGCATGATGAAAAACTGCGAACCGTTGGTATTCGGTCCGGCGTTTGCCATGGCCACAATTCCCCGCTTGTAATCCTTGGTTATTGGTTCATCCGCAAAAGTATACCCTGGGCTGCCAGTACCAGTTCCCAACGGATCTCCTCCCTGGATCATGAATCCGGATATGATTCTGTGAAACGCTGTCTGATCATAAAATCCTTCCTTAGCCAAAAACACAAAATTATTTACTGTCACCGGCGCTTCATCAGCAAATAATTCGATTATCATTTTACCTTTCGAAGTATCCATTCTGGCCGTATAGTGCTTCGTCTTATCGACCTGCATCTCAGGAGGAGCGTCATATTGTTTGATCTTATCTGCTGGTTTACTCATGGTTATGGTTGGGGATATGTCAGCCGCCATCGTAGACTGCTCAGCTGCACCCTTTTGCATCTCAGGCGGTGCTTCAGGAACCGGTCTGGATCTTAGATATAAAAATCCTCCTAATAATACCAATCCAGCAATCACCAATCCAGCCGTGGTTTTTTTCATTATAGATAACCTACCTAATATTTGTCCAAAAGTCAACTTAAATCGTAAAAATCTCTTTCCTGCCCTATCGTTGTTTCCCTTCCGTGGCCTGAAAAAACCATTATTTCATCTGTTAACTGAAATATCTTTGTAATCGATTCATGCAAATCAACTTCTGAACTATAGCGATAATCCGTCCTACCCACCCCGCCGTCAGCAAATATGGTATCCCCAGAAAACAGTACCTTATCCTCTTTACAATACAAACAAACCGATCCTGGTGTATGTCCGGGAGTGAACATCACCCGCAAGTATTGGCTCCCCAATTCAACTTTTTCATTGTCTCTTAGATAACCGTCTGCTGGAGCCGGAGGGTCGACTTCTATGCCTGTCCAGTGGCGGGCTGAATTCTGGGCTCTAGATAACAAAAATTCGTCAGCCTGGTGAAGATAAAACGGGATCCTGAAAGCCATCTTAAGCTCCAAACTGGCACACACATGATCAAAATGTCCATGAGTGGCAAATATCGCTCTTGGTTGTATTATGAGATCCTGAATTCTCCTTATGATATATTCTCCATCATCTCCTGGATCAATCACTAGAGCTTCTTTAGTGGAGACATCCCAGACTAAGTAACAATTAGTTTGCAAAGCTCCTACTACCAGGGTTTCTATCTTAAGCATGTTGTAAGTGTCTTTCGGGTACTTCAGCTCCGAAATCAGCTACCCGCTATTTAATACTTAATTATAACCACCAATATGTATAAAATCATAACTATGACTAAAACCAAAAAACGTTCTCTCCGGTTAATTAAATGGGTGGAAAAAAACCTCACCTTATTTATTGGCATTGGTATTGGCTTCAGCCTGACTCTGATTATCTTAATCGTGGCCATGATCTGGATTGCTGATCGCCCTTGGCCTGGAGTGTCTCTGGCCGGAGAACCAGTTGGCCTAACTCTCAAACAGCAAATCCAGGCTCGATTAATCAACCGTTTGCAACAGTTCCGTCAGCTGGTGCTGGTTTATGATCAACGAGTCTGGACCATTCCCTTAACTAGGATTGGCTGGCAACCTGATGTGTCTACCAGCGTGCAAACTGCGATAGATGATCATAAACACTGGCGCACTTGGAACCAGCTACCTCAACTGTTTACTACAGGTATAGACTTACCAGTCGTTAGTCAATATTCTCAGGAGCTGTTGAGTCAGCAACTCTCTTTGATTAGCGAAGAATTATACATTCCTGCCGTAGACCCAGAAGTGATCACCAGCCAGGCAGATCAATCTATCACCTTGAATCCTGGATCCGACGGTCAGCAAGTTAATCAAACTCAACTGCTTAACCAAGTTCAACAAGCCCTTACCCACCTTGATTCCTTGCCAATTTCTATTCCGGTAGAAACCGTTACCGTTCAGCTCACAGCAGAAGAAGAATCTCAACTCACGGATTTAGCCCGGCAATTAAAAAACAAACAATTAATTCTAGAGGAGCATGGACGCAAAATAATTTGGACCGGAGATCAACTGATCAAACTTTTAGGCAAAGGCGGCGTCGAACCCCAAAAACTCACCGACCAGCTTAAATTCTTAGCTAGTGAAACCAATATTCCCGCCCAAAATGCCGAATTCCAATTTAACTCCCAAACTAACAAAGTCGAACAATTTAAACCTGAAGTTATCGGTCAAACCTTGGAGATTGACCAGACAACTCAAGAGGCACTTCGAGAATTGCAACAACTTGCCCGATCTGCTACTGATTCTGCTCAATTACAATTAACTTATCAATCTGTCTATCCTGAAATACTAGTAGCCGATATCAATCAATTAGGCATTGAAGAATTGATTGGTAAAGGCATCTCCAACTATAAGGGATCCATAACCGGCCGTAAATACAATATCGCCCACGCTGCCGGCCAAATATCCGGTACTCTGGTCAAACCAGGCGAGGAATTTTCTTTTAACCAAGCTGTCGGAGAAGTCTCCGCTTCCACTGGGTACAAAAAATCTTATGTCATCCGCAGTGGTCAGACCATTTTGGATGATGGGGGTGGCGTCTGCCAGGTTTCCACCACCGTCTTTCGGGCGGCGCTCAATACCGGTCTTCCCATCACCGAACGACACGCCCACTCCTATCGGGTGCATTACTACGAAAATGACGCCAAGCCAGGGTTGGACGCTACGGTTTACGCTCCTTCGGTTGATCTTAAATTTATGAACGACACGCCCGGTTATATTCTGATCCAGACTAAGGTTGATGAACCTCACACCACCTTAACCGTGGAAATCTACGGCACTAGCGATGGCCGTAAATCTGAAATTTCTAACCAGAGAGTTTGGGGCATCACCGCCCCACCCGACGATCTTTATGTAGACGATCCCACCCTGCCTCCGGGAACTATCAAACAGGTAGAATACAAATCCTGGGGAACCAAAGCCGCTTTTGACTGGAAAGTCACCCGTGACGGTCAAATTCTCCAAGAGCGCACCTTTTACAGCAACTTCCGTCCCTGGGGAGCAGTATTCCTCAGAGGACCAGGAGCATAAATCTCAAAATTCGAAATTATTTGTAATTTACTGTTGTCTGCTTATGAAAAATTTCACCCACCTGCACCTCCATACTGAATATTCGTTATTAGATGGCCTATCCAAAATCGATCAGCTTACTGGCCGGGTTAAAGAACTTAATATGGAATCTGTGGCCGTTACCGATCACGGAGTACTTTACGGTGCCATCGAATTCTACAAACAATGTTTGGCTGAAGACGTCAAACCCCTCATTGGGGTCGAAGCCTACCTTATGAAAGGCCAGGCTTCCCATACTGAAAGAGATCCTAAGAAAAAAGCCAATTCCTCACATCTGGTATTATTGGCCAAAAATAAGCAAGGCTACCGCAATTTGATGGAACTATCCACCATTGCTCACTTGGAAGGATTTTACTACCGACCTCGGTTTGACAAAAAAACTTTGAAAAAATATTCCCAAGGACTGATTTGTACTTCTGCCTGCCCCTTAGGTGAAATCTCTCAATTTTTAGCTAAGGACAAATACGATCAGGCTAAAAAAGTAGTCGAATGGTTTCTGAATATCTTTAAAGACGATTTTTATATTGAACTTCAACGCCACCAGCACAACCAGTATCTTGACCGAGCCGCCCAACCGGAAATTCGTCAGGAATTAACCGACATGGCTCACTCAGAGCAGGTAGTTAATGAAGGCTTAGTCAAACTTAGCCGAGAATACGGCATCCCATTGATCGCCACCAACGACGTCCATTATATTAAACAAGAAGATGCCGAAGCACAGGATGCTTTGGTGTGCGTGTCCACCGGATCTACCGTTGACACCATTGATCGTCTGCGCTATATAGATACCCCTACCTTCTATCTGCGGTCTCCTCAGGAAATGTCCCAACTCTTTCTTGATTATCCTGAAGCCATTAAAAACACTAATGAGATTGCCAAAAAGTGCGACTTAGAAATTACTCTCGGTCAATGGTTCTTTCCTAAACTACCGGACTTACCTGAGGATCAAACCGAAGAACAAATTCTCCGCGCCCAGGTTGACAAACTTCTTCCACTCAAATACTCCAAGATCACTGATCAGATTAAAAAGCGAGCCGAATTTGAACTAGAAGTTATCTGTAGCAAAGGCTACGCTGGCTATTTTCTGATCATGGCTGATTTTGCCGAATGGGCCAGACAACAAAAGATCGTCACCAACACCCGGGGCTCAGCTGCTGGCTCGCTGATTTCCTATGCCTTAAACATCACCACCGTTGATCCGCTCAAATATTACTTGCCTTTTGAAAGATTTTTGAATCCCTATCGCCCCTCTCCTCCTGACATCGATTTGGACATTGCTGATAATCGCCGCATGGATCTAATCGATTACATCACCCGTAGATTCGGCCAGGACAAAGTAGCTCAAATCTGCACCTTCGGCCGGATGCTTGCCCGCGGATCAGTCAGGGACATCGCCCGGGTGCTTAATTATCCCTATGATACAGGAGATAAAATTGCCAAACTTATTCCCATGGGTTCTCAAGGGTTCCCCATGTATATTGACCGGGCATTCAAAGAATCTCCCGAGTTAAAAGACCTCTACGATCATGACCCTGATTCTAAAAAAATACTTGACCTGGCCCGTAAAGTCGAAGGCAGCGCCCGCCATTGCTCGGTTCACGCCGCAGCTGTAGTCGTGGCTCCCACCGCCATCACGGATTTCACGCCCCTGCAACGGGAATCTAAAGGTGACAAAATCATCACTCAATATGAAATGCACGCTTCTGAAGACGTGGGTTTGATCAAGTTCGATATTCTGGGCATCACTCATCTTACTATCTTGGACACAGCCATTAACATCGTAGAACAAACCACCGGCCATCGGGTTGATCTGCATTCCATCCCCTTAGATGACCAGAAAACCTTTGACATGTTAGGCAGAGGCGAAACCATTGGGGTATTTCAACTTCCAGGCAGCGGAATCACTAAATGGCTCATGGAACTCAAGCCCACTAGTCTTGAAGATATCATGGCCATGATTGCTCTTTATCGACCAGGGCCTATTCATATCATTCCTGAGTATATTGCCCGCAAACAAGGCAAAAGCCCAGTCACCTATTATCACCCAAAAATGAAAAAATTTCTGGAAGCCTCCTATGGTTTGTTGGTCTACCAAGATGATTTACTGTTCACTGCTATCGAACTTGCTGGTTATAACTGGCAAGAAGTTGACAAATTCCGCAAGGCAGTGGGTAAAAAAATCCCCAAGGAAATGGCTAAACAACACGAAAAGTTTGTCAAAGGTTGTATCGAGCATAGCAAAATGCTCAAAGCCGAAGCCGAAGACATTTGGAAATTATTCGAACCTTTTCAGGGTTACGGATTTAACAAAGCTCACGCCGCCTCCTACGGCATGATTTCTTATTACACCGCCTATATGAAAGCCAACTATACTGTGGAATACATGACTGCCATGCTCACGGCCGACGCCGGCGAAACCGCCAAGATCACTGCCGGAGTAGAAGAAGCCCGTAAAATGGACATTCAAGTTTTAGCACCGGACATCAACCAATCGTCCGTGGATTTCACTGTTGAGCCCCATCCTGATTCACTAAACCACCAGGCTATTCGCTTTGGATTAAACGCCATTAAAAACGTAGGTGAAGCCGCCATCCAGGCCATTATCGAAGCTCGGAAGGATCGCCTCTTCACCGGATTGAGCGACTTCTTTTCCCGGGTAGACAACCGCAAAGTCAATAAAAAGGTCATGGAAAGTTTAATCAAAGCCGGAGCCTTTGACCAGTTCGGCAATCGCGCCGTCCTATTGGCTGCCATGGATGCTTTGCGGCAACTGGCCGAACAGCAAAAGAAAACCCGCGCTTCAGGTCAAGTTGATCTATTTGGTTCCTTGCAATCCTCCGACCCTGATCCAACCGATCCTCAATTACAAGACAAACTCCCCCAAGTTACGGACTTTACCCCGGAACAAAAATTGGCCTTTGAAAAAGAACTGCTGGGTTTTTACCTCACCGACAACCCTTTCGGGGCCCATCTCACCGGGTTGCAATTGGCTGCCAGCCATCGCTTGGCAGATTTAGCCGCTGATCATCAGGGTAAGACAGTCAAGGTCGCCGGCATTATTACTAACACTCGGGTAGTCATCACTAAAAAGACCCAAAAACCAATGGTTTTTGCATCTTTGATGGATCAGACCGGTGCCATTGATCTGATTGTATTTCCCCAAACCTACAGCCAGAGCAAATCATATTGGCAGGACGACCACCCAGTTTTAATTAACGGCAAAGTGGAATATCGGGAAGAACAACTCAGTCTCATCGTGGACCGGGTCATCTCCGGCAACGAAACAAGTCTCAAACAGGAAATACCCTCTTCCGAGTCTCAAAATTCTCCAACCAACGGCAACGGTCACGTGCTTGTCATCCCCAAGGGCACTGACAAAAACAAACTGATCGCCCTTAACACCATGCTTAAAAATCATCCCGGCGAAGATGGTCTCACCCTCATATTTGAAAATCGCACCAATGGTGGCAGAAAAGTGCCCGTCCCTTTTGGCATTGACTATAACAAAAAACTGCAAAAAGACATCATCGATTTGTTAAAAAAATAACCCCCAATTGCCTCCTAAGAGAATAATTGATAAAATATGGAAGAATTGCTAAATTGTTCTATTGTTAAACTGCTCGGTTTTTCCTTTTTTGTTGATTAATAGATAATTGCTTTGTTGTCCTATAAATCTTTATCTTAATTCGAAATTCATGAATCTTGAATCTTGAATCTAAATTCTATCTTATGGCTCTCTACGTCACGTGGACCAATCCCCAAGATCATAACCAACAGACCAAAATTTCTGTCGGCGACACCATCCAGGTGCACCAGAAAATCATTGAAGGTGAAGGCAAGGATCAAAAAGTCCGTAACCAAATTTTTGAAGGCATGCTCATTGCCGTCAAAGGTAAAGGTGACAATAAAACCATTACCGTGCGCAAAATAGGCGCTAATCAGGTTGGGGTCGAGCGCATCTGGCCTTTGATCTCGCCTTGGATTACCAAAGTCGAACTCAAATCTGCCGGACGGGTGCGCCGTGCCAAACTCTACTACACCCGAGAACAAAGCCGCAAACAACTGCGCAAAATCACCCAAAGAATGGGAGGTGGAGTTCATGTCAAATGAAAATGAAGATACGTCTGACTCGTGGTCGAGATTTTGAAAGATGAAGTGGCCAGAAAGAAAGAAGAGGATGCGCAAGGACCCCACGGGCCGAACTTCTCTGCCGATGAAGTGAGGAAAGAGACAGAGGATACAATAGACGAAATAGCGGGAAATGGAGAGTAATAAACTTCAACACTCCAAATTACCTCTGGGCCGACGGGTTGAGTTACTGGTGTGTAAATTGTTAAACCAACGTAAGTACCGAGTTTTAACTTCCAATTTCTCCTCCCGCTTCGGCGAAATTGACATCATTGCCATTCATCAAAACACTTTAGTATTCATCGAAGTCAAAGCCCGTACTTCCACCCAATTCGGCCAGCCCTATGAAGCCGTTACTCCTCATAAGCTGGAAAAGATCATCAAAACCGGCCACTACTTTCGCCAAAAATACCAACACAAAAATCTTCCTCAAGCTACTCGGGTTGATGTCGCCTCAGTCTTGGTAGACCAATCAGGCCAGATCAAAGACTTCCAACTACTCCAAAATGTCACCAGGTAACTCACCTTGTACTTATTTCCACTTACATGATGCTTACCTCAGTTAAGAGGAATGACAGACAGGTGACTTAGTGTCTATTCCTCTAGGGTCGGTGATTATCAGTGGTGGGGGGCGCAACGGCTACAATATCCAACGCCTCCCCAAACCTTGCGGAGGCAACCTGTAGCCGCGGTAAAATCAGCCTTCCCTCTACAACCATTACAACCTCTGCAGGAGCACCAATCCTGCACATTTGGGTCAGTTCTCCTTTCTTGTTTCTGCTCATCCTTTTTCTTTGGGGTCATTTTACCTCCTCTGAAAAATTGCCACCTGTCTGTCAAAGAACCGTGACTGATCGCTATCCGAGTCGCGCTGACCCCGGGAGTCTTCAATCACGGCTAAATTGTTGTACTATGGGTCTCAAGTAAAATCAATCAGTCTTTTAATACCGCAGTTAAACCATCAACATTTTCATCGTTTCCGTTCCAGAGATGATTGAAGGTTAAGTATATGAGAAGTAGATATTAACAGAAGTATCTGGTTATCTTAACCAATTAGAAAGGCGGACGGTGACGTTTTTTTGGGTCTCGCCTTGCTGCTCCTTGCTCAACTCTTGCTCAGATTTTATTTATTTTATGCGTCACCCGTCCGCCGGTAAACTTGCCGCCGCATCACGAACCGAGTAGCCTTGAACCCGGCTGCGGCCTATGGCAATGTGACTCGATTGTATTATGGGTTGCAAGAGAAATCAATCAGCGTCTGCTTTCATTCCAAAGGATAGGCTATTAACTCATGCCAACTAAACTATAGATAAGCCATTTAGATTGTAGATGTTTACTGGCTGAGCTTGTCGAAGCCTTTTATCACTTCGACTCCGTTACACTGCGCTCAGTGAATAATATCCACGTTCGTCCCAGGCCAAGAACTCCTATCAAACAATCCCAATAGCTACTTCTTTTCCTCCGTTGGAGTGGGTGACAATTCCGGAGTAGGAGTAGAGGCCACCCAATAAGTGGGTGAAGTATTCATGGTCAAACTTTGATTCAACTTATAAACATTCTGCTTGCCTTGTTCCCGAATCAGAGCAGCGTTATTATCGGAAACCAACACCGTCAATTTTTGCTCATCACCCTGCCAAAAACTCAACTTTTTCGCGTGCTCGTCATCCACTCCCAACTCCGTATACCGATCCTGACTTTGGCTTACCAGTTCCACCTGGGGGTCTTTTAACAATCCCAAAAAATTGTCTACTAAGTCAACTTTTGCCAAAGTGCCGTCTACCATCCACTGCTGATCTTGCTTCATCAACTGCAGGCTACCGTCCACCACGATCTTGTTCACCTGATCAGCATTCGCATCAGTACTCAACGTCACCCAACCGCTGACCTGATTTAACTGCTTTTGCTGCCAATAATTCCACCCTTGCCAAGCACCAACCAAGAGCAACAACACGATTAATAATTTGACTAAAGTTTTCGTTTGCATAAATGAATGAGTAACCAGAAACAACTACTTAGTTATCATCAAATACTATTAATTACCACCAAAATATTCTCTCTTCGTTAATCCGTTTCTTCTTCTCAGCCACCAGAATCCAAACAAACCCACCAGCACAGGTATACCGATAATATTGCCATATTGGGCCATCATCGTATCTCTGGGACTAGTAAACTTCAATAATGCCGGGGCTATCAGTCTGCGGGGAACTTGAGCCACGTTTTCATCCGCTGCCAGCCAATCAATCGCCTGAGACAAAAACAATTGATTGGGTTGATTATTCTGCATGAAGTCATTAGTCGCCAACTCTGAATCACCGACCAATACCACCTTACTGCCATCCTTTTCCGCTGTGGCTCCTACCAGCACTGGTTGACCTGATCCCTTTTTAGGCACTGAATCCGGTGCAATGTTCAGAGAACCTGTCAGCTTGCCTCCTGCCTGGCTGGTTTTCAACAACTCATGAACTTGAACTCCGTTTTGGTCCTGATTGACTTCAATTGAACTGGGCCAGGCCAGTAATACTCCTTCAGGCACTTTGAAGGGCGCTTGTCCGCCTGTGGTATCCGCAGGCAAAGCCCGCAACCAGAAAGAATAAGGCAAGATATACTGAACCAGACCTTTCCCAATGCGGATATTTTCATTTAATTGCACATCATAGGCCACATCTTTATTCAACTTCAACCCGTAAGACTGCAATAACTCATCCCATCCTGTGTCGATCGGGGTAGCTGATCCTATTTGAGGATTAGCTTGCACCCCGTCTAATAGAAACATTACTTTACCTTTATTAGCCAAAAAATCTTTGACCGCAGAGCTGGCTGTGGCCTCTTTAACTGAAGAAGTTGGCCCGGCCACCACTAACACTTTGCTATCTATTTTATCTTCAGGACTGCTTACCGTCACCGTGTTTGTTTGATACTGAGTTGACAATAGATCCTGCCAATTACTTAAATCACTATACAGAGTCTTTTCCCCTTGACCAGTCAAAAATCCTACCGTAGGTTGAGTTTTAGCCGTTAATTTTCTGATTCTCTGGGTCAGATCGTACTCCAAGTCACCGATATTTTGCACGTAACCAATGGTTTCCTTCTTATCACCGTACCTGATTACCAATCCCAAATAACCAGCTTCCACCGAATACCTGCCGCTGGCAATAGTGTTGAACTGAATTTGCTGTACTCCTGCCTGGGCAGCTTGTTGGGCTATCTCTGAGTTAGTTTCCGGGTGCAGAATACTTACCTTAACTTTGTCTTTTCCGTATTTCGTATAATCTTTTAGGGTGTCCACTATCTGCATCCGGATCGGTTCCACCTGAGCCGGCAAATTCTGCGAAGAATAAAAAGTGATTGACACAATATCTGGAAGACTGCTTAAAGTCGCTTTGGTCCCCGCAGATAAAGTAAATCTCTTATCCGCAGTCAAATCCAAGCGCACCGGCCAGCTAATTAACATTAAATTAATCACCACCCCGATCGCCGCGATTAATACTGCGCCTGTGTATAAACGGGATCGTTTGGCCAAGTTTTCTACCAACTTGTTTTCCAAGAGCTTAATCCCTGCTAAAGCCAATAACACCAGAGTCACGGTCACAAAATAAACTATATCCCTTAGTTCTATTGAACCTCTGGCTAACTGATCAGCATGTGGTAACAAAGCCAATTGCTGTGCAACCTGATTCACAGGCCAGGGTAATGCCAGCACCACAATATCTAGGCCTAATAGAATCCAGGCGAACCCAATCCCGGCAGCCACCAAAAAGGCCGTGATTGCTTGGTTAAACCACGATGAAACTAGTAATCCCATGGCAATCATGGCGCCACCCATAAACACGGCACCTAAATATTGACCAACTAATTCTCCTACATCCGGACTAGCCCACTTAAACAGCGTAAACGGCAAACTCAGAGTTACCGCCAAAATCAGTCCGTAAAACACCCAAACACCCAAAAATTTCCCCACTATCACTTCCCATTCGCTAAGTGCTTGTGACAGGAGTAACTCAATCGTATTCTTGCTCCTTTCTTCAGCCAAAGCCCGCATGGTCAAAGCCGGTATCACTAACAGTAAAAACCAGGGCATCAAGGAAAAGAAGGGCCTTAGGCTGGCTTCGTTAGTCATCAAAGCCTGGCGCCAAAACAGAAAGTAACTGGGTACGATAAACGCCACCGTCACAATATACGCGGTCGGAGTATTCAAGTACCCCATGATTTCCCGTTTAGCAATAGTAAGAATGTTCTTCATAAATCTATCGTGTTAGTTCGCTAAACACTTCTGCCAACTCCACTTTCTTTCTGGTTAATTCGTACAGATCCCAGTTTTGCTTCTTTGCCAGTTGAAACACTGCCAACCTCATATCCTCTGACCCTTTGACTGTCAGGCGATAGCGGCTGTTTTCTTCATCCGTCACCGCCACCACCCCTTTGAGCTCTTTTAACCCGGTTTTAACGCCCTTACCCTTAACTTCTACTTCAATGATCTGTTTGCCTCCCTTAGTCATGGTTAACTCATCCGCAGTCCCGTCAGCCACAATTTGTCCCTGGTGCAAAATCATTAGCCGGTTACACATCTTGGCCACTTCACCCAATACGTGCGAGCTAACTATCACGGTTCTTTTTTGGCCTAATTCTTTGACCAATTTCTGGATCTCTTGTCGTTGATTTGGATCCAAACCTTCCGACGGCTCATCCAGAACCAACACTTTAGGGTTGCCTAACATGGCCTGGGCTAACCCGGTTCTCTGTCTGAAACCTTTGGACAATTCACCAATCAGCCGGTAATAGACCGATTCCAATCCAGTTTTCTTCACCACTGTTCTAATCTGGTCCTCGCTGTTTGGCAACTGCTTGATCTTCACCCAATATTTAAGCCACTCTTCCACAGTCATATCCCGATAAAGAGGATTGTCTTCCGGTAGATAACCCAACTTTTTACGCACTTCCACATTATCAAGAGGATTTTCGTCTTCCACCATTACCCGGCCGCTGGATGCCGGCAATACTCCGGTGATCATCCTCAAGGTCGTGGTTTTGCCTGCGCCGTTCGGGCCCAGTAGTCCCACTATCTCCCCTTCATTAATTTTAAAAGAAATGTTATTGATTACTCTCTGGCTTCCGAACCTTTTGGAGACCTGACTCAGTTCTATCATACGCCCAAACGACACGATTACTATATTGTCTATCATAGGAGTTTATTTTCAGATGTCAAGACATGTCTCTAGTGAGAGACTCAGAACACTTCCTTGTATTAAAATTGAACCTACTTTATAATCCAAACTAATGTCTCAACTCACAGGTAACCAACTCCGCCGAAAATTCATTGACT
The DNA here is from genome assembly GCA_964650355.1 of uncultured Gammaproteobacteria bacterium. Lineage (GTDB taxonomy): Bacteria > Patescibacteriota > Microgenomatia > CAYXHB01 > CAZYTL01 > CAZYTL01. Next base: position 22,137 of record CAZYTL010000016.1, on the reverse strand, counting down.
TTTACAAAGCCCGTGGTCATGCGGAAATACCACCCGCACCACTGATTCCTGAAAACGATCCCACTACCTTGTTTACCAATGCGGGCATGCAACCTTTAGTTCCTTACATTCTGGGGCAGCCCCATCCATTGGGTAAAAGACTTACTGATTCGCAACCCGTATTAAGACTTCAGGGATTCAACGACGACATCATGGAAGTAGGCGACAATCGACATTTAACTTTTTATGAAATGCTGGGTAACTGGTCACTCGGTGACTACTTTAAAAAAGAACAACTCAGATGGATCTTTGAATTTCTTACCCAAGAACTAAATATTGACCCTCACCATTTATACTTTAGTGTGTTTGCCGGGTATCCCAAGAGTCATGTGCCTGCTGATGAAACATCTGTTAATATTCTTAAGCAACTTTTTTCTGAGGTTAAAATTTCCGCTCCTGTCATGGACTCGAAACAAGCCGCGAAGGCAGGAATGAAAGACGCTAAAATATTTTACTACGACGTCAAAAAAAATTGGTGGAGCCGCACCGGACCGCCTGATAACATGCCAGAAGGAGAACCGGGAGGTCCAACATCCGAAGTCTTCTATGAGTTTACTCAAATAAAACACAATCCTAAATTCGGTAAACATTGCCATCCAAATTGCGATTGTGGTCGATTTTTGGAGATTGGTAACTCGGTATTTATGGAATATAAAAAAATGCCCGATGGTAGTCTGGAAAAGCTCAAACAACACAATGTGGATTTTGGAGGAGGATTTGAAAGAATTTTTGCCGTAATTCAAGGAACAGACGATGCCTATCAAACCCCAGTATACAAACCAATGATTGACGAAATCGTAAAAGCTTCAACTTTGTCCTATTCAACAACCACCCAAAAACCGATGCGCATCATTGCTGACCATCTCAAAGCATCTACTTTTATGATCGGCCAGGGATTGGAACCGTCAAACAAACTCCAGGGATATATTCTCCGCAGACTAATTCGCAGGGCAGTAATTAACATGCGTCAATTAAATATCAAAAACTACTCTGAATTAAGCAAAAATCTGGTCAAGCAGGTCAAAAACATCTATTCAGACACCTACGCAGAAGTCAACGACGACCAACGGATTGCACAAACTATTACCTTAGAAGTCGAAAAATTTAATAAAACTATTAACCGGGGTTTTAAAGAGTTAGAAAAACACTCTCAGATTACTCCCCAGGTTGCGTTTGATCTCTTCCAAAGCTACGGCTTTCCTTTTGAAATAACTCAAGAAATCGCTTCTGAAAAAGGACAAACTATTGATGAGCAAGCCTTTAAAGAAGAATTTGCCAAACATCAGCAGAAATCCCGTACTGCTGCCGCCGGCATGTTCAAAGGAGGGTTGGCAGACCATTCTGAAACCGCGACCCAATATCACACCGCCACTCATTTGCTTCATGCTGCTTTAAGAAAGGTACTTGGTGATCACGTTCAGCAAAAGGGCAGCAACATCACTGGCGAGAGATTACGGTTCGATTTTTCTCACCCTCAAAAACTAACTGAAGCAGAAATTAAACAAGTCGAAGATCTAGTTAACCAACAAATTAAAACTGACCTGCCAGTTTCTTTCCAAACCATGTCTTATAACCAAGCTCTCAAATCAGGTGCCTTAGCTTTCTTTGGAGAAAAATATCCGGAAAAAGTTAAAGTCTACACTATCGGCGATCCCCAAGGTATATACTTCTCCAGAGAAATCTGCGGCGGTCCTCACGTTGAACATACAGGCCAAATAGGCAAAATCGAAATCTTCAAAGAAACCTCCGCCGGATCCAATCTCCGCCGCATCTACGCTAGAATGGTGTAACTCTTACCGATGAAGTAATCAATATCGCTCGTCTCTCCTTCTTCCCCTCGAACTATTTCTGTCTGAACGTCTTCCTCCTCTTCTACCAGAATCTCTAGAGTCTTGTCTATTCCGTCTATCTCTAAAACCTCGTTGTTGTGAAGATCTGGAATCTTGAGGAGAACCTCTGAATGGGCCTTGAGAAGCACGGGTCATATTATGTGAACCCCCCGGACTGTCTGGCTGACTGGGGATCGGCTTACCGTTTACGGATAACAATGTTAAATTCACCCGATCGAATTCATCAATCTCCTGCACCTCTACTTCTGCTGTATCCCCTTCCTTTACCACATCTTCCGGGCGTTCCACATAACCGGCACCCATCCTGGAAACATGCACCAATCCATCTTTGCCCGGCAAAATTTCCACAAATGCCCCAAACGGTACAATTCTGGTCACCTTACCTGTATATTTTTGTCCCACTTCAGGGTCAGTAGTCAAGGCCTTTACCCATTCAACTGCCTTTTCCATCTTTTCCGTTTCAGTGGAGCTGACCATTACTTTGCCATCATCTTCTACATCCACATCTGCGCCGGTCTCTGACACTATCTGACGAATAGTCCTTCCTCCTGGGCCGATCACTTCCCCAATCTTGTCCACGGGAATTTGAATCATGGCCACTTTAGGTGCGTAAGCAGATACCTGATCTCTGGGTGCGGGAATCACCTTGAGCATCTTTTGCATAATCTCCATCCTGGCTGTTCTGGCCCTGGCAATTACTTCTTTAACTAAATCCAGCTCCAAACCGTGGACCTTGATATCCAACTGGATGGCCGTAATTCCTTGTTCTGTTCCTGCCACTTTGAAATCCATATCACCGTTAAAGTCTTCGATTCCGGCAATATCGGTGAGAATCATGGGGCCTTCCGGTCCGTCGTGAATTAAACCCATAGCTATCCCTGAAACCGGAGCTTTAATCGGCACCCCCGCATCCATCAAAGACAAAGTGGTTCCGCAGGTAGAACCCATCGAAGTTGAACCGTTTGAAGACATCACCTCGGACATCACCATGATGGTGTAAGGAAACTCCTCCAATGAAGGAATCACGGGCCGTAAAGCCTTTTCTGCCAAGGCTCCGTGCCCAATTTCTCTTCTGCCCAATCCCAGTCTGCCTGTTTCCCCTGTGGCATAAGGCGGCATTGAATAATAATGAATGAACCGTTTCACTTCTTCCGTAGATGCCGTCTCAATAATCTGACTGTAATCAGGTGGTTGCAATGCAGTAATACTTAATACGTGAGTAGAACCGCGACGGAATATACCGCTGCCGTGAGTTCTTTTTAGCAGCCCCACGTCTGCGCCTATCGGTCTGATCTCATCTGTCTTTCTGCCGTCAGGCCTGCGGCCTTCCTTAATCATCTTTCTGATTAACTTCTTCCAAACCTTCTCAAATGCTGCATTGACGTCTTTTATTTCGTGGTCAGTGGCAAATTTTTCCTCAATTTCCGGCCAGATATCCGTATGCGTCGGCTCCTGTTTTTCTTTCGCCTTATCTTTCAAATACGCACTCACCATTTTATCGACCTCCTCTAATAACTTAGCATCATGAGTTGGCTCCGCTGATTCAATCTTGGGTTTGCCTACCTGTTTAACTAGCTCATTAATAGCCTCTAAAATCGGTTGCGCTCCTTTGTGAGCCATCTCAATCGCTTCAAGCATCTTATCTTCCGGTACCTGATTGCCTCCGGCTTCAATCATCACCACTTTGTCCTCGCTAGCTGACACAATCAGATCCAAATCCGAATTTTCAATCTCTTCGTAAACCGGATGCAACACTAACTCGCCTTCTTTCATTCCTACCCTCACGGCTGCCACCGGTCCTGCCCAGGGAAGAGGTGAAATCGCCAACGCAGCAAACGTGGCATTAGCCGCCAGCAACACCGGATCGTGCACTCCGTCAACTGATAGCACCAAATTAATAATCTGGAGATCTTTTCTTAAATACTTGGGGAACAGTGGTCGGGCAGATCTATCTATCAACCTACCTGCCAACACCTCATCATCTGAAGGTCGGCCTTCTCTTTTTATCCATCTGGAGCCTTTAATCTTGCCCCCAGAGTATAATCTTTCCCTAAACTCCACACTCATGGGAAAATAATCAGCATCCCTTTCTTCTCCCACTGTGGCAATCGATAACACCTGAGTGTCTCCTAAGGTGGCAAACACCGCTGAGGTGGCCTGTTCTGCAAACCGACCATACTCCAGCACCAACTCGCCGTCATTTACTTTAGTGGTTACCTTGGTTAACTTACCTGCGTAAGCCTTTGCAATATCCTCTTCTGTCATTTTTTCCTGAACCTGAAGTGAGGGAAATGAAGTGTCAAATAAATTGAAATCGACTACTTTCGTTTCAATTCAATTCATTTATCACACCACTTACCCTACTTCAAAGTTGCAATCATCAATTAATCTTTATTTTATCTTAAAAACTCTATTTTGGCAAATCCAACTCCTGAACGATCTTTTTATAGCGATCCTGATCTTTAGTCAACAAATAATGGAGCAATCTTCTCCTTTTGGAAATCATTGCCAGTAAACCTTTCCGGGAATGTACGTCTTTGCGGTGCTCTTTTAAATGACCTGCCAACTTGCCAATCTTGGCTGTTAACAACGCAATCTGCACTTCCGGACTTCCAGTATCGCCCTTTACCGTGGCGAATTTCTGCATAATCTTTTGTTTGTCATCAGATGCGAGAGCCATATATTTTCATTAAAACATAAAAACATGAGAACAGCAAAGCATAAAATTTCGATTCTTATCAACTCTTCGTTGTTCTACAAATCCTAGTTAGAGTAATCAGAAAATCAATTTCGGTCATAGACTGATTAGCCTTTGGCTAAAATTAGGCCTATTCTCTCTCTATCTCTCTAACTACCGTATTCTACCAATCCCGAATCAAATCCGCAACTATTAGAAGATTGAAGAATAAACTTTTTGTTATACTGTATATTATATTGAACAAGGAAATTATCGAATTATACTTAGATAATCGTCTTAATGATATCAAGAGATTCCTCCTTCATCCAGCGACTTTCAAAAAACCTATCCGTTAATTTAAAGACTTCCTATCTCGTCTCGTAAAGAAAAGCTCGTAATGCGTCAGGTGTTGGGTTAGCCATATCTTATGAAGTTTTAATCTTATAATTTGTCCGGTCTTGCGACTACTCTATCACCCCGAGGACTAGTTAATGAATCTATTTTAGTTATTAGTTGTGCCTGACTATACACAACGAGTCAACTTTTTCAATTAATTCTATTTTCTAATTATGTATGTCTTTTCCGTAACCTTTAATTCGTCTCAATTTCATTACATCTATATACACTAATTCTCAATTTTTGCTGACCAAAAAAGAGCTCTGCCGGACATTTCTCAGGTGGTGAATCAACATGCAGTCCATTATTACACCTGTGACATTCGGTTATGTCACACCCCCCTTTGTACTCTCGCGGAATAGCAGGATCCAAAACCTCAATGTTAAAAACCTGAGTCTCAAAGTTAACCTGACGAGTCATAAGCTTATAACAATTAAACAGTCTTATTCTAGATGTTAACAAACTAGCGGTCAATATTAATATGTTTTAATCTCGAAAGTAAGTCTTCGTATTTATTCTCTAGCTTTTTATCTACTACTTCTTCAAACAACTGATGCAAAATCTTCCCCACCTGCGGGCCGGGTTCAATTTCTAACTCTTTCATCACCTCATGGCCGGAAATCTTTAAGTCATGGACTGTAAAAGGCTGCTTTTGCACTTCTACGAGCTTCTTCTTAAAGCGCTCCAACCGCCACGAAGTTTCTCTGGCCCCGCCCCCCAACCTGTCTCCTGTGCGTACCGCCAACATATCGTTTAAATTTTCCTTGCCTACGTGTCTGATAAATCTTCGAATGGCTTTATCGGTCTGTCTTTCATCAACTGTAAACATGTGCCAGCGCACCAGTGTCACCAACTTATCTTTTTCCTTATTTGACAACCGTAGTCTCTTGGCCAATCGTCTGGCAATTTTGGCGCTCACCACCTCATGATTATAAAAAGTCACTGACTGATAATAATCATTGATAAACCCGCATTGAGGACATTTCAATTCCTTTTCCGTTTGCTCAAATCGATATTCACATTTGGCGCATACATAAGCCCGGGTATAAGATTTGCCGATATCATGAATCAAGGCTGCCAGTCGGACAAGTGGGTCTTTGCTGGGGGTTTTTTGCAACGACTTTAAAGAATGTTCCCACACGTCATCTACATGGTGTCCTGCCTGGTCAACCCCTTGCGCTTCTAACAATTCAGGAATAATAAACTCCAACAACCCGGTTCCGGCCAGCACTCGAATCCCGTCGGCTGAGTAGTCTGTTTTTAATAATTTAAACAATTCATCACGGATCCTTTCTTTAGCAATTTGATTAATTAAAGAGGCAGATTCCCGGATGGCTTTTAATGTCTGTTCCTCGATCACGAAGCCCAATTGAGCCGCAATTCTAACTGCCCGCATCATTCTTAATGCGTCTTCCTCAAACCGTTCCTGAGGATTTCCCACAGCTCGAATTAGGCCGGCAGTCAGATCTCTTTTTCCTCCAAACCAATCAATGAGTTCAAATTCGTTTTGCGTTTTACGTTTTACGTTTCGCGTTTTCAAAGCCATTGCGTTGATAGTAAAGTCTCGCCTCTGCAAATCTTCTTCCAGAGTTTTGCCCCAGTCAATATGGTCGGGATGCCTTTTATCTGAGTAACCTACTTCTTTGCGAAAAGTTGTCATATCATAAACAGGCAGTTTTTCCAATTTACCCTCCTCCTGTTGCTGCTTGTCCTTAGGATCAACTAACCCTACTGTGCCAAACTTGTTGTCATAAAATGCATCCGGAAAGATAGCTAAAATCTGTTCTGGTGTGGCATTAGTCGTGAAATCCCAATCATAAACCTCTCGTTCTAAAAGTAAATCATGCACCGCCCCCCCTACGATATACGCATCATATCCAGCAGACTGAAAAGTATCTAAGATTGACCGGACAAAGGGAGGAATTCTTACTTGCATAGCTAATTTCCTGTCCATTATCCCACATCTCATTCCTCGCTTCAAAAGGTAGATTAATCAAGTTATAATTCAAACGAATGACTTTCAAACTGCACTCCTCCTACCAACCTACCGGAGATCAGCCTCAGGCCGTTGACCAATTAGTCGCCGGTGTCCGCCATCAGTCTCCAACCCAAGTGCTTCTGGGCGTAACCGGCAGTGGTAAAACCTTTACCATGGCCAATGTCATCCAGCAATTGCAAATGCCGGTGCTGGTCATCACCCACAACAAAACTCTGGCCGGGCAACTCTACCAGGAATTTCGAGATTTTTTCCCTGAAAACGCTGTCAGTTACTTTGTATCTTACTATGATTATTACCAACCAGAAGCCTATATTCCTCAAACCGACACTTATATAGAAAAAGAAACAGACATTAACGATGAAATCGACAAACTCCGCTTGGCGGCCACCACCAATTTACTTTCCCGTCCGGACGCCATTGTGGTGGCTTCAGTTTCTTGTATTTACAACTTAGGATCGCCCTTGGAATACCGCCGGTGGCTAATTCGTCTGGCCGAAGGCATGCTCATCAATTCCCAAGACGTGCTCAGTCGGCTCAATGATTTGCAATATCAACGAGCGGACTACGACTTTCACCGGGGCACTTACCGGGTCAGAGGCGAAATTCTGGATATTTTTCCTGCTTATGATGAAGTAGTTATTCGCCTAGAATTTGGCTCCAAAGTGCTTAAAAGCATCAATTTTGTTGACCCTTTAACCGGCAAAGCCATCAACCTTGAAGACCATCCTGACCACACCTTTGCTTCTCAATTCCAGCAACAATCACAGCAAATTACCATCTATCCGGCCAAACATTATTTAACTGACCCTAAAACCCATCAACAGGCTTTGGAAGAAATCGCCTCTGACATGCAACACCAGGTTCAGGCATTCAAACAATCGGGCAAATTACTTGAGGCTCACCGCCTGGAACAAAAAGTCACCTATGATCTGGAAATGATCCAGGAATTAGGCTATGTAAATGGCATTGAAAACTATTCCCGCTACTTTGACGGCCGCCAGGCAGGCGAGGCCCCCTATACCCTCCTTGACTATTTTAACCACGACCCGTTCCAACAAAACCATGATCAAACATCCCGTGACTGGCTCTGCATCATCGACGAATCCCACATGACCATTCCTCAAATCCGGGGCATGTTTAATGGCGACCGCTCTCGCAAGCAAACCCTGATCGACTTTGGGTTCAGGCTGCCTTCGGCTCTAGACAATCGTCCCCTAAGATTTGACGAATTCCAGCGCCGGCTTAAATATCTGATTTGCACCTCTGCCACTCCTGGAGAATGGGAAATTAACCGGGTCCAGGAATCTGCAGCTAAAACAACCGACCAGGGCCTTGTCCAGCAACTAATCCGGCCTACCGGCCTGGTTGATCCTCAAATCGACATCCGCCCAGTAAAAAATCAAATTGAAGATCTGGTCAAAGAAATCAAACAACGGGTTAGTGTCCATGAACGAGTGCTAGTCACCACCTTAACCAAACGCATGGCCGAGGAATTAGCCGAATATCTGCAGAACCTGGATATCAAAGTCCAGTATCTACACAGCGAAGTGGAAACCTTGGATCGCCTTGACATTTTGGAAAATTTAAGGCGGGGAGAATCCGACGTAGTGGTGGGCATCAACCTCTTACGCGAAGGCCTGGATTTACCAGAAGTCAGTCTGGTGGCTATTTTGGACGCGGATAAAGAAGGCTTCCTGCGCTCTGAAACCAGTCTCATCCAGACCATGGGCCGGGCTGCCCGTCATTTGCATGGCCAGGTAATTATGTACGCTGATCGGGTAACCGGCTCCATGGAAAGAGCCATCAAAGAAGTCGCCAGAAGGCGCCAAATCCAACTTGACTATAATCAGGCGCACCACATTACCCCCAAATCTATTACTAAACCTGTTCGCAGCAAGTTGATTGATCGGGTAGCAGACGAAGACATTGCCACCTACGAAGTCAAACAAGGCAAAAGAAGCAAAAAAATCAAAGTCACTGACCGCGAACTGAACCAGTTGCTCATCCAGGATCCGGATGCCTTGA
>CAZYTL010000016.1:0-13141 GCA_964650355.1 uncultured Gammaproteobacteria bacterium | reverse complement strand
AAACTTACCAGATCCATGACCAAACACATGCACCAGGCCGCCAAAAACCTCAACTTTGAACTGGCTGCTAAATTAAGAGATAAAATTAACGAAGTGCGATAAATAATTAACTAATCGTCGTCCTGAACTTGTTTCAGGACCTGTCTTAAATAAGTGAAAAACAACAAAATTCCCACTGTTTACATCATGGGCAATGATCGTCCTACACTTTATATCGGAGTTAGTTCTAATCCTCTAAAAAGAGCTTGGTTGCACAGAGAATCGCTTATTGAAGGGTTTACCAAGAAATATAAACTACACAAATTACTTTATTATGAAATTTTTGAAACCATGGAACAAGCTATATCGAGAGAAAAACAACTAAAACGCTGGCATAGAGAGTGGAAGATCAATTTAATTAAATCAAAAAATCCTAATTTAAAAGATCTATATCCAGATCTAGTGGATGCTGAAACAAGTTCAGCATGACGTTACTGTTCCTTTTCATTTGGGTATTCCTTCAGGCCAGCAGTGGTTTTTATATTGGCACGTTTCGCAAATAGAATAGTCAGTGGTTCTGGGAAATTCCAAATTTCTAATCTTTGCCATTGTTTCCCGAATTAAAGATTTCAACTCTGCCACTTCTTCTTGAGAAATCACGAAACTCTCTTTCTTAAACTTCCCTCTATCATTAACTTCCAGGAAATCCAGTTGAGTTTCCTGAACCGAGTAGGGAAATGTACGATCCAATTCTGTTAGCAATTGGTAGAAAACCAACTGCCTTTTATACCCTCCGTCGGAATTTTTAGTTTTACCTTCGATCACATTCTTTGATTTAGGCTTCCCTGTTTTATAATCCACCACCCGAACAAAAGGTTTCGCGTTTTGCGTTTCTCGTTTCAAGTTTATAACTTCCACTTTATCCACCTTACCTGTCAACCCGATATCGCCCAAAAACACCGGATGAAATTTTCCCCCAAAAAATCTTTCCGTCATCACCGGCGGTTGCAACTCATCCGAATAATATGTCATATATAAACGCAAGGCTTTTTCACCTCTGTCTTGCCATTCTGTTCTTTGACTCTCAGTCAAAATCTCTTTAGTTAATGCCTGCTCAAACTCTTGAAGCAAAAAATTCATCGAGGGAATTTCTCCTCCTTTTCTGAACTGGCCAAAAAACCTTTCCAAAGCTTTGTGCATGGCCGTTCCATAAGCCATATGCGGTGGTTTAGCCGCTGGAGTTTTCAATAGATTGTCCAGCTTAAACTTATAGGCGCATTGCAAGTACGTATTCAATGCCGTGGGATTCAACTTAAAATCTGCTAACATCTGCTTTAACCACACCTTCTCCTCTTTCGAAACCGGTGGTTGGTGATTCTCTGTCACTAACACATCCTGTAAGATCCGCTTACTCTGAATTTGAAATCTGCTGGTATCAACTACTTCTTTGTCTTCGTCAGGCATTTCTTCCACAAACATACTGGGCACCACTTGTTTGGACTCATATTCCTGGGACCAGGTGATCCAGCATTGTTTTTTTGCCCGGGTCAGAGCCACAAAAAACAACCGTCTTTCATCCTCATTCTTTTCTTTCTTTGCCAGATCAGACTTGGGCAGTATTTCACTCGGCAGCTTAATCAATTCTGGCACCCGCTTATTTCCCCATTTACCATCATAAGCTTTCACAATTACCACATACTCAAACTCCAACCCTTTAACCTTATGCGCCGTTGACAATCTCACCGCATCCACGTCAATATCCAAATCATCTTCGGCAATCATCAAATTATTGGCCTGCATCAACTCAATCGTATGTAAAAATTTAGCCATATCCAGTTGATGATCAACCGCATTCAAATGCTTAATTTCCCTGAACAAAGAATTAACTCTGTTTAATCTGCGAATCGCATCCGGTTGCTTTAACATCCAATCCAACAGACCTGAGTCATTCAACAGCCGTTCAAATAATTCCACGAAACTGATCTCAGTGTCCAGTTGCCCCCAGCGGGTCAACGCCTGCACCACTTTCACCATGGCATCCAAGTCCTTTATCTTGGTCTGGCCGATTTCAGGATCATAAATGGCCTCCAAAAAATTAACTTGCTTTTCAGACGCAAACCTAGATAATTTGAGCACATCCAAGGGCTCAACTTGACTGAATTCATAATTAAAAATCGTGAACAAGTCCACATCTTCGCTCTTGTTTCTCAAAGCCAAACAGGTACGCATCAGAGTAAGCAACTTGTTTACGTCTCCAGTGGTCAACACATTGTCTCCGCCTTCCAAATTATATTTGATCCCCATTCTTCCTAACACGTCCGCGATTTCGTTAGCATCGCGGTTATCTCGATACACGACCGCTATTTCCGATGCTTTTACACCTTTATCCAGCCATTGCTTAATTTGGTGGCCTACAAATGCATATTCCACCAAAGCTGAGCTGAAATTGGCAGTTTTAACTTTCTGTCTGAGATATTTTACTCGAGAAACCAATCTAGATTCTTTATCAGTCTGATTAAGTAAATCCGCTCCCCTTAACTGATTGTGCTTTATCAGTTCCTGGGCAGCGTCCAAAATAGTTTGCTGCGATCGGTAATTGTCCTGCAGATACACCACCTTTGCCTCTGAATACCGGTCTTTGAACATCAGAGCGTTTTCCAGAGACGCGCCCTGAAACCTGTAAATCGCCTGATCAGGGTCGCCCACTACAAAAACATTTGCCTCCTCCCCCCAGTAGGCTGCTAGTTGAAACAACAGTTGATTCTGGGCTGAGTTGGTATCCTGATATTCATCTGCCAGAAAATAATGCAACCTCTCTTGGTAAGTTCTCAGCAAATCTTCATCCTGACTAAAAGCCTCTGTCACCTTGTTAATCATATCTTCGAAATCATAACGATCCAGTTTACGCAACTGATCTTCATACCAACCGAACACTTCAGCTGTTTCTCTCAGTTTTTCAATCTGTTTACTATCGTCTCCCTGATGTTGACGGATAAACCCCTTAAACGTTTCCGGATTTAGTCCTTCCCGTTTGAGATCCTGAATAGTTCTGATTAAACTTTTCACATATAAATGTGGCTTGTTCAGCGGCTTAATCATTTTGAATCTGTGTTGGTCAATAATTCCGGCCACCAGTTCAATCCTCTCCAAATCCGTTAACGGTTCGGCATCTTCCTGCAAAGCAAACCTATCCGGATGTTCCTGAATCACTCCGCGGCCAAAAGCATGAAAAGTCCCGATTCCCACATAATAGCCGTCCGGTCCGATCAGTTTCACCAATCGCTCGCGCATTTCTCTGGCCGCAGCCTCAGTAAACGTCAAAGCCAAAATCGCGTGCGCCGGAGTATCTGTTCGCAACAAAATATTAGCGATTCGTAAAGTTAACACTTGAGTCTTTCCCGTGCCCGGACCGGCCACCACCATCATTGGTCCTTCAATCTCTTCTACCGCTTGACGTTGTCTGGGATTTAACTGTGCTGTCGCCTTCCGAAAAGTTTCTGTTAATCCCTTCTTTTTAACCATCAACCAATCTTATCATGGACGACAATCTGTGCTAAACTTAATACTTAATATCCCGGCTTCAGGATTATGATTGATAACTCCTCCGAAGCACCTACAGGTTCACCACTGACATCCAACCACCAACCACCTAATCAACTCCATCCGGATCAACCATTGACCCGAAATCTCCCACTTATGCCTAACCGACGTCCTCGATACCACAACCGCTGGCAGGCTAATCGCCGGCGTTTCTCCGCCGGGGTCATCCTTGGTCGCCATTGGTCATGGTGGTTGTCGAAACTAGCCGTCGCCGGATTCCTGGCCGTGGTCGCAGGAGTGATCATCCTCACCCTCTTAATTACTGTTTACTCCCGTGATCTTCCCAACCCGGATACCGTTGTCCGGCACACCGGTTTCGCCTCCAAAATTTTGGATCGCGATGGCCAGACTCTTTACGAAGTCTTTTCCGAAAAAAAACGCATTCCCGTAAACTTTGACCAAATCCCCGAATCTCTTAAACTAGCCACTATTGCGGTTGAAGACAAAGATTTCTATACCCATCAGGGCTTTGATGTTAAGGGTATTGCCAGAGGAGTTTTCAGACTGTTTACCACTGGCCGGGCAGAAGGTGGATCTACCTTAACTCAACAGTTGGTAAAAAACGTTCTCCTTACTCCCGAACGTAGCATCACCCGCAAACTCAAAGAATTCGTGCTCGCAGTCCAAATCGAACGCAAATTTTCCAAAGACCAAATCATGCAAATGTACTTAAATGAATCACCTTACGGAGGTACAGCCTGGGGAGTAGAGGCGGCTGCCGAAACCTACTTTGGCAAAACCGTCAATGAGTTAAATCTCACCGAATGCATTATCTTAGCTGGGCTGCCTCAACGCCCCAGTTACTACTCTCCTTTTACCGGCAGTCGGGACGCCTATGTCGGCAGAGCCGACCACGTGGCCAACCGTATGTATCAGGACAGCTATATTACTGCTGACCAACTTCAGGAAGTCAAAGACAACATTCGCAGTATTCAATTTGCCACTCCTGATACTGGGCTCAAAGCCCCGCATTTTGTGGCCTATGTGCAACAACAATTGGCTGACAGATACGGAGAAGCCGCCATTGAGAACGGAGGCTTGATTGTCACCACCACCTTAGATACAGATTTGCAGCAACAGGCTCAAGAAATTGTTACCGAGGAGATCAAGAAAGTTGAGGACATCAATATCACCAACGGCGCCTCAGTGGTCATCGATCCCAACACCGGGGAAATTTTGGCTATGGTAGGGTCAAAAAATTATGCCGACCCCGATTATGATGGCAAATATAACGTGGTTACTGCCCTGCGTCAGCCCGGATCCGCCATTAAGCCCATTACCTATGTCACTGCCTTTAAAAAGGGTTATACCCCTAGCACCCTGATCATGGACGTACCCACTGAATTTCCCGGCGGAGTTGGCCAACCTCCGTACAAGCCCGTAAACTATGACGGTGAATATCGAGGTCCGGTTCAGTTACGTTACGCCCTGGCTAACTCGATCAATCTTCCGGCAGTCAAACTTCTGGCCCTTGTAGGCATTCCCGATGTTTTAGAAACTGCTTACGATCTGGGAATTTCTACTTTGGAGCCCACTAAAGAAAACATGAGCCGCCTGGGCTTGTCCATGACCTTAGGAGGAGGAGAAGTCCGCCTTCTCGAACTCACCAGCTCCTATTCCGCCTTTGCCAACGGAGGCCTCCGGGTCGACCCCATCGCCATTCTCAAAGTAGTGGACCGGAACGGTAATGTGCTCGAGGAATACCAACCTTCTAAAGGTAAACGGGTCCTTAGTCAGGAACAAGCTTGGCTAATCAATGACATTCTGTCAGACAATCAAGCCCGCAGCTTAGTTTTCGGACTTAACAGTCTGCTGAACATTCCGAACCGCCAAATTCCGGTCAAAACCGGTACCACTAATGATCAACGTGACAATTGGACTGTGGGCTGGAGTCCTTCCGTGATTGTGGGCGTCTGGGTAGGCAACAACGATAACTCTGCCATGAAAAAAGTTGCCTCAGGAGTCAGCGGAGCTTCTCCTATTTGGCGGCGCACCATCCTAGCAGCTTTAAACGGCACCGATGCGGAAACCTTTCCTAAGCCTGATGGTATTGTTGAACTTGAGGTGGACAAACTCTCCGGCTACCTGGCCCATGACGGATTTGAATCCCGTAAAGAGTATTTCATCAAAGGCACCGAACCTTCTGCTAACGATCCTGTGCATGTCAAACTCAAACTCTGCAAGGGTCAGGATAAATTGGCTACTCCACGTCTGATCGCCAACAGCGATTACGACGAGAAAGAATTCATCATCTTCAAAGAAGAAGACCCCTTTTTCAAACAAACCAATAGCAACAAATGGCAGGAAGGCATCCTTACCTGGATGACCGAGCACCCTGATGATCGATATCACCCTCCTTCCGACTACTGCGACCAAGACAATCCCGTAGCTGTTAACTTTATGGGTCCGCATAACCATGATCAAATTAATGACAACAAATTCACTGTCAAAGTTGATCCCGTATCGACCAAACCCATTACCAAAATCGAAATTTACACGGATGGCAAACTGGTCAGTTCCATTAGTTCACCGCCTTGGGAGGATCAGGTCAATCTGGACAATGGCACCCATCAGATCGAAGTCAAAGCTCGCGACCAGGACAACCGGGAAGGCAGCGCCACTATTACCATCGGCGTCAACCAACCTTGGGATTTCCAGCCGCCCAGCCCCACTCCCGCGCCCACCTCTACTCCCGAACCCACCAGCACCCCCGAACCTACTCCCACACCATAACCTTAATTTCAACTAAATTAGCAACCTATCCTAACCCGGCATCTTCCTCATCTTTTTCCACTTCTTAGCTGTTTCCAGCTCCAACAATGCTTTTCTTAAACTCGCTTCTGCTTCTATAAATCTTTGTCTGTCTTCCCGATTCTTCATCGCTTCTTCCGCTTCCTGTTTAGCCACCTCTGCCTTAGCTTCATCAATCTCTTCAGCTCTCACTGCCGCGTCAGCTAAGATTTTTACTTCTTTTGGCCCCACATCAGCAAACCCTCCGCCCACCGTCACTAGTCTGTCATCTTGGTCTTCCAGCGTTTTCACTAATACTGTTCCTGGTTTGATTCTGGTAAACAAATTCACGTGTCCGGGCAGAATAGTAATCTGTCCTTCTTCACCAGGAAGAGTCACTGATATTACTTCCTCTTCCAAAACCTGACGTTCCTGAGTAATCAGCTGAAGTTTAATGGTTTTGGCTGCCATATTTCTACCCCTTCACTTCCTCAATTCCTCCCACCATGTAAAATGTGCCTTCTGGCTTTTTGTCGTGTTTGCCATCCAGAATCTCGGCAAATCCACGCACTGTATCCTCCAGTGATACGTACTTGCCTTCCCTGCCGGTAAAGGACTCTGCTACGAAAAACGGCTGAGTCAAAAATCTCTGCAACCTGCGAGCCCTGGCCACCACTAACTTATCTTCATCGCTTAACTCATCAATGCCCAAAATCGCTATGATATCCTGCAAATCCTTATACCTTTGCAATACTTTCTTCACTCCCTTGGCCACTCGGTAATGTTCTTCACCTACCACATCAGGAGTTAACAACCTGGAACTGGAAACCAGGGGATCTACTGCCGGGTATAAGGCCTGCTCTGATAATGATCTGTCCAGTGCGATTGTTGAGTCCAGATGGGCAAAAGTTGTTACCGGAGCCGGATCAGTATAATCATCTGCCGGCACGTATACTGCCTGGAAAGAAGTAATCGATCCGGTTTTAGTTGAAGTGATCCTTTCCTGCAAGGCTCCCATTTCGCTGGCTAAAGTCGACTGGTAACCCACGGCTGAAGGAATCCTTCCCAACAAGGCAGAAACTTCCGATCCGGCCTGGGAAAATCTGAAAATATTATCAATAAACAGCAACACGTCTTCACCTTGATCTCGGAAATATTCGGCAAACGTTAATCCTGTCAGTCCCACTCTTAACCTATTACCCGGTGGTTCATTCATTTGTCCAAAAGCCAATACCGTACTTGCGAGCACCCCTGACTCAGTCATTTCCGAATATAAATCATTACCTTCTCTGGTACGTTCTCCCACGCCCGCAAATACAGAATGACCTGAATGCTCCTTGGCAATATTCCTGATCAACTCCTGAATAATCACTGTTTTACCCACCCCGGCGCCTCCAAATGCTGCCACTTTACCTCCTTTGGCAAATGGCACCATCAAATCAATCACTTTAATTCCCGTCTCCAAGATCGCCGGCACTGGTTCTTGCTCTATCAGACTGGGTGCTGATTTATGAATTGGGCTGAATTGCTCTGCCTTTACCTCACCTTTTCCGTCAATCGCTTCTCCCAGCACATTGAATATCCTGCCTAAAGTTTCCTTGCCTACTGGCACACTAATAGGCTTTCCCGTGGCTTTCACTTCCATGCCTCTTACCAATCCATAAGTACTTCCCATGGCCACACACCTGACCTCGTGATCACTTAACTCTAATTCTGTTTCCAGTACCAGTTTAGTTTTATCCTCTAATTCGATTTCCAAAGCTTCATAGATCCCTGATAGATAGCCTTCGAACTTCACATCCACCACCGCCCCGATCACTTGGGAAATCCGACCGGTAGGTTGGTTATTTTTATGAGTATCTTCTTTGGTCATATTTTTTAACTAAAAATTTTTATCGTTCTTGGCATTTTACTCCAAGACTAATCTGGATCCGATCGCGTCCAGCAATTCATTAGTAATTCTGGCCTGCCTCATCCGATTATATGTTAAAGTCAAATCGTCTGACAGTTCATCCGCATTCTCCCTGGCATTTTTCATCGACACCATGCGGGCAGATTGCTCACTGGCTTTAGCCTCCAATAATAACTGGTAAATTCGGTTTTCTATATAATAGGGGAGGATTTCGTCTAAAATTATTTTAGCCTCGGGTTCGAACAAATAATCGCCGTGACTTTCTTCTTCCGCCTCCGGAATCACATCCAAACTGCCCATCGGCAACAATTTGGCCGCTCTGGCTTCCTGAACTAAAGTCGACACAAACGCGGGGTAGACTACCCAGAATTCGGATAGCTCCTGATTTATGAACGCATCCACTACCAGCTTGGTAATCGGCCTGATCTCTATCGAAGTAGGGAAGTCCCCCAATTCCACAAAACTGGCCCACAACTCATCTCCGCTTTTGGCTACGTAATCTTTGGCTTTCTTGCCCACGGAAATCACTTTTAAATTGTGCTTTCGTTCTTGTTCTGCCTTTAAAGTCCTTAACTTGATAAACAAATTAGTGTTCAATCCTCCGCACAGACCTTTATCCGTTGATAGCAACAATATCCCGGTTTGTCCCTGGGGATTTCCTTCGCTCAATAAAGGATGGTCTTCGCGATTAATCCTGTAAGCCAACCGGTCCAATACTTTGCCCAGCTCTTCACTGTACAACCTGCTGGCCAGAGCAGCCTCCTGAGCTCTTTTCATTTTGCTGGCCGCCACCATCTCCATGGCCCTGGTAATCTTGGCAATATTTTTAGATGTCTTGATTCGGCGTTTAAGAATTCTTATTGAGGCCATAAACTTTTGTCATGCTGAACTAGTTTCAGCATCTACGAGTATTAAAGTCATGTTTATTGACTCCTTGGATCCTGAAATTAATTCAGGATGACACTTATCTGTCATTTGCCATTTTTATTTTTGAGACTCAGATAATTCTGACGGAATATCTTTAACAAACTCCTTTCCCATGGTCTGATTAAACTTTTCCATTACCCTTTCCAATTCCTTTTCTTGTTTAGCAGTCAACTTATCTTTGGCTTTAGTTAATTCGTCAACTAATTTTTGTTCCTTGAGCCTCAGGTGCGCCAGTAACTCCGCTTCCCAGGCCTTGATATCTTCCACAGCCACATCGTCAACGTAGCCGTTGGTCGCTGACCAAATCACAATAATCTGTTCACCTAAAGCATAGGGTTGATCCCAACCTTGCTTGAGAATTTCAGTCATTCTCGCCCCTCTCTCCAGTTGATTACGAGTTTCCTGGTCCAGATCAGAAGCAAACTGACTGAAAGCCGCTAACTCCCTGTATTGTGCCAAATCGAGCCTTAATTTACCCGCTACCTGTTTCATCGCCTTGGTTTGTGCCGTGCCTCCGACCCTGGAAACAGATAATCCGATATTTACCGCCGGCCTGATATCAGCATTAAACAAATCAGGCTCCAGATAAATCTGCCCGTCTGTAATCGAAATCACATTGGTAGGAATATAGGCAGACACATCACCTTCCTGCGTTTCAATAATCGGTAAAGCTGTGATAGATCCTCCTCCGTGATCTTTATTCAGCTTACACGCTCTTTCTAATAGTCTGGAATGCAGATAAAACACATCTCCTGGGTAAGCTTCTCTGCCTGCCGGACGCTTCAACAACAACGAGATCTGTCTGTATGCCCAAGCATGTTTGGTTAAATCATCATAGACGATCAACACATCCTTACCCTGCGCCATAAAGTGTTCCGCTATCGAGCATCCAGAGTAGGGGGCTAGATATTGTAAAACTGCCGAGTCAGCAGCAGAAGCCGCCACCATAATCGTATGATCCAGGGCTTCGAACTTATCCAAAGTGTTAATAGTCTGGGCGATAAAAGAGGCTTTCTGGCCGATCATCACATAGATACAAATTACATCCTTACCCTGCTGATTAATCACCGATGTAATAGCGATCGATGACTTACCCGTACCCCGATCACCAATAATCAATTCTCTTTGCCCTCTACCAATAGGAATCACCGCGTCCACTGCCTTCAAACCGGTTAACAGTGGCACATTTACAGATTCCCGAGTAATAATCCCAGGAGCAATTTTCTCAACTAAAGAATTTTGCTCGCTTTTGATTCCACCTCGGCCGTCAACCGGCTGACCCAGAGGATTCACCACTCTACCCATTAAAGCATCACTCACTGGTACCGACAATAATTTACCAGTACTTCTGACCTCTTCACCGGCTTTTAAGTGTTCGTATTCGCCCATGATCACTACCCCCACCGAATTCCGGTTCAAATTTAATACCAAACCATAAGCATCACCGCCCATATCTAACATCTCTCCCATCTTGGCTTCAGCTAAACCTCCAATTTCTGCCACCCCGTCACCCACCTGCAAAATCTTTCCCGTATTCACTAACTTAGTCTCCAATTGAGCTTTATCTATATACTTGCGCAAATCACCAATTATTTGCTCAGTATTCAAATCAGTTACTTTCGAATTTTTTGCCATAACGGTTCATCATTCATTTTCGATTCAGAGCTTACGCTTTACCGTCAATCTGGAGCGTAGGCGAGTCTGACTTGGCGTAGCGACAGAATCCCTTATCAGTATCAGTGCACTATTTTCTTTAATTGGTCCAGCCTGTATTTAAGAGACACATCAATCACTTGATCTCCGATTCTCAACCTTACTCCCCCAATCAAATCTGGGTTCACCTTTTCCACCACCAGTGGCTGATGTCCCAATTTGGCTTTGATCAAATCCAGCAAATATTTCAAATCTTCTTCTTTTAGTGCCACGGCTGATTCAATCACCACTTCGTGTTCCAGCAACACCGCCTCTTTGTCCAATTCATCAATCACTTCAGGCAAAATATCCAGTCGGCCTTTGACCTTTAACATTTCTATAATGCCTTGGGCGATTTGTTGAGCTTCTTCCATGATACGGATAAAGAAATATTTACTTCACGGCCTCTGCCGCCGTTCTTAACGTCTGACTATTAATCTTCTGTTTTACCTCATCATCCAAGTCAACCAACACTTTTTCTACCATAGAAGAAGCCAATTCAGCCACTCGGCCTTCCACTTTACTTACCAACTGCTGTTCCTTAGCCTGAATCCGCTCTTCTGCTTTCTCCAGCATGGTTTTCACTTGCTCTTCAGCCTTGGTTTCTGCATTCTTCTGCACGTGATCGCCACTTTGTTTAGCCTCTTTGATGATCGCTTCCGCTTGTTGGCTGGCTTGCTTCAATCTCTTTTCCACTTCCTGTTCTACTTTTGCCAACCGTTCTTCAATCTCTTTTACATCTTCTAGAGACTTGGCTACTTTGGCTTTTCGGTCATGCAACACCTTCAATACTGGCCCATACAAAAACCTTTTCAATATCCAAAAGATAATTAAAAAATTCACGATTTGAGCTAATAAACCAATGGGATTAATACCAAGTTTATCCATAACAATCAGATATGCGAATGATCCGCATGGCATAATGTAACTGCTCGGTTAGGATCATCCCATGATTAGGATGGCTATTGCTATACAAATTTAATGATTAACGCCACCACTAAAGCGTAAATAGCGATTGCTTCTGCAAAGGCTAAAGCCAACACCATATTGGTGCGAATTTTATCTTCGGCTTCGGGATTCCGGCCGATAGCTTCCAGAGCTTTACCGGCTAGTAAGCCGATACCTATACCCGGACCGATAGCTCCCAATCCGATCGCCAAAGCAGCCGCGATGGTTTGAGTATCAATTTCCATAATCACTTCCTTCTAAAAACATTTTGACTCTTGAATAATTTAAGATCGACAAAAACTTCTTGCCCCCAATTACCTAATTACAATAAATTATTGTAAATTACAAGCCTGCTATTCTGCATTTCCCGTTTAACTAGCTTAAGCTGGCATTTACGGATTTTAGTGGTGAGTCTCTTCTGTGGCAATAGCCAAAAATACTAACGCCAACATGGCAAACACAAACGCCTGAATCAATCCCACAAACAATTCCATAGCCAAAAAGGGCACCGGTATCACCACCGGTATCAAAAATAACATCACCATCAACAGCACTTCACCCGCAAAAATATTTCCAAACAACCGGAAAGCAAAAGAGATAATCTTTGCTAATTCAGATATTAACTCCAAAATTCCCACAAAAAAATCAATAGGACCGGAAAAATTAAAAAATTTACCCAAATAACCCTTAAGGCCAGTATAATTAATCGCGTAATATTGCACCAAAATCATAGTAACCAAAGCCAGAGCCAAAGTAGTATTCAAATCCGCTGTTCCCGCTCTGAACAACGGCACGAATTCTGTTAATTCTTGCTCTTCTTTTGCTAAACCTGTCTCCGCATCCTGTGGTATCGGCATCACTTTATCCGTTTCTGCAACTTTGCCCATCTCTTCTTCCCAGCCCGAAATTTCACTCGCCACCTCTGCCGGCCGATTAATACCTATCGTTCCCACACCCGGTATTAAACCAGTCCAATTCATAAACAGAATGGCGATAAATAGAGTCATTCCCAGGGGGAAAAACCTTTTTGCCTTTTCCGATCCCGCGATTGAAGCTGTCAAATCTTCAAAAAACTCCACCGCCATTTCCCAAATCATCTGGCTGGACTTCTCCGGCACTAATTTCACAGACCTACTTCCTAACCAAGCCAACAAAGCCAACACGCCTAGACTTAACCATGAAGTCAACAAGGCGTTAGTGACCACCAGAGGACCGATATTGAATAATGGTTCCGCGGCAATGCTAACGTGCAGCATAGTTTATTACAGCTTTCAGCTTATAGACAATCTCCTAATTAGTAAGGCTCTAGACTAGCAAAACTAGTATAGAATGTTAGTAATGGGCCGAAATAAT
>CAZYTL010000015.1:0-39219 GCA_964650355.1 uncultured Gammaproteobacteria bacterium | reverse complement strand
GCGGATAAATCGAGCAAAAAAATCCTCGATCTTCTTGGAGCTAAGGGATCTCCTTCTTAAATAACTTCTTTTCCTGGGTAGATTTTAAGTCCAGGTTACGTATATAATAGCAACCAATGAGTTCAAAGTTCTACGTAACCACGACTATTCCTTACGTCAACGCAGATCCCCATATCGGCTTTGCTCTGGAGATCGTCCAGGCAGATGTTCTTGCCCGTTACCACCAACTGTTGGGCGATGAAGTCTTCTTCAACTTTGGTACTGACGAGCACGGTTTGAAAATTTATCGCAAAGCTCTTGAGCGAAATCAGGATCCTCAAGCTTATTGCGATGAATATGCTGCCAAATTTGATCACTTAAAGCAGGCCTTGAACTTAAGCTATAACAACTTCATTCGTACCACAGACCAGCATCACATCATAGCCGCTCAACAATTTTGGCAAATATGTAAACAGAACGGAGACATTTACAAGGGCCAGTATCCGATTAAATATTGCGTCGGTTGTGAGATGGAAAAACAAGATTCTGAATTAGAAAACGGCCGGTGTCCTTTACATCCGGACAAAGAAATAGAAATCATCGAAGAGGAAAATTATTTCTTTCGTTGGTCAAATTACCAGCAGGCTTTATTAGATCTTTATGATCAAAATCCTGATTTTGTCCTGCCAGATTATCGCTTAAACGAAATCAAATCTTTCGTTAGCCAGGGCTTACAGGATTTCAGTATTTCCCGACTCAAAGACAAAATGCCCTGGGGGATTCCGGTACCCGACGATTCTAAACACGTGATGTATGTGTGGTTCGATGCCCTGATCAACTATATTTCTGCCCTGGGTTGGCCTGACAATCAAGAAAAATTCACTGCTTTTTGGGGCACGAAGGAACAACCTAATGCCATTCAGTTTGCAGGTAAAGACAATCTCCGTCAACAGTCAGCAATGTGGCAGGCTATGCTCATGTCAGCGGGTTTACCTCGAACTAAGCAAATCGTCATCCATGGGTTTTTAACTGTTGAAGGGCAGAAAATCAGTAAGAGTCTGGGAAATGTCATTGACCCCATTCCTCTTACGGAGCAGTATGGTACCGATCCCGTCCGCTATTACTTATTGGCGGAAGTGACTCCTTTCGGGGACAGTGATTACTCTCATGATAAATTTGTGGCTCGCTATAATGCTGACCTAGCTAACGGGCTAGGTAATTTGGTTGCCAGAGTAGCCAAACTTTGCGAAAAATCAGGCCTGGATTTTCCTTCCTCTTCACTACCTGAGGTTGATAATCAAATTGCCGAATTAATGGAAGGTTATCAATACGATCAGGTTTTAAAATATGTTTGGGAAGGATCGATTCGGGAAGCCGATCGTTACATTTCAGAACAAAAACCCTGGGAGCTCAAAGGTGATCGACTGCAAACAGTGCTTACTCAGGCCGTAGACAAGATCAGAAACATTGCTTTTAACCTACAGCCCTTCCTACCGGAAACCGCCGAAAAAATCCTGGCCCAATATGAAGGCCCCAAAATCAAATCAAATAAACCATTGTTTCCGCGCATCTAGCCTCGCTCAACATTGAATCATGGAACAAAAAGTCAAAATCAAAAGACCAGTTAACCTTTTGTTCTATTGATATCTGGTTCCTTGTTCTTCGATTTCGTGTTTTAATGAACTTATGTTGCGCACCTTCATCCTCAACCATGAAAAAGGGGTTCATCGATTTTTAGAAATTCTTCCTGGGATTGTTTCCTGGAATCTGATCTTATTTCCCATTTGGGGTGCTTTTGTGTTTCCCACCGGTGTGGCTGTATTTGTGCTCCTATTCAATGTGTTTTGGTTTTACAAATCCTCCACCATCGCTGTCTTGTCTATCCTGTCTCACCTGAGAATGCAGGCTTCGGAATCTCTGGACTGGGTCAAAGAAGTCAAGGGCTTTCCTGATTGGCAACAGGTTCATCATATCGTCATCATTCCCACGGTTAACGAACCGGTTCATATTCTGGAGCGCACGCTTAATTCTTTAGCCAATCAAACCTGGCCGCAAAAGCAAATGACGATTGTGATTGCCACCGAAAAAAAGGCTGATCCCCAACATAGAAAAGAATTGCGATCTCAGTTAAAAAGAAAATTCGGCCACGTGTTTGCCCATTTGTTTTTTACCGTTCATGAACTGAAACCGGGTGAAATCATCGGCAAGTCATCTAATGAACGGCATGCCGGAATTTGGGTTAAGAAGAAGATGGTAGATCAGCTCGGATACGACATTAATTACTTGACTGTCACATCCTGTGATTCGGATCACGTTTACCATCCCAAACACTTTGCTTATCTGGCCTTCAAATTTTTGGATAGTCCCCATCGTTACCAACGATTTTGGCAACCGGCTGTCATGTTTTATAATAACTTCTGGCGACTTTCTGCTATGTCTCGCGTGGCGAATACTTTTGCATCCCTCTGGAACCTAGCTCAACTTTCCCGCACCGATCGACTTATCAACTGTGCCAATTATTCCACGTCGCTTAAACTCATTCATGAAGTGGATTACTGGGATCCTGACGTCATTCCTGAGGACTATCGAATCTTTTTTAAATCATTTTTCAAACTCAAAGGCAAATTAGAAGTCGAACCCATCTTTCTGCCTCTTTACGCTGATGCCGCTGAATCCACTAACTGGTGGAAAACCATGATCAATCAATATGAACAATTCAAACGCTGGGCCTGGGGAGTCAGCGATGATCCTTATATCATTAAACATTACTTTCTTGCTCCTTTTCATTCCTTTTGGGATAAGACTATCCGCATCTTGAGAATCCTCGAAGACCATTTTCTCTGGCCAGTTAATTGGTTTATCATCACTCTGGGAGTTAATATCCCTTTATTAGTCAATCCTGGTTTCGCTCGGACAGCCTTAGGTTATCAGCTACCTCAAATCTCCTCTACCATCCTCACTTTCTGCCTAATCTTCCTAGCGATTATTTTGATCATTGATGCCAAACGTCGTCCTCCCCGACCTGCAGAAGTAAAACGCTGGCGAGCTTGGCTGATCCCCTTCGAATTTATTCTCATGCCCATTGCCGGATTTATTTTCACTGCCTTACCAGGCCTTGATGCCCACACCAGGCTTATGTTAGGCAAATACTTGGAGTATCGAGTAACTGAAAAGGTTTAAATCGACCACTGAGGCCTACAAACTTTCATACCCGGAATTTTCAATTTCTTCTACTAACTGATAATCTCCTGACTTGATCAATCTGCCTTGTTTTATTACTTGAACTTTATCGGGTTTCAGATATTGGAAAATCCTTTTATAGTGCGTTACCAGTAGCACTCCGGGTTTGGTTGACGATCGAGAACGTTTGGTTAAGGATTTAATTGTCTGGCCGATGATTCTCATGGCATCCACATCCGTGCCCGTGTCAATTTCATCCAAGATAATCAGCTTGGGTTTGAGCACCAATAGTTGCAGCACCTCCATCTTTTTCTTTTCTCCGCCGGACAAACCTTCATTTAACGGCCGCTTGATTAACTCTTCAGACATCTTCAATTCCTTGGCCTCTTTCTTTAAATAATTAAAGAACTCCAAAGCGGACTTTTGTTTCTCTCGGGGATGCAGGCTCTTGTAAGCCGCTCTCAGAAAGTGCACCACTGAGACCCCGGGAATGGCAATCGGGTGCTGGAAAGTCATCATCAGGCCCAATTTAGCTCTTTTTTCCGCTGGTAAATCATTAACCACTTTTCTGCCGATCTTGATAGTGCCTTCATCGATTCGATAATCAGGATGGCCCATCACTACTTGAGCCAAAGTTGATTTGCCGGAACCATTAGGTCCCATCAAAGCATGTACTTCGCCGGGTTTTATTTGCAGGCTGATTCCTTTGAGAATCAATTTATCACCGACTGAGGCATGCAGATTGCTAATCTCTAAGCTCATATTTATTATTACAACGTCATCCTGGAGCAAAGCGATAGGATCCCATTCGAGATTCTATCACCCCGGTGTCCATCGGGCTCCAGAATGACGAACTTACCCAAATAATACTACTTTCAAGTAGACTCTTAGAAATTTCTAAAACCCCCATTGCAGCAGACTTACTCCCCGTAGTACCAATCCTTTCAACAGCAATACCAATCCAAGGCTCACCGCCAGGGCCAATGGAACAATAATCCTCCATGGAGCCATCATCAACCATTCTCCCAATAGTCTGGGGATCCCCTGATCAGACTCTATTGGCTGTGTTTGGTACTCAGCTGTCCGCTGTTCTAACTTCTTAATCAAAGTATTGTCTGCCTCAGCTTTCTTCATATAAATTAGTCCATTCCAGGGCAAATGCCTTTCTGGCTCTGAACAGAGCTGTTTCAGTGGCCTTGAAACTCTCATTTAACTCTTTGGCCATATCAATCACTGACCAACCTTCCAAATACTTCATTTTCAACACCTGGGCGTAGCGAGGATTAATTCGTTTTAAAACCTGCTTAACTTGTTCTTCCAGAAAAATTTGTTCGTGCTTATGTCTCCAATCTTTATCTCCGATAATTTCTTTGATTAAAGGTACATGGGACAACATCAAAGTTTTTACCCGCTTCTTTCTGTAATAATCGGCAATTTCGTGTCTGGCTATTCCGTATAACCAGGTAATTAGCTTGCTTCTTCCCGAAAACATCCCCAGACTTTCAATTGCGGACAAAAACACATCCTGAACGATTTCTTCCGCATCTTCCTCACATTTGGTCCTTTGTTTAATAAACAACTTCAACGGTCGATGATAAAGGCGGTAGAATTTTCGGGCCGACTTTGGTTCGCCGTGTAAAATCGACTGAATTAGTTGATTTTCTGTATCAAAACTTATTTTCATGTTACTATATAGTAACAGATTGTGACTTAGATTTTAAACATTCGTCTCAATCACCAAATCAGCCTGCCCTATGTCTGCCTTCAAACCTTATTGCTATATTAACCAGCGTGCCTATCTTCCCCATATCGCTCTACTTTCTCCTGCGTCCAGATTACTTCTTTCTCGTTTGCTTCTGATTACTGGCATTCTGATTCTGGCTTGGGTAGGGTACCCGATTGCCAAATTTCAGTTAATCAACAGTCGGGAAATGGCTCGGCAGCAATTTTTGCTCCCTGGCGGCAACCAACTCAACAGCCTGGCTTTAGCCAACCAAACCAATCTCGACCCTGACTACACCCAAGCTCACAATTGGTTCCCTCAAGCAACCCTGCAGACCAACCAGGCTCCGGTCACCCAATACACCTTATCCATTCCCAAACTGAAAATCGATCATGCCGTGGTCTCACTGGTCGGAGAGGATCTCTCCCAAAGCCTGATCCATTATGGAGGCACCGCCCTGCCCGGACGCAAAGGCAACGGAGTAATTTTTGGCCACTCAGTCCTGCCTCAGTTCTTCAATCCCCACAGCTACATGGAAATCTTCTCCACCTTACACACTCTGAAAAAAGGAGACCAGATTCTGGTTGACTATGACGGCATCACCTACCAATACCAGGTCATCGACATGTATCAGGTCTCGCCCAAAGACATTGAAGTTTTGGACCAAACCTACGACGCCGAGTATCTGACCTTAATCACTTGCACTCCTCCCGGAACTTACTTGCGTCGGCTGATCGTCAAAGCCAAATTAGTGCCTTACCAAACCCAGCTCTAGCCAAACTACCTTCGTTCAGGCGTAAATATCACGTCCTTCAATAACCAATCCCATGAGGCACAAAAAAGTGCCGACCCAGTAACCAATTAAGATTACTTATGGATCGGCTCCTTATTTATAACTGAAACAATTCATAAAGGCAATCCCCAATTTGAACCTAATAAATTGCTAAAGAAATTTTGGTTAATTATAATTGGTTAACTATATGAGCGAACCCGAACCACTAACACAGAGAACCCCTGAGGATGAAAAGTCTGCAGCTGAGACTTTAAGAGCGAAACTTACAGAGATAGAAGAGATTTATCCGTTCGATCCAGTTATTCATGAAACTGATACCAAATATACCGAAGCCGTGACCGCGGAACTGAAACCCCAACAAGCCCGGGTGTTGAGATTGGGTTCAGTTGACCTGGGGGGCGATCAACCGGTTGGCAGTTCGAAACCGGCAGCCATGAGAGACCAAGGGTCATTCCCTCCTGGAAGCGATCAAGTGATGCTAGCAGGTACCGAGCCTTATACCGGAAATGTTCTAGTTACTGTCAAAGCCAGAGTTAAACCCGCCGGAGAGCCAGTTAAAGAATGGTCCGAAGAGCCCAAAATAGGAATTCGTCATACTTACCGGGTATATGATGCAGAACCAGCTGACCAAGAGATCATTAGCCAATATCGGGTAACACAGGAGGATGCCGAACGCGTGTGGGAATACTGTCCCTGGTGGATGATGGACTATAACGGATTAGAACGTGCCTCTGACGTGGCGCATCAAATAGAAGAAGCGGGTAGGGCCTGGGAACAGGAATTTCCCGGCGTTGAGATAGGGGACAGACAAGCAGCCTTTGCCAGCCTGGGAGTTGCGATTAACGACCCCAACTTAACCTCTTGGTTAGGCCAAGGTGATTGGGTAGAAAGATGCCATTGGCAGGTGCCTAAATTCATGTTGAGGGATTTTGGTGAGTTACTTAAGGAGCGGTACGACAAACTGCTGGAACTGGCCGATCAGGGCGATGAAAGAGCACAGGAATTGTTAAAACCGGAAATTCTTGAGCAGCTGTTAAACGATCTGTGGGCTACACGGCCTACAGTCCCGGGCCAAGAATGGGCAGAAACCGATTCCGGTTGGGCAACCTATCCCCAATCAACCGAAATACAAACTGAGCAGTTACCCGGATATATGGCCGTTATTAAGCAAGAGGAGGAAGAAAAACCGTTTGTGGTCGGATATCTGGATATCATAGGAGAACCAGGAAAGGAATATTATCGAATGTCTTTCGATAAGTTAGAGATTCCAGAAAGATACCAACGAGGAGCTGCCGAGTGGGTCGAAATCGAAGACCAGGAGGAGGAGAATGGTTAACCTCTAGGTCTTGTCAACATTACCACTCAACTTAAAGCCATAATTAATCTTGCCAGCTAGTAACAATCATCGAACTTTTATCCTTACCTTCTAAATACACATAAATGGGCCCATAAAGTGGATCACCATAAACCCATTGAGAGTTTACTCCCCATGAATAAGTGCTGTTATTTGTTCTGTTGGGAGGACCTATCGATAGAATCAACTGATCCTTATCCATTCCTATCCAAATTTTTTGTTCTGCAATACCCTTACAATCTTCACTGCTCCATAAAGTAAGACAAATCTCAACTGCCTTTTCACAATTCCTGCTAGATGGTTTTACATTAGATACCTGCCTTAGCGTTACCGTTTTACCCGCTTTTTCACACATCTCGATAAAATCTGATAAATTAACATAAGTTGCAGATGGTTTGCTTCTTACCTCACAAAACAAATTTGAAATCTCATCTAATTGCTTTTCAAGGAGCTCCTCATTCATGGTGGCCTTTGCACTTTGCTCGCGTAAACTCCATTCACGGTATCCATTATTGCATGTAATAGAAACTTTTTCAGGCTGTTCATCAGCCAAATTAAATTTATTTCCCTCGGCGTCAGTAAAGGTAAATAAAATCTCTGAAACAGTAGCATCTTTAAACAAATAAAAGGAGTCATTGGTAGCTTTTTTCCACTTATCATTTAATACAATCTGGCAATCTTCCCAATCCTCAGTGTCGTTATTGGAGATCATCAACTTTCCGTCTTCTAACTCAACATTTCCTTCTAAACGAGTATCAGTATCACTCCCAATAACCAGTGACAGTCCTGTTACTACTACACCCAAAAGCAGTAAAACCCCAAGACCCAACAACAATAACTTTAGTAATTTTTTGCCCATATCTAGGTGTATTATAATGGGCATAGTCTAAAAAATCCAATATATAGGCCTAATAACAAACAACCATATATAAATTGGCGTATATTGAGCGCCCTAAATATAAAAAAGAAGAAAAAATCAGAGCAGAACTTACCCAACAAAAGAAAGAATCCCAGCTTCTAATAAAAGATTTAAGTATCCCCGGGTGGATTCGAACCACCGGCCTACTGCTTAGAAGGCAGTCGCTCTATCCTCTGAGCTACGGGGACGGAATGTAAGAGATATGATCAACTGACATATGATCCTTGCCTCTACCTTCTTTGTTTTCTCTCTTCTTGGTACAATTCTACCATCAATCAGTTTAAATTTTAAGTTAAACGCCTCTGAGTTGTTATTCCCACCCGCAACTAAATGACATGAAAACGCAAATAGTACTCAAAACTATCACTTTAAAAGATAAAAGAATTACCTATCAACTGCGGCAATCCTGGCGCAGTCGCTATATCCGAATTACCATTCATCCGCAAAAAGGACTGGTGGTTTCCGGACCAAAACTGATTTCCCAAAGCAAAATTGAAGATTTTCTTAAACAAAAACAAGACTGGATTCTTAGCAAACTTAAAATCAGGCACTTTAAGGAACAAAAGAAATTTAAATTCTCTCCCCAATCCCAAATTACCCTATTGGGTAAAGATTATCGGTTAGAAATTGAAAAATCATCCACGATCCGCCCCCAAATTGAACTGAAAACCACCCGACTAGTGATCTCCTTACCCGGCGATAATCTTCAGACAGCGGAAAAGTTTTTCCATAAATGGCTGGATAGATTTACCAAACAAACCATTGTTGGACGAGTAGAGGAGTACGCGAAAAAATTTCACCTCAAATACAACCGCATTAGTATCAAAAACCAGCAAACCGTCTGGGGTAGCTGTTCTACAAAGAAAAATCTTAACTTTAGCCGGAGACTGATCCAAGCACCACTTTGGCTAACCGATTATGTTATTTGCCATGAATTAGCCCATCTTACCCACCAAAACCATTCACAAAAGTTTTGGCAACTGGTAGGAGAGTACTATCCCCAATACAAAAAAGCCAAACGCCATCTTAAAGCCTACCAACCGAAAGTAAAATTGGCATAGCTCCAAACAATCAGAAATTTTTCATTTCTCTCTCCACCTCTCTTTGCAGGTCCTTCTTTTTCTTCATTTCTTTTTTCTCAAACTCCTTCTTGCCCTTTACCAATCCTACGGTGACCTTTACCAACCCTTTTTGCGTGAATAAGGCTAAAGGCACTAGAGTGATGCCTTTTGTCTGTACCTTTTGACTTAAATGCAAAATTTCCTTTTTGCTTAACAACAATTTGCGTGTCCTGTCCGGCTGATAATTTTCCTGTTTGGAAAATTCATATTCTGGCACTACGGCGTTAACCAGCCACACCTCATTATTCAGAATCCTCACATAAGCCCCGCTCAATTGCGCCCGCCCGGCTCTCACTGATTTAGCCTCAGCTCCTGTCAACACCACCCCCGCCTCAATTTTGTCCAAAATCTGGTAATCATGATAAGCTTTTTTGTTAACTATCTTCATTGTAAGCTGACCTCCAGAATTTTATCCTTGGTTAACACCAACATCAACTGCTCCTTTTCATTCGCAACTAAATCACTAGCCTGACCGAAAGCCTCATCCATATACTGTTCGTGATACACGCCAGTATCTTTATCCAGCAACACAATTCTTTTTGCGTTGGGTTCCAGTACGTACAAATAATCAGTGTCTTCACCAGCATAAATAGCTCTAATCTCAGTAAATCCCTGCTCCAAATTAGTGATTTGAAAATTATCTTCCACGCCTCTGGCGAACTTTAAAATCTTATTAGGAAACGCAACCCACACAAATCCGTCAATTGTCATGGCCGATCCTCCAGCCAGACTGGGAGCCTCATCCGCTAACCAGGCTTGCTTATCTCCGAACCCTGACTCAATCACCGGATATTTCCAAATTCCAGAGTCTGTAGCCAGATAAATATTCCCGGCGTAAATTTGTAAATCAAATACTCGTCCCCATTCCGGATCTGCTGGGAAGATCACTTTTGCCTCATCATCTTGCAACTCTGTTAAACCCTGATCGCCATAAACATACACCTTATTGTTATAAATAGCCACCTGTTTAGCCAATCCTACTTGCTCCTGTCCGGCCATCACTTTTGAGGACTTATCGTTCAAGCCAATCAGCACCACCCGATCCTGGTTTTCATCTAAAACCACCACTTGATCCTCATACACCTGCATATCTTCTGCTCGCATACCTTCTCTGACCAAACCCAGATTCATCCACAGTTTGCTTTGCGCTTCCCTTTGACCCAGAGCCAAACCCAACACTTCGCCTACCTGTTGTTGCAAGGAATTCAGCTGGTCTTCTTCTAAACCTCTTTGTTGCAGTACATCTATTTGTCCTTTGGCTTGCTGCACTAGATCCTGTGCTCTTTGAGGATTTAACTCGGCAAGATTACGGCTTTCCTGTAACTTAAACTGCAAATCCGCAATTATTTCCCCGAACTTGGTTTGCCACTCCGCCTGCCTGCGCTGCTTTACCCCCCAACCGATACTGATCGATAGGCCTATCAATAATATGGTGGCCGTTCCCAGAAGAATCTTTCTGTTCCTGGAGCGCATTTTATCCTTTACCGCTTGTTGCTCTATCGCGTAAATGGCTGCCTCAGTCGGCAAAAGCCTCTGCAGAATTTCAATTAATTTGTCAGTCACTAAACTGGGATAGGCTAATAATCGAGTCCATCTATCGTGTGCCAGCGACTGCCATTTTCGCCTCTGGTAATCAAGATTAATGCTGGGAATCATCTGCTTTCGATCAAGAGTCTGGTCTGCTACAGGGGTTGCCTCCTGGGTATCCATCAGCACTGACTTGGGAACCACCTTCTTTGCGTGCGGAGTCCAACTAATCACTGCCGCCGGATAAGTAAATCCTGATGATCTGAAGACAGAAGTAATCGCTCTGGGTTCATTGGGCGATTTCCCCAATTGCCTAGCCACGTTCTGCAATCTCCGCTCTACTCCCGCTTGAGAAAAGATTCCCATCAGAGGTACAAACACGTCGCTATTTTTTAACCAGCCGGATATTGGTGCTTGATTTTCCAGACCGGAAATCAGCTTGGCCGTTTGTGAGTCGCGGATTAGCCACAACTCCATCTCACCTCGACACAAGGCATAAACCGCTGGTGGATGAAGCACTAGCCCGATAGCATTGAACTGCTCTTCGCCCCAAGTATCAGCCGCTAATTGCAGACTTTCCAGAAGTGAACTTTCAGGCGGTGCCTGATAATAAGCCATGAAAAACTTGCGCACCATATCCTGGTGACTTTGCACCCAGTGTTTAGCCACAATCAAATACAACTTACCCTTTTGTTTTACCGATTGTGAATCACCCTGGGGCATCCCGTCTTCCTCGGGATCGTAACTATAAACCAAAATCGACGGAGATAACTTATCAATCTGAGGAGTTATAGACATAGAACACATCTTGGCTTAACGATAAAAGACCCTTATCTAACTTTACCACGTCATCAGTTCACACCGGTGCCGGTAACTAATTAAGTCAAGAACGCTACTAACAATACTAGTACCGCGGCTATAAAATGGAGCCAACTAATCCAAATCAATTTTTGCTCGTAAGGATTGTAAAAAGTCTGTACCATTAACTTCACCTGCCGAATCACCACAAACGCAAAAATTACATACACCAGCATCAAAGCTATACTTCCCAATTTGATTACCAGGTTACCTAATTCTGACACCATTAGAGCTGCCCCTCCCTTCTAGAATGTAATTCGTTGTATTCAATTAACTCCCGAATCACTCTGGCCACTATTTCTGGATGGGGCACGGCGTTGAATTCAAACTCCTGAATTTCAGCCGCGGTCTGAATTCTAATATCCCCAAAATGGAAAAACGCTGCTCCCACACCAGCACCTTTGATGGTTACATCTTGAATTTTATCCAGGTCAGCATCACTGATTTCTCTTAATAATAAATTATGAAAATCAATATCAATAATTCGTTCGTTGGTTACAATATATACATTGAAAAACCAAATCAAAAACTGCTCTAGAGTATAGCCGAAAGTTAACAATTCCCAAATTAAAGTCAGTAGCAATCTATATTTACTGGCAATACTCTCCGGAAACAGTCCGAAAGTGAAAACCCACAATGGCACCAAAATCAAGAAGGAGGCCAATATAATCCAACCTAGGTTGGTGATCATATGTTGACGCAACACTAAAATCACCTGTTCCTCCTCATCTTTGGTTTCAAAAGAAGCGTCAGCCGGCAGCACTGCCATAGCTCCTAAAGGCTTGCGTTCATTCAACTTCACTAAGTCCTTTTGGAGATCCTTTTGTTTCTGCTCTTCTGTGACCGCTTGTTGCATCTTTGGCCGATTCTGGTTATCCATTAGCTTATTGTACGCCGAAACCGCAAATACCGGCAATAGCCGGCGGTTAATTGCCGTAAAAAATACTATTTCTTTTCAATATTAAATAAACCACTCTTCAAGTGAATCACTCCAGGAGCCCTTAAGTTAAATATCAGTTTAAAATCCTGGCCGTCAAAATCAAAAGTACCCTTATCAGTAGTCACATAAACTCGGTTAGTCAAGCCATTGTTACTATAATTTACTTTCACTTCAGAAATATGACTTACCGGACCTCCAAACTTGGTGGCTTCTTGGCGCACCTGGTCTTTGCTCCAGGTATCAGGTACTCCGCCCAAACATCCATCTACCTGGGACAGATGGCCCAAGGCTCCAGGATTTTGCTTATGCACGATTAAAGCATTTACGATATCTGCAAACTCATCTTCATTCAGCCAGGGATGAGAGCGTCCACACGTGGTTCCGGATCTGCTCTTATACCAGCCTTTATAAAACCAAGGACTCTCACCTTTTTTCTCGTACGCTTCACCCGTCCAACAGCCCTGATTACCGCAACTGGTATCCCAGAATCCTGGCGTGGTGTGTCCCAGACTAGTGTATGACTCCTGATAACCTCCGGAACTGGCCGCGTACCAGGCATTAACGATCTGACCACTAGAGTTGCTGACAATAATTTTGCCTCGGGTTTCCTGCACTGCCCGCCGCCAGTTGTCAGGCGGGCTACTCGCTTTGCTGCTGCGGTAAACTTGGCAATTTTCTGTCACACAGATGCTGCCTCCCCCGCCCCCGCCAATTCGCCAGCCAATATAAGCTAATGCATAACTGCGCGCCGCTATCGCCTGAGCCTTTAAAGCCGCTAGATTATTCTCACCCCAATCGCTAGGCATTTCCGCGATTCCCATTAAATAATTGTCTTCCAGGGGTAGCGTTCCCACTGAAGTACTAATACTGGCCGGTAGATCCCCTCTAGTCTCAATCCGCACGTCACCGTAATACGCCTTAATAATCTGCTCTTCGTTTTGTCCAGATCTGGCCCTGCCGCGGGCACCGTACTGACTCATCCCTTTGAAATGCGGTGCTCCAAAACTAAAAGCTGCAAACGCCGGGCTAAAACCAGGATTATAATCAGGCCGGCTGGCCGGATCATCAGCCAAAGGCACATCGCCCACGCTGGTAGTAAACGTGCCTGTCTTTTCCGCTAACAACTCCTGTTGCCTGGCAGTCAATTCTGCAATCTGGGTAGTCAGATCTGCCTGATAAGCCTTAGCTTTGCTAATCTCACCCTTTAGGAACGTAGCTTGCTTATCAGCCTCTGCTTTGAGGGCTTCCAGCCTTTGGCGGTCAGACTCCACTTGTTGCTTGTCTTTCTGCAAATCCAGAATTTGCTGAGAAACAGACAAAATCACGTTTTTATCCTGATTGGTCGCTGCCTGTTGATAAACCAACTTTCTGGTTAAGCTTCCTACTTCTCCGTTCCAGGACAAAAATATTGCCATTGGAGTGTAATAATGACGGCTAATATACCAACTTTTCACTCGCTCTTCTAACAAAGTTAATTGGAATTCCAAATCCACCTCCCGGTCAAAAATGCTGGCTTCCAACTGATCCAAGTCCGATTCTGCCTTTCGGATGGACGCTTGAATATTTACCAACCTCTGACTCAACTTTTCAACTTCAGATTCCAATGGAGTGGTGGCTGCGACGCTCATCTCATAAGCATTTTTTAAATCGGATAGCTGCTTTTCGATATCTTCTAACTCGTCAGCCCTGGCTGGCACTAGCCGTCCCATTACCACAACTCCCATTAACAATCCTACTATTACGCCGACAATCGCCTTGGCTTTCATAAGCTAAGATAAGAATAGTATACCTTTTTAATTCAATTTCCGATATTGATATCCGTTACCAGGAATACGTACTAGTCCACGCGCCACCCATGTTTAAATTTCTGCTTTCCCTCATTTCCGTTAACATCTACATTCTAAGCGTTATCATTCCTTATATGAACGGAACCCTGAAGATATTCAACCCATACATTATCTGACTGTAAACCATTACTAAAGGAATAACCATCAGAGTAACCCAGAAAATCTGCTTATTAGACAACCCCGTCGCCAGCTTCAGAGTTAAAAAATACAACAACCCTTTCCAAATTAAGAGGCCGCAACTGATAGTCAAAAAAATCACACTAAATAACCATCCTAATAAACTGGCATGTCTGGGTGGCGGCAACACAATGAATAACCCTGCCGCCATCAAAAACCACAGCACCGTGGGCAGGTAAGAATAAATCCATACCTTAAACACTCGCTTAAAAGTCGATTCCCAGCGGCTTTGCCTGTTTACCAATTTGCTTAGCCAACTGATCATCAATACTATTAAAACATATGAGCCTAAGGCTGCACTCAGACGCAGTCCACTGCTGGTAGCCCACCAAGTAATGCTTTCTACAGAGATGCGATGGATCACTATTCCCTGCCAGGAAATATTACCCCATCTGATTGGTTCTCTGATTCCGAAATAAACTGAAATAATCAATAACAGGACCACAGATGACCACCAATGCCCTTCGCGTAAAATTCTCTTCCAGGTCAAATAAGGATGTTGGACAGTGCCGTACAAATTAGCTCCGATTTCATAACTGACCTTCATTCCGATTCTGGTTAACACTTTTACTAAGTCATGCTTCATAGAACTTACTCATCAATTTAATTCTATCCTGATATTGCCTCAAAGTATGCTCATGGTAATCATAGGGATGAAATTGGGCTCTGGTGGGCGTGACTAACTCAACCGTTCTTTTAGGCTTCATATATATTTCCTGTGCGGACCGAACCAGTGGTTCTACCAGTTTAAAGCCCATAATCAACACTACACGTAATAGTCTACCGATTATTGATTGATCACGCGTTAAATCATCCTGATTACTCACCTTATACTTAGATTTCCAAGCTAAAGGGATGAGATCGGCTACCCAACGATTAACCAGCAAGAACTGATGACCGGTTGCCTGCCTTTGCCATAACAGTTGGGCTTGAAGAATTTCATGGCTGTAATACACATCATCATGGGCGTGCATAAAACTCATATCTCTAGTGTCCAAAATCAAATTCAAACAAATTTTATCCTTAACCCGGCCCTTCTCCTCTTTATTCAGAGCCTTCCCCTTTTTGCTCTGGGCTAATGGTTTTCTTCTCACCCCTAAAACTTCCAGCAAAAACAAACTTAGTAGTCGCGATGTCCATAACGTACCAGGAGTAACCACCATCATTAAGTCAATATCTTCGTCAACATCTGTCTGGCGCATGGCCAGTGAACCTGTCACTGCCAGCATTTCAATACTGGGAATAATTTTCAAATAGTTACCGATTCTTTTAGCAATCAGCCATTTAGATTTGCTGAATCGTTCCTTGGCTCTTCTTTTCCTGATTAAGCCTTTCATCTGTTCCCCTTCGGGTAAAAAATTCCGAAGAAAATAATATCCCTGACTTTTCACTACTTGTTGGTCTCCGTTCACGAACTTCCTCACCTTTGCTGTTAACTCTTCGGTTTTTAAACCCGAGTCTGGAGCTGGTTGGGAGTCAAAAACCAGCCAATGGCTGATTTCATCTGCTTTCAATGGGTAATCAAAGATACTCGCGTAAACCAAAGCCTTATAGATCGCTGGCCGTAAAATTAAGTCACTTTTAGACATTTTCCTCATTCAGAAGCTTCAAACAGGCTTTAACTATTGTACCCCATATTCACCTAATACCTTACTCACCCCTTTTTGTAAATTATCCATTACCGAATTGGAAACCCCCTTGGTAACAGCTAAGTTAGCCGCATCCTGATAATAACTAATAATTCGGGCATCCAAGCCTCCTTTATCAGTGGTATCCGAAGCCAAATACCAGGACCTGGCTGCTGGGGCCTGAAGTACAAATGCGCCTAACTGGGGATGGGATTTCAACTGATCAGATAAATCAACCCGGCTGTAGGCAAATCCTCCTCCCACTTCCTGAGTTTGCAATTGATATAACTGTTCTAACGTATCTTTTTGGGATAAATAAGCCAACAGATCCCAGGCAGCCGCCTGTTGTTGGGGAGTACTTTTGTTGGATACTCCTTCCACCCAATAACTAGCCCAGGTAATATTAGTTTCCGGCAGTTGGGGAATGGGTGCCACCTTGAATCTCAGTTTCACCCCGTTTTTTTTGGCCAGATCATTAAGATTGCTGATTCTCCATGACGGACCAAAATACATGGCTAATTTCCCTGTGGCAAACGCCAGAGTCGAGTTAGGCAAAGTCTCATCCCACACTTTATCTACCTTGGTAAATAAAGAGTAAAAGGTGAGAGCTTCTCTACCAGCAGGGGTATTAGGACTGGCCGGGTTGGCACTGCCTTGATACATTAACACTCCCACAATATCAGGCCAGTGATCTACATTGGTTACAGATCCCATGGCCGCTCCGGCAACTTTAATATTACCAGCATCATCCTTGACGGTTAATTCCTTGGCAATCCTTCTGAACTCCACCCAGTCAGTTGGGGGAGTTTCACCGGCGGCGATAAACAAGTCCTCGTTATAAAACAAACCCAATCCGTCAACCATCAGGGGAATCCCCACATAATTAGTACCTACCTTTAAATCCTTTTGCGCCTCTGGATAAAAAGTGTTATTAAATTCATCCGTGGTAAACACCGACTGGGGTACTGGTGACAAATAGCCTCTTAACATTGGCACCCAAGTATTATGAAAGCGAAAAATATCCACCTCAGGAGTTTCTGCAGCTAATTGGTTGCTTAACCTTTGACGATACTCCTCTGGTGCGCTGTTAACGTAATTGATGGTCACATTCGGATGGGCTTGCATATACTGATCAAGTAAGGGTTTCATCACCGATTCTGGCTCCCACAAACCCCAATAGTTCAAGGTGACGGCCCCTGTTTCCGTTGGCCGGTTTAGCCACCACCAGACTCCTACTGCTCCTCCCCCCACTAACAAGGCCAAAAGGAAAAATATTAACAGAAACTTCTTAAATCCACCTCCCCCGCCTTTTTTGGACACTACTGTCTTACCTGCTACCGGAATTGGCGGAGGAGTGCCACCACCCATTCCCGGGGGTTGACTTGGTTTATCCCCACCCGGATGTTCACCTGGTTTTGCTCCAATTGGTGGTAGCGGAGGCAACGGGGGTGCTTTCGGAGGTTCTGGTTTAGATTCCATTGCTGGTAGACTTGGGGATTTACTCTCCTGATCCGGTTTTTGAGGCGAAGGAGGAATAGACATGGATGGCGGCTTAGGAGGTTCTGGCTTTGCTATCGGAGGTAGGGGTGGAGACAGTTCTTTTTCCGGAGGTGGAGGAGGGGGGGCCGGTGGTTGTAGAGAAGCTGGTGGTTTAGGCGGAGAAGCAGGTTGAGGAGGCGTCGGCGGTTTGGGTGGAGATAAAGGCTGTGATTGACCTTGCTTGTCAGGTAACTCACTCTCTCCTTGGGGTGAAGGTCCTGCTGGAGGCTGTGATTGATCAGGCTGGTTGGGATTATCTTGATCAGGCATAAAAATACTCTAATCCTTCTACAACTTAAGACATTTCCTTAGTTTGATAATTGACCATCTGCGCATCAGATGTCAATTCCATCATACCCAAACTATTAATTAATATGCAAGCCTAAAGTTCTCTCGCCTTCCGATCTTTGCCTGGCCATACCTGTCCGGAGTATTTTGTAGTTGGTTCAGACATGGTAAAATTAGGTGATCAGGCGCGATACCCAAGTGGCTAAGGGAAGGGTCTGCAAAACCCTCATTCGCGGGTTCGAATCCCGCTCGCGCCTCCTAATCCTTCTTCTTTACCTTAAATTTGACCCCTTGATTTGGTTTGCTATAATTACTGGTGTTTGATTACCACAATTGCGCCCCGCAAATTTACTGCCGTCTCTTATAGAGACAGTAAATTTGCATCTCTCCGGACTGGCAATCCTGCCTCTTTCTGCCACTAACTTCCAGTCATTCTGCCTTGAGACGGTGCCACTGTTATGGGAAATTACCTGCAATTCATTCCTGCCCGTCTACCTCATATTTATCCGGTACCCCAGTTGCCGAACTCTCTGGGAAGAATTTCGTTAAACAGTCTTCTGAATAGCAAATCAGTGACTAGAAAACGGAGGGCAACTGCTAAGCGTACTCAATCATTAACCCTCCAGGCATCTTTAAGAAATCTTAACCGCCGCTTGCACCTTTTGCTTCAAAAATTCGGGTTCCTTACTAAATTCAAACTATCCTCATCTCCGCGACCGGGCCGCCCTGTCAGCCATCCTCTGAGTCGCAACCTAAGACCGATTTTAGAGAAAAAATCCTTGCGCACCCGTCTGGGTATCTTCATTGCTGCTTTCACGCTCGCGCTTGCTCTTATATCACCGCGACCGGTCGTGAGTGATTATTCTCCTCCAGTTTTAGAAGTGGTTTCTCTTTCCCCTCAGGCGGTCGAGCTTACCACCCAGCAGGGAGTGCGTTACCCTCTGGACAGAAAAATGATTGTTAACCAGGGTTTTCACTCTTGGCATTTAGGCGTTGATCTCGAAGGTGATACAGGAGACTCCGTGCACCCCATCATGAAAGGCCGTATCGCTACCATCAACTCCCAGTCTAAAGCTTACGGTAACCACATTATCATTGACCACGGTCAGGGATTATCTTCTCTTTATGCTCATCTTAGCCGGGTTGACGTTCATGTCGATCAACCAGTGACCATTGACGATGTGATTGGCAGAGTGGGTAGTACCGGCCACTCTTCAGGGTCTCACTTACATCTAGAAGTCATCGACCAAGGACAACCCATCAACCCGTTAAGTTTGTTTACGAAGTAGGCGTCTCCCGCTTATTCTCTTCTTTTTTAGCCAGCACAAAAATAGACGGACCCCACCAAATTTTCGCCCCTAACTTCCAAAACCACTTGTCCAAACCCAACGCCCATTTAGTAGGAATAAAATTTAGCCTCCTTAAGTTGGACACCGAGTAGAACTTTTTGACTACAAAACCAGTTTGAGACAACCAGTTAATCACTTGTTCTGGATGAT
The DNA here is from genome assembly GCA_964650355.1 of uncultured Gammaproteobacteria bacterium. GTDB lineage: Bacteria > Patescibacteriota > Microgenomatia > CAYXHB01 > CAZYTL01 > CAZYTL01. The sequence continues at coordinate 19,847 of CAZYTL010000015.1, read as the reverse complement.
GATTCATGAAAGGAATTACTTCTTCTCTCTGCCTTTGGTCAGCCCGGCGATCTATCGAAGTCAAATTTTGCCTGAACCTGAAATTGCCCCGCAGCCAATTGCGGAAGGTCATCAATCCATTAATCTTGTTGGGAAATTCCAAAATCAGCCACCCAGGAGATTTCAGTGCCCGATAAATTTTTTCCAATGCCAAAGGTAAATCTTGGCAATGATGAGCCACCCTCACCATCTGCACCACATCTACAGACTGAGGGTGAAGACAAAGATTTTCTGCCGTACTCTGCAACAAGTACAATTTTGGATTGTTTCTTGTTTTGGCTTCATGAATGATCTTGGTTGATGGTTCCACCAATAAAGCTCGGTCTGCCCATGGTTGATATTCATTGGCTAATCGACCAAATCCCCCACCCAAATCAACTATCCACTCTTGCTTACCAATCGCCGGATACCAACTTCTCAATATTTGTCTTTCAGCCTGATCCTCATAATCTCTTCCCTGCCAATAATCCTGATAATCAAACTCAGGATCATCGTAATAATCACAACAACCATTGGCCGACATACTTCTATTTTATATCTTCAAAGCAAGTCAATTCAATCCAACTTCAAAGCCAACTGTTCGCTCGCCGGTAACGGGAACATCAATAACTGCTTTTGAAAGTAATTTACTTTACCCGCCCAGGTAGTGCTGGGAGGCGCATACACCCGGGACATTTGGGTCGGGGTTCTCAGACCGCGGTCGTAATATTTTTCCTTGATCACCGCGTGCACCTGATCAATCCCGCTCATCCAAGAATCGAACCGGTAATTTCCGTTATTCCATCCCCAAGCATTATAACTATTAGCCGGAATCCTGCGACCGAAGTCGGATTCCACTCCGGCGATGGCCGCCACCAGTCTCCAGTCCAGTTGATACTTATCTGCCGTAGATACAAACAAAGCAGCATATGGAGTTAACGGGGATCGGTGTTGACTAAAGTAGGCTGTCAACTTGCTTACTCTGATATCACTTATAGGTCCATTTGCTTGTTGAGAAATCCTTAATTGGGCTGAACTGGCTGCTTCTGCTCTTGCCTCATCTGCCCATAAAGGACCCGCTAAGAGAAATAACTCTGTGATAAGGGCAAAAGAAAAATATAGTAGCCTTTTTCCCACAAAAAAAATTCTGACGTAACCTTTTGGGGGCTACCTCAGAACCTAATCCTGTTTATACCACAAATAGCGGCGTTTGTCAACCCCTATGGGTTTGAAAATACATTCAAAATCCGTGTTTTCCAGCGAAAATATCCTAACATAATCACTAAAAATGTCAAATTTAAGCTGAAATTTACCCAATAACAGCTAAATCTGCTTTAAACCGGAATCTTGTTCACAACCGCAAATTGTGCGGTATAATATACCCTAGATTATTTCTTGGTTGCTTAAAATCTTAATCGGAACCGTAGCTCAGTTGGCTAGAGCACTTCGTTGACATCGAAGAGGTCACTGGTTCGAGTCCAGTCGGTTCCACACTACCAGATTAAAATAAATCGCCGGGTTTAACTCGGCCTTTTTTGTATGGAAATTATTCCCCTAAACACCACCAGTCAAACTCAGGCTATCAAGCAAGCCCTCAAAGAATTACAAAACGGCAACCTCATCGTTTATCCTACCGAAACCTGCTATGGCTTAGGAGTTGATGCCACCAATCAGCAGGCGGTTGACAGACTTCTCCGTTTCAAAAGCAGACATGAAGGCAAAGCTTTTAGCGTGGCTGTAGCAAATCAACAAATGGCAAAACAGTATGTGGATCTGAATCTCACTGCCAAAAATCTTTACAAAAACTTCCTTCCCGGACCTCTGACCGTGGTGAGCTCCATCCGTCATTCTGAACTTGATTCACAATCTACGGAACACTCCAAGCCTTTACTGGCCAACGGCATCGCCAGTGAATTTCAGACTCTCGGTATCCGGATTCCTGACCACCCCTTGGCCTTGGCATTAGTCAAAGCCTTTGGAAAACCCATCACCGCTACCTCAGCTAACGTCTCTTACCAATCACCTCCGTACTCCCTGACCCAGTGGCAAAAACAAACCCCCAAAAAGTCCCAGCAGCTAGTCGACCTGTGGCTGGACGCGGGAAAACTGCCTCATCGCCCGCCCTCCACCGTCATTGACACTACTGTTGATGAACTGACTGTGTTGAGACAGGGAAGTCTTAAATTTGATCAATCAGCCCGGAAATATACTACCCGCAGCGAGCAGGAAACCTATGATTTGGCTGAACAGGTGATAAGAAATCAACAATACGCCATTAATAGTCAAGGTCTGGTAATTGGTCTTCAAGGTGAACTGGGAGCCGGCAAAACCCAATTCTGCAAAGGTCTGGCCCAAGCGCTGGGTATCACCCAACCTGTCAAATCTCCCACCTTCATCCTCGTAAATGAATACCCTATTTTATCTAAAAGCCATCAGCTATCAGCTAAAAGCTACTTTTACCATCTTGACACCTGGCGCATGGAGCAACCTCAGGAACTGGTGGACATTGGTTTTGAAAACATGCTCACACCAGGTAATGTGGTGGCCATCGAATGGGTAGAAAAAGTCTCAGATTTGGTTGAACAACTAGTTAGGAAACACAAAAATTCTCTGCTCTGGATAAATATTCAAGTCAAAGACCAGCACACTCGCCAATGGGAAATCGCGTTATAACTATCAAAAAAGAAGTTTGCTTAACGACCAATTACCGAAAACAAAGTAATCAACACCGTGAGGGAAAAAGACAACACCCCAATGAACAACATCGTATGCATCCAGGCGGGATGCACTCCTGAGAGATGATCCCATTCTTCAGCCATCTCTTTTTGATCAACTTTATTCTCTTTTTTGGGCATAATTTATTTTAAAGCTAACTTCTCCACCAACTCCTTGGCATCATTATCCTCCAATCGGTAATCACTTTTCAAGTCGTAAGTTTCTAATACCTTATTTAACAACTCACCCGGAGGTAGTAAATGATAATGAGCATGAGGCACGTCAATCCCAATGGTCATGGACATAATTGTGGTATCTCCCAACTGTCTGCGAAAATGATTAGCAATTTTGGTAATCACCTCAAAATACTCACCCACCGGTTCTACATCCCATACCCAACGAAAATGCTGCTTAGGAATTACCATAGTGTGCCCGGGAGTTAAAGGGAAAATCTCCAAAAAAGCCAAATACTTATCATCCTCATAAATCTTATAGCTAGGAATCTCACCCGAAGCAATCTTACAAAACAAACAATCTTCTGCCATTAACTTAACTCTAAATAAATAAATGCTTCTCTGCAAGCCCTAATCTCTATTTCTTTACCACCTTAATATGCAATTCCTTTAACTGCTCTGGCGTGGCTTCTGAAGGCGCATCCATCACCGCTGTCTGACCAGAAGATATAGCTGGAAAAGCCATTACCTCGCGGATACTAGGTTCAGCAAACAACGCCATAAGTAACCGGTCTAACCCCGGTGCGATACCTCCGTGCGGGGGTACTCCGTAAGTAAACGCCTCCAGCATGTGCTTAAACTGCTTTTTTTGCTTATCGCTGAATCCTATTAATTCAAATACTTTAGATTGAATTTCGGGTTGGTGAATTCTAATGCTTCCGCCTCCGACCTCATAACCGTTTAACACCATATCATGCTGCAAACCTCTGACCTTTCCTGGGTCCGTGTCCAAAAGAGGAATATCCTCAGGACGAGGAGCTGTAAACATATGATGAGAAGGAGCAAACTTAGCTGAACCTGATCCGTGGAAAAAATCCTCCTCACTTTGTTCAGTAAACAAAGGAAAATCAATTGTCCAGGCAAAAGCTAATTCATTGGGGTCATTTTTGTTTTTACGCATATCAGGTTTATCTGTGTGATATTTTTCCATCGCCTCTTTATGCGACAGTCTTGGCCAGGGTTTCTGACTGATATGCTTTTCCGGAAATACAGACTCAACCATCTCCGTAAACAATTGCTCCGCTAGCAACAGAATATCTTCTTGATTTACAAAAGACATTTCTAAATCCAACTGATTGAACTCTCCATAAGCCCGGTCATGCCGAGGATCCTCGTCGCGAAAACAGCGGGCAATTTGAAAATACCTTTCAAATCCCGCGACCATTAACAATTGCTTATATTGTTGGGGAGATTGAGGCAAAGCATAAAACTTGCCGGGCTGCAGCCTGGAAGGTACCAAAAAATCTCTGGCTCCTTCAGGGGTGGTTTTGGTTAAAATCGGAGTTTCGATCTCCACAAAATCTCTTTCTGTCAGCCAGTTCCTGATGAACTTAAACATCTTAGATTTTCTGCGGATAATTTCATTCATTCTCGGTCTTCTTAGATCCAAGTATCGGTATTTCAACCTCACGTTCTCGTCTATATCATGGCCATCAGTATCAACAGGCAACGGTAGTTCGGCTGCTTTGCTCAACACCCTCATTTCCTTGACTTCAATCTCCACTTTGCCTGTCGGCAGGTTAGGATTGATCATATTTGCGGGCCTTTCTTTTACCACTCCTTTAACCTCGACCACTGATTCTGCATTCACCTCACCCATCTTTTCATCTCCAACACACTGCACCTTGCCGCTGCGGTCTCGGAGGTCAATAAATACCATCTTGCCATGGTCCCGCTTGGTATCCACCCACCCCTGCAGCAGCACCTCTTCTCCTACATTGTTAACGGTATCTAATGCTAAAATTCTCTGCATATTTTTAGTTTATACTACCTTTATTTCAATTTCTAGAAAAACAGTATGTGCCGCCGAAGCGATGAAAATACCTTTTGAATTTATACCAAAATGCAAATTTTCATGGCAAAGGCGCATAACCATAAAAAAACTCGCCGTCTATTTCCAAGTTTTTACTTAGAAACAAAGGGCGAGCGTTTTACCCGCGGTACCACCTAAATTAGCTGATAGCCAAGAGCTGATAGCTAATAGATGCTCCTCAATTTAACTTGAGGATATGGTCTATCAGCTAGTGCAGCTAACGAAGCTAACATAGCTATCTCATTACAGCTATCACGGGCTTACCCGAAAGATTCTACTTACTCCCCAAGATTTTTAGCTCAGGAGAGCTTTCTTTCTTCAGCGTTTCTATTCTGCAGAATTGTTTGGTGTCAGCCAAACTCTGACGCTTTTATTATCATTTAAATTATGGTTATATTAGCACATAGCCCTAATATGTCAATATTATGACCAATTTCTTTGTTCTTCGTCACGGTGACATTTCCAATCCTGACCAAATACTGTATCTGCGCATGGATAAGGAAATTAAACTCTCCCCTCTGGGCGAATCACAAGTAACGGCCCAGTCCAAAAAATTAAAACTCCATCACATCAAAGCTATTTATTTCAGCCCTTTATACAGAACAAGACAAAGCGCTTACCTGGCAGAAAAAGTACTTCGTACCCAGTGTCTCATCCCGGACGACAGACTTTTAGACGTGGCCAATCCCATGCAAGGCCTGAGCTTGGCTAAATTTGACCGCCAATGGGATGGTAATCTCTACCACCCTGACCTCATCGCCAAGGGAGGGGAAACTATTGCTCAGGTTGCCAATAGAATGAAAACAGTAGTTAATGATTTGGCATCTCGTTATTCAAAACAATCAGTGTTGCTCGTTTCTCACGGCGACCCCATCAAAATTCTGTGGCTGATCGCTAATCACCAGAAACTGAATAAAAAAAGCATCGGCAGCGACCGAGTGCCCACTTTGGGAAACCCTTATCCGGACAAAGGCTCAGTTACTGTCTTTAAGTACCAGAAACGACTCACTAAAGTCAGCTACTGGCCTCCCCCAGAGATCGGATAGAACCTACGATGAAGAAACAAAAGCGTTTTCCTTAAACACCAGATATGATTAGTGTTAATTAACCCTTAGGTAACATCTTTACAATTCCGTCTTTAACCTCAAAGTCCCGCTCGCAATCCTGGCATTTCAACTCAGTCAACTGATTGGCAGATTTCTCTTTAGATTTTGTCTTTACAATTTTGCCTCCGCAATCAGGACACGCCAAAATCTTGATTAAATTTCTATCTAGCATAAGTATGATCTTGTGCTGTTCATTTTCCCTCCCATTGGTACGGCACTGTACAAAATTTAATTTGCTATAGTATTAAACAACTTATACCATAACTACTAATAACTAGAAACTAATAACTTAGAACTTATTTTATGAAATGGCAGATTAAACACCAGCTCAAACAAACGGATCCTCAATCCAGAATTCAGGAAATAAAAGATATTCTGCTTAAAAATCGCGGACTCACTAGTGCGAAACAAATAGCCGAGTTTTTCTCTCCGCCTCCTCCTGAACAAATCACCTTATCCCAACTCGGGGTTAAAAAAACCGCTGTTAACAAAGCTATTAACCGGATCAAAACTGCCATTAAAAACCAGGAACAAATCATTGTTTACGGTGATTACGATGCCGACGGCGTTTGCGCCACTGCCATTATTTGGGAGACCCTTCATCAACTCGGTGCCCAAATCATGCCTTACATCCCTGACCGATTTACTGAAGGCTACGGCATGAAAGTTGACGCTATCAAGAAACTTCAATCCCAATATCCCAATCTCAAATTAATTATCACCGTTGACCAAGGAATCGTGGCCTTTTCCGCGGCTGACTATTGTGCCCAACATAAAATTGACCTCATCATTACTGATCATCATCAACCTGAAACCAAGCTGCCTTCCTCTTATGCCACCCTCCACAGCACCAAAACCTCAGGTAGCGGAGTTGCCTACTGGTTCGCTCAGCAACTTATACAGAACTCAGACCAAGCCAACGATCGTCTCGATCTGGCCACCATCGGTACCGTTGCTGACCTGCTGCCTTTACTGGACATCAACCGCAGTTTGGTAACCCATGGTTTGCCGGTCCTTCGTACTACTAAGCGTCCCGGTTTACTAGCACTGTTTACACAGGCCGGCATCAAACCTCAGGAAATCGACACCTACCACATCTCTTTTCTAATCGCTCCTCGCCTTAATGCCATGGGCAGATTGGAACACGCCCTTGACTCATTGCGTCTACTCTGTACTCACCAGCCAACCCAGGCAGCCCGTTTAGCTCAACTGCTAAATACCACCAATCAAACCCGCCAGGACCTCACCCAACAGGCTTTTGAGCACGCTTCCCAATTAGCCTCCCGATTACCAACGAATCAAAAAATCATCATTGTGGGGGACCACACTTATCCTGAAGGAATTATTGGCCTGATTGCCGGCAAACTAGTGGAAAAATTCTCCAAACCCGCCATTGTCTTTTCCTATCAGGAAACTCTGGCTAAAGCCTCAGCCCGTTCAATTCCCAGCTACAACATTATTGAGGCCATCAGAACCTCAACTCAATTGCTGGTTTCAGCCGGAGGCCATCCTATGGCCGCCGGGTTAAGTCTTGAACCTCAACATTTAGAAGAATTTACTCACCAACTGGTGCAGCATGCGGGAGAGCATTTATCTGCCCAGGATTTACAATCCGAATTACAGATTGATTCCCAAATTGAATTAACCGATATCAACGATGCCCTTTATCAGCAAATTCAAACCTTTGCCCCGTTTGGCTATGGCAATCCTACTCCTGTGTTTGCCACCCTGGGAGCAGAAGTAATATCCGCTCGATCCGTAGGCAGGGATAATAAACACCTTAAACTCCAGATCAAACAAGCCAACCATCAATTTCAGGCCATAGCCTTTAACCAAGCCTACCACCTCGAACATCTTTCTCCTGGAGATGCCATCAACATTGCTTATCAAATCGTTGAAAACGTCTGGAATCATCATCGCAGCCTGGAACTTAAAGTTAAAGATATCAAAACCATTAATTAGCACTTTCTGTTTACCGATTACTGGTTTTTCCACTTAATCGAGCAGCCCATTGAAGCCGGTTGATCCTCAGGCGGTTCCCGATCTGCGAGTAGATTCAGAATCGCCTCTTCCAAATTATGCTCCTTGGCTTGGTCAGCTTGCTGCCAATTATCATTAATCCTGCCATGGTAATAAAGATTCAATTCTCCCTGGTTATTTTTAAACAAATATAAATCAGGCGTGCACTGGGCTTGGTACACTTGGGCTACTTCTTGGGTTTCATCCCATAAATAGGGAAGTTCCACCTGCAATTCATCAACTTTGGCTTTCATTCCTTCTAGCGAATCTTCCGGATATTGTTCGGGATCGTTGGGATTAATAGCCACGAAATTAATCTCATCCCCGAACTCCTCGTGTAAATCCAAAATTAGAGGCCAGGCAGCCTTGGCATAAGGGCAGTGATTGCAGGTAAAAAATACTAATAATCCCTTTTTGTTTTTAAAATCATCTGAAGCATATTCCCTGCCGTCTGTCCCCTCGAGATTGAACTCGCCTGCTTCCCAGCCTAAAGATAAGGGTTTTGAGTGAACTAAAGCCATATTATCGCTTTAATCTGACCTAAATACTAACCCAGCTTAACCTAATTGTTGTTTTTTGGTCAAGAGCCAATCATTGACAAACGGCTCTCAGCAGCTTACCATATGGGGGTAATTAAAAATGTCTCCTGGTTTATGAACAAAGATCTCAAAATTTGGTACTGATTTCAGTTGTTAACTGCGCGACCTATTGTGATTAGTGACAAGGCGGGATAATTAAAAAACTTAATTGCATCTCTATATAGCAGCTTATGGCTAAAAAATTTTCTTCTCAGAACAAAGTTCCTGTTACCCCTAACGGTCTAAAAGCCCTAGAGGATGAATTGCGCGAGCTTAAAAAGGTTCGCCGTCCTGAGGTTGTGGATCAACTTACCTTTGCTCGGGAACAGGGAGACTTATCAGAGAATAGCGCTTACATCAACAACAAAGAAGAATTGGAATTCATTGACAACCGCATTGAAGAGCTCGAAGACATGATTAATCAAGTTAAGGTGGTCAGCCCTCAATCCAAAGGCAAGTCAACGGTTCAAATCGGCAACCAGGTAACCGTGACAGTGGGAGCTAAAAAAGCCCAACACCAATTCCACGTCGTGGGAGAGTGGGAAGCCGACCCCAAAGAAAAGAAAATCTCTCACCAGTCTCCTTTGGGTAAAGCCTTAGTCGGGAAAAAAGTCGGTGAAGAAGTCGAAGTAGAAGCTCCAGCAGGAATGGTCAAATATCAAATTGTTTCTATCGACTAGACTGTAATTACTCCTCTGGCAATTATTTCTCCCCCGCAATATTTTTGGATCATCTCCAACGTCTCATTGAGCGACTTTTGCACCTTATCTGGCGTGACGTCGTAAATCCCGTCAATATTTATAAACACATTTTTAGTTTTGTCAGTGACCATCGTCCTTTGGGCATCCCGATAGTTGAAATCTAAATTATAAGGCCCTGTTTGATCAAAATAAGAGATTTCTCCTGCTTTTAATTCCGTTTCCTCCTCATCGCCCAACAACAGAATTTTTTCTCCTCCTTTGGCAATCTTTAATTCGCAGGGAAATTTAAACTTATCCAAATCAAAAGCTCCCACCGACACTCGATATTTCATTACCACTAGATTGTACGCGTCTACGCAGGTGTTAACCGTATACAGACCTTTATTCAAGGCGATCCTTCTTAACAAAGCTTCCGGACTCGGTCTTCTTGATTGCCATCTGACTCCCATTTCCTTATATAGCTGGCGATAACTCTTAATTTCCGGATATTCACCCAGCTGCTTAGTGGTCAAATCAGCATAAGTAGCCAACAGATGAGCTTTCTCCTTCTCCAAATCTGGACTGGGTTTGGCAATAGACACACCTTTGATCACTGCATAACCAATCGAAACCGACGGGTATTTTCTCGCCAGTTGGGGACTGATGAACACATAATCCGACCTCATCTTAATTTGTCCACTACTTTCCGACTGAGATCCTTTAGTTGTCAATTTTTCCAATACCTGTTTGAGCTTGGCTCTCACCGTCTTCTGCTGGTCATAGATTAACCACGCAGCCTTTGGTCCGAATGTCTTACCAATCAAACTCGTATACAGGGCTTGAAATGCCTTCTTGGGAGATAAACCGACTTTTCTGCTTAAGTCGTACAATTGTTGTTGTAATTCTTCTGGTCCTGATATTGGCTGCTTAATTAATTCATCAACTTCGCGCAGATATTTAATTTGTAAATCCGAAAGAGACATGGTTTGCTCGCCGACTTGATCGTCGATTTGGAACACAAACTCATCCGGAGCGTAATCTTTTAGCCAAATTTTGGCGTACTTAGTTCGTTCGTCCAGGATCCTTTGTTCATCCTTATCTAACTTATCCCCTTTAATTTCGGAGAATTTTTTCTTTAAGTCAATTTTGGGATCCTGTAAAAATTGCACCACATCCCGAAATCGAGGTAAAAATTTCTTTTGCTCATCGATCTTAGCGACTTGGGAAAGTTCATAGACCCTAGACAGCAAATCATTCGATTTCTCCCAATAAGCCAGAGCAGCCTCATCATAAGCGTCAAATAAATCAGGAATCGACATTCCGTAAGGATCAAAATCGATCGCCTTGTTGTATTTAACTCTGGCCACCGCAAACTTAATTAAATAAGCCGGAATAATATTGGCAATCTCTCTGGCGCTGGAACCGATCCCTTTGGACGAACTCATTTTGCTGCCTCCAGTTAAGAAAAATTCGTGCGAGAAATGAAATGGTACTGGGTAATCAATTACTTCTTTACACATTAATTTGGCAAAATCGTGAGAACCTCCTTCTGTCATGTGATCTTTGCCTGCGCCTTCGATCGTTACTCCAATTACTTTCCACTTACAGGGCCATTCAACTTTCCACGGCATCTTGGCATTCCCGTTGAGCGGAGACACTTTTCCTTGATGACCACATCCTTGAGTCCACTTAACCTGATCAAGCCTACACTCATATTCAACCTCCTTACCGTCCCAAGCTGTAGCATATGTGGTTGATAATTTACCGCAATTTTCACAAATCACGTTAATCGGGTACCAATCTTTTGGTTTACGCTGTTTATATAATTTCTTGTAAATCTTTCTTATCTTATCCGCACTATTAAGACACTCAATCACCACTCCATTCATTTTCCCTGACAAATACAGCTCAGACCCCCAAATAATTTGCACCTTTACGCCTAGTTCATGGAAAATGTCAATGTATTCCTGTGCCCATCTTTGACCATAAGACTTAAATCCCGGCTCTGGTGAAGGAATCCGATAAAGAGGTTTACCTAAGTGTTGGCTATATTCACTGGCATCTATATAGGAGGGAATTTTGTTAAAAGGATCATGATCTTCCAACACATAGCTAAAATTCACCTCCACTTGGCGATCTTTTAAGGCCTGATAAATAAAAGCGTGCGTCAAAAAGGCTCTTACCGAACCAATATGCACCCTCCCAGAAGGGGTTTTCATATCATCTACCCAGTAAGGCAAATATTTTCCAGATTTGATTATCTGATCTGCTAATTTGTCAGCCCAGTGCATAATCTGCTAAAAAACGAATCTTGAATGAGGTTATTTTAACCTGATTGAGTAGATTTGACAAAAGCTAATTTTGCAAGGTAAGATTGTAAGATAAATTTCCAACTGAATAAAAACGTCAGAAACAGCCTCCAACTGTTGATCTCCCTTCTGGGAAACGTTGCTTGGAGTCGCAACCAAGCCGGGTAAGCCCGTGACAGCTGTAACAAGAGAGCTGCGTTAGCTTCGTTAGCTGCACTAGCTAATAGACCATATCCTCAAATTAAATTGAGGAGCATCTATTAGCTATAAGGTGAAAGCTATCAGCTAAATTCAGGTGGTACCGCGTTCCTTATTTAAGGCCGCCCTGACTTCTTCACGGAAGTCTTTTTTTATGTGCTTTTCATTTTGTTTTAATCTTTACTTTTCTATGTAACCTATATGGACATTTATCTAGTCCGTCATGCCGAATCTCTAGCCAACACTCAAGGCATTTACCAAGGCCAAACTTACGACACCGATCTATCGGAAACCGGCAAACAGCAAGCCCAAGCCTTGGCTAAAGCTTTAAGCAACTTATCAATCAACCAAATCTATACTAGTCCTGCTCAGAGAGCCTTGCAAACTGGATTATCTATCTGTCAAACCCTGCTTATAGGTGAGCCGGTGATTGACGGTCGACTAGAGGAAATCAATCACGGGGATTGGGAAGGCAAAACCACCCAAGAAATTCAGGATAAATTCCCCTTGGACATTCATGCCTGGAAAACTGAACCCCAATCTTTCACCATGCCCCAAGGCGAAAACCTCCACCAAGTCTGGGAACGAGCCTATGACTTTCTTTCTCAAGTCTCTCAGTCAGACTACCAACGGGTTGTGGTAGTCACCCATGATGCCGTGATTCGCACCATCCTTACCAAACTATTATTGCGGGAACTCAATGATATCTGGATTTATCAACTGGACTCCGCTGGTTATTCTGTCATAGAATGGAATGGAAAGTTCAACCAAGTGATCAAAATTAACGAAAACCAACATCTCAACGGCCTAGCCAGCGATCTGTCCACCCACGCCTTGTAATTAGGTGACGTTACCAATATCAGTAACCGAAACCTACTTCGTCACCCCTTACTGTCACCCATTTCGAAATTTATGCTCGACATTAACGTCATCCGCGATCACCCCGACCAAGTCAAAGACGCTACTCAGCGCAAACACATGGACCCTGCCTTGGTGGACCAATTTCTAGCAGCTGATAAACAATACCGCGACCTACTTCAACAGGTGGAAAAACTCAGATCCGAACGCAACCAAATCACCAAAGACGATCAGGAGCGGGGAAAAGATATCAAACAACAGCTAAAAGGCCTGGAACCGCAACTCAAAAGTATCAAATCTCAGGTTGATGAACTTCTTTTTCAAATTCCCAATTTAATCCATCCGGAAACTCCCCATGGCCAGGGAGAAGAGGATAATCAGGTGCATCGAGTGGTCGGAGAACCTACCCAATTTGATTTTCAGCCTAAAGACCACTTGACGCTGGGCAAGGACCTTGACCTCATTGATTTTGAAGCCGGGGCCAAAGTTAGCGGCTCTCAATTCTACTACCTGAAAAACGAAGCCGCGTTGCTTGAATTTGCTTTGATCCAATTCGCCTTGGAAACATTGACCCCAGAAGCGTTTATCCCAGTGAGCACTCCTGATCTGGCCCGTTCCCGTTACTATCTCGGCACCGGATATCTACCCAGGGGTGATGAAGCCCAAACCTATGAAATCAAAAATGAAGATCTAGGATTAATCGCCACCGCAGAAGTGACTATGGCCGGTTACCACGCTGATGAAACACTCACAGAATCAGACTTACCTATAAAATATGTCGCCATCTCTCACTGCTTTCGCCAAGAAGCTGGTGCATATGGAAAATTCTCTAAAGGCCTTTATCGGGTACACCAATTTTCCAAAGTAGAAATGTTCGCCTATACCGTACCAGACCAATCTGACCAAATGCACCAGCACTTCCTGGCTATGGAAGAAAAACTCTGGCAGGCTTTAGGTATTCCCTACCGCGTCTTGGAAATGTGCGACGCTGATCTCGGTGGCCAGCCCGTGCGCAAATTCGATTTAGAAGCCTGGATGCCAGGTAAAGGAGATCACGGAGAGTGGGGAGAAGTCACTTCCACATCAAACTGCACAGATTACCAAGCCCGCAATCTTAACATTAAATTTAAACCATCCGGTAACGAAAAGGCCCAATATGTCCACATGCTTAACGGTACGGCCATCGCCGCCTCCACCCGCGGCATCTTAACTATTCTGGAGAATTATCAACAAGCCGATGGTTCAGTCGTCATTCCCGAAGTCTTGCGCAAATGGGTGGGTAAAGACAAAATCCAAGCCAAAAAGTAAATCCCGCTCTGGTTAACTTCTGTCAACACTTTCAGCCGACCCACACTTGACACCAACCTGACATCTAGCTTATATTTAGAAGATGTTAGCCATTTTTGACCTGTTGTGATTTATGAACGCTCTAAATAGCCGTGTCCAAAATCAACACCCCCAATATCTCGCCACTATTAAATGGCAGAGGGATGGTGGTGATTAACGTAATTAATACTATTCGACAAACCACCAACCTCCCTTAAAAGGAGGTTTTTTTATTAATCAAAATCAAAGATCAATACTTTATTCATTTTAGAAACCGACTATGTCTAACACGTTCGCCGATTTTCTCTCAGAGCTGAAGAAAATAAATAGTGCCATTGATAGCGATCTGATCAAAAGGGCTTATGAATTTGCAGAATCTGTCCATGCCGATCAGAAACGTGCTTCAGGCAGACCTTACATCAGCCATCCAATTGGCGTAGCTTTAATTGTTGCGGAATGGGGACTGGGCACCTCCACTATTGTTACCGCATTACTTCATGACACCATAGTACATGGTGGGGCAACCAAACAAGATTTAGAAAAAGAATTCGGGACCCCCATCGCAGAACTAGTAGCCAATGTTTCTCAAATTAGAGAAGTTAAACTTAAGAACACCACTCAGAAAGAATTTATTGAAAATCTCCGTCGAATGGTAATTTCACTTTCTCAAGATATCCAAGTAGTAATCATAAAAATAGCAGACAGATTACACAATATCCGCACCCTTCGTTATCTCAATCCAGAAGACCAAATCAGAATCGCCAAAGAAACTTTGGAAGTCTATGCTCCATTAGCCGATCGCATGGAGATGGGACAAGTCAAAACCGAATTGGAGGACCAGTCTTTCCCTTATGTTTATCCGGAGGATTATCAATGGCTAACTAAAGCCGCTGAACCTTATTATCAAAAGGTTGAAGAAATCATCCCGATAATTGAAAAACAACTTCCTCAAGCTGTGTGGAAAGAAAACATTAAAGCAGAAATTAATACTCGCCGTAAAGGCTTGTATAGCCTGTATAAAAAGATTCTCCGTCCTGAAATTGATAAAAGCTTAAATCAAATCCATGATCTAGCTGCTATTCGCATCATCGTTAACACTATCCCAGAATGTTACAAGACTTTGGATATCATCCAAAAATTATGGAAACACCAGCAAGAAATTAAAATGAGAGATTATATTGCCAACCCGAAAAAAAATGGCTATCGCTCCATCCACGATGATGTCATCATTAACGGAATGGTAACGGAATTCCAAATTAGGACTTATCAAATGCACCAAGAAGCAGAATTGGGTATCGCAGCTCATTTTCACTATTCCGAAATGAAAAACAAAGGTGTTACCCATAAAGAAGCAGACATGGGATTTATGTTGAATGATAATGATAAACTAAGTTGGGTTAAACAATTAGTCGCTCTTCACAATCAAATCAAATCTCAATCTCAACAAGAACAAGCTCCAAATTTAAAATTGGAAGCTTTATCAGACCGCATTTTCGTCTACACTCCCAACGGAGACGTGGTGGATCTTCCTCAAGGCGCTACGCCGATAGATTTTGCCTACCAAATTCATACCCACTTGGGCGACCTGGTCACCGGCGCTAAAGTCAACGGCAAACTTACCAGTCTTGACCACCACTTGAGTAGCGGTGACGTTTGTGAACTGCTCAAAAGTAAAAACTCCAAAGACCCCAATCCTGACTGGCTGGATTTTGTGGCTACCAACGTTGCCCGTACCCACATCAAAAAACATCTTCGGGGCCTTCACTAGGTCTAATAAAAAGGAATTCCTTTCCTGAAGTATGGAATTGTAAATTTTTCTTTGGTTGATTAACATAAAATTACCTCTATGCCGGAATATGCCCTCATCCTGCTTTTGCTTTTGATCTGTACCGTGTACCTTCATCGTCGGTATCACCTCAAACTTTTCCAATCTCCCCAACACCTGATCATCTCCTATGCCATCATCCTTTCTTTCGGCATTTTATGGGATCAATACGCCATCTCTAAAGGTCACTGGTCATTTAATCAACAATACTTACTCGGTCCCCGGATTGGTTTCATGCCCGTTGAAGAATACGCCTTCGGAATTATCTTGCCCTACTTCGGCCTAGTAATCTATCATTTGGTCGGTAGAAAAACGCATATTTAACCTCCCAACCTTACCCGTGTCAGAATCTGGAATTCAGTGGTATTGATCTCTCTTTGATACCGACTGGAAAACACCACAATTTCATCTACCAGCAATTCTCCTAAGTCTTCAATCCCGGCTATGTCCTGGTCGGCTAAATTATCCAGCAGTCGCAATTGCTGTCGATTTCTTACTTTCTTTAACCTCCCGATAGTAATATGGGCTGTTAACTTTTTTTCTGATAAACTGAAATCCTGCTCATTTAGTTGTCTGACTAACCGTTTATGCAGTTTTTCCAACTCGCCACTGCTGTCCACTCCCACCCACACAATTCCCGTGGCATGTTTTTTGTAAAAATAACTTAAATACCCCACCTTGGCTATGAATGGCTTCGTACCTACTGACACTGCCTTTAATACTTGAACCATCGAGGCTGTTTGCTGGTGGTCAATTCTTCCCAAGTACAAAAAGGTAATATGTAATTTTTCCGGTCTTTCCCAAACCACCGGATATTTCTTTTTCACCAACTTTTTCTGTACCTTAGTCAACCGCTCTCTTACCTCTTCGGAAAGGGGAATCGCCAAAAAGGTCGTGGTCAGTGTATGCTTTTCCTGAGGCATAAATTTTATTTATCTTGCTACCTATCAGAAATCTTATCTAAAAACCAGCGGAATAGTTTCCTCGTCAAGTAATTTTTCTTTGGCCATCAATTGGGCTTTCAACCACCCTTTAGTAGCTGCAGGAGCTTCAAACACTAACGAAGTTTGCAAGAATGACCCTGATTTAGACTTATCGCTCTGAGGCTGCACTTCTGTGAGAGTATCTACCAAAATCTGCTGATCTTCTCCCACTAACCTCAGTCTGACTTGGTCTCCTGGTCCGTATACTTTACCTCTGATTAACAGCGGAGAACCCACCACTGATTCCGGAGCAGGCAAATTAATCACCAGCGCTCCGTTAGATGCTTTATCTCCTTCGTCCACGGAGTCTGATTGGGGCAGCAAAGATTGCTTTGTTGACATTAACTGAGGCAGTCCCAAACCCATCCCGATTACGGTCAATACCAGTCCGCAGGTCAGTAACAAAATTCCCGCAAACCTGGCTTTGGACATCATATGAACTCTGGTCACAACAGTAAACTGGCAGTCAGTACGATCACCAGGGCGGCAATTAACAAATACTCTAACAATACTTGCCAGTAAAAGCTTCCCTGTCTCACATGGTGCCAAACTCCCCAAATCACGTAACCTCCTGCAGTCAGACTAATTACTAGCAGCTGCCAGGTTGGCTGATGGTTAAAACTATAAAAACCCACTAAGCCAGCACCTAAAATCAGAATTAATAAAATGAAATCAATGGTAGATTTAGTTACCCGCATATTTTTCATACGATTTAGATTCTCGGAAAATGAAAACTTAGATTAAAGAATCACTCCTTGATTAGTTAACCACAAGATGCCCAGAGTAGTCAGCAAAAACACCAAGTGAGCCCAGGATCGTCCTGTAATTCTGGCTAAGTGCTTTCGCCTAATTACTAATTCGTCAATTAACAACACCGCGCTTAACAGTCCTGCCACGGCCAATCCGATTGACTTATTGATCACCAAAGGAGTCAAAAGAGGCTGGCTGGGCTGGGAGCTTTTTTGTCTGGCCATTACCCCGCCTACCGGAGGAGTGGGAGATACAAGTCCGGCTTGAGCTATCATCACAGTTGGAGTTGGTTGTCGTGTTGGAGTAGGGGAACTGATAGGCAATTCTGACTGCACGGCCTTGGCAGTCTCAGAGATTTCCGCCGGCTGGGTTGCCACTCGACGGGAGCCAAACATCTGCACTATCAAGGTAGTTTCCACCCCGGCTAAGTCTCCGTCAACCACTGCCACTCCCAAATCATCATAATTGGGATTCAAAAGATTTTCCCGATGACTAGGTGATGCCATCCACGCTTCTACCACTGCTTGAGGATCAGCAAAATCTCTGGCCAAATTTTCTCCCGCGTATAAATAAGTATAGCCAGTAGATGTGATAAATGACCACGGCTGTTCACCTGTAGGCGTCACATGAGCCCAATAATCGCGATTAAACATATCATTGGCCTTTGCTTGCGCCGCGTGGGTGAGTTGCTGATCCAGCCTTAAAGGAGCTAATCCGTATTGTTGACGCTTTTCATTCGTTAAACTCAAAATCTGTTGAGGGGAGATATTTGAGGCGTATCCCAGGACCTGTGGCTGAATTCTGGTAAACACCTGGACCCAAACTTGGGCTGCTAACACTAAACAGATCAAACCCAGCACTCCAATGCTTTGCCTTAATTTGGCCTGGTGATTATTTCCCGGATGCGGATAAAAAAGATGGAGCAACTGGTTTATCAATTTATCCATAGATATACCTTACCAAAAAAACTATCAAACCTCTAGAGGTCTGATGACTGATTTCTACCGTATTCTAATTCAATGTAGACACAAATTGGTAATTTGAAATTTACATTCCCTCTTGTCTTTTTCCCCATTTCATGTAATAAAGTTAGTTAATAGTAAAACAGCATTATAACATTGCCGTTTCAGTAAGGGACAAATTTTATCTTTACTTGGCACTGGCTTCATTACCTTAACCATAACCTTATTCCAAACATATGGGCCGTCCTCCTAAAAATTCTCAACCAGCTCCACCTCCAGATATCGGCGTCAAACGCCGGGAAGCAGTTAAAATCGCCATGGAACAAATCGAAAAGCAGTTTGGCAAAGGCGCCATCATGAAACTCGGGGAGCAAAAACATCTCCAGGTAGACGCCATCTCCACCGGCTCGATTGCCCTAGATTTGGCCCTGGGCGTCGGCGGTTTGCCTCGGGGTCGCGTTACCGAAATCTACGGACCTGAAGCTTCCGGCAAGACCAGCATTGCTTTACACGTGATTGCCGAAGCGCAGAAAAAGGGCGGAACTTGTGCCTTTATCGACGCTGAGCACGCTTTGGATCCTGCTTGGGCGGAGACCATTGGCGTTAATCTTGACGATTTGTTAGTCTCTCAACCAGATACTGGAGAGCAGGCTTTAGAAATAGTGGAAACTCTGGTCCACTCCGGCGGCCTGGATGTGATCGTCATCGATTCCGTGGCTGCTTTAGTTCCCCGCACTGAAATAGAAGGAGATATGGGAGACGCCCAGATGGGAGTCCAGGCACGGCTCATGTCTCAAGCTCTCCGCAAACTTACCGGCGCCATCGCCAAAAGCCGCACCGTGGTCATCTTTACCAATCAACTGCGTTATAAAATCGGTGTTATGTTTGGCAATCCCGAGACCACCCCCGGCGGCTTGGCCTTAAAGTTCTATTCTTCCATCCGCCTGGATTCTCGCAAAATTGAAACCCTTAAGGACGGCCAAACCGTTGTCGGATCCCGCCACCGGGTCAGAGTAGTGAAAAACAAAGTGGCCGCTCCTTTTAAAGTAGCCGAGTTTGACGTGCTCGCCACTACCGGGATTTCCCGCATGGGCAGTTTGTTGGATGTGGGAGTGGAGTTGGAAGTAATTACTAAATCGGGCGCCTTTTATAAGTATCACGACCAAATGCTCGGCCAGGGTCGCTTAGCTGCTATTCAATATCTACAAGAGAACTCCAAATTAGCTCAGGAAGTAGAAAAAGAAATTTGGAAAGTCATCCGCTCCGGCCAACAAAATCCCAAAGAGCTAGGCGAAGACAAACAAGAGTAAATCAAACATTAAACCACTGAGCTTTAACGTAAAACCACTTTTTGGGATCCTGTTCAGGCCAATTGTCAAATGTCAAAAGTACAACAAATCACTGCCCTTAAATCTCAAAAAAATCAACAGCGGGTGAATGTTTACCTGGATGGAGAATTTGCCTTCGGTTTAAA
>CAZYTL010000014.1:0-50448 GCA_964650355.1 uncultured Gammaproteobacteria bacterium | reverse complement strand
CAATGGGCGAAAGCCTGACGCAGCGACGCCGCGTGGAGGATGAAGGCCTTCGGGTCGTAAACTCCTTTCGGGCCGAAGTACTTCGGCCAAAAGAAGCACCTGCTAACTACGTGCCAGAAGCCTCGGTAATACGTAGGGTGCAAGCGTTATCCGGATTTACTGGGCGTAAAGCGTTTCGTAGGCGGATTAGCAAGTCGACAGTGAAAGCCCACGGCTCAACCGTGGACCCGCTATCGAAACTGTTAGTCTAGAGTATCAAAGGGGAGGCCGGAACTGTTGGTGTAGCAGTGAAATGCGTTGATATCAACAGGAACACCAAGGGCGAAGGCAGGCCTCTGGGTGATGACTGACGCTGATGAACGACAGCTAGGGGAGCGAAAGGGATTAGAGACCCCTGTAGTCCTAGCCGTAAACGATGCTCGCTAGTTAGTCGGTTCGCCAAGGGCGAAACCGCGTGTTCGCTTTTAGCGAACTGACTGACGTAAGCTAACGCGTTAAGCGAGCCGCCTGGGGAGTACGAGCGCAAGCTTAAAACTCAAAGGAATTGACGGGGGAGCGCACAACCAGTGGAGCGTGTGGTTCAATTCGATACGAAGCGAAAAACCTTACCTGGGCTTGACATGTACCTTATGTTCCGGCTGAAAGGTTGGTTCCTAACGGGTACACAGCTGCTGCATGGCTGTCGTAAGTTCGTGCCGTGGGGTGTCGGCTTCAGTGCCGTAACGAACGCAACCCTTGTCCTATGTTAAATGTACATGGGAGACTGCCCGCCGATGAGGTGGGAGGAAGGTGAGGATGACGTCAAGTCAGCATGGCGCTTACGCCCAGGGCTACACACACCCTACAATGGGAGGGACAACGGGTCGCCAAGCCGTAAGGCGGAGCTAATCCTTTAAACCCTCCCTCAGTTGGGATTGCGGGCTGCAATTCGCCCGCATGAACGAGGAATTGGTAGTAATCGCGGATCAGCAGGCCGCGGTGAATACGTTCTCGCTCCTTGTACACACCGCCCGTCAAGCCAGCAAAGTTGGCAGCACCCGAAGGGCACGTTTATCGTGTACTAAGGTGAGGTCAGCGATGAGGACTAAGTCGTAACAAGGTATCCCTACTGGAAGGTGGGGATGGATCACCTCCTTTCTAAGGAGTGTGTCGGCCAGATTAGCTTATAGCTTTTGGCTGTTAGCTTTTAGTAGTTAGCAGCAGAGCTGCTATCTGACGAAACCCCCGCGCGTAGTGGTATTTCGGCGCGCGTAAGTTAGCTTTTGGCTATTAGCTTATAGCTGTTAGCTTTAAGACGACTCAATTTAATTGAAAGTACCGAGATACAAACCTATTCAATGATGTTTATCAAACAAAGTTGGAGAGTGCTAAGTAAGGTTAAAGCTTCCTATTGCTATTCAGTTATCAAAAGAAGAATCTAGAAGATAGAATGTAGAATATAGGGTGTGCGGAAGCACGCCTTTTTTGTGTTTTGGATAAGATTCGTATACAATGAATGTCATGGGGAAGTTGTTGAAACGAGAGAAAGCGGAAAGGCGCGATTTTCCGGCAAAAGAGAAGAAGAAGAGGAAGCGAAAGCTGGAGACAGGAGAGTTACATAGGAGCGTTCCGGAGATGTTGTTGATGGGTCTGGCGGTGGGGTTGAAGATTGTGGGAGCGATTAGTTTAGTGGTAGCGGCCGTGGCAGTAGTGGTAGGAGGAGTGGGGATTTGGGGAAGGTTGAGAGGAGTGAAGAAGAAGTAATATTAGCTTTTATCTTTTAGAGCGATTATCAGGGGCGGGTAGAAGGAAAGAGAAGAAAGGGAACAGTGAGTAGCAATCCTTCGGCAAGCTTCCACCAGATGTCGGACACGGCAGGACAAGTCGGTAAACGGTGATTAGCAGTTAGGAAACCGTAATTGGAAAACAGAAATTAGGAGGTAGTAACTGAGACGTACGGCCGCGAATGAGGGAATAAAGGCAATCCTGATTAAGAGATAGGCTTGTCGAAGATTTTATACGCGGGGCTGGATGTCGGCGAAGGTGATACGATGATTTTCTGTGATTTCTGTGCCTCTTTTAAAACGATCCATGCTTTCTTGGGTAATGGTTCCTGCTTCTGGATGTGCTTTATGGAGGAGATTAAAAGCAGCCTGTGGTGCAGATTCACTCTCGGGCCGGGGTGGGGTGGGACGAATTGGGGGAGTTAGATCTGTTGGGTCGGTAGGAAGTTGCTCAGAAGGGTCAGTGGATTCAGGTTTACCGCCAACAGGGAAAACGAATTTATTGAGTTGGGCGGCAATTATTTCGTATACAGGGTTACCATCTTGGTCTGTGCTGACCCGTACTCTACAGAGCATGACTAATTCGTCTGGATCTACTGGAAGGCCGTCGGTACCATAGTTACCTTGTTCGTCGATAGGAGGTAATTCAACAGGTCGTTTTGAGCTATCTCTCTCCCATAAGTTGCCGACGTTGTCATAGTTAAAGTCTGGATTCCCGGGGTCTATACCTTTAGGCCAAGCTGGCCAGTTAGAACCTACAGGTTTACTTCTAACTCTAAAAATGACATCTACTTCATTTTCGCTGGGAGGTTCTTGAGTTTGGATTACATCTACACCTTTGGTTAGTTCACCTGTAGGTGGAGTTTTAAAAGCCTGTTGGGCAGCTGCTAGTTTGGGTTGCATGATTTCATCAACTTGAGAAGGAAAGATTTGGTTGGTTTCTGAAGCTCCGGCTTCTGGAAGAAGTGGTAGGTTAAGAGTTGGAGATATTGCTAGAGTTACTGCTAGGGGTTCTCCGTTGGGACCAGTAATAGGAACACGATTAGCTACCCAGTCTGGGAGAGACCTTGTTATGGGAGGTGGCGGTTCATCAGGAGGGCGTGTTATTGATGAATGGTTTGCTTCAATCGGTGGGTACATAGTTTAGAGCTTAAAAGTAGTAGCTATTAGGTATGTATATGAGTATACGATACTCACCAATATACATCCTTTATATGTATCTGTCAAGCCTATATTAATTGCTATTTTAGGTGGTAAAGATCAATTTTGAACGAGAAGGAATTTTGAGTTTGCCTATATTGAGGACAAATCCATGTTAAAGTCAAAATGCTTTTATTTATGATTTTTAAATTGGTCTGGTGTTGTAGACTATTCTGGAGAAGTTGGTTGTTGATCCTATAATATTGTTATGAGATAATGCTTCAATCTTTAAAGTTTATTTGTTGATCTATATAATATGGTTAAGTCACCAGAGACCCCTGAAAGGACGTCATCTATGCAAGAAGAATTGGCACCGTCTCTTACGTCCCCGCAGATTGATAGACGGGAGTTTTTAAGAATAGCGGCTATTTTGGCGGCAGGCGGAGTGTTAATGGCTATGGACAAGAAATTAGGTCCTGTAGACCAGCCGGGACAAACTCCCACTCCACCGCCCGAAAGGGTACCTACTCCCATGACGATGATGCAACAGGAGATACTTAAGCATTTTAAGAACCCGGAGAAGAAGCCTGGAGTGTTGTATGGAGTAACGGCTTTAAGTGAAGAAGAAATTGACTCTTACGAGGAAGACCATTGGGATGCAGCAAAGCAAGACCGACTGATACAGGACTATCATACGTTTGTTGATGAGTTAGATCAGAATCTCCAACGATTGCAAATGGTTCAGGCAGAACCTCAAGCTTTTCATCTGTCTGCGGCTGAACAGCAGGCCTTGCCTCAGGTGATTGAAGATTTGCAATATACATCGGCTACGTTTGAAGAGATGGCCGGGAAAGATGAGCTTAAAGCAGCTCGGGAGTTACACTGGCAGCGTTATCGTAAAGCAGAGGTGAATTTGGAAGAGGATAGGGAGGCGCGAGGATTAAAATCAAGACAAATTTTACAGGAGGTTAATCGTTTGCGCCGGCGGGCGGGAATGCCACCAAGTTCTGCGGGGAGAGTGATTAAGCCGGATATGGGGTATCGGATCATGGCGACTCCTGGTGTCTGGGTGGCTGACGAGACGACTACTGCCAGGGCTGCGGAGACGATACAGAAGGTGGAAACGGAATCGGATTTGATCACCACGGTGAAGATTACTAATGGCCCGGACGTGATTAGTCCGTTTGGTAAGGTGCATTTGACTATTCAGCAATTGTCATCAGGAAACAAGGGTAATTTTGCGGAAGTGGGAACGGGGGCGCAATTTAACGGAAAGACGTGGTCGTGGTCTCCCCGCGTGGGAGTGAGGCTTGAGGGACAGAACTTTGACTTTATTTTTGATCGTGAGGCAGAAGATCAGAGTAATTTTGATAATGCGGGAGTGCGAGTGATGCATAAGAATCTGGAAGGAAATTTGACCGAACATATTGCTGTCATTGGTTGTGTTCAGCGCACAGACGGTCGTTATTTTGGACGGGCGTATTATATTGAGGTGGGAACTCGCAGGCTGTCAGATTATGAAAATTTAGATCATACTGAGGCTTTGGTAGGGCATATAATTGATTTTGCCGGAGCAGGATTGTTGGCTGAGGAGAATGGGTTTGACGGGACAGCAGTGGCTAATTTTACCAAAGCTGATGGGGAAGGATTTAACCAGCGATACTTTGTTTATAAAGAGAACGCGAATAATGGTCGAGGAGGGTTTGTGTTTAAAGGAGTGCTTAATAATCAGGGAGAGTCTCGGGCTACTCAGTTCAGTGAAGTAATTGGAGGTGATCCGGCTTCTGGTGAGGCTAGGGCAGGGTATTCGGATTACAATCAGTCAACAGGGATTACGGGGAGGATTGTGAGACGAAATGTGTTGACTGATGAATTTAAGGGGAGTTTTCCGGTGATGGAGCTTGAGAAAGGAGAAATTGTGGAAGAACTTGATGGTTTTCCTCGACCTTATAGTTTGATTCGGTATTGTGAAAATCCGAATAATCCTCATGAATTCGCGGCAATTGCGCCGGTTAAGAAGGATGGTAAGGTGGTGTTGAAGATAGAAATTCGGAACGATTCTGGAAAGAAGTTGTCTGAACCAATATATGTACCTCAAGGTGATGAACACCAGCTGCTGGCGGATATCAAGTTTACCAAGCAGGGTGATTTGGTGTTTGGGAGTGTGAGTGGACGAACTAGCGCAAGAATGAAGAAGAAAACTTATGTGTTAGCCAGAGATCGATCACCCGAAGACAAAGATGGGAGTAGTGAAGATTTGTCTAAAGGGGAATGGGGAGACGGGAGGATCTTAGTGGCAATTAACCAAAGTGATTTTGACTTGGGGCTAGACCGTGATTGGATTGGAGAGATTATGGATATTAAAATTGCATCAGATGGTGAAATAATTGAAAGATGGCCATTTTTTGGACAGAATGGCGATGTTAGCAAGCGAGGCACGGCTGGTGAATTAGATATTTCAGTAGAGGTGAGAACTACAGAAGCAAGGTACCATCTGTGGTTGCCGTTGATTTTAAAGATGGGGATGTTTATGGGGGGACGGAAATATTTAGGGGAGATAGAAGATTATAATGCGGAGAACCCTGAACAACAGATTAAGTTTGTGGAGCAGGACGGGTGGTTAATAGCGTGGGTTAAGGATCAAGAGAAAGAGTTGGTGAGGGGTGGCGGATTGATGGCTAAGGTGATTAAATCCGGGTATGCTGGTCAGGTTAATGTTTGAATGGAAGGAAAGGTAGCGTAAGGTTTCGGACAACTAGTTCATCTTCGGTGGGGATATGAGGAAGAGGTTGGAGAGGGGAAGATGAGAATTTATACTTTGAATGTTGTATTTTGGGCAATAAAAAACCCCTACGCGAGGCAGGGGTTTTTTAGTCGTGAAATATGTAAATAGGTTATTTATAAACTGATCCGCGGTAGTCTACGGTTTCAATAATTATAGTTTGGTTATCTGGATTGTACGAGTAGATTACCTGTAATGGCCAGGCTACCATTTTGCGTTTGTCTTGAAGGGGTCCTTTAAGAGGGACTCCGATTAGGGGGTCGTTTTTGATGGCTTGGATTTTTCTTTTAGCTTTGGGTTTGTCTTTGGAGCCGATTTTTTGGAGTCGTTTTATTGCCGTGGGAGTATAGAGCAGTTTCATGTTGAATTGTTTACCAACCAATCTGCTGATTAGCCTCATCTTCTGTTAGGAGATGATTTTGTTGTTTTTCTTGCTCTGCTTGGCGAAGGTCTTTCATGATTTGTTTATTGGTTAATGTTTCTACTGTGGCAATTAATGCTTGGTATTCTTCGTTGGGAATGATGACTGCTTGTTTTTTCCCACGTACGGAAATACTGATATGTTGATATTTATCAGCTACTTGGTTGAGTAGTTGATAAAAATTAGATCTGGCTTGGCTGGCAGGGATGGTGGTGAGGTCGTTCATTAATTAAATGGTACCATAAATGGTACGCTTGTCAAGCAATAGAATTTGCCTTCTCCGCTGGTTGTCGGATTTGACGGAGCCAGTTCGTTTCTACTGAAGTTACGGCGGAGTGGGCAATAAAAAACCCCTGATCCGTCGAAGGGCGGAAGGCAGGATTATTTTTTGAAGAGGTCGATTGGGAGTTGGGATTGTTTAATGATACTGCGAAGGGTGCCTTTGGGGATGGTTTTAGAATGGAAAGCAACCGTAGTGTGAGCTTTGGTTTGGGGATTAAAATATTGTCGGTGACTGCTTTTACTGATGTTGAGAATAAATCCGTTTTTGAAGAGTATTTTTTCAATTTCCCGTGGTTTCAATGGAGTTAATTTGGGCATGTTAGAAGGCGAATTTGACGTTTTTGGGGAGGGTTACTTGACTTTCGCTTATAAAGAATTCATCGGTATCCGGGGTCGGGATTTCGGATTTGGTTTTTGTTAGTCCTTCGATATGACATTCGATGGCCTTTTGAACATTTTTTTTAGCTTGTTCGACACTTTTACCAAAGTCGGAGATACCTAATGTGGGGACGTAGGCGATATAGTCTTTATCTTCTTTTTGGATGAGGACATGGTATTTAAGTATGTTGGTTTTCATATGTTTACAAGTTTAGCATTTGACGGTTGCATATTAAAGGGGCAATAAAAAACCCCTACGCTAGGCAGGGGTTTTTTAGTCGTGAACTACGTTGAGTTCACGACTTAGCTTTAGAGATATCCGCCAAAGGCGGATAAATATTAAATTGTAAAGGTTTGAAAAACCTCCCCGGTAAATCCAATGGTGAGATTGGGTTCACTGGGGAGGAGAGGAGCAGGTTAACAATGGTTGGAAGACAATAAAAGCAAATAATAAATTTTATCTTCCAATTGTATGTTAACTTTTCCCAGTTCCACAGACAAAGCCATGGAATGGTAGCTCCTCCCTGTACAAGGGAGGACTCTCGCGAATTGCTTCTCTTCAAAGATGCCGCCGCTGCGGCGGAGCCTTGAAGGAAACTTTCCTCAAACCCCCATACTGGTACGGGGGACGAGAGTAAGAGTTGGTGAAGGGCGGTGGATTGATGGCTAAGGCCGAGTATAAAGGTCAGCAAGCTAATGTATAAGTCGCGATGGGAGCTTGGGGAAAATAAATAAGGAGAGAGAGGTAATCTGAGATAATATATTGGGGATAGTTATTTGTGGCTGGGTGAAGTGCTTTCTGGTACTGAGGGCTGTTTCGTGGAGAATATGCTTTGTTCACTTTACATTTTACGCGCTACTCGGTTCTTTGATTACTTGACCCATCTCTAACGGCATGCCCATCTGTCTAGCCAAATCGGGATCTACTCCGGTGACTTCAAATCTGACTAGATATCTGGGAACGTCCTTATTGCTGATTCCGAAGAGTTTGGCCAACCCTGGTACTTTATTCCAGACACCAGGTAAATCTCCGCAGGCTTGGTGGTATAAGTATAATTTCCCGGCTTCTGCGCGAGGTAAATGGCTAATTGCCTGACCAATATCATCTTGACGATCCATGGTAGTTAAGGCATCAAATTTTCCTTGTAAGGGACCGACGTCGATATGGTCAACTAACGGTTTACCGTCTTGGGCTATTTGTACTGAAAATTCATGAGGGTTATCAATAGTGGTGCCGTTATTATGAGCTGTGATATATAGTCCGCCGTCAGGAGTTTGGGGAGTGTGGGGGAGTTCCATGATAAATACTTGGTGGTGCCCTAAAACAGGAAGAGCCTTAGCAGCGTGTACTTGCTGGTAATCTAAAACATCAGCCTGAGTGTCTACAGTACCTGCTTGGCCATGAAAGCTGATTTCTGCTTGAGGGTGAGACAAGGTTTGGTGGAGGATATCTTTAGCTATAGTAGGAGAGACATGGGCGAGGTGAGTTGGTTCTCTCCCGTGTTCAGGCTGGGGTTGGGGACTTAAATCTGCCTGATGGAGATAGGGTTTTTCTACCACCGATCCGACCAGGCCTGCAGCGGTCATACCTATCATGCAGGCTAATCCGGCAGTAACCGCGACGGTAGCAGCTTTTTGACCAAGTGTCTGTTGTCTGAATCCTGCCCACATCTTCCGGACGTCAATAAAAGGCTTGACTTTTTCCTCAAGCTCCTGATTTTCTACTTTTAGAGCCCGACTGCGCTCTTCGGCTAGGGCTACGATTTGGTCGTGGGCTTTTTCGGTCTCGAGAAAAGCATCTGCACCATACCAAACCGTTTCTGCTTTTTCTAGTAATTGGGCTGCTTTTATTGGACCGATTTCCAGTTGGTCGACGTCTTCGGGTTTACCGGGCAATCCAAGTGCGGTTAGCTCATCTGCCTCAAATTGGGGGATCATGGCTTTGAATTCCGATTTGATATCAGTCAATTGTTCTCGGTAGTGTCTTTGGGCTCCGATTGAGCGGTTAAGTAACTCTATTAATTTTCGTTGTTCTGCCTCTGTGAGTTGTTCTCCTGTTTCCTGTTGCTGTTGGTTAATAATTTTCGTTAAATGTTCTCTTCTTGCTTGAGCGTCGGCAGAAGCCCACTCGCTCCGGCCGGCCATGATTTGTTCGGTTTCTCTGGCGAGTTGTCGTCCCAAGGATGTTAATGAATATCTTTGTTTGCCGTCAACTTCTTTGGAGCTAAATAGATCGCGGAGGCTGAATTGGTCGGTTTCCGGACCATGGGGGCTTTCTACTGCGGCTAGAGGTAAATCTCCATAAGTCGATTTTTCCACTGTAATACCGTCCCTCCGGAGCTCAGCAAGTGATCGATAACCACTAACACCTTCTCCGCCTGCTTGAGGATCTACTTCCTTTGGATATGAGGTTGGATGACTTTCGGGGTAGCTTTTCATATCGTCCATACTAATTAGGTTTTAAAGATAAATATTTAATCATTAAGATGATATAAAGGATTATTGAACTTGTTTAAATAGTTCAGCGAATTCCTTGGTTAGTTCTGTTTGAAATTTTAAGATTAGATCAGGTTCGAGTTCAATTAGTTTGTCAAGCTGTTGATCACTTGGTAATTGACTGAGTTGGCGGGTTTGTTCGTCGGATAATTTGCCGTTTTTAAGTAGTTTGTAAATAAAGTTGACAAATTTTTCCTCGACTAAGTGACTGATCTCGCTATCTGGATCTTCCAGTTCGGCGATTAGTTGGGTTGGCAGTGTGGGGGCAAGTAGTTTTGATTTCAGCATAGAAAAATCTGTGTTTTATATTTAAAAATTTAGGTAGGATTATTGATTGTAATTATACTTTTTTTAGTCAATTTTGCCAAGAAATAGAATTCCTTCTCTTTCGGGGAACGGTCACGTCGGAATGATTACCTGACAGAGGCGTGATCTTCCCTTGGTGTTGGTCAATCAATCGGTTGCCGGGTAGGTTTACTTGGTTCCGGCTACCAAGAGTCTGGGTTTAATCAGACTGTTGCTTTAGAGAATTGTGTTAGCTCTTAGTAGAGCTTAACAAGGGAATATTAAATTGTGGTACCAAGTTGAAACAACTTGGATTTTTAGATACCGTTGATTGACATTCCCGTTCCCCGATAAAGAAGGAAATAAGGTGACAAGATAAAGGTAATGAATTTTAGTTATGATTTTGATTTCTTATCTTCTTGATCGATAAGTTGCCACTCCTTGAGTGGAGTGTAGTGATGGGGAAATAGTATTTGATTTTTAATGTGCTTGTTAAAATACCCTCTCACTAAGTCTGTTGTTGGATAACAGGCTCACTGAAAGGGGAGGGAGAATGACAAATGGTTGCTGGTTACCCGAGTTAGACTCGGGTAGTCATTCTCCCTCGTTTCCAAGGGTCTCTCCGTAATAGCGTCCGTAAAATGAGCCTGCAGATTTTGCAGGGATTTCACGGAGTTCTCCGCGGAGAAAGGAAACGAGTTTCCTCCAAGTCACTCCTGTCAGCGCATTGCTTTGGGAGTGACGATAAAGGAATATAAGATAATTGCAGGTAAGGGGCGGCCCAGCATGCCGCCCCCTTCCGGGGTTGTTCTTTAATGAGAGGGTGACGATAATACTGTCACCCTCTCAGTCTAGTGCCGCCGGCGGTTCCAGGCAAAGGCAATCGCCAGAAAGACGACCACGAACAAGACGATGAGAGCAGGTGAGAGCCCGCCCTCCAAGCCCGTGTCGTTCTGGCTGATGTCTAGGAGGCCAGTGCCGGTAGCGTTGGCCTGCAGCGTGGCAATCTGGCTCGACTTGGCGTCGCGCTCAGCCTCGGCGGTCTGCCGCTCTTGCCGGGCACCCAGGTGGGAGCCCAGTAGGGGGCGGTTGTCAGTGAACTCGAAACCATTGCCGCGGTAGACCGCGACTCCGGCCTCGTAATCCACCTCGACGGTCATGGTCAGGCTTTCGCCAGCGCTGACCTTTACCGTCTGACCGTTGGGCATCACGACTTGCCAAGCTTTGCCGAGCTCGGTGCCGCTTGAGACGCGAACGGAGATGATATTGCCGTCCTGCGACCAGGACACGTCCTGGCCGAAGTCCGGCCGGCTCGCCTGCCGGGCGATGATCTCGTAGCCGTCCTGGGTGGAGTAACCCAACCCGAGAACGACATCGTTCACATAACCCCGCAGGGACTCGCGTTCCATCCGCGCCTTCTCAGACGCGTTGTCCTCAGCTTGCTGCATTTCGCTGTAGAGATTGGAGTGCCCATCCGAGAGGATGAGCCAGTCCATGCCATGCTTGCGCATGAGCTCCTTCTCCAGCTTGAGGAAAGCGTCCAGCCCTTGCCGACTCGCGTCGACGCGGGCCTTCAGCTCATCGTTGCTGAGAACAAAGACACCGTTGACGATGAACCATGCCCCACCGTTGGGTCGGGTCATGAACTCGGTCCCATCTGGGAACTGCACGCTGTAGGGACCGATGATGGTGCCCTGCACCCAAAGCGTCGCTATGTCCAAGTTGCAAGCCGCCCAGGATTTCTCCCAGGCATTCGGGCTGAAGCAGTTGGGCACCGAGGCGGGCGCGTATTGGCCACGCGCCTTGAGCAGGTCAGCCACAGTGTTATCGGTGTTGTTCAGGCCGAAGAACGCCATGAATCCGGTTTGGACCAGATCTGCCCTGTGAGGGGCTTCCTGGTATCCAGGGATCGGGTCGGCGTAATTCGCTTCCAGCTCGGCGTCGGACACGCCTTCGTGTTTCCGGTCTAGGGTATAAACGACGTACCCGTCTCTGTGGGTCTCCGCATGTCGCGAGTTGAACAAGTCAAACACGCGACTCGGGTTCCCCCAGAACTCGGGCTGGTCGCAGTCCCTCTCGACCTCGAAAGCGTAGTGCGGCGTCACCGCACTGTCTAACCGGGTTTGGATGCCGTTGTAGTCCGCGCGGGTGCCGAGGGGCACCCAGGTGATGGGCTCAAGGGAGACCTTGTCCCCATCGAGGGGTGTTGCGGCGAACATTCCCGCCTGGACGCAGGCCGACGAATCGTCCTGAATCCAAGGGTAAACGACGCCCTCCTCAGCGATCTTGACACGGACACCCTGACGGTACAGAGTCCGCCAGTCGGAGCATTTGCCGTCGATCACGCTGTTTGCCACGCACCCCTGGCCAAGCACTAGGTACACGCCGTTGAAGGACCCCTCCGGGGAGAAAGCGCCTTCTTCGGCAGCTTCGAACAGCCAGGGATTGGCCTCGGTTACATCGGTTGACACTACTTCATCCACCGGGACTTCCTCGTCCCAATGGACAACCACGATCCGCCGTTGCGCTCCGGGCTCATTGAACATGTAGCCCTCGAAATCGGTCCAGACATAGAATGGGAGCGATTGACCGACTTCGATCTCCACCCAGGAGTCAGCAGGCAATCCCCACATCCCCCAGGAGGGGTGATAGAGCTGGCTGCCATTCAAGATGGACTGGATGCGCTTCAGTTTCCGATCCGCCAGGCACACAGGGTCATTGCCGCACGCGTTGGGGTCCTCCCCCGAGAAGCTTATGGGCTCCTCGTTGAAGGGCCGTTCCGGCGTGGGTGTCGGGGGCGGCGGGGTTGTCGTCAGGTTGAACGTGCAAGCGGGGCTCGTGACATCACCCTGGCCAGTTTCTAAGAACAGCTGGCCGCTGAAGGTGCCCGGCTTGCGATAGGTGTGGTCGGCTTGCGCTTCGATGCCACCAGGTGTAGCTTCAGTACCGTCACCCCAAACGAAGCGGGTGCCGGTGACCTCGGCCTCTGGGTCGGCGTAGGAGCCGACGGCCTGGACGAAAGCCGGGATGGTCTGGGTCCCAGTGATGGGATCCCCATTCACATCCAGTACTTCGACGCCTAGGCAGTCCGGACCAGGCTGTAGTTCGGGCAGGGCCCGAGTTTCAGCCACACACGATTCGTCGTAGATGGTGCCGAATGAACGGGTCACCATCCCAACGGCGAGGGTGTAGGTCCCCTCGCTGTCGATCGTCCGGCTCTGGCCGACAGGATTCTGCACGGTATCAGTTCTGTCCCACCAGCGAACCTCCCACCCGATGATCTCGGGTACATCACTCGTGTCGGTGTATTCCACCGACTTGATGTCCCATAGGTAGGGAACCGGGTGTTGGTCCGGCCCAGCGTTGACCGACGTGCAGACGGGTCGGGTCGGTGCTGGCTTGTGACATGGATTGGGGACGACCCAGGTATTGTTCCCTAGGGCGTTCCCATTGAAATCATCGGCATCCACCCAGAGGTAGATGTACTCCTCGTTGGGGAATTCAAAGATGGGTGTCTGCCAACGATTTGAGTTGAAAACCTCGTGCCACGATTGGCCTTGATGTCCCCAGCTAACATCAGGATCAGTTAGCCCCTTGTAATATCCGGAGCACACTTTTCCTTCAGCGTCGGGGACGCCGATAAAGTCGACCCAAACCTGCAACGTTTCGTAGAACGTGACGTTCATCAAGCCCAAAAAGTCGCTGTCGTACGTAAGGTCGAGCTCGATGACATCATTGTGGTGAAGGTCGAACACTCGATCAACAACAGTGTGTTTCTGAGAATCGGATAAGGTTAGATCGCCTGAGAGACTTTCTCCCGCAGCGGAGAGAGTCCAGCCAAGGACACCACCGCAAAAGGAGTTCCCCTCAAAGGCGACTGTCACTCGGCCACTCTGACGTGGCCAGACGCTAGCAACTACGACGCAGTTGGGTTCAGTAGCTTGGAGCGCCATGCCACGAGCTATGCTCGTGGACACGACGAACGACTTTTCGACGCGTTCGATCTCAGGCTCTTGGGCCGAAGCCACAGGAGCGTACGTGAACATCCTTCCGATCGCTGCGACGATCATCAGGACGACCAGAAGACCCTGGATTTTCTTGTTGTGCATTTTTTCTCCTTTTCTGCACAGCTATGAAAATTTATTTCATAATTGAGTACGGGGGATTTCCCCTGTTAACAGATCAGAGGCTCTGTCGGGCCCTTGGCAGATTTTAAGGGTCTGCCAACCCGGAATTGTCCGGTATTATTTTAAGAGGAAACCCGATTTATCCTCTCTTCCAGCCTTAGGCAGCATCCAGACCCCCATTGGGATCAAAGCGCTGCTTCAGAATCCGGAAGCACGGTAGATACAAGGATTACAAATGGTTGCACGGTTAAATCGGCTAAATGGTTAAAGAAGCTTGTATCCACTATGCTTCCGGGTTCACGGATGAAAGAAGAGGGTAAGGAGATTAAATGCAGTTAGCACTAGACAGAACTTGGGTTAGTTATCTTATTTCTCGTTTCCTATTCCCTTGTAAAAGTTCTAGTGCTCTAGGGATAGACAGGCTCCGACGCGTTGTCGGAGGTCTCTTCTCTAAAGCTAAGTGTATAATAGCACAAATAAGGGGATTTGTCAAGACTATAGGGTGGACACTAAGTTGAGACCGGTGGAGGAGACTTGAGCGTAGTAGAGAGTGATTAGGTAGAAGATTAGAAAGACGTGGAGATGAATGTGGTAAAGATTGTTGGGTCACGTTCAACTCTATGGGCTAGACACCTTCGGGCTAAATATTTAAGAGATTGGAGTAGGTGAGGCTAAATTTGGAAGGTTTTCCGGTGGGGACAGTAGCCCTACCGAGGCTCTAGTTGAACGCTTGGGATTGAGTTAAACTTAGGATAAGGAGGTGGAAGGAGTTAGGTTGATACGGAGTTGAATTCAGACATATTTAGTTCCCAGAAACGAGCAGGGATTCAATTGCCTGTTTGTTGGTAAAGCAGGGTTTACAGTTATAAAGACGTTGAGACGATATATTAATGAATTGCTCTGTAAGGGGGCAGAGGGAATAAATAATTTAGAAGGACTTATTGATTATCTATGGGGTTAATTCTAGACTATTTATTTGACTATGCTCAGGAATTCGAAGGGTAGTTAAGGAAGATTATTCAAATCGAGTACTATTTATAGTATGTATGAAATATGGGGGCGAAAAAAGTTGTTAGTTATTAGTTTATAGTTGTTAGTTTTCGGGGGTATGAGAGCAGTAGGGGCAAGGGGGCAGAGGGGGATTTGAACGTGTTTTTTGAGGGTGGAAATGGGTGTATGGATTATGTATGATACTTATATAGCTAAGAGCTAAGAGCGATTTATATGGCAGGTGAGGATAGGTCTAAATCGGTGACGATAAATGTGGTGCTGCCCGGGGGGTTGAAGCAGGCGGCAGAGGGGTTGGTTGAGCAAGGTTTGTACTCGTCCGTGAGCGAAGTGATTCGAGAAGGAATCAGGAAAGTGGTCAAGGATCATCAGAGCATAAGAGCAGTAAAGCAAGTACAAGAAATGAAAGTTGAAGATAGAGGAGAGTTGAGCGCGGTTGAAGAAGGCGAGGCCGAAGGCCAAGGCGTGGGCGGAGAGGAGAGTCAGGTGGGGACTATGTCTAGTTCTGCTGAAGCTAATGAAGGCCAAGGAGAGGTCCAGGGGAAAGAAGAGATGGGAGGCGAGGTGCCAGGACATGAGGAGGGAGAAGGACAGGAATCTGTGGCTGAAGAGGGAGGAGAGGAGCAAGACGGAGTTCAGATAGGGTACGGAGAGGGGGATCAGGACGGGGGAAGTTCAGGGGACCAAACACAGCCTATGGCTGAACCGGCAGATGGTGACCAGACAGGAGAGAACAGAGGGGAGGAGAATAGAGGTGAAGATGAGGGAGTGAGGGATGATGAAAAACCGTTTGAGCACGAGCAAGATTGGAATGCGGTTGAGGAAATGGCGGAAGCTGCGCAGGATGCGGTAGAGCACGATATGGAGGTGAGGGATATTGAGGAAGTAGAAGAGGATCGGACCGGAGAGCCACATAGTGAAGGGGGATTGGATAGGGAATGAGGCTCGTGAGATGAATGAAGCGGTAAATTGTTATGATGGATGGTTAGGGGGCTAGGTGTTATACTGGACAGGATGGCTGGGATGAGAATATTTCAATTGGCGGTACCTAGGGAGAATGAATATACGCCTGAGGCGGCGGCGAGTATTTTTTCAAGTATGGCGCATTTGCGGCGGCCGTCTTGGGTGCAGAGGTGGATTCACCAGGAACATGGAGTGAGGGTGGCTCTGGAGACGGTGGTGGTGGGACAGAAGGTGCATTTTTTTGGGGCGGTGAGCCCGGAATTGGGGGATTATTTTGCAGGACAGTTTCAGGCGGCTTATCCGTTGGCGATTGTGTCCGAGCAGGAGGATTATTTGGAGGATTGGCAGGAGTTGAGTTTGGAAGTAGGACAAATGGCGCAATCAACCACTTTTTATTATCCAGTAAAGACGTATAAGGAGTTTAGTGACATTGACCCCATGGTATCTTTATTAGGGGTGATGAGTAAGGCGCGGGCTGACGAGGTAATGATTTTTCAGATGGTGTTGACCGGAGCAGGAGAGAGATGGCGGCAGCAGGCGTTCAGGGATGCCCAAGGGATACCTCAGAAGGATGGGACAGTGGTGCCTTTGCCCGGTAAGGCTTTGGTTGAAGCCAAGGCGAGTGAGAACGGGTTTTGGACGTGCTTGAGGCTAGCTTCGAATGACGGAGGGAGTTTGGAGGCGATGTCGAGGGCTTTCGGGGTGTTGAATCGGGGTGACGGTAACGGACTGGTGCTGCGGCGGCCAATTTTGCACCAAAAGAGGTCGATGTTAAATGGTTTATTTGAGCGGAGTTTGGCTGTCACTTCAGGTACTCAAGTGCTGACTGTTTCAGAATTGGCTACGATTTGGCATATGCCAAGCAAAGAGGTGAAGGTGCAGAATTTGACTTGGGCGAAGAATTTGGAGACTGAGGCGCCGGATAATTTGCCGGCGGCGATGTTTTTGACAGCTGAGCAAAAGCAAGAGGTGACCTTTTTCGCCAGGACTAATTTCAAGGGCGAAGATGCGGTGTTCGGGATTAAGAAGGATGACCGGACGAGGCACATGTATATTATCGGCAAGTCAGGGGTAGGAAAGTCTACGTTACTGGAGAATATGGCGGTGGATGACATGAAGAAAGGAGAGGGAATTGCTTTTTTGGACCCGCACGGAAGTTCAGTAGAGAATCTGCTCAATTACATTCCGAAGAGGCGGATAAATGAAGTGATTTATTTTGACCCGGCAGATACGCAGTATCCGATTCCATTGAATATTTTGGAGGTGGTTGAACCCGGGCAGAGGGAGTTTGTAGCCAGCGGAATTGTGTCGATTTTTGCTAAGTTGTACGCCTATTCGTGGGGACCGAGACTGGAGTATGTACTGCGGAACACGCTGTTGACTTTGACTGAATATCCGGGGGCGACCCTGCCGAATATTATTGATATTTTGACGAATAAGAATTTCAGGGATAAGGTGATGCCTTCGGTGACTGATCCGGTAATGCAGAAGTTCTGGAAGACTGAGTTCAACAGGTGGGATCAAAGGCAGCAGACTGAGGCCGTAGCGCCGATTTTGAATAAGGTGGGGCAGTTCGTGTCTTCGCCGTTGATCCGGAGGATCATATCGCATAAGAAGAGCAGTATTGATTTTGAGCAGATTATGGATGAGGGGAAGATTTTGCTCGTGAATCTGTCTCAGGGGAGAATGGGAGAGGATAATGCGGCGTTAATGGGGGCGATGATGATTACGAAGATTCAGTTGGCGGCGATGAGGCGGGCGGGTAAGTCCCCGGATAAGTACAAGGATTTTTATTTGTACGTGGATGAGTTCCAGAATTTTGCCACGCAGTCGTTTATTAAGATTTTATCTGAAGCCAGAAAGTACAGGTTGGGGTTGATTCTGGCTAATCAGTACGTGGAGCAGATCGGGGAAGAGATTATGGCGGCGGTGAGAGGGAATGCAGGGACGCTGATTAATTTTTTGGTGGGTTCAGAGGATGCTAAGAGGTTGGTCGATGAGTACGGGGGGTTGTTTACCAAGGAGGATTTGGTGGGTTTGGGCCGGGGTGAGGTGATTGTGAAGTTGGCGATTGACGGGTTGACGAGCAGGGCGTTTTTTGCCAAGACTCTGCCTCCGGCCAAGAGTACAAATCAGAACCGGGATAAGGTGATTAAGGTGAGCAGGGAGAGGTGGGGCAAGAAGGCGACGGAGTCGCCTAAATCTCAAATCTCAAATCTCAAACCCCAAAATGTTGAGAAGCAAGATGAGGAGAAAGAGCAGGGCAGAGAGCGGAAAGGTGAGGCTGGGGACAGGGGGAGGGAGACAGAGGGAGGAGAAGAGGATGGAGTCAAGAGAAGAGAAGGAGAGGAGAGGGAAGATGGAGAAAAACCGGAAGCAGAGGTTGAGGGCAGAGAGCGGAAGGGAGAGAGGGGAAGGGGGACTTCAGACAAGTATAAAGAAGGTTCAAATAGAGGGAAGGATGCTGGTGAGCAACGGAAAAATGGAGCCAGGAAAGAGCACTTGAGGCAACACGGCAGTAAGGCTGATAAATACGGGAAGAGAAAGCAGGTTCATGGAGGAGAGAAAGGGAGTTCAGCCCAGGTCCAAACTCAAGGTGGAGGGAGTCAGGCACAAAAGCAGGATCAAGGAGAAGGACGTAAAGAGCCTGAGGTTCAGGGGCGAGTAGATGAGGCGAGGCGAGGTGAACCAATGTCTGGGAGACAATTGCCCAAGGACGTGATGAAGGAGTTGGAAGAGAAGGTTAAGGCGGCTCAGGAGAGGATGGAGAAGAGGAACGGGTAAGTAGCTTGTAAATGGTGAACTGGTATCCAGTAATCAGTGAGTGAGGGGTTTGGTATAATGGGTTAGTTTATTTATACTTGAGTTTGTATGAGTTCGAAGAAGTTGAGAGTGGGGGTGATTTTCGGGGGTAAGTCATCGGAAAAGGAAGTGTCGCTGGCTACGGGGCGGTATGTGTACAGCTTGGTGGATAAGCAGAAGTTTGAGGCGGTGCCTTATTTTATGGATGCTGCCGGTCTGGTTTGGAGATTGCCGGATAAGTTGGTGATTCAGAATACGACTAAGGATATCGTGGCCAGGTTGGATGAGGCCAAACAGGTTTACTTTCAGGATCTGAAAAAGCAGGTCGATTTGATGTTTGTGGCTTTGTTGGGTAAGTACGGTGAAGACGGATGTATTCAGGGGGTATTGGAGTTGCTGCAAATTCCTTATACTGGTTCGGGAATTTTGGCGTCGGCTTTGGGGATGGACAAGCGGGTGCATAAGATGCTGTTAAGGCAAGCAGGGTTTATGGTTCCGGAGGACTTGTTAGTTGGAGTTAGGAATCAGGAATTAGGAATCAGGGATAAGTCTGATAAGGAGTATGTTGTTTCTAGTTCAAAAGATTCAAGATTTACGATTCAAGATTCAAGAGGATTGATAAAGTTAGGAGATAAGGAGTTGGGGTGGCCGGTGGTGGTGAAGCCGACGCGGGAAGGTTCGAGTGTAGGGGTATCGGTAGTGAAGAAGGCGGAGCAATTAGAAGGGGCGATTAAGAAGGCCTTAGAGTGGGATGAGGTGGTGTTGGTGGAGGAGTATATCAAGGGGTTGGAGTTTACTTGTGTGGTGTGGGGGAATGAAAGCCCGACGGCGTTGTTGCCCACTGAGGTGGTGTTTACCGGGGACTTTTTTGATTATGAATCTAAGTACATGCCGGGTAAAGCGCAGACGATTACCCCGGCGCGAGTGTCGGATGAAATGCTAAGGAAGATCCAGGAGACGGCCGAAGGAGTATATGCTTTGTTCAGAATCAAAGGATATGGTAGAGTCGATGGCTATGTGAAGGGAGAGAAAGTTTATATTGCTGAACCGCACACGGGGACGATTATGGTACCGAGTTCGTTTGTGTTCCAGCAAGCTGCTCAGTACAGGATTGAGCTGGAGGACGAGTATCGAGGGGCGAAGAAGGTGAATACTGGTTTGAGTCCGAAAGATTTAGTGACTAAGATTATTGAATTAGCTCAAGAGGCGCATAAGGGGAAGAAGGGTACCCTCTGAACTAATTTCTAACCAAATTACGATGTCTAAGAACCAAGAATCAAAGTTATTAAGAGTAGGAGTTTTTATGGGAGGCTCGTCTTCAGAACGAGAGATTTCGCTGGAGTCGGGGCGGCATGTTTATAATATGCTGGATGAGGAAAAGTATGAGCCGGTCCCGATGTTTATGGATAGTGAGCATAGGTTTTGGGTGGTGCCGGAGAGGTTGGTGTGGTTAAATACGACAGCGGATATTGAGGTACAGCTGGCGGCTCATGCTGAAGAGGTGAGGTATGAGGATTTAAAAAAGAAGATCGATTTTGCGTTTTTAGCCTTGCACGGTAAGTTTGTGGAAGACGGGAGTCTGCAAGGGTTGTTGGAGATTTTGGAGATACCTTATAACGGGTCGGGGGTGCTAACCAGTGCCTTGGGGATGGACAAGTTTTATCAGAGGAAATTGTTGCGAGCAGCCGGATTGGAGGTGCCGAAACATATTGGAGTTCAAAGAGTATCAGGTATTAAGTATCAAGTATTAGGTATAGATGAATTAGGAATTATGAATTATGAATTAGGGGATTTGGTTAAGTTAGTTGAAAAGGAACTCGGGTGGCCGTGTGTGGTGAAGCCGGCGCGAGAGGGATGTTCGACGGCTCTGGCAATTGTTAAGAATGAGCGCCAACTGGAGAAAGCGTTAAAGGAGGCCCTTGGTTTCGATAATGTGGTATTGATAGAAGAAGATTTGTCTAAGTATTTGGAAGTGACAACTACGGTGTTGGGGAATGAAGAGCCGGTGGCCTTGCTGCCGACGCATACGCCGCACAAGAAGGATTATCTGACGGTAGAGGAGAAGTTTTTGCCAGGGGACGCGCAGATGATTACGCCCCCAAAGATCGCTAAGGAGGAAGTGAAAAAGATTCAGGAGGAGACGGTGAAGGCTTATAAAGCTCTGGGGTGTAAAGTTTATAGCCGGATTGATGGTTTTTGGACGAGAAAGAAGTTGATTGTTTTGGAGCCGAATACCTTACCAGGGATAACGCCGTCGACGATGGTGTTTCACCAAGCCGCAGAAGCAGGAATGACGCCGACTGATTTTTTTAGCAGAGTGATTGAATTGTCGCTAGAAGCGCATGAAGACAAGAAGGGAGCGTTATAGGTTGTAATATGGCTAGAATTGAATTTGGAAGACCTACAGATTTTTATCAAGCAGTGATGCGGTTGCCAAACACGGATCACCCTGATTATGGAGTAGACCAGCAAATAGAGCGTTTGGCTCATTTGAAAGACAGATTAGAGAGCCCCTTGGTGGGACCTTTAGAGGAAAGGATGGTCCCACTAGACATAGAGGATGTAGCTCTGATGGAGAGATGGTCGTTTGTGCTAGGAAAACCAGAAGAGGTATTCCCTTGGACAAGAGTTGGAAGCTCATCTAGTTGGGCGCCGTTATTTTATAGAGATGAGAATGAGTATGGCTACTTCACAATATGGTTTCCTGAACCACGACTTGAAACTCAAAATGGATGGGAAAAACTTTTATGTGTAGCTGAAAACAGAAGTTTTGATGTACCTACCGACAGAGTATTGTTATTGTCTGATCCGGAAACTGAATTAAATTTAGGAATCGTTAATCGCGATGAATATGATGATTTATTAAAGGCGTTAGAGGAAGGTAATTATAAGTAAGTCGATGGGAGGTCGTTTTCGAAGAGGACAACGGAGCCGGGAGAGGCGACCAGAGAGAGCTGGCTGGCAGCTTGGTCGCGGTCGGAGACGGTGAAGACGTGTTCGGAAGACAGGCCGCCATTTTTGAGACCTCTTAAAAGCGATTGTTTATTGGTTTCTCCGACGATAAACACGTAGTCAACAGATTTGGCTAATTGTTGGCCAAATTTCTGATTTTCCTGAGACTGTTCAGTGCCGAGTTCGATAAAGCCGGGAGTGATGACAATTTTGCGGCCGGGGAAAGTTTGGAGGACTTCCAGGGAGTTTTGGGCAGCGGCGGGGTTGGAGCTGTAGGAATTGTCGATGATGGTCATGAGGTGGTCTTGGCGGATGATTTGGAGGCGGTGAGGAGCAGGAGTGAGGGAAGATAGCTGCTTAGGGAGGTGAGTAAACATTTGACATTTGGCAAGTGACAATTGACATTGAAGTTTGTAAAGAACTGCGACTCCGGGGAGGAGGTTGTGGATGACAGCCCGGCCGAGAATTGGAGCACTGAGGTGTGTCTTTTTAGTTTTTGATGCGCTTTGAGATATTTTGATAGTGAAGTTGGCGGCAGTGGGTTTGATTTTGAGTTGAGTGGCGAGGATTTGGGGAAATGGGGAGGTGATTTGGTGAGAGAGACGGTTGATGCCGTACCAGATGACTGGGGCTTGGGTGGATTGAGCAGCTGCAACGCAGTGCTGATTGGTGCCATTAATGACTGCCAGTCCGTCTGGGGGAAGGGCTTCTAGGAGTTCGGATTTGGCTTGAATGATGTGTTCCAGTGACTCGAAGCGCTCCAGATGAACCGGGCCAATGGCGGTGAGGATGCCGATTCGAGGTTTGACTAGTTGGCAAAGGCGTTTAATTTCCCTCTTTTTGTAAGCGCCCATTTCCACGATGAAGATTTGGTGTTGGCGATTGAGTTGGGTGATGATGAGCCAGGATAGGGCAGTAAGGGTATTCCAGCTGCCGGGGGGGGCAAGGACTCGGTAATCCGGCTGAAGAAGTTGGGCGAGGAGTTCTTTGGTGGAAGTTTTGCCATAGCTGCCAGTGATGCCGATAACTAACAAGTGGGGAGTGAGTTGGAGTTTGAGTTGAGCAAGAGTGACGAGGATCTGTTTAAGGAGCCAATCAATGGGGAGAGTGAAGAGGTAAGCCAGGCGAATAGATTTCAGTGGAGAGAGTTTTAGGTAGTTGAAGACGGAAGAGAGCAGGGTGATGATTTTGATTTTAGGGGTGGAAAGAGCGGCAGAGCGGCCACCAAGATCAGTCGGAGGAAGAGGTTTATCCGGAGGATGTTGGTGATACCAGTGTTTAA
This sequence comes from uncultured Gammaproteobacteria bacterium, assembly GCA_964650355.1. Classification (GTDB taxonomy): domain Bacteria; phylum Patescibacteriota; class Microgenomatia; order CAYXHB01; family CAZYTL01; genus CAZYTL01. The sequence continues at coordinate 27,767 of CAZYTL010000014.1, read as the reverse complement.
ATCTGGGCCAGTCGTATTCGAAGGACTGGAAGTAGAGGGTAAGGATAGGGATACGGGTTGATGGTTTCATGATTTACAGAAATTGTTTACTATCTGACAGAATTGCTCGGATTGATCGATAAATAGAAAATGGCCTGTGTGGTGGATGATTTTGAGTTGTGAGCGCGGGATGAGTTGGTGCATTTGTTTACCCTTAGCGAGAGGAGTATCAGTGTCTTGGTCGCCCCAAATTAGAAGAGTGGGGACGAAGACTTGGGAAAGCAAGGGCGTGAGGTCTTGGTTGATGATGTTGAGGTAGGTTTGTTTCATTTTGCCTGATTGTAGGTAATCTGTTTCTTTAAGAGTGTGATATAAGGTATTACGGAGTTCGTTTTGGATTTTTTCTGGTAAGGGGGAGAGGAGTATTTTACCTGATTTGGCTGCTAACCATCCTAATGTTTTTTTGAGAGAAGGTCGGCGCACACCGGAACTGCTGACGAGGATAAGTTTTCTAGATAGTTTGGGTTTTTTGACTACTAAAATGATGGCGATGGCTCCTCCGAGAGAGTGGCCGACGATAATGGGGCGTTTCAGGCTGAGATCTTGGATGAATTGATTTATGAGCTGAGCGTAATTACTGAGACTCCACGGATGAGGGGGAGTAGAGCTGCTACCGAATCCCGGTAAATCGAGAGAAGTGACGCGATGACTAGTAGTAAGGAAGGGAAGAATTGGCTGCCAGATTTGGTGGTCGCATCCCCAGCCATGAAGGAGTAGTAGGTCTGGCCCGCGGCCTTGAGTGGAGAAATTGATGTTGAGGTGGTCGATAGTTAACTGCATTAGATAGATTGTACCAGACAAGCGGTAACTTGGTGTTTGATAATGAGGGGGAAGTGAGAGAGGAGAAGAGGGAAGTCGATGATACAAAGAAGGGGTAGCTGTTGGGGGTGAGATTGTTGGCAATCGGTATTATGATTTGATAACGACAGTCGGTATCGGTATTCGTAACAGGAGATTAAAAGAGATGAGAGACGTGAGATTGGTTTTGGAAAAATGAGAAAAATTTTGTTGTCGATACTAGTGTCAAGAATTTGAAAATTTACTGAGAGGTGTTTTCTATATAGTCTGCGGGTCGTGTCTTGATTGTCTGATACTGGTTGGCGAAAATGGCTACGATAAGACGTTTTGCAACTTTCGTTATAAGCGGAACTCAGAGACGAGTAAAGGAATCGACGCATAGGAATTGGTTACCAAGTCTTAAAAGAGGACTGATTTATGATGATTGACATGGGTGGATTTGAAAGAAAAAAATCCCTATTTTATGCATTAATTTAACTGCGGTTGTTTAACCGATCTTTGAGAAATGACTCAAGATTTTTTTAGAATGATCGTCATCCACAATATCTTTTTCATGCCACGGAAGAAGTCGCTTAACGCGCTGACTGACTTTTAGTGTTTTCTTTCACTATCTTTATGTCATTGCTAGACGAGAAAATCACTCATTTAGAATGCGTATGATTGTATAATACTGAAATTATCTCTATATTGATCAAAGTGTATCTTTTGTAAACTTTTCGACGAATTCTCTAGCAGGTTAAGAATTATAGGTAGAGTTTAGGCCAATAATCCTTTGATAAAGCTATGGATATTGGGTCCCAGAGCTAGAGGAACGTATCCCCCTTCTAAAACAGCAAATGTGGGCAAATTCAGCTGATGAATGCGGTGGCCGATTTTTTGATAACAGTCAGTGGTAAGATTGAGACTTGCAAGAGGGTCGTCTTTGTAAGTGTCAAATCCAGCCGAGACGGCGACTTGTTGAATAGCTGATAAGTCGAGATGATTGAGAGCCTCGTCAAGGGTCTGTAAGTAAACTTGATTGCCGCAGTTGAAGGGAAGGGGATAGTTATGGCAATTAGCTAGGGAAGTGAGACCTGTGCCTGGGTAATTAGGAGAAGAGTGGAGAGATAAATAGATGACCTGGGGGTCATTAAGAAATATTTCCTGAGTGCCATTACCATGGTGCCCATCAATATCGATGATTAGTGTGGGTTTCTGTGAGGCTTTGACGGCGATGGAAATATTGTTAAGGTAACAGAAACCGGCAACGGTTTGGGGTCCTGCGTGATGTCCGGGGGGGCGCATGAGACTAAAGGCTTGATGTTTCATGGCCATAATAGCAGCGCCTGCGGAGAGAGTGGCGTAATAGTAGATTTGGGGATAAGCAGGAGAATCGGGCTCTGAGAAGGTGTTGTTGGCTAAGTTTTTAAGATGCCCTTGGGTATGGCTGTTAAGAATTTGGTTCTGAGTGGCTGGAGAAGGGGAGAGGAATTGGTATTTATCTTTTAGGAATGCGAATGCGCTCCTGACTCTCTGAGGAGATTCGGGATGGCTTGGCCCGCCTTGACTTGCGTCAGTCGAGGCAGGTCGAAAATATTTAAGACAGTCAGGGTGGAAGACGAGTTGCATTCGTTAATAGTTGGAAGTTTTTAGATATTAAGTAATGGTTTGCTGGTTTTGTTTATAGTTATAGTGGTTGAGAGCCGTGGTAATGAATACCGTACGATGATAAGGACAGGAACCGTGTTTAATTAATGCCGCTATGTGCTGATGTGTGCCATAACCTGCGTTGGTGTGCCAATGATATTGGGGATATTCTAAGTGCAGTTTAGACATGAATTGATCTCGATGCACTTTGGCGATGACGGAGGCAAGGGAGACTTGGAGGATAGATTCGTCAGCGTCGATAATGCTGTCTATTTGGAGCTGATTAGAGGGCTGTATGGTTTCATGGATGAATTGAGGGGGATTTGAGTTAAGATGATTAAATTTCTTTATGGTAATGGGGTTTATTTTAAGGTTGCCGTCAATGATGTAGCGGTCAGCTTGGAGTTGGCAGATGATTTGAAGGAATGCTTGATGATTGGCCCAAGCAATCCCATGATGATTAATTTGTGTTGTCGAAATGTATGCAACTTTGTATACTATCTTGTTTTTTGCGACATATTGCATAACTTTTTCACGTTGCAGAAGAGTGAGTTTTTTGCTGTCACGAATAGGGACAGGAGAGTTCTTGAGAAGTTGTTTAGGAGAACATTGGAGAATAACACCTGCGGCGACGAGAGGTCCAGCGAGAGCTCCTCGACCACATTCGTCGAGACCACAGATTAGTTGCAAGTTATTAGTTTTAAGTATCACAGCAAGCTAGGAAAGAAACAATTAAAAAAATTTCGATGCCATTAGCTTCCCCCTAAGGGGTCCCTTTGAGACAGTTTTTCGCCAAAGGCGAACTGGCGAGTCAAGATCGGAATGTAACTATTAATATAAAGAAAATAAGTGCTCCTGCCAGGAATCGAACCTGGAGTTGCCGCTTAGGAGGCGGCCGTTTTGTCCGTTAAACTACAGGAGCTTAGTTGAATTATACCAGCTTATTAAATAAACATGGTAAAATAACATTACCTTGGCTAGATGGAAATCGGCCAGTTGGTGGAGACGGTGAAATATGTTCTGGATGCGGGGATTAGCGCAGTTGGTAGCGCGCGTCGTTCGGGACGACGAGGTCGCCGGTTCGAGTCCGGCATCCCCGACAAGTGGAAGAAGAAGATGATCGACGGTGTAATAAGAGATTGCTGTAGGACTTCTCTTTTCCTTCCACGATGTCGTCTGGTGTAGTAGGTTGCCATTGTCGAGGATCATAGTGAGTTCACTCATCTCGACTAATGGTTGTATAACGGTTAACTCTTGATATAATCAGAGGTACCTTGTTTTTATAAAGGGCCACTGGTTCAGCGGTAGAACGCTTTCCTGATAAGAAAGAGGTGCGAGGTTCGACTCCTCGGTGGCCCACAGAGTGACAAAAGGCCAATAAAGAAGTGGATGGTTTTTCACCATAGACGGATATGCGATTCCATCCGGGCTACGAATTCCTAGTAATAGAGTATACAGGGTGGAGATCGAGATGTCTTTATCCAGTTTTAGGTTATTATCACGATTGAGGATTCGGTAGTGATCACTTTATGCGGCATCTAGAAATGTTTCCGGTAAGCGATTCTTTGTGTGATGCGATAGATTATGATGAGGGTGCTGAAGTCTGGGAACGGAGATTGGGAGATGTTCAGTTTCATTGGGGTATATTAGACTCGAGGACAGGATGTTTCATTGATATTGAGGAAACGGGCTGAAGAGGCAGAGAGGGTAGTTAGTGCGGCTGGAAGGTTTTGGATATATGCAAAGGAGAGATATCCGGTAAGGGTAATTAGTCGCGAATGGGATACAAAGCGCGGTGAGTGGTATTCAATTTACGAATATCTCACTCATGGTGTGGATGACGGCTGTACTCATGGGGGAGAGAAGAAAGAGAGTTAATGTTTAAGATTATCACTTGAGGGAGAGGGTGTAGATGTTGGGGAAAGGAAAGGCATCGGGATTGAGATTGGTGACAATGAGGAGTTTTGACGGAGATGGATGAGGAAAGACATAGTTGCTTTGGATGGGCCCGGCATAGACGACTTGGTTGTTCGTGGAGTCATATTCCATGATATTGACTTTTTGATCATTAAAGTAAACCAGATGACGGGAAGTGGGGAACCACATGAGTTTGGGACAAATTAAGTTGTCAGTTGTCTCGCCCAGAGGCCGATCAGCCTTTGGCTGAAGTTGTTGGTTGCCAGTCAGGGAAGACTTGGTATCTTGAGCCTCTATACCGACTGACCCTAACTCACATTGATTAATGGCTTCTGTTTGGTCATTGTTTAGAATGAGGAAGTTACGGTCTTCTTTAAGGTCGTAGACGTAAGTGTGCATTGGCTGTAAGGTGCGGTGTTGGGTTTGAGTAGAAGCGGCCGGTACTGAGGGTAAATATTGATCTGCGAGTTGGGCACTGGCGGTAGCGGTATAAAGAAGTTTGGTCTCGTCTGGAGAGAATCGTAGATGAGCGGCACTGGTAGCAACGAGATCCGCGAATCGAGGAGGAAGTTTGTTTAATTGGGTTTGTTGTTGCTTTTGGATTTCTGATTGCCACTCTATCAGTATGTCCTCATACCTGTTAGCAATATTGGTTAGTTGACTGACAGGCTGGTCTGTGGTGTTGGTATTGATAAGATACGCGACTGATGGCCGAGTGCTGTTGGGAGATGATTTTGTCGCTTGAGGATAGAAGAGGGCAAGGATTTCTCTGGAATCGGGTGACCACTGAAAGACAGCGGTATCCCAATTTGCTTGACGAGGATGACCGATGATCAGTTGTTGAGCTTCCTGGTTGAAACCTAGAGGAAGGTTGGTAAGTTCTAAGAGCCATAGTCCTGGAAGATCTTGCTGTCGGAGGTTGCGGTTAGGAGGAGGAGTGGCGGTGGCGGCAGGTCCTGCTGGACTAGGCGAGGTAAGACCGGCGGATGAAGTGGCTTCGGGAATTACGTAGAGAAGTTTGGTGCCATGAGGAGAAAGGCTGGGATTGAGAGCCCCGGTGTTGGTGAGAGATTGGAGATTAGGGGTAATAGGGAATAGCAAGGCATCTGTTTGGGTGACGAGTTCTTTTTCAACGATGAGCTGTTTGTGCCAGGGAATATATCCAGATTTTTTGATGTCAACCGAATAGGTGGCGGGATCTAGATCAAGAGTGTCGTCGGTAGCGGTCTTTAGCTGACCATTAATGAACACCTGAGCGCCCTTAGGTTCAGAGGTGGCGACTAATAGCCCGGTAGGTTTAATTTCACCTGTGTGGAGATCGGGGCGGTAACCCTTGGCGAATTGGACCAGAAGAACAGTGGTAGCAATGACAAAAATGCTCACGAGGGTGGCGACGAGGAGGCGGGTGTTCATGGATAGAAAAATGCTGGATTAACCGATATACGACGGAGGATACAGAATGCTATTTCTAGAGTGTAGTGGTATAAGTATAGCAGATGGTTCGTGACACTTGTATAATTGAGTTTGTATGCCAAGGGAAATTTGATGCGGGTCACGTTTCATATGGCAGATGCTCCTACTATATATAAAATGTAATATATGTTTGCGAAGAGAATTGCGATTGATTTGGGGACAGCTAATTGTTTGGTGTGGGTAACGGGTAAAGGAATTGTGTTAAATGAGCCAACGGTAGTGGCGGTGTCGGTGGATGATAATCGAGTGTTGGCGGTGGGAAACGAGGCTAAAGAGATGTTGGGGAGGACACCGGGAACGATTATGGCTAGTCGGCCAATGAGGGAAGGAGTGATTGCTGATTATGTGGTGACGGAGGCGATGTTGCGATACTTTATTCGCGAGGTGGTGGGAAAGACGATGTGGTTCAAGCCTGAGGTGATGATTTGTGTTCCAGCTGGAGTGACACAGGTGGAGCGGAGGGCGGTGTTAGATGCGACGTTGTCGGCGGGTGCGAAAATGGCGTATCTGATTGATGAGCCTTTGGCTGCGGCGATAGGGGCGAAGATTCCGGTAAGTGTGGCTTCGGGGAATATGATTTTGGATATGGGCGGGGGAGCTTCAGAAGCGGCGGTGATTTCTCTGGGGGGAGTGGTAACGCATAAAAGTCTGAGAGTGGCCGGGAATAAAATTGATGAGTCAATTGTGACTTATTTGAGAAGGAAGCATAATTTGTTGGTAGGGGAACAGACGGCGGAAGAGGTGAAGATTCAGGTGGGTTCTGCATTACCCTTGAAAAGGGAGGAAACGATGGAAGTGAAAGGACGAGATTCGGTGACAGGTTTGCCGAAGGTGGTGGCGGTGTCTTCTAGTCAAGTTTCTGAGGCGATTAGAGATAGTTTGATGCAGATTGTGTCGATGGTGAAACAGGTGTTGGAAGATACGCCTCCTGAGTTGGCGAGTGATATTATTGACAAGGGGGTGGTGATGAGTGGGGGAACTGCTTTGTTAAGGAATTTTGACAAGTTGTTGACGCGGGAGATTGGAGTATCATTTCATGTGGCTGAGGAACCGCAGTTGTGTGTGGTGAAAGGGACGGGGATAGCGTTGGAGAATCTGGATTTGTATAAGAGAGCGGTGCTGAGGAGGTAGGAATAATATCAAAATTTTCGACCAAAGGACGATCAGCCATAGGCTGAAAAATGCAAAATTCGAAATTGTGGAGTCCTGCGATCCCACTCAGGATAAATCTGCGACTCATTTATAGTTTAGGGGCAGTTGGGGATTTTGAAGATGGTGACGTTGATACCAGTGAAGTTTTGGATGAAGAGGAGAATGAACCAGGCACCAAAGGTTATGGCGATGCCAGCGATGGCGAGAACGAATCCTCTGCGGGCTTCCTGAACGGCTTTTTCGTTAGTGCCGGCGGTGAGCCATTTATAGGCGCTGAGGATGAACATAATGAAAGCGGCTAGGCCGACAAAACCTAAGGCGACGCCAAGGACGCCTGAGAATACTTTTTCAAAATCGCAGATGGTGGGGGGTTTGGAAGCCGCATAAACAGCTGAAGGGGAAAGGAGGAAACTTGCTTGCGTAAGCAGGTAGAAGGTAGAGAGTAGAAGGATTTTGAGGATGGTGGCCACTGGGTTTAGTTTATGACAATAAAGATGCAGTGACAAGTATCGAGAGTGGTTTACTGCGTGTTTTGAGAAATGGTGTTATGGAAAAGTTGGTAGTGGAGAATAGAGAGGTTAAATTGGTTTAGTTGATTATGTATTTTATTCTTGCGCTTTTGTGTTTTGGTGTTTTTCCGCCTCTGTTCTAGATAGACTACGGCGGACAGGTATGTTTTAATGACCTTATGATTATCGGAATTGATGGTTCACGGGCTTTTTTGAAGGAGAGAACAGGGACGGAGAACTACTCTTGGGAGATGATTAAGGCATTGGCGAAGATTGATGAAAAAAATGAGTATATTGTTTATGTAAGGAAAGGGCAGTTGATGTCGTTGCGGGGAGATGATCGGAGTGAGGAGAAGCAAATCGGAAGTTTAAGTGGTATAGCTACGGGATCCCTCGACTTCACTCGCGTTTCGCTCAGGATGACAGGAAAGTTGAGAGACAATTTTAACTTTCCTAACTTTGAGTTTGTAGAAATACCCTGGCCGAGATTGTGGACTCAAGGGGGATTGGCATTGAAGACTTGGCGGGATAAGTTAGATGTGATGTGGGTGCCGGCACACACATTGCCGGTGTTGGGTCGGTGGAGTTTGCCAATGGTAGTGACCGTTCACGGGATTGAGTATGAATATTTGCCTAAGGCATACAAGTGGGGGGCGAACTGGCACTTAACTTGGTCTACGAGGTGGGCAGTGAAGAGGGCAAATAAAGTTGTGGCGGTATCAAAGAAAACCAAGGAGGACCTGGTGAAAAAACTAGGGGTGAATGCGAGAAAGATAGAGGTGGTGTATGAGGGGGTGGATACTGATAAATTCAAAAATCGAAACTCAAAAGTCAAAATTAAGGAGATTTTAAGTAAATATAAATTAACTCGACCTTATGTGTTGTTTGTGGGGACGGTGCAACCGCGGAAGAATTTGATCAGGCTGATAGAAGCTTTTGCAATGGTTGGTGGTAGTAGGTTATCAGTTGTTAAAGATAGAAGGTTGAGAACCGATAGTGTACAGCTAGTGATTGCGGGTAAGATGGGGTGGGATTACAAAGAGATTTTGGCGATGCCTAAAAAGTTAGGGATCGAAAGTCGAGTGAAGTTTTTAGGTTATGTACCGGATGATGAATTAGCGATTTTGTATCGAGGTGCTCGTTTATATGTGGAACCAAGTTTGCATGAGGGATTTGGATTGCCCGTATTGGAAGCTATGGCTAGCAAAGTGCCTGTCGTAGTTGCTAACGCGGGTGCTTTACCGGAATTGGTCAGTGTTGAGGGATCAAGTGCTCCATGGTCAGGCGTTTTGGTGGACCCGATGTCGGTGGAAGCGATGGGAGAGGGGATGTTGGTGGGTTGGGGAGAGAAAGGGAAAGGTAAAAAGGGAGTGGTGTTGCCTAAGGGATTGGACCATATGAGAGGGAAAATGCTAAGGAAGAGGCTGGTGGAGAGAGGAGAGGAGAGAATTAAAGATTTTAGCTGGGAGATGGCGGCGAGAAGACTGACTAAGGTGTTCGAAGATGTCTGTAGTTAGGAATTAGAGCTTGCGAATTATAGCAGCCTATATCTGGAAGGATGACAATTAAGATCGATTTGTGGATTAGTAGCAAGCCGTGAACTTGGATTTAGGGTAGTTTTTTGGGGATAATTAGTGTGCGTTTGTGGATAATTGGAAATTTTGCGATGATAGAGATATCAGAGATAGTGATATTTATATGGGATAATAGAAAAAGGTGAGAAGAAGTTTAGTGGATGTGAGATAATAGACTTATGATTGACGAAAGGAAACGACGAGAGAAGGTGTTAAATATGCCAGTAGATATAATGGGACGAGAGGAGGCGATGGCGTTGATTGAAGGATGGGTAAGGGGACGGGGATGTCATCAAATATTGACTGCGTATAGTGAATTTTTCGTGCAGGCGGTGAGAGATGAAGAATTCAGGAGAGTTTGGGAAGAGAGTGATTTGGTAGTAGCTGATGGGGTATCGGCGTTGGGAGCGATTCGTTATAAGCAGTTAGTTCAAAATGCAGATCTTCGGTTTCAAAGAGAGATCCTGCAAAGAGTCTGGAAGTTTTTATGTAGTATCGTATGGGGTTTGAAAGTAGGGTGGGAAGTCTGGCAAGGGAAGGTGGGCCAAACGGTGACTGGAGTATGGTTGGTGGAGGAGGTTTTAAGGCTAGCTCCTGAGAAAGGATGGCGTGTGTTTCTGTTAGGAGGATACGGGTCAACTGCGGAGCAGTTGAAGTTAAAAGTTGAAGAAGTGATCCTTCGACAGCCTGAAATGTCACATCATTTCAGGCTTGCTCAGGATGACAAAGCTGATCTTCAGAGTTTATCAGCTTTGTCAAGTGCCTGGATTGAGGCGGATGGGGGGAGCCAAGATGTGGAAAAGGCGAGTGAGGAAGAGCATTTGCGGGTGATTAAGAAGGTAAACGAATTTAAACCGGATATTTTATTGGTAGCTTACGGACCGGTGAAACAGGAGAAGTGGATTGGAAGGTATAAGAACAAATTGAAAGCTAAAGTGGCGATCGGAGTGGGAGGAACGTTTGATGAACTGAGTGGCCGGATTTCTAGACCGCCCGGATGGATGGATAGACATGGATTGAAATGGTTGTGGAGATTGGTGGCGGAGCCAAAGAGATGGAGAAGGACAGTGAGAGCGGTGGTGGTATTTCCATGGATGGTGTGGAGAGAGGAAGGTAGTCGAAAAGGGTAAAGAGTTGTTCTTGATAAGATGGGGAGTTTTATGCTAGCGTGAGTTATATAGGCATTGCATAGGTATTACCTGAGGTTATTCTGCGATAGTCCTTTTTGTATTCAAGTTATCTGCCCATGAGGAGTGCTGGTAAATCGTCTAGATCTAAAGAGATAAAGATAGTGTCGATTGGTAAAGCAGCTGATTTTTTGGGAGTATCCGTAGATACTGTGCGAAGGTGGGACAAGGCAGGAAAGTTGCATTCAAAAAGACTTGATGGGAAGAATCGGTATTTTTCAGTTAGAGAATTGGAAGAGGTGAAAGGGAAGCGAGGTGTGAGTATCGGGGAGGCAGCGAGGCAGTTAGAGTTGTCAGCGGCGACGTTAAGGAGGTTGGAAGAAAAAGAGTTAATTAGACCGGAAAGAAATCGGGCTGGAGAGCGGATGTACACCAAAGAAACCATAGAGGAATTTTTGAAGTCGGAATATTGGCTAAAGCAAAAGAAACAACTGAGAGAAAAGACCTTGAGATCGCCTTTGGGGAAGATGACAGTGGAAACGGCGAATGAGATGAGAAGGAAAGAAGGGACTGCGGAGAAGAAGAATGAGCAGGAGGGATTAAAAATGGGAATAAGAGAAATGGTACGAGATTTGGTTTCTTTGATGACAGGGAGACGAATGATTTATTTGTCAGGAGGGTTTTTGGTGACGGCCTGGGGATTGCTAGTAATAGAGATAACGATTTCGTTTTTGATTTTTCCCGGAGCGACAGCAGACTTTTTTGGTTATCAAGGCAAGCCAGTACTCGATCGGGTTGATCAAGGACAGAGGATAGAGGTGGTCTCTGCCGAGGTGCTGGGAGCTAGAGTTGAACCGATGACAGGGCAAGACGCCCGGATTTCCTGGGCAGGAAGAACCCTAAAGCCGGTGAGCAAGGTGTCTCTATGGTTGGTGAGAGTGATTGACCCGAATGTTTATTCGATGGTGGTATCGGGGACTCGGACTGAATATCTTAATGATTACTGTCTGTGAATTGTGAGACTGGCTAAGGGCAGTGGGTATAGATAGAGGATTGGCGATTGATGGATAGTGACGCAGAAGGGGCGTGCGTAGGTGTGAGTGCAAATGGGTTTAGGGGTAGAAACCGGGTTGACAGGAAGTAGTATTTATCACTATATAATGCTAATTGCTAGTGTATTACGGGAAAGAATGATAACCTTAATGATGCGACTTTCGGTGATAATGGCGGTTGAATTGGAGAAATGATGGCGAGAAGATGTTCAGCCGAAGATGGTTTAAAGAATCGATACGGACTTAACTATCTGGGATGAGGAATTATGAATGGTTGGAGGGTCTAAAGGGTTGCTCCCACTTGACAACCTGGGGGTGGGTTGAGCATTATGATAGTAATGGAGATGCAGGCGTTGACGGGTCCGCTTTTAGGGGGAGTACCGATATCGGCTTGGATTGATGTGGTGACCTTTCTGGTGGCTATATATGTGATTTTGAGGATGAATGGAGGGAGATTAATGTACTCAGTGTGGTTGATAGGAGCGACAGGGCTAGTGGGATTCTTGGCTTTGTGGCTAGGTGGTTTGCCCGCGATGTGGGTAATGTCTACGATTAAGAGCGTTGTGTTATTATTAGCGGTAGTGTGGTTTGTGATCGTATTTAAAACGTAGAGCGGTTCTAATCCGTTCGACGCGCAAGTACGCGTTGAGGAGTCCATCCTAATGGTGCGAAACCGCATTCGAAGACTCATTAGGGTAATTCTGTTGTTCATTAGAATCGTTCCCATCTCTAGATATGGAAATTGAAGTTTATAAAAGCATGTTGTCAGATTTGATAAAGAAGCAGATGGTAATGCTGGGACCTAATGTGGCGTTGGGGACAGTGCGTAAGGTGGAAGGAATCGAGGTGCAAGACGATGGTCAGGTGAAGAAGATTGAGGGAGATCCGCAGAAGGTGGTGCAGGGAGTGACAGAGGCATTCATGAATTTATCAGGGCAGATTGCGCAGATGACTTTGGAGACGGTGTTGGAAAAGTATCCGGGGATAAAGAATGGCCATAGTTAGGAGATAATTTAACTAATTGGCAATATTTGGATGATTAGTGCTAGAGTACTTCTGGCTCAGTACTAGTAATGGGCTGACAAGTTTGAGGGTTTTGGTATACGATGGAGGAAGTATGGAATTATATTGGGTGAGTTTTGTCTTATCTTTGATTACGGGAGCGGGAATTTTTTATTTGTTACGGGGAAGGAGATGGGAAGAGGAAATAGGTAAACTGAAGCATGATTTAAGTAGAAAAAAGTACGAATCGGAAGTGATCGGAGAACTGGATGACCGGATTGGAACTTCGGTAGAGAAGGAGAAACTGGGGGAAATTGTTATTGGGGCCCTGGAAAGAGTGATCGATTATGAAATGGCAGCTTATTTGTTGGGGAACGAAAAAGAGGGTTTAATTTTTAAAGCAGTGGTGAGAGGGGGAGTAAACAAGGAGTTTGTAAATAAGGTGAAAGTAAGGATGTTGGAAGCATTGGGGATGGTGTTGAAAGCTGATTTGTTGCAGGTGGAGATGGAGGAAGAAATTTTGGGCGGAGGGATAGGAGAAGAAGGCGAGAGTGAGGTGGGATCGTTTTTTAATATTCCTTTAGTGGTGTCAGGCAAGCCCATGGGAGTGATTACGGTGGCTTCGAAGAGGCAGGGAGTGTATACAGAAGAAGAAACGGCGACTATTTATACAATAACTAACCGAGCGTCATTGATTGCTAGTCGGTTACAGTGGATATATGACAGCCAAGTGGCGAGTCAAAGAGAGAGACGGCAGGAGGCGGAAAGGAGAGCATATCAGGCAGAGGTATTAAGAGAGTTAGAAGAAAGGATTGGTTATTCTTTGGACGTGAATAAGATTATTGAGATTATTACAGGGAGTTTGGGGAGATTGTTAGACTATCACACTGTGGCGTACATGATTAAATCGGATCATGAAATTCATTTTAAGATAGATTTGCAGGAATCAGTGAGTCGGGGTTTTGTGGACGACGTAAAGCAAAAGATGCTGGTTGCGTGGTCTACGATGTTAAATCAAGATTTAAGTGATTATAAGACGGATGAGAGGGTTACGGGGGCAGTGTTTGACGAGCAGATGAAAGAAGGGGTGAGGTCTTATTTTAATATTCCTTTAGTGATTGATAAGCAGGTGGTGGGATTGATTAATGTGTCTTCGGCCAAAGAGGGGTTATATACGGAAGAGGAAACTTCGGTGTTGTACACAATTACCGACCAAGCGGCAAATGCGGTGTCAAAGTTGAAGCAAGTGTTGGAGACGGAGAAAGGGAAGTTGAATGCTCTGGTGGAAAGTTTGTCGGACGGGTTGGTGATGGTGGATGGGGACTGGAATTTGTTAGTGATTAATCCGGCAGCCAGAAAGATGCTGGGATTGAAGAGTGAGGGGACAATTAAGATGTTAGAGGTGTTGAGTGCTTTGGCAGAGAGATTGGATTTACGAACCAAGGTAGAAGGAGCGATGAGGAAGCAGCAAGTAGAGGTGGTGGATGGATTAAAGTTGGGTTTGAAGGTGGTGCGGCTAATGGTGATTCCGGTGAAAGGTAAAGAAGGGGTTTTAATAGGGGCGGTGGTGGTGTTTCATGATATCACGGAGCAAAAGGAACTAGCAGCGATGAAAGAGCAGTTTGAAATGATGGTGATTCATGAATTGAGGGCACCATTAACTAATATCAGGGCGACGGCGGAGAATTTATTGAGAGATTGGCAGCAGTTGAAAATAGAAGACTTTGAAAAGCCTTTGACGGCAGTGAGGAGAGAGAGCGAAGACATGCTGGAGTTGGTTAATGATTTATTGGATGTGGCCAAGTTGGAGTCTGGAAAATTAGAAGTGGATAAACAGGAGGCGGACTTGGGGGAGATTATCCAACAGGTGGTGGAAAGGCAGCGTTTGAGGGCTGAGGAAAAACACTTGCAATTAGACGTGCAGTTGAAGGGAGACTTGAGTAAAATACCGGTGGATAGTTTCAGAATGAGGCAGGTGTTGACGAATTTGATCGTGAATGCTTTAAAGTTTACGGAGAACGGTGGGGTAAGAGTGGAAGCAGAAAGACAGGACAAAGAAGTGGTGGTGACGGTGGTGGATACGGGAGTGGGGATTGCGAAAGAAGATCAAGAGCGGTTGTTTAATAAGTTTGAGCAATTGCAGAAGGGAGAGAAGGGAAGAGAAGGTTCTGGATTGGGATTGGTGATTGTGAAAGGAATCGTAGAGGCGCACGGAGGAAGGATCTGGGTAGAGAGTCCCGCCTTCATTCCAACAGGACAGGATTCAGGCGAGGCGGAGCCCGCCTTGGCTAAAGCTACGGGAAGGGCTGGTCCGACAGGAGATGCCGGAGGCGGTCCGGGGTCGAAGTTTGGGTTTACGATACCTTTATAGAGCTAGAAAGTATTGATTGGTAAATTGATAGTGTTGGCAGCTTTGTTTTAGATGTATGATGAAAAATGTACCGATGGAACATTAAATTGCATGAATTTGTAGTAATAAAGTTAGGAGCAATTTAAGTTCAGCGGTATATACTGCAATTCTTAAATTAAAATGTAAGTAGTATAGTAGTATATATGAGAAGGAAAATCTTGCTGGTGGAGGATGATGATGTTTATCGGGGGACATTGGCAAACGAGTTTAAGGAAGAGGATGAGGTAGTAATTGAGGCTAGAGACGGGGAGGAAGCATTAAAAAAGGCAAGGGAAGAAAAACCTGACGTGGTGGTGGTGGATGTAATGTTACCCAAAATGATGGGTTTAACTTTGGTTGAGTTGTTAAAGTCCGATGAAGTGACGAAACATATACCGGTGATTGCAGTGACTAACTTTGGAGGAGAGGCAAATAAGCAAAGGGCAAAAGCGGTGGGGGTGAATGGATTTGTGGTGAAGGCAGAGGTGACGACTAAACAGCTGGCTGATATCGTGCGCAGATTTGCTCCTGGAGGATGATGAGCAAAGACGGGGGAAGGTTCGAGAGGATTATGGTGTGGCGAGCGATTGAAGAAATGAGAGGTCGGTGAGATAAGGAGTTAGAAGAGCTGGAGAATTGTGGAATTAGAGTAAGGGGAAGATGAATATGGGCATTGTTTAAACAATGCCTAGGTAGTTGAACCTGATAATGGGTATTGACAAAGCGGGATGAGGAAATTAAAGTGAAATATACTGAATATTAGTATAGTGAGCTGCAATTGTTATAGACAGGCATTTTTTTTGGGAAGGAATAATTATGAAACCGTCTAAAGTGATTCTTCATCCAGGATTGTTGTTGTTTGTAATCGTGTTGCTGATCGGGGCTTCAGGGTATAGTTATTGGCAGTATAACCAGAGCCAGGGTGAATTGAAGCAATACCGGGTAGAGTTGGAAGAGTTAAGAAAGTTTAAAGAAGATCCGAGAGCAGCAGCGGCTAATGAGACGAAAAAACTGATTGAGCAAGTGGGTCAGTTGGTGGAGTTACCGCAAGATGAAGTGCCGACGGTGGCGACAATTACTGATGTGGAGAAGTTAAGGGATCAACCTTTTTTCGCACATGCGGAGAATGGAGATAAGATATTGATTTATACAGGGATTAAGAAGGCGATATTATACAGACCGACAGTGAATAAGATAGTTGAAGTGGCTCCTATTAATGTAACTCAGCGGGATGCAACTCCTACTCCGGCAGAAGGAGAAGGAGTGAGTGGGGGAACGGCTACTCCGACTACGACCGCGACTCCACCGGTGACAACGGTTCCGGAGGAGGGTAGTAATGAAGCGACACCTTCGGCGAATCAATAACAGGTAGGGAAGTAGTAATTGAGATTGGGAAGACAGTAGACTCTTGGAAAGTTGAGAAATTGGGTAGTTGATAGAAATTAGGTGGTAAGGTAAGAGAGAGATAATAAACAGAAGCGGGGTGATTAAGGATGATCTGGAGAGGTGATAGAAATTATTTAAGGCTTTCGGGGTCGATGCCTAGGGCGTAGAGGACGGTTTCTTTGCGATAGCGGCGATCTCCGCGAGAGTTGATGCGGATAAAGGGGAGTTTGCCTTTTTTGCCCCAGCGTTTGACGGTGAGGATGGAGACGCGGAGAACCTGGGCAACTTCACGGACGGTTAAGAGATCGGGGAGGCTTTTAAGTGAAAGCTGGGACTTACTACTTGGCTTATTATTAGAGGCAGAAGAAGGAGGAATGGTTACCGTTTCGTTCATCTGATTATCAGAGGTATTGTTGGTTTCTAAAGAATCGGAGGATGGTTGATCGTTCATGAATAGCTAAATTATAGTATGATATGGATTTATGAAGAGATTATCTGATTTTTGTACGGTAGAGTTGAATTTAACTAATCTAACTATATCGAATGGTGACTTATGTTGTCAAGTAGATGGAGAATGATGTTGGTTTAAACCCATAGTATTGACTTGAATGGTAAAATATAGTATTATGGGGTTTATAAATGAGTTTAAGAATAGTGGGGACTATTTTAATAGAGCTCATTTACGGATTGCTCTTTTAAATGAAAATTATTAAAGGGAATAATGAAAGCGGAGAATCCTTTATGCAAAGCTTTGGAGGAGTTGATAGCAAATTTTTACGAACAGGTTCCAAGTATTGATTTGTGATGTTTATAAATTTGTTTCCGATTCCTCCAAAGTCGGCCCACCCGGGAGTAGGGCGGTAGCAATCGGGCTACCAAATGCTCTATTCGGATAATTCCGGGCGCCGGCCTGCCCGAGGCAACCCAAGCTTTGAGTGTGCGTCGAAGCTGTGGGAAAGCGCGAGTCAGGTATTTCAGGGGCGATGGGCCCCGAAAGGGAAAGGAGGAATAATGAGGACTTTTTTGATCACGGTGGCCGCGATCGTGCTGTTGGGGATGATTCCCCCGACGGTCTCGGCCGCTTCGGCTCCGGCGGTCCCTCTTGCAAGAGAGACGGTGCTTGCTACTCTCGATGAGGGGTGCCTTTCCGACACAACGAGCGCCGTAATTCTGTGTCGAAAATGCATGCGCCGCTTGTGGAAGATAGGGGAGGAAAAGTGGATCTGGTATTGTATACCAGTTACATGTAACCCTCCGCACCGGTGGTGACACGATCTTCTCGTTACCCGGCGTACACCCGGGTAATTTGATAATTCATTTCCTTCTGAAGGTGGAGATTCTTTCGCCGGGAGGCGAAGCGCAGAATTTTTCGCCTGAAGGAAGGATGTTATTTATACGGCCCGTTGGGAGTAAGGTCTGCCGAGGTAGGCACTCGGTAAGATAAGATCTTGGAGATCTGAACTTGCTTTCCGACGGGCTGATTGCGTCTTCGGAAGGAGAAGATTAAACAAAAATTACCGCTAAGAAATAGCGGTAATTTACTGGAAGGGATCTTTTTCACAGGAGTGGATAGGATACGTTAAGTTATCTTTATTGAAATTATGGGTTACCAGATCACAGTGCTATGCGATAAGTGATAAGCAAACCAAAATGGGTAGTAATTTTATTGGAGGTTCACTTTGGCGCCGGCGGTTTCTAATTTGGTTTTGGCTTCGTTGGCTGCGTCTTTGCCTACACCTTCGAGGACTGGTTTGGGAGCAGATTCTACAAGGGCTTTGGCGTCTTTAAGTCCTAAGGTAGGGACGATTTCCCGGACGGCTTTGATGACGCTGATTTTGTTGGCCCCGGCTTCAGCAAGGATAACATTAAAGGTGGTTTGTTCTTCGCTGGGTCCGGCAGCGGCTTCTCCACCATTGGAAGAAGCGGCGGCAACGGGAGCCGCGGCTACAGCGGTGGCTGTAACTCCGAATTTGTCTTCTAAAGCTTTGACTAAGTCAGCCAGTTCTAAAACTGAAAGTTTTTCGATTTCCTTGATGATGGTCTCGAGTTTGGCTGAAACTTTGGTTTCGGTTTTGGTGTCTTCTTTGGGTTCATCTGCCATAATGTTTCACCTCCAATCTACAGGTTGAAACACACGAAAGTTAATTGGGTTTTTGATTTTTGATTTCTGATAAGACGATGGCGAGTTTTTGCAGGTTGTTGTTGAGGGTTGATGCGAGTCGACGGAGAGGACTTTGAAGCATGCCGACAACCTGGGCCCGGAGTTGATCCTGTCCGGGAAGTTGGGCAAGCTGGTTGACTTGATCTGCGGTGAGGATTTGGTGGTTTAGCAGGCCAAGTTTGATAGTGGGAAGGTCATTGGCTTTGGCAAATTTGACGAGGCTTTTTAGAGGTTCAATTTGGTCCTGATTGGCAAACAGGACGGCGCTGTTTCCGGTATTGTTAAGCCGGGCTTGAGAGACAGAAAGAGGAAAATTTTGATCGAGTTTGGTGAGAGCGTATTGGAAGAGGGTGTTTTTGACAACTACGAGTTGACCGCCTGCTGCGCGGATTTGAGCACGGAGTTGGTTAAGATCGTTAGCGGATAAACCCTGATGGTCCACTAGGAAGACAGCCTGAGCCATCTGGAGGTGCTGGGTGATTTGTTGGACTTGTTGGAGGTTGCGTTGGGAAGGCATAGAGATTTGATTTTAGTTGTTATAGTTTCCCCAAAGGGACCCCCTTGGGACGAGTTTTCCGCCAGAGGCGGACAGGCACAGCAAGCTGGGAAAGTAATTATTTATAGTTTCTAGGCAATAAAAAATCGCCACGGAGGCGAATTGAAAAATGAGCTTGTGAGATGCCCGAGAACGGGTTTTTCACAACTGAGGAGTATCCTCGTGAGGTATTTAGTATTAAGCATTTTGATTATTTTGTGAATATAGAGTAACCAAAAATCAATGAAATACTTAATACGATATACTCTGTACTTGATACTGAAATTTGTTTCGCCTCGGTAGGTAAAATAATAGTTACTAGTTTCCAGTTACCCCAAAGGGGTCCCTTCGGGGTAGTTTCGCAGCAAGCAAGGAAAGTAACTATTAATTTATTAAGAATTTTTCGCCTACGGTCTTAAGCTATTTAGTTGTACTGGTGAATAATAGCAGAAGATGAGTATTTAGAAAAGTAGGAGTTTTTAGTTAGGGGTGTTAGCAATTGTGGTCTAATTAGGATATACTGTTAAGGGCCTGTAGGCAAATAGTCACTCGCTTCTTTGTGCCTATTTAGGTAATTTCTGTGTTGCGAAATTATTCAAGTATCTATTGATACTATCATAATTTCACGCCTGGAAATTAATCTAAATAGGCTTTAAATAACTTGAGCGCTTATTTGCTTCCAGGCCCTTAGAGTTTATGGTACAGAAAAAGTCGCGTAAGGTATTAAATCAAATATGCAAATCAGCGGTGATCATGCCGATGGGAGGTAAAGCCAGCAGGATGGCGCCGTTTTCTACTGAAGTGTTGCCGAAGAGTTTGACGCCGATGGTGGGATATATTCCGTGGGTAAAGGCCACGATTTTTGGATTGTCGGAGGAATTGGGGGTTACCAGGTTGGGATTCGGTACGCAGGGATATGATAATTTTTTGAAGACCTGGTTGTATTACCGAGGAGGAGCCGGTTTGATGGCTGAGATGCAGTTGTCTCATGATTTTCGAATTGATTATCAAGACGCGACTTTTAAAGACGATGGAAGTGCGGACTCGGTAAGACATACGATTAACAGAGTGCCGGGATTGAAGGATGCGGGGTTACCGGTGATTGTAGGTCAACCGGATGACTTGGTTCATATGGTGAGTGTTTATCAGGCCTTTGAGATGGCATCGGAGACTAACTTTGATCTAGTGATGGTGACGGTGCCTAAGAGTCAGGTAGAAAATCCACAAGAGTTGGGGCAGGTGATAGTCAGTGATCAGGGTAGGGGAAGATGGAGAGCTGAGAAGATGGTGGAGAAAGAAGACTTAGAAGGGGCGGTGATAAATGTGGGTTGGTATGTGATTAAACCTGAGGCATGGGATGATTTAGAGGGTGACTTTGCCAAGAATACGCTTCCAAGACTGGTGGATAAGAAACGAGTGGGCGTATTGGTGTGTTCGGATAATCATCCCAGATATGATTTAGGTAAACCGGAGTTTAATTTGAAGGCAGTGAAAGCCGAAGTATTAAAAATAGGCCGTTTGTCATATATTCATGACTTTTTAAGGAAGTTTCATAGTTATATTAAAGTAGGTGATAAATTGTTGATTTTGAGAGGTACAGAGAGAAGTACGAGAAGGAGGCATAAAAGGTTGTTGGAAAGGCTGAAGAACAAAAAGGACCCGCTATCGGTTGAGGGTACTGTATATCTGGCAAAAGATGTCTGGTTGGGAGAAGATGTGGTGTTGAACAATTGCGCTTTGGGAGATGATGTAAAGATTGAGTCCGGGAAGGTGGAAGGCTCTAGTATTTGGGGAGGGTGGAACTTTAGAGATGTGAAGATTAAGGACTCTCTGTTGGGAATTTCCGGGGTAGCTGGGAAGGGGTTTCGATGCAAAGATTCGATTGTGGGTAATGATGCTGAGATAGGTGAAAAAGTGTCTTTGGTGGGAGAAAAGACTAATCACGCTCCGAACGTAAAGAATGGATACACTTCTCGCGGTTGAAATTAATGTGAGTCAAAGATGGGGTGAAATAAGGAAATTTTGATTAAGTGAAAGTGATTAAGACGGAGGAAAAAAGAAGATTGGAATCGGCTAGGAAAGATCGAGACGGACGGAAGGAGACATGGTAGTGGTGAGAAAGGCTCTTTGGATATTTTTCTTACCCACAGTATTGAGGATGGTGGTGATGTTGGCGGTCAGTTGATCATCTTTCATACTCAGTTTCCCTGCTATGGTGTGAATCAATGGGCTTTTCTTCTCAACCTTGAGGTGAATGCGACTGTCGGCGCTGAATTTCGAGGCCGCGGCCTGGGGGTTAGAGACGATGGTGCCGGATTTGGGGTTGGGCATGAGGCCCCGAGGTCCGAGGAGTTTAGCGTACTTGACTAGTTTGGGCATGTCTTGAGGAGAGGCGAGGAGGACATCAAAGTCGATAGTGCCCTGGTCGAGTTGACTGACTAGTTGGTCATTAAAGATGGCGACTTTTTTGGATTTACCGACACCATAAGGGAGTTCAACAGGTTGACCGGTAAAGGCTTCTTGTTTGATGAGGTTAAGGTGAATTTCAACTGTGGCGGGGAATTTAGTAAGGTTAAGTTTTCTGAGTAAATCAAGGGCTTCATTGAGCGAGTAATTTTTGCCGTCACTTACTTGCATTCTGGCTTGTTTATAGCGATTTGATCTGACGCGTTTTTGTTTTTTAATAGCGGGGGTGGCGGATGGCGCGGAGGCATCTGGAGCCAGTTGCTCAATTTGTTGTTGTTTGGCTTGGAGTCGTTCCAGCTCTTCCAGAGATTCGGTGGCGGTGTCGACAACACGTTCGCCTCCTTTCATGCCCGAGACTTTGGCGGATTTGGCTTTATCTTCTTTGGTTATTTTAATTGTTTCAATTTTGACCTGTTCATCGGTAGAGACTTTTTTGCCTTGGCGGATGGCCTTTTGTTCGCGTTGCACCGCCCTCTTGGTACGAGTGGTTTCTTCTTCAAGGATGTCTCCGAGAACGGCGACGCGTTTTTTGCCCATATAGAAAGTTTCCAGTTACAAGTTCCCCCCAAAGGGGCCCTTTCGGGGCAGTTTTCCACTTGCGCTATGGCTTCGGCGGACAGGCAGGGAAAGTCTGGAATGTAACGATTAGTAAATTATTAATTATTAGACAACTTTAATGCCCATGCTGCGGGCGGTGCCTGCGACTATTTTTGCAGCAGCATCCAGGTCATTGGTGTTGAGGTCAGCCATTTTTTTCTGAGCAATTGATTTTACCTGATTTTGAGTGAGAGTACCAGCGGTTTCGCGGCCGGTTTTTTGGGCGCCTTTGTCTATACCAAGGGTTTTTTTGATTATGGCGGCTACTGGGGGGAGTTTCGTTATAAAGGAGAAGGTGCGGTCTTCATAGACGGTGATGACTACGGGGATGATGTTACCCGCTTGGTCCTTGGTTTTTTCATTGTAAGCTTTGACAAAGTCCATGATGGGCAGTCCGTGTTGACCTAATGCAGGGCCTACGGGAGGTGCGGCGGTGGCTTTGCCGGCTTCAAGGTTGAGTTTGATGTAGGTTTTGATTTTTTTGGCCATAGGTAGTGTAAGTAGGGAATATTGGGCAGGTAGGGATAGTTTCTACGGGATCCTTCGACTCCCCTTCGACAGGCTTAGGGTCGCTCAGGATGACCAAGATTTGATTTATTGATTTTATCAAATCTTGGTCACTTGTAAAAAGTCCAGTTCCACGGGGGTTTCTCTCCCGAAGATGCTGACTAGGACCTTTAGTTTACCACGTTCGTCATCGATATCGTTAATGGTTCCTAAGAGGTCGGCAAAAGGGCCATCTGTGATTTTGACGGCCTCGCCTTTGGAAAAGGTGGTTTTGTACTTGGGAGCAGTGATGGTCATGAATTTTTGGATGGATTTGACTTCAGTGGCAGAGATGGGGGTAGGTTTGTTGCCCATGCCGACAAATCCGGTGATGCCGGGAGTGGTACGGATGGAAACCCAGCTTTCTTCGTCCATGATCATGCGGATGAGTAGGTATCCAGGGAAGATTTTTTCCGTAACATTTGATTTTTTACCGGACTGGATTTGGATTTTTTCTTGGGTGGGGATAAGAATTTCAAAGACGCGATCCTCGAGGTTGAGAGTTTGAATGCGTTGGATAAGGGTTTCGGTGACTCGACCTTCATGGCCGGAATAGGTGTGGAGGACATACCACTTGGATTGAGGATGTTGGGCGTCGTTGAGAACTATGTGGTTGGAAAAAGTTCTGCGGCCTCCGCGTTCGGTAAAGTGTTTTCCTGTGCCTGGTTGGTCATCGGCTTGGATCTCTGGTGCAGGGGTTTCTGTTTCAGCCTGAGAAGGGGTGGCTGGGGTAGAAGAAGTGTCCGCCCGTGGTGAATCCCCGGTGGATGAATCAGCAGCCGCGGGAGTTTCCTCCGCGGGTTGAGCCTCTGGCTGGACTTGATCTTCCGCTCCAGATGATTCTGTCTGCCCAGATAAATCTCCCAGCGACTGGAGTTTTTGTTGTTTGCGTTTTTGGTCTTTGAGTTTGTGTTTCTTTTTAGCCATGGTTACTTTATAACGTATTGGATGAGGGTGGTAAATGAATAGTCAAGTATGCCGATAATACCACTGATGATCACTGAGATGACGATGACTTGTAAAGTAAGGCGGATGATTTGGTCTCTGGTGGGCCAAACAACTCTTAGTAGTTCAGATCGGACTTCCTGGAGGAAGTTGATGGGGTTCATAGGTAGAAATTGGCGGTGGAAAAATTAGAAAGTGGTAATGGATGGTGGATATGTTTTTAATTTACCACACCGGAATTTGAAAAATTCTCCGCCGGCTGGCGGATCCGGGTGGCGGACTAAAGGCTGACTGTGATAATGTAGCTTTTTGCTTGTTTTTTCTTTTCCACCACTTGATTATGTCCCGTTTGCGGCACTGGGAGAATAATAGCAAAATTGCAGTTAAAAAGCAAAAGTTAATCTCGGATTTGTAAAGGGCGTTCCGAAGTCACTTTAGGGTAGAATTTGGGCTATTCAAATAAGGGATGCCGTAAAGGGTTAAAGGTGTTGATGGAAACTTGTGTGATGTGGTATGATGCGGCTACTGGTGGTATACTGGCGGTAGAGAGATAATTGAGGTGGTCTTTTTTTATGGGTAAAAGATTATAAACGAGAACATTTTTAGCGAGAAGGTAGGCTTAATAGTAATTTATGAAGAAACAAAAGATCAGAAAGGCAGTCATTCCGGCAGCCGGATTTGGGACACGGTTTTTGCCCCAAACCAAGGCAATGCCTAAAGAGATGATGCCGATAGTGGATAAGCCGATAATTCAGTATGTGGTGGAGGAACTGGTGGATGCGGGAATCAAGGAGATTATTATCGTCACTGGTTATCATAAGAGGACGATTGAAGATCATTTTGATGCCCCGAACATGGATTTGATAGCTAATTTGAAAATGGGAGGGGAAAAGAAACGGCCACTGTGGGAAGAAGTAGAAAAGATTTCAGAGATGGCTAATTTTGTGTATGTGAGGCAGAAAGGTCCTTATGGTAATGGTACGCCGTTGTTGAATGTAAAGCATTTGATAGGAGATGAGCCGTTTATTTATACCTGGAGCGATGACTTCATTTTGGCTGAACCTTCGAGGTTTAGACAGTTATTGACGGCTTACGAAAGGTATGGTTGTAGTTGTCTGGCGAGTATTCGGATTCACAGAGATGAAGATTTTGAAAGATACGGTGTAGCTGGTGGGAAGGAAATTGCGGACGGGATTTTGGAATGTGATACGTTGATAGAAAAGCCGGGAAAGAAAAGGGCTCCTTCGAATCTAGCTAACGTATCGGGGTTTATTTTCACACCGGATATTTTTAAGTATTTGGACAGGGCTTTAAGGCAGCTAGAGGAGGGCGACGAGTTGTATTATAATGATGCTTTGAAATTGATGATCGCTGCTGGAAAAAGGGTGTTGGCGGTAGAGATCAAAGGGGGTAAATTTTATGACACTGGAAATAAGATGGAATATTTGAAGACGGTGGTAGAGTTTGCGCTGCGTAATCCGGATGTAAACGGGGAGTTTAAGGATTATCTGAAGAAGCTTGATTTGTAGTTGGAAAGACTATTGATTGTTGGTGGATGCCCTCTCTTTAAGGCGTTGTTCGTCCTTTTTTATTTCATTCAGATGGGTATTTTCGAGATCAATTTGGTAATGATGGGCGATTCTAATGATCATAAAGAGGATATCTGACAGTTCGATGGCGATTTTTTCTTTTGAGGCTTGATTGTATTTGGGATTTTTCCATCTTTCCGGGTCGTAGTAGTTTTCTACCATCATGACGTTTTGGGAAAGTTCTCCGACTTGTTTCATAAGTTCAATCATATTACCTTCGATTCCCCAGTCTTTGGGTTCGACCTTTTGCCATTGGTTTATTAAGTTGATGGTACGCTGGATTACTTGTTCGAAGGTGAGGTTGCTCATAATGGAGATTTAGCTTTTGGATACTCCGGGAGCTTGAGGAGATGGTTGTTGAGGAGCGGAGGCTGGTGGTTGTTGACCGGGAGGTGGTTGTTTAGGCATTTGATCTTTGGATTTCCAGAACCATTCTTTTTCTCCCATGATGAGGTTTGACCACCGGAAGATGATGAACATGAGGTTATTGAGGTGTTGGAGGTATTCTATGATTTGGTCGAAGTTATCAGGCTTGGATTTGGGATGTTGCTCATAGAAGAGGTTGAGGTCGGTAAGGGCACGTTGGGTAAAGCTTTTGGCTTTATAGAATTCGCAGGCCAGTTGGCTGCCAACAGGCAAGATGGGATCCTGGTGCTGAGGTAATTGGGGGCTGATTTTGTTGATGAGGTCTTTGATCCAGGTAATGGCTTGTTGGTCAATACGGGAGTTGAAGGGGTGGTCGGGATTGTCGGGTTGGGCTAATTGAACACTGACATCAAAGAGGTCGTATTGGATTTGGGTGAGGATATTGGCTAAAGAGGCAAGATCCTGAGATAAAGGCGGGGCCTGTTGTGGTCCAGTTGGTGTTGAGGGAGCGGGAGGTTGTCCTGGAGGGGGGTTGGATGGCGATGGTGCGTTTGGTGGGGCGGCCATAAATGTTTAGTTAGTTTTGTTAGGTTGCGGGTTAGAAGGGATAGTGCTGCCCGTGGGTGGATATTGTGAAGGAGGGGGTGGGGTGGTGGTTTGAGGGTAGGACTGAGGTGCAGGTGCTTGAGCCGGTTGGGGATAGGGAGCACCTGGTGCGGGAGGATAAGCTCCGGGAGCGGGATATTGGGGAGCTGCTTGTTGGGCAGCTAAGGCTTCGCGTTGCCTTTGGAGGTGGTAAAAGCTGACAAGTAGGGCACCGGCAACACCGAGTTGAGCGTTAAGGAGGTCAAGGGTATGGAGCGCTTGAGTGAGTTGTTGGTGGGTGGCGAGATCTGTAGGCGTGAGGGTATCCTGCTGGTTTGAGGCAGAGGGTTGATTTGATGAGTCAGCGGCTTTATCGTTGTCCGGCATTGGGATTATTATAGCATAGGGAAGCGGGGTGCATAGAAGCAGATGGGGTAGGTTAGCTTATAGCTTTTAGTCGTTAGCTGTTTGCTATTTGAATTGGTGACGGCCCGGTGATACTTTGTCGAGCGATGGATGTTTACGTGTCAGGCTCAGAGACAGGAGTGGGTAGTGAGGGACCGGGAGGAACCAGAGGCTGGAGGAGAGGAGAGATAATGATTTGACTCCAATCTATTTGGGAAGCCGGTAAGCCTGAGGGAAGAGGGGGGATTTGGACGGGTTGGTTAATTTGGGAGATGGAGTATTTGAAATGAAGGTCGGTGATGTCTGAAGAGGTAAGGAATTTGGCTGCGGGCGACGGAGTGTCTTCAGAAACATTCTCTACTGGTGGAGTGGTGGGTTGGATGTCTAAGTGGTTAATTTGGGTGGTGACGGAGATATGAGAGAGCTGAAGGGTGGTGGGATCGAGCTGAATGGTGATGGAAAGTGGAGTGACGATTTGTTCCAGCTGGCGGTAGAATTTGGAAAGAGCGGGTTGCGAGATGGTGGGATGAGGAGTGCTTTCTTGATAGATGGCTAAGGTTTCTTTGATAAAGTTGATGACTTCGGTGCGATCGAGACTGGTGTTAATGGTGTAGGTACTAGTTTCTTCTTGAGGAAGGGAAGCTTTTTCAATAATGATTTGGTAGTAGTCGTGAATAAGTTCGGATAGTTTGCGATTGCGGATTTTGGTGAGAGCGAACTCACCTGGGGTATGTTGGAACTGATTGCCGTCGGTGGCAGGAGAAGGGTTGACAATGAAGTTGATGGATTGGTTGAGAAGCGGTTGGAGATTATAAGAAAGAGAAGGACTGATTTGATCAAAGTTGAGGCTGGCAATGCCTTTTTGGTAGATGATTTGACCGCTAGTGATAGGGGTAGGCTCGGAGTCAGGTGTCGAGGTAAACGAAGTTTTTCCAGTAAATTGGAGGTGGAAATTGATGTTTTGGCTGAGTTCAATCGGGCCGGAAATGGTGAGGTTGAACTTAGGCTGGTTGGGAGCAGAAGGTTGGGTAGTGAGTTGGAGGTTTTGTTTGAAGGTTTGGGCCTGGGAGAGTTGGGTAATCATAGGGTAGAGCAAGAGACCGGGGGTTTTAGGCAACGGGCTGTGGGCGATGAGTTGATTGGTGGTGAGGCGGACGGATAAAGGGACGGGTAGGTATACAGGCCAGTTTTGGTAGGCTCCCCAGATAAGGGCAATGACAGGAATGATGAAGAAAGAGGCAATAATTAGTTGAGGAATAAAGCTGATAGAGGGCCGATTATGACCTAATGAGACGATGCGAGCATTGGCAGTAAAATGATTGATAGGTGGACTAGCAGAGCTATGGATAGGAGCAGAGACTTTGGGAGACGAGTTAGAGGAGGTACCGGAGGCGGTGGCGTTAGTGGGTTTCACAGGAGTGAAGCTGATGGGGGGGGATGCAGGTGGCGAGTAAGTATACCATGGTGGTGATGAGTCAGGAGTTTGTTTGGGAAGTGAAATTTTGGGAGGAGATGAATGGGTGGCAGG
>CAZYTL010000013.1:25174-53094 GCA_964650355.1 uncultured Gammaproteobacteria bacterium | reverse complement strand
CTGCCTACTCAAAGCAGGTACGGACACCTTCAAGTTCTCTACGTGAGCCTTAAATAATGATTGGATTGAACTGCCGCTGCTTAACCTCATAAACTCTAACTGGGCCTTTCTGGAATTCAAATAAATTGCTAAATACCGGGGATCCACATCATCTGTGACCCGCAGGATAAATATAGATGAAGCCGCCACCAGAGGAGTAGGGGACTCGATTGCTGCAGCCCGGAAATTGCCTCTGGAACTTAACACCACATCCCCCTTTTGGACAATAGCATTAACATAGCTAGCATCCAGTGCCACCTGCTTTAAGTCAGTTTTATCTATTACGATACTTTCATCAATGTCCTTAGCCTGCAATAAGGGCATTAACTTGCCTTTTAGTTTTTTAGATTTCCTTAAAGTGTACCCGGTGGTCACCTCCGCTAATGAATTTAACTTCTTCATCTCCATTAGCCCAATATTAAATCAAAATCGAAAACCTGTCAACGACTAAACCTACACCCAGCCGCCTATTGCATTTATTTTAGATTTGTGGTACTCTACCCCAGAATCCAAAAATTTCAAACCGAAGAGCGTATGACACATAAAAAAACACCTCACACAAATTCACACAAAGATTCCGGGCAGATAAAAAGTCATAGAAGGCCAGTGACCGGAAATGCTGATATAAAAAAAGGCGTCAAGCCACCTACTCGCCAACCAATTAAACCGATCGGGGGTAGAAAGGGGAAAAGAAAATGACAATGAAAGAAATCATCGAGAAAAATTTAAAAGTCATGCGTAAACATGGGGAAAACCTGGAGAAGGAAAGGCTTAAAATAGAACACACTTATGATAAATACCTACTCACTTTCTCTACTGGAGGGCTATATTTATCCGTATTCTTTACCAATAACTTGGGAACTCTTAATCATAAGGAAATCCTCGGAATCGGTTGGTTATCGCTAATAGCAGTCGTTACCAGCACTATGCTTTCGTTTATTTTCAGCGATCTTGCTTTTGAAAAAGAGATTGAACATAACAATGAGGACATAAATGAGTTAGTAAACAATAGAAAAATTACTGAGAGTAATGAACAAAATAAGTACACAAAATACATAATCTTTCTTCAACGTGTAACATTAATTTCGTTTGTGCTTGGTATTATCTTATTATCGGTTTTTTATTTAATTAATATTGGTTCGGAAAATTCTAGCTTCAGCACAAAAACAACCCACATACAATTAAATCAGTATAGACCTAAATATAAACATGAATACCAACCCAAAGGAGGGAGGTGATTAATATGCCAAAAGGGAAAAAGAAAATAAACAGAAGAAGCGCAGTAACCGGAAAATTTGTCAAAAAGAGTTATGTTAAAAAACATAAAAAAACCACAGAGACAGAAAGGAACTGATCTTCTCAATTAACCACCGAAACCCTGACGAAGCTCTCGTAAAGCAAGACCAGAATTAATAAACAGCGTATACTAAAACTCAATCTTTATTCAGTATTCTAAACGCTCAGTTACCTTATCGTTAGTTATAAATAAATTCTATGGCAAAACCGAAGGAGTGCCCTAAATGCAGGGCGACATCCGATGAGATTAATAATACTGAGGAGATGGCGAGACTATTGGGTATTAATGAGGATCATAAAAAGTGGTTGTGCACGAGATGTGGATATGGTTTTGATGATGATGAAGCAGTCACGGAGTCGTGGTATTACAATGCGGATTTATCGCAAATGAAATTGAGTCAAATCGCCGATGTGGTTATAGACAATTGGAAGTCTGTCTCACCTAATGCCTTGCCGTATTTAAAAGCGATGATGAACCTCAATGATATTAGCGATCGCTACGGGCAAGATGACGCAATAAGCATCATCTCTTATTTTCTCTCAAATGCGCCAAAATGGCAGGGATCTGTGGCGAGAAAAGTAAAAAAATATCTACGCGAATTGGTAAATGCAAATCAACTTCAAACTCAACCCCGAGCAACCTTAATCACACAATAACCTCGTTCCAATTCCCCTCAAACCCAATACCTCCACCACCTTCCGAATTCTTGCGCTATAATATTTTAATAATTGATAAAGTCATCGCCAAAACAGAAAATATAGTATATTACTTTCCCAAATTAGAGATTGAAACGCGATAAATTATGTCGGATCGAATTCGCTCCCATATTCCCGAAATGAAGTCTGCCATGGAGGCCGAATTGCAAACCGAAATTGAAAAAGCAAAGAAGGGGAGAAAATCACGATTAGCATTAGTAGATGGAGTACGGATATCTAAATCCGGAGATACTTATGTTTATAAATTTGAGATCCTCGAAGACAAAAGAGTTCGTGAAGATGCTTTTATAAAACTCTACGTACCTGACAAACCTGATGGCATTCCCGGGTCAGTAGTGAGTACCGACGGACAATTCGTAACCCTAAATCTAGCCACTGATATTGGTAAAGAAATTCCTCGCGCAGAAATAGAAGAGGACGTTACAGAACTCTATCGCAAAATAATTGCCAAACTGGAAGATATTTATAACAACCCCAGAGCATACCATTTAGACACTGCAGAGGCTCTTTTCTATCCCCAAAGTATCCAACGAAATGTCGGACAAATAGATAGCAAAGACTTAAAGAATGGCCAAATTAAAGCGCTAATCAATTTATTTCTTTACAAATGTTCCATAGTATGGGGCCCTCCCGGTACAGGCAAGACCAAAACCCTGGGTCAAATTGCCATGCAACACGTACAGCAAGGTCAAAGAGTACTCCTTTCAGCGCATGCTAATCGAGCGACTGACAACGCTTTGTACCAAGTTGCCAAATCATTTCAAGAAGAAGGAATCGATTACGAAAAGATCATAACTAGATACGGACCGCTGTTGTTAAAGGGAGATGAAGAAATCGACTTAACCAATCTTTCTTTTGAAGATCAATTCAAAGAATTCAATATAAAAACAGAGGAAAGAAAACTATATTTAGCTCAACTATTAAACCAATACCAAGAAGCAGAAAAGTTCAACCTGGCTTATTCGCAACTCCAGACTGAAATCCGAACTTTAAAGGAATCTCTATCCAACTCTAGCAACGAACTCACCCAAAAAATCAAATTGCTCAAAAGACTAGAAGATGAAATACTCTCCAAACAGAAAGAAGGACTAATAAATAAAATTGTCTCATCTATCACCGGACAAACCCTTCAGGCATTATTAGATTCCCGCACGGCTATCCAACAAGAACATCAGAAAATAGAGAATGAACTAAACCATCTCCAATCACAGATAACTGAAAAATCAGAGTCAGCAAATAACTTAGCTCAAAAAAACGGCAACTACGAAAATTTAAAAACCAAAATAGAAAAAGAAGGTGGTTTAGAATTTATTACAAATTACTTACAAAATGAAGATGAACTCCCCGCTAAAAGACAATTCTTAAGCCAATTTAAAGTAATCGCCTCAAGCCTTACCAAAGTTGCTGTCGATCCCGTATTCAAAGATCTTGAATTTGATGTATTGGTAGTAGACGAAGCCAGCATGGTTTCATTGTGCTTATTATTTATTGCCTCAGTCCATACAAAAGACCAAACAACAATGATCGGTGATCCCCAACAACTACCTCCCATTGTTCAGGCCGACAAAAACCCCATGGTTAAAAAATGGCTCAAACGAGATATCTTCCTTCAGGCATCCGGAAAAAACAATTACAAGGAGCTCTATAGTTGGATTGAAGATATTCCATATACGGTCTTTCTAGGTAAACAATATCGCATGCCTCAAAAACTTTCCAGCTTAATCAGCAAATACTTCTATGAAGGTAAATTAGAAGATGCAAACCTCGGTCATACCTCTGGAGATATAAAAATAATTAACACACACGGTTCTGAACCTCACGTGGAACCAGGACCTTACGGAAGGTCAAGACAAAATCCAATCCATGCACAAGCTAATGTTGACCTTGTTAAACAAATTTTGACCAGCGGTACCGACCCTGGAGATATTGGAGTAATATCGCCTTACAAACCACAAGCCTTGATGATAAAAACTCTGCTTAGAGAAGAAAAGATAACTAAAGTAGAAGTTGGCGTGATTCACACCTTTCAAGGTAGAGAAAAGACCACGATTATTTTTGATACCACCGATGCTCGCGGATCCAAGGGCTCTTTCTGGGATGAACACGGATGGAGTGACAGCGCGATTCAACTACTTACAGTGGCTTTCTCCCGAGCTAAAAATAACTTATATATCATTGCCGACGAGGAATACGTAAAAGTAACCTTTCCAAACTGCGTGATGACAAAAATACTTTCAGAAATATAAAATTTTATTAAATGTCCATCCAATTCACCCGTGAATTAATCATTCATAAACCCTCTCCGCCTCTAACATTCTGACCACCTGTCCTCACATACTCATGGATCACACCGCAAGCACGTTTGAAAAACTTAGGAATAACCTTGCCCTGAATATCAGCATATGCATTACATAAAGCCCAAGTATTAACTTCCCCTCTTTCTAACAATAGTCGCAATACATCTCTTTTGTACATAGAATCTACGATCACTGTAGGAGCATTACTCAGAAATGGAAAATTTGTATTAGCCTCTCTTAGCCTATCTTCATAAGCCAATAATTTCCTACTTAATTTGCCTGATCGTAGTTCTTCTTCTTCTTCAGGGACTTCGGCCATTGAGATAGTTCGTGCACCTCTATCTTTCAGCTCCTCATCCGCTAACCATTCATCATATACACGATCCAATCTTTCATCATAACGCCTAAGATTTTCACCAAACTCATCTATAGGCATTTCTCTTGTTTGTTTAATGTCACCTAAACGACGTTCAGTCATACGACTCTCTCAATATATCATATCAAATATTTACCAACAAAACTATCCCGTAACAGAGGATGTTTACTCTTACTACCCAGAATTGGTAACTAATCACCTCCAATTCCTCCACCTCCTCAACGAATTTGAAAAATTAAAAACACCTTCCAATAGAAATACTTAAGCTGTCCTCATCTCCATAAACTCTTCATTCCTAAACAATCCAGAGTAGGGGATTACCTAAAAAACAACCCACCGAGAAGACCTCGGTGGATTATTTTAATCATCGCAGATTAATTCTGTGGATTACAATCGACATGGGAATTATTGTAACCAGTTGCGCCAGGCTGTTGCCCAACGGCATCATGGTAGCCAGGTGTACCCCCTAAATCGCCAAGCCAACCAAAATTACCCCACTGATCCGCAAACGCACCATGCGTTGCCCCGCATGGCGCCGCATGAGATTCCTCAGATCCAACAGCCAAAGCCGGTACCGCCATACCTAAAGCTAGCGCAATCGAAAATCCAACTGCTACCGCTTTCTTCATGCAAATCACCTCCTTTCCGAGTACATCTCTTACTTACAAATAACACGAGGTCCACCAAAATCGCTCTTCGAGCCGCTCCGACTAATGTGGTAAGGCTCGAAGCAAGATTAGGTGGACGGATAGCTTTCAGCAAATCCATCATCAGAAGTCATCAAGCCCATAATACACAATAATCCTTCAAAAAGCAAGATTAATCCCTATTTATAGAACCTTACGCTTAGTTTGATACCCCTCCGCCTCCTCACCGAATTCGAAAAATAATTAACCTCTTTACCTTAAATCTAAGTAGCCACCCAACTGCTATCCCATGGTACCCGAACAAACCCATCTCTTTCCATTGCTCCTTCCAAGTCAGCAGTCGCTCTTTGCAATGTCTCCAATTGCAATGGCTGGGCATTCAGACAGCCTTCGAGCCTCTCAGGATTAGTCGAACCCCATTCCCTAAACATCTGGGCATGAGTTGATTCGACCAGCATAAGAGAAATCGGATCGCCTACATTTTTTGGCCAATCCCATGTCCATACGTTTACCATCCACTCATCTGAATACCTATAAGGCATATGAACCCTGACTCTACGCACGTTCGCCCCTTCCACATAATCAACCCCATACACTCGCTCACCCCAATCACCCTCATACCAAAATGGTTTCAATTCCACACCACCACCAGAATCTCCAAATGTACCCAAATTATATCCTTTATCAATCCCTCCGTTTTTACCGAATATTTCTCCAACAGAATCCTTTAATACCTCTGCCTCCTTTATCAACTGTTCACTCGTGAACGCCATACAACAAAATATTATAACAGATTTATCAACAAACCCAATTTATAAATCCGATCAACCCACCATCCCTTCAAATTTGACCTCCTCGCTCTCAAAATTTATGCTCTCATTAATCAAAGATCCATCTCCTCCGCCCCGGCGAACAAAAACTTCAAATAACCAACGAAAAATATAAAAATGGCATCTATTATTTAAAAAATCCATAACTCGACCTTGCCCCCATGCTATAATACCGTTTATTAATTTTCCTTAATTCTGTTTAATCAAAACATTAATAAAATTACTATCATCCCACCACGAATCAGGTTAAATGAAATTCATTCTCGTACCTATAAAAACCATGAAAAAGCAAACACCAATACCCCAAATCACCAATTTAACCTGGCAAGATTACATTTATTTGCAATCAAGTTTATTAAACGTAATCCAAAATGACGGTTATAAACCTGAAGTAATTATTTGTATCCTAAGAGGCGGCCAACAATTATCTCAGGAAATAGCATCAATTTTCAAAATCCCCAAATTTGACGTTAGAATTTTCAGGACAGCAACAGATCATGCTTCTTTTGAAAAACAAAAACCACAATCAATAAATTATCAACGTCTGCCATTAAAAAAACTTCAAAACAAAAACATCCTCATCATCGATGACATTTCAGGAACCGGAGATACTCTAAAATACTTAATTAAAAAGCTTAATCGTGATCACGTTAAAAAGATAAAAACAGCTTGTTTAATTGCCAAAAGTACTCCGATTTCTCAAAAATTAGTTAACTACTATGCTGCCAAAGCCAAACCTCGTGATTGGATCGTATTCCCATGGGAAAGGTCGCGTCAACAATATCATTGTTTAGAAATAATCAAACAAATGATCAGTTTAAATCAATCTAACCTCATCATCAATAAAAATATTACTGTATCTCCATTCTCATTAAATAAGAATTTACGCACCTTCAATGATATCAGCCATCATTACGAAATAACCCTTTCTAGTAAGAAAAAATTTGAACATCAAGTTCTTACCGATAATATTTTACAAAAACTAAAACATGACAATTACCGTGACCTGGGAATTAAACATTTAAAAATTATTGATACTTATTACCAGATCCCCAAAAGTAAGACCATCCACTCACTTAGATTAAGAGAAACATATGTACCTAATCATAACTCAAATGGCAATCTGCGTTTTTTGGCTACCATAAAAACAAACGACCGCAGTTCAACTCGTAAAGACACCCCATCCTTAACTCAATATGCCCAAACAGTAGAAAATTTGTCCTTCAATTCATATAAAAATGATCTTAACGCATTTGACATTTCTCAACTTAAAAATGCATTTAATATTGAATTATTTAAATCAAACATCTTCCCTTTGGTCACTATTACTAAACAGAGTACACAAATCAATTTATTAAACAAAAAAAAGTATAATTTTAACCGTGATAATTACCCATTAATCAAAACCTATATCGACAATATTGAAAATATCACCTTAACCAATCATCCATTATCCACCTGTAGAATCAATCCTGAAATCGTGGGTGGGTCCAATGCTGTGGAACTTGAATTTAACAACCATTCAGAATCCAAAGGTTTACATTTTTTTTACACAATGAGGAAATATTTGAAAAATCTTGGAATGCTTGAGAGAAAGGATAGAAAAATAGATCGGATTTTAAACCATCTAAAAAAGAATAAAAAATTATGAATCAACTTACAGACTACAACAACCTGCTTAAAAGTAAACGAGGATTTGTTACTAAAATTCCAACAAATAAGACTGCTATCATGGTCATTTCAGGTGGATTGGATTCAGTAGCCACTAGTGCGCGTCTATTAATTGACTATCAATTAAAACTATACCCCTTATTTATTAAAAGAGGACAAACCAGCCAACACGCAGAATTCCAAGCAGTAAAACACTATACAAAATATTTCCAAAAAAGATTTGGCAAAAAACATTTTGCTGATTTATTCGTGTTAGAAATTGAAATCCCACCTAAAAAAATTAAACATAACTTAAAGTCTTTAACAACTACCACCGGATACCCGGTTCGAAATATTTCTATATATTTACATGCGGTTCAACTTGCAGTATCTCTTTCTTTACAACAAAAATCGAATATTAAAACTATATTTTGTGGGGCTTTAAATAATGATCTCTCAATAGATAATACTTTATCCTGCCTTCGAGCTGACACCATCAGCGTATGTGAAAACCTAAACGATTGGCAATGGCAGATAAGCTCGCCTAATAGTGACCCTTATATATCAAAAAAACTCTATGACAAGAGCTCATTAATAAAATGGTCAAACAAACATCATCTCTCTCTATCCGAAACCGTCTCCTGCTGTTTTGCCAATAAAAGTACTAATTACCAAAACTGTGGAAAATGTAAATATTGTCAACAAAGAATTGTTGCGTATCAATATAGCAATGTAAATGATCCCACAAGATATTTTCAAAAATAAAAATTCAATCACACTGATCAAAGGTACACTATTTTTTTAATTCATCATTTAGTAAAATTAAATAATCACTCATGTTCTCCAACGCTAAAATCAGCATATGCCCCCTACACTTTATATCCTCTCAGGATTAGCTGTCTGACGTAAATCAACCTTAGCTAAGCAACTAGCCAAATACACCCTGACAAAACTTATCAGCTTTGACCCTCTCTGGGTAAAACTAATCCATGTCCATCCAATTCCACCCGTGAATTAATCAAAGGCCGCATCGTCTAAATTATTATCAAACGGCCACATGAATTACAAATATAAATTATTATCCTGTCTAAGTAAAAAATGTAGTATAATCAAGTCATGGCAAAAAGAGCAACCGGGGTTGGCAAAAGCAGAAAAACCCACTCCCGTAAAACAAAAAAGAGATTAGAAACAAAAAGGCTGATGCTTTTAGCAAAAGCTGAAAAGAAAAAAAAGCGCTGAATGGAAAAGGCATAACTTCAATAAAAACCTTAGGAATCTGCTATAAGAAAAACTTTCTGCTTGGTAAACATCTTCCCGCTCAGACATGTTTCCTACCGAAAATACCGGAATTTAACCCGCAAAAAATTCATACAAATATTAATTTCCTTGTCTTCTTACCGCGTATCCCTCCACTTCACCCGGGAATTGAGCAAATCTTTCTGCCTCCTCACCGAATTCGAAAAATAAACATTTCTAACCATTCGCTTCCCAAAAATGAAATTAAATCCCCTCCGAGACAACTCTTCACTTACCTCGATACCTTGACTTCATCCTCTCTATTTCGCCTAATAATTTTTTCGCTTCCAACTTAGTTTTATCATCGAGCAAATTTCCTTCCACTAGTCTTTCTAATCGACGAATACTTTTTGCATATTCCGCCACCTCATGCTTTGCCATTGCAGGAAAACTCCTAAACGCTTCTATTGTCCTCATCGTATCTAATGCAATGTTTGTTGCGCTCATTAATGCAACTTGAGTACCATTAAACTCAGTAGATATGGTCCCTTTTAACAAAACATCGGGCCGTATATTCCAACCCCTTTGTAACTCAACTTCCGGATGATTTGAAACGAAATCTGTTAATTCTCTATCTTGCTCATCTGGTAATTCTCCGGCGACTATAACATCAAAATCTCTCGCTTCCAAAATGGCCTGTTTTAAAGCCAAGCCCTCCTGATAACCAATCGCCACACTTCCCGTAACCACAGTCTGACCCGGAGCGATGCTCACGACCTCTTTAAAAACATCTGGTATTGCTGTTACTCTCTCATCGGTAGGAAATTTTGCCTCACCCATAATTTTAAGATTTACCAGAGATAAATCCGGCTCACATAGGAGAACCGCAAATATATTTTAACATCTCTCTCCGTCTTTGACCTAAACCGATGTTTGATATCATTAAACCATGATCACTATTAAGGCCGGAAGTGCGAAACAGTTTTGGCAAGCCCTTATCGGAGTCATGTTCACTCAGCATATCAAGCCTTTTTACCTGGAAACCAGATTCGGCATCCATACCTGTTTCGTTTCCCAACCAATCATTGTTTGCATACTGGATGAACATGCAGTCATTAAGTCTAAACGGATCGTCAAACCCTGGAACATCTACCTATGGAACCCCCGATATTTCCGGGTCTTGGAATTGCCTGCTGACAGCCGGGAAGCAAACCTTCTCAAAATCAACCAAAAAGTTAACTTGGTCTTTGATTGAAAAAATACTAACCTCATAAACTCCCAACATCAGCTTCCCAATTTCCCTCAAAACTAACCCTTCACCTCCTCACCGAATTCGAAAAATAAAACAAACCCTTAATTCTCACCATTGAACAACAGTCCAACCACCATATATACTCTAAACCATGGACGACACCAAGAAAATGCTCACCACCATCATCAATGGTCAGAGTGCCATGAAAGCTGACCTACTTAACCAAATGGAAACCATGAAACATGGGTTGCTTGATGAAATAAAAAAGATCAGACAAGATATCAAAAGACTAGACGGAAAAATTGATCATGTAGACCAAAAACTCACTAAAAGACTTGACAAAATCGGCAGACAGTTAGCCTTTCTCGAAGACCTGCCCGCAATGCTTTTCGCATAGCGAATGCAGGCGGGTGATACCCCCACTAAAGAAGAATTCGAAAAACTCGAAAAAGAAGTCAATCAAATCAAACTCCAAATCGCCCCTGCATAAACCAACTCCTGCACTCTACCCCTCTATAACCGCAAGGCACTAAACTCAACAAAGCCATCATCACACCCAGAAGAAGATCTCACTACAACTGATTCACATCTGACTGAATCTGCTCCATTTCAGCATCTACGCCACTCGTATCCAAATCAAGCTGATTCAATTCGTTTTCCTCAGGTGTCATCGTTGGCGTAGGACTCACCGCTTCCATGGGAACCGCATTCTCAGGGCCGAAATTAGATCCGGAATTTACCTGCTGCCACATATACCACCCACCTCCGCCTAATGCAGCCAATAGCACCACCACCACCAAAATAATCAACCATAACTTAGACGACTTGGGCTGATCAGACTTTGACTCAGGTGCGGGAGATGGGGGAGAGGTGGGAGTCGCAGTCGGAGGTGTGGCTGGCTGCTCAACCGCGGGTTTATCAGCCGACGGTTGGCCTGCAGGTCCCGCATCCTGCATCATTTTTTGCGTTTCCGGTGATGCTTGCTGTTCTTCTGCCATAAATTCATCTTAGCACTTAACCTCCTGTCGTGGGAGTAGCAGTGGGTGCTTCAGTCACAGTCGGGATTTCCGTCACTGTGGGAGTGACCACTGACGTTCCCGTGGGAGTAGGACTTCCGGACACAATCGGCGTGGGCGTAGCCTCGCCTTCCGTCCCAGTGGGAGTCGGAGTTAAATCACCTTCTCCTCCTCCTGCATTGGCCGCCGATCGTAAATGAGCCACCACCCTGGCTGCCTGAGCCACTACTTGCCTGGCCTCCACCACCAACCTGTGCAATTCCCGCAAATCAGACTTTAACTGATTGAAAACATCGCCCATATCTGCTTGCAAAGTAGTTTCATCAGTCACTTGGGCCGTATAATCCTTGCCTGCCTGATCCGCTATCGCTTGTTCAGCCGCTTCAATCGCTGCCTCAGCTGAATCCAGGGCCGCCTGCCCATCCGTCACATCCGCCCCATTTGCCGCAGCCCGGTCTACCACATCCTGCAACCTGTCGAAAATATTCCTGATCTTTCCCATCACATCCAAATAATGATTCGTTCTTCTTTCATTTAAACTTGCCAGCCGGGTATCAACACTCTCAGCTAATACCTGCTTATGCTCATCCTTTATCTGCTCCAGCCTAAATTTAAACTGCTCCTTTTTAAGCTCCCTTTCATCTTCCCGTTCCTGTTTCTGCTGTTCCAACTCCGCCTTAAACTGTTCTCTTTTATCTTCTCTCTCCTGCTTTCTCGCTTCTCTCTCCGCTTCTCTGTCTTCTTTATTTGCCATCGCCTGGACTGCCTGGTCAGGTTTATCCGGTTTATCAGTGTCATCCTTAGCCTGAACAGCCAACGCCGTACTTAATACCAAAACTCCTAAACCCAACCCCATTAATAATCTGCGCACTATCATCAACATCCATTATATACACAGATTAACCAAAACATCAAATCAACTTACAATTTCTAATTTTCATTGTCCAATTCGCCCCTTTCAAACTCCAGCTGCCCGAAACCTTAACCCTTTGCCTAAAAGGCTTGTTCATCAACCCTCAAAGTGTATAATAATCCATAATATGGGTATCTCCGAATATTTATACTCACCATATTCCGAAATAGATACCAGCCAAGTAATCACTGCTCCTCCGCCTGAAACCGACGATCTCTGGATCTCACAAAAATATTCCTTTCTCCTCCTAATTCAATTAAATTCTGTCCATACCCCAATTAAACGACTTGACAACACCCAGGCAGCAGTCTTAGAAAAAGAATTTGACCTTCTGATAACTGCTTCTCAGGCTGGCGATCATCCACTTAAGCCAAATGGGCTCTGGCACGTTTATCAATATGGTGACCTGACCCACTATGACTTTCCTCGAGACCGATTGGCAATAAAACAACTATCACCTCAGGAGTCCCTCACCGCCCAAAATGCCTATGACGGTGTTACTTTAGGCTTGTGGGCCTTAAAGGGCCAACAGCAAGTGGCAGGAATCGGGCACTTTGAAGTCACTGAGCAAACAGACGACCTTCAGGGAGCAGCTGACCTAATCGCTACTCTCTATCAACATCCCATCGGGGTCATGAGCGTGAGTGGGCTGGTAAGAGAAACTATCGCACACACACAGTTAAGTTTTCCGTGTTTGGTACTCGACCGCGGAGATGGAGTGACCCAAATAAGAACCAATATGATGGTTGCCCACCCGGCTTGCGAGATAACCACTTGGGCGAAAGGTGTAGGCGATTACCAACTGACTCTTACCAGAGAACAAGTTCAACAAATGTTAGCCCAAGGCGATTCATTTTTAACCCGGGAACAAGTCCTCCAAAGAATCACCCCTCAGTAGACCGCCTCTGCTTACTTCACTATTGGCAGTCCTGCCTGCTGCCAGGCGTTAATCCCTCCGTCCAGGTTTGTCACACTGGTAAACCCCATCTCCTTCATCATTTCCAATACTTGTCCGGAGCGGTGACCAGTCCGGCAATAAATCAAATAAGGCTTATTCTTATCCAGACCTTCCAGATACTGCTTGAAAGCCGCTGTCTGATAAAAATCCTGGTTCACAGCCTCCGCTACATGACCGCTAGTAAACTCCTCCGCCGTTCTCACATCAATCACCATCGCCTGCTTCTGCTTAGCAGCTTTAACAAATTCATCCGGACTCACAGTCACCAATTGTGGGCTCATCTTCGCCTCACATTCAATCCCGCATGATACCAGGGTATTAACATAATATCCGCCTCCCAAAGCCACCAGCATCAAAAAAATCACCAAAAAATCTCTCTTTCCTAACATATAAATCAAATCTATCCTACCATAACAACTTACAACTAAACAGTTAAACAGTAAACAACTTCAGCATAACCACTCTCGTCAACTCGTCAAAACACATAAAATATAATACAATAATCTACATCAATATGTATAAACTCTCTCCCTCCGACTTTGCTTTTCTCTACGAAGAGTGCAAACTTTGCTACTGCTTGAAAGTAAAATACAAAATTTACCAACCTAGTATGCCCATGCCCGGCGTGTTTTCGGCTATCAACACCAGAATCCAGGGAAACCTACTGGGCAAAAATTTACGCACTTTAAATCATGAAATTCCCGAGGGCAAGGTCATCAACCAGGAAGGTTGGGTTGATTCGATCACCATCCCCGACACCTCTGTCTTCATCAAAGGCAAATACGATCTTTTAGTCCAAAATCCTGATGGTACCCATACCTTAGTCGATCTCAAAATCAGCCAACCTCGGGAAGACAAAATCGACAAATACCAAACCCAACTATCCGCTTACAAATTCGCTTTGGAAAACCCCAAAACAGGCGAAACGATAAAAATTACTAAAATGGGACTGCTGGTTTTCTACCCGGACACCGTCACCTTTAAAAACGGTACTGTCACCCTTGACTTCCCCCCTAAATGGCTGGAAGTTCCTTTCAACGAACCACAATTCCTCAACTTCATCAAAGAAATAGACCAGTTGCTGGCCGGACCTCTACCTGAAGAAAGCCCTG
The DNA here is from genome assembly GCA_964650355.1 of uncultured Gammaproteobacteria bacterium. GTDB lineage: Bacteria > Patescibacteriota > Microgenomatia > CAYXHB01 > CAZYTL01 > CAZYTL01. The sequence continues at coordinate 38,755 of CAZYTL010000013.1, read as the reverse complement.
ACTGCAAATGGTGCCAATACCGCCACTCTGGAGAGCAATTCTCCCACCAGGAAAAACCTCAGCAACAGAATCTCCCCTTTTAAGAAAACGATCTTCTGGGCATCACCAGCCTCGTTCTTCATGTCGTTCCGCTGCCCTGTGAGTCGGATCTCCTCTTGGGCCCTGATGTCCGCGGCTGCTTTTACGAGTTAGCAATGAGCCCACCCCCATCTGACCACGAATCGCTTTCGTACCTCCCTGGGGCTTAAATTTTCTCGGTTTTGACGGCTTCCGCGTCTTCACTGTAAAACCGGCAGCTTTTAACTCCTCTGTTGTAGCTTTAGCAAAATCAATCCCTTGATTCTCTTCCGTCATAAGTATTTTATCTCATACCTAAAGAACTTTTTCAACTTCACTCTTCTCTTCAACCCACTCACTGAATTAACTCCCAATCACTTCAGCCCTCCTTACTAAACAATCCACCGATTTCTCGATGGATTGCTTATTTCAGAAAACGACCGGCCTTAAAGCCAAGCGTCCTCAATGGTCAGCATTATGCTGAACGGAACTTACACATTCTCCCTGATTCTTAAATGTCGGAGCAGTAAACGTTCGCCAACCATCCTTCATACATTGCTCCTTACTTAACAACGGAAACCATGACAAGGAAGTCAGCGTTGCGGACTGAGATTCGCTAAAAGCGTCAATCCCGACCCAAATCGCTACGTAAGTATCACCTGTAATCCTCGGGAAAGAACCGGACTTTAGATCTTCCAGAGAATAAGAACCATAAGGCGCTGTCATCATCCAGAACAAAGACGAACCATCAACTGTCAGATTTCCCCCGGACGAAGTCGGTCCCAGTCCATAAGTATCTCCGTCTAGACTGGTTAGCTTGCCACTCGAATCCCAGGCAAAAAACTCGCCGTTATTACTGGTGTCAAACCACAGATTTAGTCCGTAGTCGTCACCAACCCCACTTAAAGTCAGCGGCTTTAAATCAGCTAACTTTCCGAAATAGATCGAAAAACCGGAATCAACATAACCAGCTGCATTATCTATCTTAACCGTCACGCTGCCATCCGGATTATCTGATTGGGTTTCTATTCCGCTCACATACGGAGTAGTTGACCGGTAAAAATCACTACCGTCATTCTTGTTGTAATACGTAATCACTCCCTGCAAAGGACCTGTCGTGGCATATACCTCGGCCGCAAACACCACTGCAATTGCCACCAACCCCAAAGCCACAACTTTAGCAATCAACTTCTTCATACAAATCACCTCCTTTCCGAGTACCTCTGTTACTTACAAATAACACGAGATCCGCCAAAATCGCTCTTCGAGCCGCTCCGACTAATGTGGTAAGGCTCGAAGCAAGATTAGGTGGACGGATAGCTTTCGGCAAACCCAAAATCAGAAGTCATTAAACCCATAATACACAAATAACCACAAAAAATCAAGATTAACCCCTATCTATAGACATTTATCCTCGTATTAAACTGAAAACCAATCCCGCTAGTCAATCCGTAATCTAACCTGCCGTTTAATCAAAAAACCCTAATTATCAGTACTTAACTATGAATTAAACCCCATCATTATCGAGAGCAAAAACCACAAAGGAGTCATCAACACTCCTCGGATATAGTAAGGAAGCTCACGGGGAATAATGCCTAGAGAATACTTAAATAACACCATCAAGATTCCCAACGCATAAAATAACAATATTAGATATAAACCGGCTAATACCACTGCCCAAACCCTGGATGAGACCTTTTTGAAAATAAATATCAAGCCTATAATTGCCAACGGAAACCATAACCATAACATATAATCAACTAAAGAGCATAGCACATCCCCATGCCTTCCCCGACAAACCGAGTATTCCATGCTCATATAGTCACTCAACGTCAATTCCCGTGGCAGATTGGCTTCATTAAAAATTATCGACGGAGTAGGCTGCATACCTAAATCATAACCTGAATCAAAAGAGTCTGTAAATAAATAGTATAAAATAAAACCATCATGACCACTCTTTACCTCCTCTCTGGATTGGCATTTTCAGGAAAAAGCACCCTGGCCGAAAAACTGGCCAGCTATCTTAATATCAGACTAGTCAGCTTTGATTCCTTGTGGGTTAAACATGAACAGGAAATCCCCAAAGGAAAAGACGGCTGGCGATTCATCAGACAAATCGCCAAAAAGGAAATCACTGCTTACCTAAAAAAAGGTCAATCAGTCGTTTTTGACGATACCAATCCCCGAAAAGAACATCGTGACGAATTCAAAAAAATCGCCCGCCAAACCAACGCTCAACCAGTACTCATTTACGTTGACACTCCCGTTGCTATCATCCGGGAACGGATGAAGACTAACCTTAAAGATCCTCAACGTCATGACGTCACCGAAGAAAACTTTCATAACAACCTTCAACAACTAGAAAAGCCCGCTCCAGATGAAAAACCCCTCATCTTCTCTTACCCAGATTCGATTGAAGACTGGTTAATCCGAAATTTTCCCCTTCATAAGACATAATTTAAAACCCGAGAATAAATATGATATTCTATATATAGAATGAGGAAAACCTTTAAAGAGGAAAGTGTAAACAGATTCCACCCTTTCGCTACTTCAACAGATGGTCCGAACTTAAGCCATTTAGCTCTGTACGGATTTAAATGCATAAACGTGATCATCGCCGCCGGAGCCAGTTTTTTAGCCGGAGCTGAAATTGCAGGTCAGAGACTGGGCTTAAAACCAGGGGAACCCACCAGACTGATGATCAGTAAAGCGCGGGAAGGCATTGAAAGATTAATCCACAAAAATGATAACTTTCCTAAAAGGTAACCGTTAAACATTAATTGTTATTGAACCCGTTTAGCAATCAACTCCCATCTTCCTTTAGACCACGTCTTTTACAAGCAGTATAAAACATCCTCACCCCACCGGGCAGTTTCACTTCATATTTAATTTTAGAGTAGGGGAGCACTAATTAGGCAACTTCTTGTGCTCGTACTGCAAGTAATGGAAACTGACTAAATTGTGATTCCCATCAAATGTCACATCATAGTCAATCCTGTCACTATATAGCGTGGCATACTCACCGTTCGGCTCCGCCGCCCACGGGAAGTAATGCGCCGCCGGTAACGAGCCTGTATAAGTCCCGTTGCCGTCTACATCATGCAATACCACCTTACGTACCTGAGGCGTAGCATTGACAGTTGGCACATACACTTCATCAAACTGAACAGCGCTGCCTACAAATCTGAAATTCATTCCGCTCACATCCAGACAATTAGTGCAACTGGTTAAGGGTACTCCTACCCCTACTTTGGGTTCCCATTTCGGCCCCCAGACAGTCCAGTCCGCCTTTGGTGCCAACCCGTCCCAATTCACCTCAATAACCACATACAGAGGCACTCCTTTGGGCTCCAAGATCCCATGGCCTTCTTGTTTGGACATCGCCACCTTGGCTGTCACCAACATCACCGTCACCACAGTTAAAAACACTACTAATTTCTTCATTTGAATCACCTCCTTTCCGAATTCCTCTTTATTCTTTATTAAATAGCATGAGGTCCGCCATAATCGCTCTTCAGGCCGCCCCTACTAATGTGGTAAGGCCTGAAGGAAGATTAGGTGGACCACTTATCGATAGCCTACAGTCCACCTTTACCATTCCCAAATCAGTAGCCATTAAATCCAGAATACACAACCCATTTTCAAAACTCAACCTCAGCTCCCATTACCGCCTCTCATCATCCTCAGATCCCAGTCTCTCCCTTAATCTGTGTGCCGTAGTTATTAACAATTGCTGATACAAATGCGGATAAGTCCACAACATCTGCGCCATACTCGGAAGTGATCCTAGCACCCACCGCATCATTGCTATTGGTTCGCGAACCACCAATCTCTTCAACCCACCTCGATCAAAACCACCCTTATCAGCCATAGTCCACAACACTTCCGCATCAAACTGTCTAAACAAAGCCTCACTTAAATGCCTATTCGTCTGCCGGCCACTTAAAGAATTGATCCTTGCCAAAGTCTGCCACCAATAACTAATTGGTGGATGATGCAAATAATTATCATAAACATTTTCACCTACAGATAACCACGTATCTTGCTCTTTGGCTCGAGAAATTATCTCAGCGGTTTGAGTCGCCAATCCAGGCAATAAATCAATTAGCTGACCATGAAAAGGAGAATTGTCTCCGGCCGCATCCCCAAAAGGAACCACCCGCCCTTGGTAAAACTGTCTCGGCGCATGATCTAAAGAAAAAGCCATCGCTTGCTGTCCACCATTGGCTTCGATTCGCATTCCCTGGCTAGCATAAAACTCAGTCAGCTGAGCAAATTGCTCCTCAGCTCGCGAGTTCCACCAACTATTTGCCTCAGAATAAGAACATCTCTGAGCAGCCATTACCTCAGCCGCCTTCTGTCCTATTGGCATTACCCAATTGGCATTACTCTGATCCCAACCATTCACCAAATATAAAATTCGTTCGTCATACCCAATAGTTCGATAATGGCCGCCATACATAACGCAAATCATCGGATCAAAACTCGAGCCGTAGTATTGCCTCGCCATACTTGCTCGCCAACCAGAGGCATCTACTACTATTCGACTCCTGATTTGCCCTCGATTAGTATCCGCCACCATTCCATTCTCAACTTCAGCCAAATTTTCGCACTCGGTTCTAAACATGACTCTCTCTCGACTATTGGCCAAGGAACGTTCCAAAACGCCTTGCGGTAAAGACAAATGTCCATACAAATTATCATCCCTAGGAGACATCTCCACCTCAATCCTTCCTTCAGGAGAATATCGGACCGCCCCGCTGATTAGTTCCCGCCCCTCCAAAAATCTATTAAATTCTCCTGATAATCCCCATCTCTCAGCAATCTCCTTAGACACTAAATACATTGCTTGTTTACGCTCACCTGCATCTCTTTCATCAATTACCACGTGATCAATATCTCTTGTGCTTAACGCATCAGCCAGACATAAACCAGCCAACCCACCCCCGACAATCAACACTTCAGTATCCTCAGGTAAACCCACCAATCTTTCCTTCATTTCAACCTTTCCCGACATAACCCATCTTTAGGTACCAATAATGTCGCTTATTATCTCACAAACTTTGATCAAATCCCAAATCCAGTCCCATACTAATCCACCTCCACCAACTTCTTCTTTGCCTTAAACCCCGAAACTATCCTCACTGCACTCTTCTTCACCCGAAAATAATCCGCTAGCGCTTCAACCACCGCCTTGTTTGCCTTCCCTTCCAACGGTGGTTCCCTCACATACACGTGCACCATTCCCAACAAATCCTTTTCCACTCTCGGGCTCTTTGCATTAGGATGCACCACCACCGCCAACTTCATAACCACCACTATATCAGTCCTCACTCTTCGTCTCAATTCCTCTGAAAGTCTTGGTCTGGATCTCTCTGAAACCTCTATTCACCACTCTTTGCATATCCATCAGTTCTTCAGTCGTCATTTTTCCCGTATACATCTCAAAGACAGTAGAAGTGCCCCTCTCTTCCTCCTCATCAGTAACCAGTCTTACTGTATGTTCCTTTCTCACATTCCTGGTCAGATGACCCCTGAATGGTTCCCCCAGCCTGTCATCCCACACTCCCGGTCTATTACGAATTCGACTGTAAGTGAATTGCCTCATGTCTTCATTATCAGGTCCTGACGCTATAAACAGTGAAGAGCTACTCGTCAGTACCATCAGCATTCCCTCATCTTCTTTGTCAAACTCATCAATTGGTGTCAAACCTGCTTGCTCAACCAAAATTTCAAACAACGCGCGGTTCTTCGCCCAGGCCTTAAGCATATCTTCAGTAAATGCTTCCCGACTATAAATTTTACTAAAAGGTGGATAGTTTTTTCCCACCAGTTTATCCATAATAATATGCTGATATTTTCTGGGAATAACATGTATCCAGGAAGCCCTAGGTCTCCCTATATTAGCTTTCTCGTACATCTGTTGCATCCTGCTATCCACCTCAGACATTAACTCATCATCCACAGGCAAACCCCTTCTCTCACCCCTCGGAATATCAGCTTCACCAACCATGTATCCTTATAATAACCCATTACCATCAACCAAACAACTCACCTCTCTCACCATTAACTTTCATCTTCCGGTACCAGGTCTTCATCCTTAAAATTACTCAATCCTTAATCGTCTTCTTCATTTCTTCATACTCCTTCTTGTTTATCTCACCCTTGGCATACCTCTCTTTCAAGATCTCTGAAGCATTCGAACTTCCCCGCAACCTTTCCCTTCCTCTCAACCCTCTCACGATCGCCACCACCAAAAATGCCACCACTATCCAAAACAAAATCGTTAATAAAAACCCTCCCCCGAATCCCCACCAACTATTCATCATCGGTTGCCAAGGTTGCCATGTATGATACATATTTATCTCTCCTTATCCTCAAACTAACCTCCCAACCTGAGATTTTGATGAAAAAACCATCTCCTAATACGTTCTTAAATACTCAATCTGAGCCGATTCCTTCAGCGTCTTTAACCAATCATCAATCGCTTGCGAATCCTTTTGTTGAGCCAGTTGATTAGTCACCGCCTCCTTTTTCTCCGCATCAGACATCTCCTCAGGAAAACTACCTTCTTGTTGGGTAATCGCAGCCGCGATTTCTTCCTCTGTAGGAGGTTCAGATACCGGCACCAATTGCTCCACCAATTTCCTCATCCTCACTTGTTCCTGCAGCCCCATCCTGTCCATTCCTTGCAAAGCCAACAAACTATCCAGATCTTGTCCTTGACCGGATACCTGCTTCTCAATATTAGCAATCTCCTGATCTATCTCCTCATCCGTCACCGTTAAATTCTGCTTCTGCGCTTCCTGCTTCACCAACATTTCCATAATCTTCCCGTCCAACACCTGCTTGCCTCCCTGCTTCTCCAGCTCTTTAACCAATTCATATCTATATATTGGCCTGCCGTTCACTACCGCGGACACGTAAAAACCTCTCGCCAGATAACCCGCCACCAAAATTCCTCCCACTACCAAGGCACCCGGAATCAACCACTTCTTAACCCTCGACTTTTTTTTCATGCTCTCCGACACCCGATCATCTCTTGGCTTATCTGTTGAAATCTTTGCCATTTCACTGCCTGATCTCACTCTTTTCTTTTTTGCAGCCATAATTTACTCTAACATATTCCCTTGATAAAGACAGAGGCAAATTCTCCAATTCTCCGTCAACTTCTCCCTTAATTAATTTTCTTTTATCCTCAACCTCGCCTCTTATTCGTCCCCGCTCTTTCCTGTGTTAACATACCATATCTAATTTCCCGATTATGACCGCTACCCTCGAAACCATTGTCCCACCAGCCACCCGAGTAATTACTAAATCTCTTGTCACTCTTACCATCCCCGAATCCCGCCAAATCGTCTCTATCAATTATATTTCCCCTGTAGAACAGCTACTATTTGACACCTTTTCCAACTTCCACTGTGCTACCGCCAGTCGCGACCTTAACCCGTTTCAATCCGCAGTCATCCAAGATCGTCTTCTCCAAGCCCTTGAAGCCAACTGCGCCGCTCAGACCACCACCGCCAGGATTACGGAAATCCTTGACCACGCTCGCACCTTTGGGAGACTATCCGCCAGCGAATACCCCATAAACGGCAGATCGAACCTTGATTCCAGATTGGAAATCAATCAGCAACCAGTCCCTCCCCAAACTGATCATCAATCACTCCGACAAAGGGTTTTTACCTCCTTAAAACGTTTCGTCGCTACCGGCAGCTTTGCTCGCTTCCAACCTCCGGCCCCTCCTTCCTACTCGCTTAGTTACCCAATCAATATCGTGCCTCCCCAGAATTCTCCCCTTCACCAAATTTATAATCACCTGACTATAAACCTCTCTCCACCTTCACCATCTTGATCGCATCCGTTTCCCATCCGCCTCCGTTCCTGCTCCCCATTACCAGCACCACCTTATCGCCGGGTTTCACCCGCTCGCCAACGAACAGCTTCTTTATTATCCTCTTCCAAAAAGAATTTCCCTTCAGAGAAGGCTTTACCATCATCGGCATTACCCCCCATAACAAATTCAGCTGATTACATGTATATTGATCAAACGTAATCGCCGTGATCGGCATTTCCGGCCGGAAAGAAGAAATAATCCTGGCCGTCTTCCCCGAAGTTGTCCCCACTGCAATCATATCCGCTTTAATCCTATAGCCTAAAGAGGCCGCACTGGAAGCAATCGCGTTCATTTTCATACTCTGGTCTTCGATCTCCTCCCAATTAATCCTTATATAATGCTTGAACTCCGGACTGTGTTCCACTCGGGCAATAATTTCCTCCATCACTTTCACCGCCTCCACTGCATGCTTACCCGTTGCCGTCTCTGCTGACAACATCAGCGCATCCACTTGATACATCACCGCGTGCGCTACATCCGTGGCTTCGGCCCTGGTAGGTCTGGGAATCTCCACCATTGACTCCAACATTTGCGTCGCCACAATCACTGGCTTTTGACACCGCCTCGCCAAATTAATAATGTGCAACTGCATAATCGGCACCTCAGCCGCAGAAGTCTCCACTGCCAGATCTCCCCGCGCCACCATCACCCCGTCTGCCACCTGAAGGATCTCCTTCAACTCCTTCACCGCTTCCTTTCTTTCAATTTTAGCGATCAATTTACATTTCGATCCCGACTTAACCACCAAATCCTTCACCCTTTTCACGTCCGCAGCCGATTGGATAAATGACAACGCTACGTACTCCAATTTCTCATCTAACACCAACTTCAGATCCTGTTCATCCTTTTTAGTAAAAACTTGCTTATCAAAAACAGAATCAGGAATATTAATTCCTTTGAAAGCGCTTACCCAACCTGAATTCCTGGCTTTGGTCACCACCCGACTACTCTTTACCCGCACCACGTCCAACTCTACTAATCCGTCATTCACCAAAATCCGTTCTCCTTTCTTCACTACTTGGGATAAATCCACCTGCATCGGCAATTCTTCTTTCTCAACCTGGCTGCTCAACACCACCTGCTCTTCCTTTTCAATCACCCTCACGCCCTCAAAACTTCCCAGTCTGATTTTCGGACCTTGCAAATCTGCCATTATCGCCACCGGGTAACCCAACCTCTTAGCCACTTTTCTCAGCCTGCGAATCAGTCTCTGCTTTTCTTTATGATTCCCGTGGGAAAAATTTAACCTCGCCACACTCATTCCCGCCTTCATCAAGTCTGCTAACTGACCCTCACTCTCCGTTGCCGGACCAATCGTACACACAATCTTTGTCTTTGCCATAGGTAAACCAATGCCTGATTATACCACCGACTAAAATGCTTCCCCCCTCTTGAAAAACCTTGCCATCAGGAGCATCATAAAACCTGTCGATCTTAATCGTGAACAGGCGCCCACTCATCATTTGCACCCCCAAACTCTTTATGACCGCCGACCCGCAAGCCGCCACCGCTTCTTAATTTCCCAATATCCCAATTTCCAAATTTCTTTATTCCTGTTTACTGCTTACCAATTACCGATTACCCATCCTCCTATGAAAAATAATTCAGCCCACCATCCTATCATCACCGTCAGCCAACTCACTAAACAATTCAACGGTTTCACCGCCGTTGACCACGCCTCCTTTCAAGTCGAAAAAGGTCAAATCTTTGCCTTTCTCGGCCCTAATGGAGCCGGTAAAACCACCACTATTAAAATGCTCACCACTCTGTTGCTCCCCACTTCCGGAACCATCAACATCAACGGCTACACTCCCTCTTCCCAACAGGACCAAATCCGCCACTCATTTGGCATCGTTTTCCAGGATCCCAGTCTTGACGATGAACTCACCGCCTACGAAAACCTCCATTTTCACGGCGTGCTTTATCGCGTGGAGCCCGACCTGCTTCAACGCCGCATCAAGGAACTACTTACCTTTGTGGAACTCTGGGATCGCAAAGACAGCCTGGTCAAAACCTTTTCCGGCGGCATGAAACGTCGTTTGGAAATCGCGCGGGGCCTGCTTCATCACCCCCGCATCTTCTTTCTTGATGAACCCACCATCGGTCTGGATCCTCAAACCCGCAACCGCATCTGGGACTACCTTAAAAACCTCAACCACAAGGAAGACATCACCATCTTTTTCACCACTCACTATATCGAGGAAGCCCAGCGGGTCGCTGAACAAGTCGCCATTATTGACCACGGCCGCATCGTTGGCCAGGGCACTCCCCAACAACTCATCAAGCAAACCAAAACCAAAACTCTAGAAGACGCCTTCCTGGCTCTCACCGGCAAAACCATCCGTGAAGAAGACGCCTCCGCCATCGACCATCTGCGTCTCCGCCGCCGGCTACATACCGGTAGACGATGATCATCTATTAAATTAACTAATAAATCATCCCTGTCACCATCAACCCCCCCGGGGTAAAAATAGTATCAAACCTTAAAATCAAAATACTTGTCACCTGTTAATAGTTAATTGTCAAATATCCTAACCATATGCAAACCATCTATATCCTCTGGCTCCGCCAACTTAAAAGATACTACCGGTCCCGAGCCCGTATCATTGGCTCTCTGGGCCAGCCACTGCTCTTTCTCTTGGCCCTCGGTTTTGGTTTCGGTCCTATTTTCCAGCAGGCCGGCGCCGGCAACTACGTCCACTTTCTTGTCCCCGGCATCATCTCCATGAGCATCATCTTCACCGCCTTATTCTCAGGTATCGAAGTCATCTGGGACAAACAATTCGGCTTTCTCAAAGAAACCCTGGTCGCCCCTGTGTCCCGTCTCAGCATCATGATGGGCAGAACCGCAGGTGGTGCCACCGTAGCCACTGTTCAGGGCACCATCGTCCTTCTCATCTCCTACCTGGTCGGCTTTCGCATTACCTCATTCACCAGCCTGGCCCTGGCTCTGGTCTTTATGTTTCTCATTGCCGTTCTCTTTACAGCTCTGGGTACTGCCATAGCCTCTCTCCTGGAAGATATGCAGGGGTTCCAACTCATCATCAACTTCCTGGTCATGCCTCTTTTCTTCCTTTCCGGAGCTCTGTTTCCCTTGACTAACCTCCCGACCCTTCTCGCCCTCCTTGTACGTCTTAACCCTCTTTCTTACGGAGTTGACGGACTCAGAGGCGCTCTTATCCAGATGTCCCACTTGGGCATCGGCACCGACTTTGTGGTCCTTTCCATCGTCACCGCCATTCTCCTCTCCATTGGCAGCTACCTGTTCTCCAAAATCCAAATCTAATATCCCAGCCTTCAATTTTACCTAACAGGAAGAACATCGAACTTACGCAAATTATTCTTATCAGATGTCTTTGTTTTTATCCTTTTAACCAAAGACTTATCCTTTCACCATTAACTACCCCGCCTATTCATCATCCTTATCCGTATCCCACAAATTCCAATCCACCTCATCGTTCTCCACTTCCTTACTCAACACCTTGCCTGATTTATCTACATGCACTTCATACAACTTCCCTTTATAAATCAACTTTGCCACATAAAAATCCCTTTTCGGACTTACCTTAATCACTTCCGCCCCCGGATAAGCCTGCTTCACCGCCTGTTCTAGCTGGTTAAGAGTATCCGCAGCATTTACTTGGCTTGCCTGCTGGCTTGCCGCCGTTGCACTTCCCAAATCACCAATATAATAATTATTCAGCAAATTCCAGGCAAAATTCGAATGAATCGCAGCAAAAATCTTCGTTGACTCCTGCCCGCACCTGGATGTAATACTCCGCCGACCTCCCGGATGCTGATTAATAAACGACGTCACATCATAAACCTTTTTGTTCACAATCAAATAACAATCACTGGCCGAATCATGCTTGGCCACTTCCTGGGGGGGCAAAACCCCACTACTTTGCTCACCTCCGCTCGTTCCCGTTGGCTGTTTATCTGATTGGCCCGTACTCGGCTGCTCCTTAGCCACCAACCCCATCACCGTGATCGTAGCTACTACGCCCATAAACAACATTAGTACCGATAAAGTCACCTTTTTCATATTTACAGTTCGAACTCTTCCGAATAAATCAACTCATTATCAACCCCTCGATTCACCAACTGCTCTCTGATTGATTTTATCATCTTCACTGGCGCGCAAATAAAAATAGCTTTATCTTTCAATCCGGCTGACAGTTGCTCAATCGCCTCCACAGTCACATGCCCCCGCTCAGCAGAATAATAAGGCAACACCCTTAACTCCCCAGCCAGACTTTCCAACTCTCTTAAATGCATCGCCTCTGCATCATTTCTTGTACAATAATACAAGTCAATCTCATACCCCTGATCATCTTTCAACGATCTGGCCATGCTTAAAAACGGAGTCACTCCGATTCCACCCGCGATCCAAATTTGTTGCTTTTCCTTTACCAACGCAAATGAAAATCTCCCGTACGGACCCTCGATCTCAACCTCAGTTCCCGGTCGCAAATTTTCCAATCTCTTCGTGTAATCACCCAACCTTTTGATCGTCACTCTCAAATTCTCCTCATCCTTTCCTGAAGAAATCGAGAACGGATGACTTTCTTCACCTACCTGCTCATCCTTGAAGCTCACAAACACAAACTGCCCCGGCACAAACTTTAACCTCTCACCTTTAGGAACCATCGTCACTTCTACCACCTCATCATTCAGTCTCACTACCTCAGCCACTCCATACCTGTACCTATTTACTAGCCACCTGCCCAACAAAGTCTTGTAAATAAAAGCCAATAATCCTGCTCCTGCCAAGCCCAACATATACCACCGCAACAGTCCGAATCTCGATGTATCACTGGGAATCAAAACCATATGCAAAGCCGCCAGAAAAAACGCTCCTCCCAAAAACTTATGAGTCCACTTCCAAATATCATATCGCGGTTTCAGATACAACGTTAACACCAATAATCCGATCATCAACCCCAAAGCCAGTATTCCCCAGTTCTGAGGCCAGTTGCTACTGGGCAACAAAAATAACAGAGCTCCGTGAAACGATCCTCCAGCATATCTGGGAATCAACATCAAGGGATGAAACAACATCATCATCAATGCCGCCTGCCCGATCTGGCTGTGCTTCTCATACACCTTATTCAGTCCGTTAAAATACCTTTCCCAGAATCTTAATCTGGCGCTTAGCAACAAATTGATCGCCATCAGCGCCATCCCCACCAACCCCAACACCTGCCCAATACTGGTCATCCCGTCACTCCAACTACCCCAGCGGGGTAGGGGAGTAGGTGCCATTAACCACAGCAACACCGGCAATCCTGCTAATACCCCCACCAATAGCCAGCCCTGATTTGATTTCTCCGTCTCCTGCATACGACTTCCTTGTGACAATTAACAGGTTAGTCACCACACTATTATATCTAACTCGCCCGGCTCCTTCCTTCTCCCTAATTTTCACAACTTCGACCCTATCTCTCAAACCTGAGAAAAAGTTGAGAACCGCCTTACTGCCGCTGACCATATCCTCACCAAAAACTTTCCTTCCCCACCTTTCTTACTAACTCTCTGGTTTGCTACAATTATACTGTCTTCTTCAAACTAGTCTCATATGCATCCCGATCTACTTCAGGACGCATTAGCACTACCACCCCCCATGC
>CAZYTL010000013.1:0-25164 GCA_964650355.1 uncultured Gammaproteobacteria bacterium | reverse complement strand
CTTAAGATCATCCACATCGGACTTTCGCCACCACGTTGCCCGTCAGCTCCATGAGCGATTCCCTAAACTCAGTCCTGATCACCTCACTCTTGCCGGTGGTACATTAGTTGTGACTGGTAGTGTCTTAACTACCAGAGAAAGTCTACCCCTTCAGTGGTTAGGCCGTTTCCTCATTGTCACAGGCGGATCTTTTGACGCCATTGACGGAGCTCTGGCTAAAATCATCTCACTGCAAACAGGCCAACCCCTTTCTCAACACGGTAATTGGCTCGATTCCTTTGTTGATGGAGTTGGCGGATTTAGCATGCCCGCCGCCCGCAGCTTAACAGCCGAAACCACCGACGGCCGCACAGCTGCCCGCGGGGTCATGGTCACCATCTCCTTACCCAGGTTCGCCAGAAGCATCGCTGCCCTCCGCGGAGTCGAAGTGCACGAAATGGCAGACTCCCAGTCTCCTCTTTTATCTCAGGCCTTACAAGCAGCCGGAGGACATATCGTCAGAACCGGACTTAATTGGGTCAGCTTTATCCCCCCGTTACAAACTGCTACTGATAGAGTCATCACCGCTGCCAACATCTTCAACGCCACTCGACGTCTTTACAAAGCTTTTACCCAACCACCCACTCTGGCACCGGAAGTCAGACAGCAAGCACGCACCAGAGCCCCCATCCTCGCTGCCGCCAACCTGGCTTTCATTGTTGGCACCTGGGCCACCGCCCGCTACCTTGATCACCGAGCCTCAAAATCAAACTAACATGCCTTATCACCTCCTTGACCATACCAGTGAACTCAGCCTTCAGGTCACCGGCCACAGCCTCCCAGACTTGTTTAGTGACGCATTAGAAGGCACCATGCACATCCTCAAACACCAGTCTCTTAAGGCCACGAAACCCATTATCAGAAACATCAAGTTAACTGCCCCCGACATCACCACCCTCTTAATAGATTTCTTAAACGAAACCCTGTATCTGGCCCAAACCCACAAAGAGATCTATCCTCAGATAACCTTTGTTAAACTGGAATCAACCCAACTCCAAGCCACCCTCAAAGGACTCCCTGTTAAATCCTTCGATGACGACATCAAAGCCGTTACCTATCATCAAGCCCATGTACACCAGAACCAAGCGGGGGAATGGCAAACAAAAATTGTCTATGACATTTAAATCATAAATATGAATATCAAACATCTGCAGAAAATCTCCGACTACCTCTGGGAAATTCCTGCCACCCATAGGAAAGCCATGCGCGTTCCCGCTCGCATCTTTGCCTCTGACTCTCTAATCGACCAAATCAAGCAAGACCAAACCCTAGATCAACTCGTAAATGTCGCCACCTTACCCGGCATTGTCAATCACGCTTTAGCCATGCCTGATGCCCACGAAGGTTATGGCTTCCCTGTAGGTGGCGTAGCCGCTTTCGATCCTCAACAAGATGGCATCATCTCTCCCGGCGGCATTGGTTACGACATCAACTGCGGAGTCCGTTTGCTCCGTTCCTCACTCACTTTTAAAGATCTCCAACCCCATCTGGAAAAACTTACCCCATCTCTTTACCAACACATCCCTTCGGGCGTGGGTCGCGGTGGAAAACTCAAACTTAATCGTCCTGACCTTGATCGCATCTTAATCAACGGTGCCCCTGAGCTGATCGGCCTGAATTATGCCTTACCCGAAGATATTCAACATCTTGAATCCCAAGGCCACCTGGACAACGCTGATCCTGATCTCGTCTCCAATCATGCCAAAACCCGCGGCCGGGATCAACTCGGCACCATGGGCGCCGGCAATCACTTTGTAGAAATCGACACCATCGACACCGTCTTTGACCAACCAGCGGCCCACTCCTTGCAACTTACTCAAGGACAAATCTGTGTTCTCATCCATACGGGATCCCGGGGATTGGGTCACCAGGTCGCCACCGACTACATCCGCACCATGATCAAAACCTTGACTCAATACAAAATCAACCTTCCCGACCGGGAACTCGCTTGCGCTCCCTTCAATTCCCCTCACGGCCAAAACTACTTCCAGGCCATGGCCTGCGCTGCCAACTTTGCCTGGGCCAACCGTCAACTCATCACTTGGGAAGTCAGACAGGCGTGGCAGCATATCCTTGGCCATAGTGGGGGACAGCTGGAAGTTGTTTATGACGTCGCCCACAACATCGCCAAACTAGAATCATATTCTCTAATAGCTAATAGCAAAAAGCTAACAGCTAACCTTGTCGTCCATCGCAAAGGCGCTACCAGAGCCTTTCCTAATCAACCTGTCATCATTCCCGGCAGCATGGGCACCGCTTCTTATCTCCTCTTAGGCCAACCCGCCTCCTTGCAAGTCAGCTTCGGCTCTACCTGCCACGGCGCCGGCCGCCGCATGTCTCGCCGCCAGGCCACCAAACAATTTGACTCCGCTCAACTGATGACCCAACTCCGCCAACAAGGCATCACCATTCAAACCGGCTCTTTAAAAGGTCTCACCGAAGAGGCCCCTCAAGCATACAAAGACGTCGACCAAGTCGTTGAAGTTATCCATCAATTAGGCATTGCCACCAAAGTCGCCCGCCTCAAACCTCTGGCCGTCATCAAAGGCTGACCTTCACTTTTTCCAAGCGTTATAATATATCCAACCTCTCTATGGAAAAACCGTCCCCTTCTTCACCTAAAACCGCCCTCATCGGCCTCCTGGCTGGTGTCTTTACCTTGATCGCAGCCTTTGCTATCATCAAATTTAATCAATCCCGCACTATAGCTAACCCGCCGCAGTCTGAAACTGCTACTGCCCCCACCGCCATACCCACTTCGACTTCCATGCAAATCACCAGCCCCGCATTCGAAGACCAAAAGCCCATTCCTCCTCAATATACTTGCGACGGAACAGATGTGAGTCCTCCCTTGAATTTTTCAGGCATTCCTCCCACTGCCAAGAGCCTCGCTCTTATCGTCCATGACCCTGATGCTCCCAGCGGAGACTGGATCCATTGGACCCTTTGGAACATTCCTCCCCAAACCCAGCAAATTGCTGAAAACAACTCACCTTCAGAAGCGGTCCAGGGCATTACCGACTTCAAAAAACCCGGATACGGAGGGCCTTGTCCTCCCTTTGGTACTCACCGTTACCAATTTGAACTCTATGCCTTAGACACCCAACTCCAACTTGACCCCTCTGCCTCACTTGCAGATCTCCAAACCACCATCCAGAACCATATTCTCTCCCATGCTCAGCTTACCGGCTTCTATAAGCGCACTTAATTAACCGTCACTCCCGTTCCAGACACCGCTGATCCTGTTGCTTCATCCATCATTGGACTGCTCTCATCAATTTTCATTTCCTGCTGCATCGTCCCTTGCTTAATCTGAAACGTCCCCAATACCTGCCTTACTAACATAAACGCTGTTGGTGGCGGCGGCAACACTTGCACTTTATACCGCTCGTTTCCCCGCGCCAATTGATAATCTCCTGCTTTATAAACCACAAACGCTTTGCTTCCTGCAGTAAATTGCTCACACAAATTGGTCTCTTGCACATCCAGCGCAATCCGTTGTTTACAATCATCAATCAGACCTGTCGTTGTCGGTGTCACTCCTTCTGCCAACGGCTCGCAGCTTAACAACATTACTAATCCCTGGGTTACTTGATAATCATTCACTGCCAATCTCCCCACAAAATCATTACTAATCAAACAATCTGTTTGGTCATCATCTCCTAAACACTGTTTCCTCAACTTCCAATCACTAGGACGAGCTATTAACGCCCCACAGCTTGTCTCTTCTACAATCCAGCCTTCCGGAATATCCACCGGTTCCTCAGTCACTGTTAGTTCAGTCATTGTCGAATTTTCCTCCTCTGGTTGCTCAACCATCGCTTCGCCGGTAGAATCCGTTTCCATGCCCGCATCAGTCGGGCTGGTCACCTTGGCTAACATGTCTTTAAATTCACCCACCCAACCCTGACTCCACGCATAATATCCCCCCGCTCCCAATCCAATTAATACTACCAGTCCCACGATCCAAAATCCTATACCTGGACCTTTCTTAGCTTTTCCCGGCACCGGAGCCGGCATCGGCGGCATTCCCGGCGGCTTCATACCTCCCGGTTGTGGTGGCATCCCCACCTGAGAGCCGCCTTGCGGTCCTGCCATCTGTCCACCCGACACTGCACCCGCTAATGTTTGCTTGCTTGCATTCGAGCCTGTCTGTTGTTCCTCCATAACCTTACTATACTTTACCATAACTTTATCATAAAACTACCCACTAACCAAACCCCAGACCGCTTAGGCACAAGCACCTGTTGACACACCCATACACCTATGCTATATTCATATGATCCACGGCGTTTCCCGACGCGGTGGTTTCGTGCGCGACACAAATCACGCTGATTAAATTAAAATTCAACACCCTGTCCGTTGCTCCCTCTTCCGCCAGAGGGAGTATCCATTAATAAAAGCATCTCGCCATGGCATCTGCACAACGCATCTACTGGGGCAAACAATATCCTAACCTACCAGAACTTGATCTCTCTTTCATCCAACGAGAGTCGTGGGATTGGTTTTTAACCCAAGGCATTCGCCAGGCTTTTGACCAAATCAACCCTATCGAAGATTTTACCGGGAAAAATTGGCTCCTTGAATTTGGAGAATACCGCCAAGAGCCTTCTCCCTTTTCCCCAGAACAGGCCCGATACAAGGGCCTTACTTATTCAGCCCCCCTTTACATCCAAACCCAACTTACCAACAAAATCACTGGTGAAACTCTCAAACAAGACGTCTTTCTTGGCGATCTCCCTGTCATGACCAATCAAGGCACCTTTATTATTAATGGTGTCGAACGCGTAGTCGTCAACCAAATCGTCCGCTCGCCGGGCGTTTATTTTTCTGTGGACACTGATCCTTCCAGTGGAAAACTCGTTCACAAAGCCGAAATCCGTCCTATCAGAGGCACCTGGATTGAATTCGAAATTAGCCGTTATGACCATCTAATCGCTCGATTGGATCGCCGTCGTAAGTTTCCCGTCACCACCTTGCTACGGGCCGTTGGCTATTCTTCCAACCAAGACCTCCTTAACCAATTTTCGGATTTAGACGAAACCAGTCTGGCCTTAATTCACAACACCCTCAAAAAAGACCATACTGAATCCCGGGAAGAGGCCTTGATCGAAATCTACAAAAAACTCCACCCCGGCGAAATGGCCATTCTCGACAACGCCGAAAACTTACTTACCAGAATGTTCTTCAACCCTCGTACCTACGACCTCACCTCAGTCGGTCGCTATAAAATTAACAAACGCCTCAAATTACCTAACCCTGATCCCCATAACCATACTCTTACTAAGGAAGACCTACTCACCACTATCAAGTATCTTATTGGTTTACACGGAGGTCAAGGCAGAATCGATGACATTGATCATCTGGCCAACCGTCGGGTCAGAAGAGTAGGGGAATTGGTAGCTCACACCGCTCTTAGAATCGGCCTTCTCCGCCTGGAAAGATCCATCAAAGAAAAAATGAGTCTTTGTGATCCTCACGAACCAGGCTCATCCAACCCGGCAACGTTAGTCAATGCCCGGCCCGTAGTCGCTGCCGTCAACGAATTCTTCCGCTCCAACCAACTCTCCGCTATCCTTGATCAAATCAATCCTTTGGCCGAAATCGACAACCTCCGCCGTCTATCAGTCATGGGCTCCGGAGGCATTACCAGAGAACGGGCTTCCTTTTCTATCAGAGATATTAGCTCTTCCCAATACAGCCGCGTCTGTCCCGTTCGCTCTCCAGAGGGACCTAACATCGGATTGGTCACCTATCTCGCACTTTATGTTCACATCAATGAACATGGTTTTCTCGAAGCACCCTACCGGGTGCTTAAAAAAATCACCTCCGGCAACCGCGCCAAAGTCAAAATCACTGACGAGATCGTTTATCTGGCTCCCGACGATGAAGAAGAATATCACATCACCCATGCAGACGTCCCTGTCGATAACCATGGCTATCTCACCGACTCCTGGGTTCCCATGCGCTATCAAGGACAGTTCACTGAAGGCTCGGTGAGTTCACTCGATTACATGGATATCATCCCTCGCCAGGTAGTTGGCACTGCCGCTTCCCTCATCCCTTTCCTGGCCAACGACGATTCTATCAGAGCTCTCATGGGTACCCATATGCAATGCCAGGCAGTTCCCTTAGTCAAGCCCTCCCGGCCCACAGTCGGCACCGGCATGGAAGGTCCGGTTGCCGAATCCATGGGGTGGGTGCGCCGGGCACGTAACGCAGGCAAAGTCATTTATGTCGATTCTGACCGGATAACTATCCAACTCTCCAAACCACCGGCCAGCCCTCCTCCGGTTCATCCCCATATCACTTACCAAGATGGGACTGAAACTTACCACCTCATCAAATTTAAGCGCTCATCCCAGAGCACTTGCTACAATCAAAAACCCTTAGTGGCTCT
Source organism: uncultured Gammaproteobacteria bacterium (assembly GCA_964650355.1). Classification (GTDB taxonomy): domain Bacteria; phylum Patescibacteriota; class Microgenomatia; order CAYXHB01; family CAZYTL01; genus CAZYTL01. Next base: position 18,725 of record CAZYTL010000013.1, on the reverse strand, counting down.
TGGCGACCAAGTCAAAAAGGATCAACTTCTCATCGACGGCCCGGCTTGCGACCAGGGCGAATTATCTCTAGGCCAGAACCTTACCGTCGCCTATATGCAATACGACGGCCTCATGTTCGAAGACTCCATCATCATCTCCGACCGTCTAGTCCATCAGGATCTCCTCACCTCAATCCATATTGAAGAATATGACACCGAAGTAGTGGACACCAAACTCGGTCCGGAAGAGCTTACCAGGGACATCCCCAACGTCAGTGAACAGGAACTGGCTAACCTCGCCGAAGACGGCGTCATCACCATCGGCTCTCTCGTCGGACCCAACGACATCCTCGTTGGCAAGATCGCTCCCAAAGGAGAGACCGAACTCACTGCAGAAGAGCGCCTCTTACGTGCCATCTTTGGCGAAAAAGCCAGAGAAGTCAGAGACACCTCTCTCCGCATGCCTCACGGAGAACAGGGCATTGTTGTTGATGTCCAGCTCCTTGACCGGGATCTCGGTGATGAGCTCCAACCCGGCACTTTGAAAAAAATCATTGTCCGCGTTGCCCAAATGCGTAAGATCACCGTTGGCGACAAACTCTCCGGACGCCATGGAAACAAAGGCGTCATCTCCAAAATCGTCGCCCAGGCTGATATGCCCTACATGGAGGATGGTACTCCCATAGACGTCATCATTTCCCCCCTATCCGTACTTGCCCGCATGAACCTGGGTCAATTAATGGAAACCCAGATCGGGTTAGCGATGAAAAAACATGATTCCCATCTGGCAGTCCCTGTTTTCGAACACATCCCCGAAGCCACCATCAACCAAACCTTACAAGAAGCCAACCTTCCCTTAGATGGCAAAACCACTCTTTATGACGGCCGCACCGGCGAACCCTATGAAACCCCTACCACCGTCGGCGTCGGCTACATTCTTAAACTCATCCATATGGTTGAAGACAAAACCCATGCCCGGTCCACCGGACCATATTCTCTTGTTACCCAACAGCCCTTAGGAGGCAAAGCTCAAATGGGAGGCCAGCGATTAGGAGAAATGGAAGTCTGGGCTCTTGAAGGTCATCAGGCAGCTTACACCTTACAAGAAATGCTTACCATCAAATCAGACGACGTAGTCGGGCGTTCCAAAGCTTTTGAATCCATTGTCAAGGGCATTGACATTCCCGAATCCAATGTTCCCGAATCCTTCCGTGTCCTGGTCAAAGAACTACAAAGCCTCGGCATCGAAGTCTTGCCCCACGGAGTCATCCAAAGCCCCACATCCATCTTTACAGACGACGATACCGACCAATCCGACGATGAAAATAATGAATCGGAAGATAACCAGCCCGATTCCGAATCTGACTCACAACCAACAGCCGGAGAGTCGGACACCGCGACCAAAGACGAACCAGAAAATTCCGAAGAAAAATCCGCATCCGAGACAGAATCCCCGGCTGAGTCAACCTCCGCGGGTTCCTAATTTCTTAATATCCCAATATCCCATTATCCTAATTTCCGATTACTATTTACTAATAACTGACAACTAACAACTTATCCCTATGCCCCAACCCGACCAATCCTTTGACCGCATCGTTGATTTCCAGTCCCTGCAAATCAAAATCGCTTCTCCCGAAACCATTCTCGGGTGGTCTCACGGTGAAATCACCAAACCTGAAACCATCAACTACCGCACCCTTAAACCAGAAAAAGACGGACTTTTCTGTGAAAAAATCTTTGGTCCGGTCAACGACTATCAATGCTACTGCGGTAAATACAAGCGCATTCGCTATCGGGGCATCATCTGCGACAAATGCGGAGTTGAAGTCACGCACTCGCGCGTTCGCCGTGAACGCATGGGCCATATCGCCCTGGCTTGTCCAGTAGTTCACGTCTGGTATTTCAAAGGCGCGCCCTCCAAAATCTCCCTCTTGCTTAACATCAGTCCTTCCGCACTTGAATCCGTTATCTATTTTGCCCAATACATCGTTACAGACATCAACGACACTCAAAGGAAAAAAACCCTTCTCCATCTGGACCAGCAACTCGAACAACACCTGGCCAAACTTAAAACCGACCATGAACAAGACGTCAAACTCCTGGAAAAAGAACGTACACAAAGCGAAAAACAGCTTAAATCCAAAATCCGCAGCAAAGAACAACTAAACCTGGCTATCCAGGAATCAGAACTCAAAACCAAACGCAAAATTCAAACCCTAGAGGAAAAACTCCTCCAGGATCAACAAAAGACTGAGACCCTTTTTGATCGCCTCAAAAAAATGGTCGATGCCCTCCATCCTCACAGCTTGCTCACCGAGGAAGAATACCAAACCCTGGCTGACTACCAAGCCGCCGACTTCTTTACCGTAGGCATGGGAGCAGAAGCCATTCTCTCCCTCACCAAAAAACTCGACTTGGAAAAACTGGCCGCCGACCTCCGGGCAGAGATTCAACAATCCAAAGGCCAGAAACTCATTAAAGCCAACAAACGCCTCCAAGTGGTTAACGGCCTCCGCCGCGCTCACCTGCGGCCCGAATGGATGATTCTCACCATCCTTCCTGTCCTGCCTCCTGATCTTCGTCCCATGGTCCAACTCGCTGGTGGGCGGTTTGCCAGCAGCGACCTTAACGACCTCTATCGCCGAGTCATCAATCGTAACAACCGCCTCCGCCATCTCATCGACCTGGGCGCCCCTGAAATCATTCTTCGCAATGAAAAACGCATGCTCCAAGAAGCAGTTGACGCTCTCCTGGATGCCAGCCAACGCAAAACCACTTCTCGTCGCCAGATCCAGCTCAAATCCCTTTCCGATATCCTCAAAGGTAAACAAGGCAGATTTCGCCAAAACTTGCTGGGTAAAAGAGTTGATTACTCCGGCAGGTCGGTTATCATTGTCGGGCCGGAACTACGCCTTAATCAATGTGGCTTACCCAAAGACATGGCTTTGGAAATGTTCAAACCCTTTATTCTCCGCCACGTCATCCTTACCGGACTTGCCCCCAACGTCAAATCTGCCAAAAACATCATTGACCAACGCATCCCCGAAGTCTACGACATCCTCGAACAAATCACCCACCAACATCCGGTGCTCCTTAACCGGGCACCTACCCTGCACAAATTAGGCATCCAAGCCTTCTACCCTCTGCTCATTGAAGGCAGCGCCATCCGCTTACATCCTTGCGTTTGCGATGCGTATAACGCCGACTTCGACGGTGACCAAATGGCTGTCCATATCCCCTTGAGCAAAACCGCCAGGAAAGAAGCCGAAGAACATATGATGCCTATCCAAAACCTTCTCCGCCCCTCCGATGGTTCACCCATCACCGTGCCTGCTAAAAAGGAAATGGCCCTCGGTACTTACTATCTCACTTCCATCGACGAAAAGCTTCCCCCTTCTTCCACCATTTTTTCCAATACCCAGGAAGCTCTGCTTGCCCATCAGACCAAAACAATCCACACCCGCCAACTTATCAAGGTCCGCATCAACGGCCAAGTTCTTGATACCAGCATTGGTCGCTTGCTCTTCAACCAAGTATTACCTTCCAATTTTGAATTCATTAACAATTCAATTACCCAGCCCCACATCAAATCTCTATTCGTCAGAGCTCTGAAAACTTGTACTCAGCAGGAAGTCCTCAATATGATCGACAACATCAAAGACCTCGGCTTTCGCGCCGGTACCCTTTCCGGGCTTACCGTCGCCATCACTGACTGCGAAATGCTACCTGAAAAACAATCCATCATCGATCAGGCCAACAAAAGAGTAGAAGACATTGAAGACAACTATAAACAAGGCTTAATTACAGCCCAAGAACGCCAGCGACTTACCCAGGACGTCTGGATCGAAACCACCGACGAAATCGCTGATAAAACCTGGGATATCTTTACCAATGATAACCCAGTTAAAATCATCATCGACGCCAAAGTTGGCCGTACCACCCGGGAACAAATCAAACAACTCTCCGCCATGAAAGGCCTGGTTGTCGACCCCAACGGCAACATTGTCGACATGCCCACCAAATCCAACTATCGGGAAGGCCTTTCCATCTTCGAGTACGTCACTTCTGCCAGAGGAGGGCGTAAAGGTCTCACCGACACCGCCATCAAAACCGCTGATGCCGGCTACCTTACCCGTCGCTTGGTTGACGTGGCTCACGACGTGATCGTCCGCATGCACGATTGCGGCACTACTGAGAGCATTACCATCAGCCGTGGCGAACGCGAAAAAGTTTTTGCCAACAGAATCATGGGCAGATTTTTAGCCGAAGATCTGATTGACCCTCAAACCAAAAAGGTGCTCTTCCCCCGCGACGCCTTAATCACGGATGAAAACTCCAGTCAAATAGATCAACTAGGCCTTGATCATATCAAGGTCCGTTCTCCTCTTACCTGTATTGCTCCCTTAGGTATCTGCGTTAAATGTTATGGTTGGGATTTATCCCAGAAGCAAGTCAGCCCTATCGGCTATCCTTCCGGCATTATCGCTGCCCAGAGTATTGGCGAACCCGGTACCCAACTCACCATGCGCACCAAACACTCCGCCGGCGTTATCGGCGTTGACGTTACCCAGGGTCTGCCCCGGGTAGAAGAACTTCTTGAAGCCCGGACTCCCAAAGTTGTCTCCCCGGTCGCCGAAATCTCCGGCCGGGTTACTCTTGAGGAAACCGACCAAGGCACCACCATCACCATCAAAACTGTAGGCATCAAACCCGCTCAGGAACAAACCTGCCAAGTCCCGGCCAACTCCAAACTTCTGGTTGAAGACAAACAGCTTGTCGCCGTCGGGGATCAACTTACAGCCGGATCTTTGGACATCAAAGAAGTCCTTAAAACCCGCGGTTTGCGCCGCTGTCAGGAATATCTGGTTTCCAGTATCCAACAGGTCTATGAATCCCAGGGCATTCCCATTAATGATAAACACTTTGAGATTATCGTTCGCAAAATGAGCGACAAAGTCCGCATCAATGCTCCCGGTGACACCTCATTCTTAATCGGAGAAATTGTCAGTCGTGGAAAACTTGAAGAAGAAAACCGTAAAGTCATTGCCGAAGGGGGTGATCCTGCCTCCGGACAAATCATCATCCTTGGCATTACCAGAGCTTCCCTCCATACCGACTCCTGGCTATCCGCCGCTTCTTTCATTCAAACCACCAATGTCTTAGCCGACGCCGCCTCTGAAGGAGCCATCGACGAACTCAACGGACTCAAAGAAAATGTCATCATCGGCCGACTTATTCCCACCTCTCCGGATCGAGCCGCCATAGAACCCCCAGCCTAAATCTGATATAATCAGTTATCAGTCTTCGGTTATCGATTATCAGTTAATCAGAGCTCAGTCTATCGGTCTTAATAGCACTGACCAACCGAAAAGTGGTAAACCAATAACTGACAACTGACTACTGAAAACTTACAACTAATATATATGCCTACCATCAATCAACTCATCCGTAAGGGCCGCAAAACCCCTAAACGCAAACTAAAAGCAGCTGCTTTGCATAAACTGTTTAATGCCCGCACCCGGCGGACCAACTCTTTGCCCGCTCCTTTCAAGCGTGGTGTGTGTACTTTGGTCAAAACCATGCCTCCTAAAAAACCCAACTCTGCTTTGCGTAAAGTCGCCCGTGTCCGCCTCTCCAATAAAATCGAAGTTACCGCCTATATTCCCGGCATTGGTCATAACCTGGCCCAACACTCCATTGTCCTGGTTCGGGGCGGTCGGGTCCGCGACCTTCCCGGTGTCAAATACCATATTGTTCGCGGTCCTTATGATACCCATGGAGTAGAGAACCGCCAAAAAGCCCGCTCGCGTTACGGTGCCAAAAAGAACGCTGTCAAAGCTACCACTGCCGCCGCCTCATAGTCCCTTTGTCATCATTACGACGATACTGCATATACCGCTCTATAAAAAATTTATCTTAATTGAACATATATCTAAAATTTTCCACCGACAACCTCGGAAAAGTTAAGAAATCAGAAACAAACTTTAAACTATCAACTATTAACTTTAAACTTTCATCCTATGCCTAGATCAGGATCACCCAAATCACCGCCAGTCACTCCTGACCCCTTGTACAAAAGCCGGTTGCTGGCCAAAATCATTAACCGCACCATGCGTGACGGCAAAAAATCCGTGGCTCAAAAGCAAGTCTACCAGGCTCTGGAACTGCTTAAACAGGACCATCCCCATCCTCTCAAATTACTTCGCCAGGCACTGGAAAATATCAAACCTCAGATAGAAGTCCGTGCTCGCCGCATCGGTGGAGCCGCCTACCAGGTTCCGGTACCTGTTAAAGGCAACCGTCGGGAATCTTTAGCCATCCGTTGGCTCGTCCAATATGCTAACCAGCGACCCAACAAAGAGTACCACACCTTTGCCAACAAACTTGCTGCCGAAATCAAAGACGCCGCCAACAACGAAGGCCTCGCTATCAAGAAAAAAGACATTACCCATCGCATGGCAGAAGCCAATAAGGCATTTGCTCACTTCAGATGGTAAAACTGACCGCCCGTGTCGCCGGTTCAAGGCCTAGTTCTTGAACCGTTTTTTACGCCTGTCCGACTCAATCCTCAATCGCTATCTAAATCGTAACTTTCCAATCTTGATGAGCAACCGTCCCGAAGGGGCACCTTAAGGGAAACCAACAACTAAAAACTAACAACTTATAACTATTAACTAATAACTATTCTTATGGCCGACATCAAAACCACCCAGCGCGACGTCCCACTAGAAAAGGTACGCAATATCGGTATTATTGCTCACATCGACGCGGGGAAAACCACCACCACCGAACGCATCCTCTTTGACACTGGTCGCACTTACAAACACGGCTCTGTTGACGAAGGCAATACCATCACCGATTGGATGGAACAGGAACGGGAGCGGGGCATCACCATTGTTTCCGCCGCTATCACCACCTTTTGGCATGACAATCGCATCAACATCATTGACACCCCCGGCCACGTCGACTTTACCGTCGAAGTCGAACGCTCACTCCGCGTTCTTGATGGCGCCGTCATGATCTTTGACGGCAAAATGGGAGTCGAAGCCCAGTCAGAAACCGTCTGGCATCAGGCGGACAAATACCGCGTCCCCCGTCTCTGCTTCATCAACAAACTTAACCTCATTGGCGGTGACTTCTACGCCTCTCTTGATTCTATTCATGAAAAATTGGGCGCCAATGCCCAACCCGTTTGGTTGCCCATCGGTACCGAGTACGACCTCAAAGGTGCTGTTAACCTCGTCAACATGAAAGCCTACACCTATAAAGACAAAGAAGATAATCACCTTACCGAAACCGACATCCCTACTGACCTCAAAGACCAAGCCGACAAATACCGCCATCAACTCATCGAAGCCGTGGCCGAATTTGACGACCAGGTTCTGGAAAAATACCTTGACGGTCAAGAACTTACTCCAGACGACCTAAAGAAAACCATTCGCGCCGGCACCATCGCCGGAAAATTCTTTCCTGTCATGGGTGGCGATTCCCGCACTTGCATTGTCACCCTCCTGCTCGATGCCGTACTTGATTTCCTGCCTAGCCCTTTGGACCTGCCTCCGGTTACCGGTCAACACCCCCAAATTTCTGCCCAGGAAACCCGCCAGACCGACAACCAGCAACCCTTTGCAGCCCTGGCTTTCAAAATCCAAACCGATCCTCACATCGGCCGGCTCACCTATATTCGTATCTACTCCGGTACCATCGACGCCGGTTCCTATGTTTTTAACTCCACCAGCAACAAACAGGAACGCGTTGGCCGCCTGGTCCTCATGCACGCTGACAAACGCGAAGACATCAAACAGGCTTATGCCGGAGAAATCGTCGCCGTTGTCGGCCTCAAAAACACCACCACCGGAGACACCCTCTGCGACCCTAATCACCCCATCTTACTTGAATCCATCACCTTTCCCGACCCGGTTATCTCTCTGGCCATCGAACCCAAAACCAAAGCCGACCAGGAAAAAATTAGCACTGCCCTGAGCAAACTTTCTGAAGAAGATCCCACTTTCCGCATCAAATCAGATCTGGAAACAGGTCAAACCATCATCTCGGGCATGGGCGAACTCCACCTGGAAATCATCGTTGACCGCATGAAACGCGAATTCCATGTTGAAGCCAACACCGGCGCTCCTCAAGTCGCCTACAAAGAGACCATCACCTCCATCGCAACTGCCGAAGGCAAATACATCCGCCAAACTGGTGGCCGCGGCCAGTACGGTCATTGTTTCCTCCGCGTCGAACCCTTAGGTAGGGGAGAAGGCTTTGAATTTATCTCCGAAATCAAAGGTGCCGCCATTCCTTCCGAATTCATTCCCGCAATCGAAAAAGGCGTCAAAGAAGCCAAAGACAATGGAGTCTTAGCCGGCTATCCCATAGTCGACCTCAAAGTTGCCGTCTACGATGGTTCTTATCATGAAGTCGATTCCTCAGAAATCGCCTTCCACATCGCCGGATCCATGGCTTTTCAAGACGCCGTCAAAAAAGCTCACCCCATCCTTCTCGAACCGATCATGAAAGTTGAGGTCAGCACACCCGACGAATTTATGGGCGACCTCATCGGCGACCTTTCTTCCAAACGCGCCCAAATCCAGTCTACTCAAAAGCGCGGTACAGTCACCACCATACTCGCCCTGGTTCCCCTGGCAGAACTCACTGGCTATGCCACTCGCATTCGCTCCTTATCCCAAGGCCGGGCTTCCTACTACATGGAACCGTCCCATTACGAACCTGTACCCACCAATGTCACTGAAACCATCATCTCTTCATCTGGCAAATCAAAGTCCGCCTAACCTGCTTTAATCTTCTCTCATCCTCTCTCCAAAAACCCTTTCACTTCTTCCAATACCTGATCAGGAGTAATCTCTGATTTAATCAAATATCCTGCTGCTCCTTTCTCCAATCCCTTATGCACCATACTTTCTTGGGGCAACACAGTTAACAAAATAATCGGGCCGTTTGCTTTCTTCACCTTGGCTTTAGATAACAAGTCCAAAACCGTTAATCCATCCATCTTCGGCATCACAATATCCAGTAACACCAAATCCCATCCTCCTTCTTTCAGTTTTTCCAACCCGGCCTCACCATCCATTGCTGAATCCACTTCATAACCCGCGTCCTGTAATAATTCCACATACAACTCCCTAATCTCTGTCTCATCCTCCACCACCAAAATCCTCTTTCCTGAATTCTCCATATAATTAACTTACTTATATACCAAAATTTATTCCAACGCAAACTTTAAAATAAGAGTGGTCAAGCACCCGTCATTCTGGACCCCGCCTTGGCGGGGGATAGAATCCCCTTGGAATTGAATCTCGTCTCAGAGAACATAACTCCTGTCTAATCTTTTATCTGAAATAATTTTTTAGCATTATCACTGATTATTTTATCTATCTCTTCAAAAGCAATATCCTTTAACTTCGCTAAATATTCAGCCGTTAGTCTCAAATTCGCCGGCTCGTTGGGATACTTTCTTTGCATTTTTAAAGGCTCAGGCAACAAATAAGGACTATCCGTTTCCAGCACCAACATCTCCCAGGGTACCTCTCTAATAAACTCCTGTTTTACACTATCATAAGTCACGTCTCCGTCCACTCCAATATAAATACCTTTCTGACGTGCAAACTCCAATAACTCTCTCTTCGGTTCGCAACAATGAAACACCACCCGTCCTCGCAGTAGGGGAGACCATTCTCTTTCTAGCACTTCCAACAACTCAGTCGCCATTCCTCGATTATGCAAAATCAAACTTTTCCTATACTTATTCGCCAATTTCATCTGTTCCATCAACAATCGCTTCTGAAACCTTCCTTCGTACTCCGCATCTAAACCGCATTCTCCAATCGCCACCACCTGACTATTATCTAGCAACTTCTCTAATTCTTCCATTTTTAATTGCAAATCCTCATCACTCGTAACTTTAATCCCCGGATACCAACCCACCGCAGCATAAATTGCCTCATACGTAACAGCTAACTCAACTGCCAACCTTGAACTTTTTAAATCCGTACCTGGTACCACTATTCTTTCCACCCCGTTACTCTTCGCCCTACCCAACACTTCATCAATCTGTCTGTACAATCTTCTATCCGTCAAATGACAATGCGTGTCCACCATCAATTTTCAAACTCTTTCGTAATTAATTCGCTCATAGTTACTTCTCTCCCAAAAATCCCCTTATCGCTTCTAGAACCTGAGCAAAAGTCGTCTCCGATTTAATCAAATACCCGGCCGCTCCTTTCTCCAGACCCTGATGAATCATGCTCCCTTGCGGCAATACTGTTAACAAAATAATCGGTCCGTTCGGTTTCTTCACCTTAGCCGTCCGTAAAGCATCCAAAACTTTCAACCCGTCCAGCTTCGGCATCAAAATATCCAATAACACCACATCCCAACCTCCTTCTTTTAACTTCTTTAAGCCCTCTTCCCCGTCCATCGCCGTCTCTACTGCATAACCCGCTTTTCCCAACATCTCCGCGTACAACTCTCTCACGCTCTCTTCGTCATCTACTAATAGAATTTTCTTTTTCAAGATAGGCAGCGAAGCTGTCCTATCGTAGTCCGCCTTTGGTGAATCGGAATTTTTCAAATTCCGATGAGATGCCTTATCCACAATTAACTTATATCCCAAACTATCTTCTAACGCAAACCCCTTTTATCATTCCTTTTTATCCTCACAGGCAACTCTATTAATTTTGGCCTAGAATCTTTCCTCTTCACCATCCAAACACATTAGCCTTGTAGGTCATCAATTGCTCAAAGAAGAGCATTCTCTTCTAACCATATCCTTAAACATAAATATCAGGCAGTCATAAGCCAGATTCTGTTTCATCCTCCGTAGCTTCCGCGCGGGAGAATTTAACGGCCATCTATCTTAGCGTTCATGCTTTATCACACTCTGATTTTTATCAGCTAGAGGAAGCTTCTATATGTGAAATTCGGAACTTGCAACAGGGAGGATTGTCAACGTTTCACTCTTAGACATACTTAGAGCTTAGCCTAAGACTCGTCTCTGTGACTCTCGGGCGGAGTCAATTCTCCGTCCGGGTCAGCACCCTTTAGGGTACTGGACCACTAGTTCTCACGAATTCCCGACTTACATCGGGACACCCTGCTTCCAGTTGTCTGGACTTTCCTCTCCAACCCGCCAACTGGCGAACATCGGAGCGACCGTCTGACTGCCTGATCCTTAAATTATACCATTTCTTACCCTCTCTCCGCCCAAAATACCACTTAAACGGTCTATTTGCGATTCCATTTCTCCGCCCAGAACGTTCCTCCCACCGACTTAATAATCAACACCATGGGCACTGCTAACACCGCCCCGCTCACCCCGGCCAGATTGAATCCGATTAACAAAGCAATAATCGTTATCAACGGATTCACTCCCACCGTCTTTGACATCACCTGCGGCACAATCAAGTGGTTCTCTATCAACTGCACCAACACGTACAAAGTCACGACTCCTAAAGCTACCAGCGGAGAAATCGCCAATCCTACAATCAAAGCCGGCACCGCCGAAAAAGTCGGACCCAAGTTGGGAACAATCTCCAATAGCCCAGCAATCACCGCCAAAGACACTGCAAATGGTACCTTCAACAAAGTCAACCCTACATAAGTCATTGTCCCCACGATCAACATCAATAGCAACTCCGCCCTCACCCAACCACCCAAAGTTACTTCCAAACTGTCAATAAACTCTTCAATCCGCTTTTCCAATTCTTGATTTCCCACCAGTTCTGCTAAATAAACATGCAATTTTTCTCTTTCCAGTAATAAATACAACGCCATTACTAATGTGGTAAATATCCCCAAAATATTTGAAAACAAGCCACCTATCAATTTGAACACATCACCGGGCAAGGCATACAATTGGCTAATCTGTCTCGTCAACATTTCCTGGTCAATTCCCCGTCCTGCCAACTGGTCCAAAATAAGCGGCAACTGATTCACCAGACTGGTCGTTTGGGCTACCAACGGTTGGGCCACCAACGACACCACCAAGCCCAAAACTCCCAAAATCAATAACAAGATCAGTACTACCGCCGCAGTCCTGGGTAAATTATGCTTGCCCAGGCGGATTTTTTCCAGCCTGTTCACCACCGGATTAAACGCCGTCATCAATACCACCGCCACCAAAAACTGCAAAATAATCCCCTTAATCGACCATAAAAACCACAACCCCAAAATAAACAACACCGTAAACACAATGGTTCGATGAGAAACTTCTATCTTCTCCGCCATAAGCAACCAATCTTAAATCTTGATTCTTTATTTTTGAATCTTGAATCTTCTTCCAGTGTACCATCCTCGTACCAATTTCACTACCTCTGATTCCCAACCCTTATTTAACACGTCAAACCAATTAATCTCCTGTTGTTTTCTGAACCAAGTCAATTGCCTTCGCGCATAACCATGTTCCGCGAACTTCCATTTCTGTACAGCTTCTTCCAACTCAACTTCGCCTCCCATCCAGGTCATCAATTGCTCATAACCCATGGTTACCGCCGGCGCCCTTGGCAAATAATCCTGGTCAAGCAAATATTCCAACTCATCAACTATCCTCTCATCAGAGAGTCTTTCTTCCACTCGTTTGTCAATCCTCTCATACAGTAACCTCTTCTTCTTCATCAGCCCCACCCACAAAACATCTAATCCTTCAATCTCTTGAACAAAATCCCTTAACTCAGTTGACAAACCTTCACCCTCGATTTTCTCTTTTCGATTATTACTTCTTGCTTTATAATCTGCCACCTCAAGTGCTCTGATTAACCTTCTTGAATTCATCTTATCCGATTCAGTCATCATTGCTGCCTTCGCGGGGTCCTTTTTATCCAGCAATTTCAACAACCCATTCGCAGACTTTCCCTCCAGCTTATGGCGCAGTCTCTGATTAATCGGAATCCCCAAAGTCAGAGGCGGATTCACCACAGACCTCAAATACATTCCTGTACCCCCCACCATCATCGGTAACTTTCCCCTTTTCCAAATATCAGTTAATATCCTACACGCAAATTCCAAGTACAAGTGCACGTTAAACTCCTCATCCGGCTTCACCAAATCATATCCCCAGATCCCCACTTCGCCTAATCTATAGCATCCGATCTGTAATCTATTATATTTGATCTTTGCTTTCTGCTTTATGCTTCCTGCTGGTATATCCTTCCCTGTCACTACATCCATATACTGATACACCTGTCTGGCATCAGCCGACACCAATTCCCCTTTGAACTCTTTTGCCAATCGTAGTGTCAACCCGGTCTTTCCTATCCCAGTCGGCCCGCAAACCATCAACAGTTTTCTCTTCATTCCTATTATTTTAACGCACTATCTTCCTCATAAACCATACTATACTCACTAAGCCACAAATTTTTACCTTAAGCATAACGAACAATAAAACGGTTTATTTATTATTTGAATATTCTATTTTGCCTATTGGTAATTCAATTGTTATCGTGCCACTACCACTCCCCACACCTGGCTGGCTCCTGCCCTCTTCAAAGGCAAAGCAGCCCTCCTCAAAGTCGTCCCTGTCGTCACAATATCATCCACCAACAAAATCCTCTTCCCTCGAACTTCTGTCCTTTTCATTTCCGGATTTATCTCAAATCCTTGCCTCAAATTCGCCAGTCGTTTTTTTCTCTCCTTAATCTGGGCTTGCAATAAACCGAACTTCTTTCTTATCAAAATTTTACTATTTACCTCAACTCCCAACCGCTTACCCAATTCCCGAGCTAACATCTCCGCTTGGTTAAACCCTCGCCATCTCTTCCTCAAACCAAACAATGGTACCGGAACTACCAATTCAAATTCCTTCAACCCCGCGGGTAGATTTTCTGCCATCATCCCGGCCGCCATCCGATTCAAATTCCTCACATCCCCGTATTTAAATTTATGCAGCACCGTCCTCATTACCCCTTCATAGCTCGTCGCCGCCCATACACCATCCAGCCCCCAAGCCCTGTTACACCTGTAATGAATCCTTCCGTCAATCGAATTCCTATTACAAACCGCACACCTTTGTTGAGGGTGAAAGTTAATCTTCCCATAACAATTTACACACAAATATTCTCCTTCCTTACCACACCCTAGACATTTACGAGGAAATAACACATCCAAAAAATTCCAGTTCATCTTATACTTATCATAAGATTGATGTTATAATTTGCCAAATTACCTTCACCAGCTATTTATGACCGCATCTCAAACCAAATCCGTGCTCGCTCGCCAGTCCCACGGCCAATTCCAGCTTACTCTCACTCTGCCGGCTCAGGAAATCAAATCTCACTACCAGACCCTGCTTAAACAAGCTGCCAAAGAAATGGAAATTCCTGGCTTCCGCAAAGGAAAGGCTCCTCTGAAAAAGGTTGCTGATCAAGTCGATCAGTCCAAACTTTACGAACAAATACTGCAACATCTCCTTCCTTCAGCCTATCTTGCCGCCGTCAAAGAACACCACATTCAACCCATCATCGACCCCCAAGTCGAACTGCTTAACACTCAGCCTGACCAAGACTGGCAGATCAGAGCTACGGCTGCTGAAAAACCCCCAGTGAAACTCGGGGATTACCAAACTCAACTCAAAGGCCTGCTCAAAACCGCAAACATCTGGACTCCCAAGTCGGAGTCGGCACCCAAGAAAGATACCGGAGAAAACCCTAAACATACCCCCAATTCACCGACCCAAGAAACCACTCCCGATGACCTCAAATCCCAACAAGCCCAAAAAATCACTGACTGGTTACTTAATAACGTTGAAGTAGAACCCTCCCAGATCATGATTGAACACCACGCCAACCAACTGCTAGCTCAACTCCTTGATCAAGTCCAAAAGTTGGGTATCACTTTGGACCAATACCTCACTTCCACAAACAAAAAGGTCGAGGATCTCAAAGCCGAATATGCTCAACGGGCACGCCAAAATCTTCGTTTGGAATTCATCATTCTGGCTATTGGAGAAACAGAAAAAATCACAGTCAACGACCAGGAAATCACCGATTTAATTAATCAAACTTCGGACCCAAAAATCAAGGAAGAACTCCAGAAGCCTCAACAAAAACACCAACTCTACAACATCATCTTCCGCCAAAAAGTCCTTGACCATCTATTTAAATTAGCCGCATAACCAAAAATCAATAAAACGCTCGATCTGTTGGTTTCTTGGTTATTTTATTTTTTGTTTCTTTGGTTTTCCTACTCTATGCTCTCATGTTCTGTGTTCTAATGCTCCAATGCTCTCTTGATCCTTTTTCCCTCTTGACTTTTTTCCAAAATAACCTATAATATTTTTACGGTCTGGAAGTTAGTGGCTACCCCCTAGTTATATCTCAACCTTATATTTACTTTCTCACTCATGAATCCCTTTTCCTCTTCTACCAATACCAATAAAAAACATGTAGTCAATAAAGCTGAAATAGTGGGCGAAAAGGAACCACAACCCCAAAAAACAGCCGGTCAGACATCTCTTCGCGAATTACCCAAACATGTGGTCGACTCTTTCACTACCGACGTTATTGGTGGAGTTCTTGACGGTTTTACCATGCAACTCTTAGGTCAGCCTCTCACCGGACCTGAACGCCCCAACCAACCTCAAGCTGACACCAACGTCGAAGCCTTAGTGTGGAAGAAAAAGTTCCTCCATGCTGAAAGACGACGCCAAGAAGAACGCGCTCTTCTTCTAGAAAAACAGCGTCAGACAGAACAAAAACTTGTTAGTATTCGTCAGGAATTGCAGGTCCACGTAGCAACCTTAAACAAAGAAGTTGTCTCCTGGGCTCAGGAAGTTGAAATTGCTTCCTTCCAGGCCCCCGCTGATCCCGGCATCTATCACCAAAACTTTTTCGAACAACTGATCTCTTTTGTGAAAAACTTACGCCAACGCATTAACAACTCCAAACTCTGGCTCCGAACACATAATACCAAGGCAGTTAAAAAGAAGGGCCTTTGGGGTCTGGCCCAAAAAGGTAACACCTACAACCAAGAAATCCTCTTTTCAGGCGAACGCGCCATTTCCATGAACGGATAACCACCCTCCACCAAAGTCCTTCTTTTCCCTCCTTTCTCCAGAACCCTCAAATCGCCGTTACTAGTCCGTTTTACCGATTTACTCTTTGATATCCATAGCTAATATTTGCTATTTTATATTTAATATGGTTTTTAAAGACCGCATGGGCCATCCTCTCACCTTCAAACAGGCTCTCCCCAAAATCCTCACCCGTTTCTATAATTACTGGTTAGACTTTGAACTCATGCTTCTTAATTGTCTTACCTGGGTCCCGCTTCATTCCATCCGCAAACTGGTCTTCCGTCTTGCAGGAGTCAAAATCGGGCAGGGGAGTACCCTCCATACCGGATGCCGCTTTTATTTTCCCCCGGGTATCACCATTGGGCAGGGGACTGTTATTGGCGACCGTTGTTTTCTTGATGGCCGGGCATCTCTAACCATTGGCAACCATACAGACATCGCTTCCCAAGTCCTCATCTATAATTCCCATCACGACTTGAACAAAGAAGATTTCTCTGCTATAGAAAAACCAGTTACCATCAAAGACTATGTCTTTATCGGCCCCCGCGCCATCATTTTACCCGGAGTCACTATTGGTACCGGAGCCGTGATCGCCGCCGGCGCAGTTGTCACCAAAGACATTCCAGACTTCACCATCGTTGCCGGGGTTCCCGCCCAAAAAATAGGAGAGAGAAAAGATAAACACCCTCACTATCGACTTGGCCGTCCGCGCCTGTTTCAGTAAATAATTTGTCACCTGCTACATGTCAAAGGTTCCCCCCGATCTCTCCATCATCATCCTTAACTGGAACACCAAAAATCTCCTCATCGACTGCATTAAGTCCTTACTTCAATACACTAAAAATATCAAATTCGAAATCATCGTCTGCGACAATGCCTCCACCGACGGTAGTTCAACAGCTGTCAAAAAACGTTTCAAGAATAAAATAAAGCTGATTCAAAACTCCGGAAACATCGGCTTCGCAGCCGGTAATAACCCCGGACTTAAAATCTCCCAAGGCAGATATCTGCTCCTCCTCAACTCTGATACCAAAATCGATTCCAATGTTTTCCTTCCGCTCGTCAACTGGATGGATCATCATCCTCGTGTAGGTATTGCCAGCCCCAAGCTTCTCAACCGCGACGGCTCCGTCCAAACCACCATCGCCGGCCACTTACCCAGTCTGCTCGGAATCTTTTGTCAACAGACCCTGCCTCTCCATGTTGTGCCCTTTATTAACCGTTTTCTGCCCACTCTCCATGTTGTCTATCCCTCATACTATTCCTACTCCCACCCCGTCGGTTGGGTCCAAGGATCTTGTTTTTTAATCAGAAGAGCAGTCTATGATCAAAATAAGGGACTGGATGAACATATCTTCATGTATGTCGAAGAAGTAGAATATTGTAAGCGGGCCAATAATCACGGCTGGCAAATCTGGTACCTGGCCGACCCTCAAGTCTGGCATTTGGAGCGTGGTAGTTCAACCTCAGGCAAACAAGGAGCCATCATCGGTACTTATAAAGGACTCAAATACTATTTCCACAAGCATCACCCTACCTGGCAACTACCTCTTCTCATCCTGTTACTCAAGCTGGGCGCCTTACTCCGCCTTCCTCTCAACCCGCCCACCTATATCCAAGCCTGGAAATCCATTTAGTTTAGTATAATGATTGTTAATCGCTCAGAGTTTCAATTTCGCAGCTCATATGGATAAACCACCCCGACTTACCATATTAGATAAAATCTTGCGCGTCTGTGTCGCCATCCTCATCATCGCCATCCCGCTTTATCCTAAATTCCCCATCATCAATGTCCCTGGCACTTACGTAGCTATTCGCCTTGAAGATTTTCTTATTCTCTTTGCTGCTATTCTCTGGCTGGCCAGATATCGCCTTCGTATCTTTAAATTCTTTTTCCATCCTCAATACCGACCCTTTCTTATCTTTTGGACTATTGGATTAATTGCTTTGATCAATGCCTTACTCATCACTCAAACCATTACCCCGCACCTAGGTCTCTTCCACACCCTTCGCCGCCTGGAATACATGATCGTCTTTTTCATCACCGTCTCCACTATCCGTACCCGATCTGATGTCCGTTTCTATCTGCAAACCATCATTTTCACCGCTTTCCTTATCTTTATTTACGGTTTAGGACAAAACTACTTTCACTGGCCCATCATTTCAACTATGAACCAAGAATACTCCAAAGGCCTGGCTCTCTATGTCATTCCCGGCGGCCGGATTAATTCCACCTTTGCCGGCCATTATGATTTGGCAGCCTATACCGTCCTTCTTCTCAGCCTACTCATCGCTCTCATCGCCTTCACCAAAAAGTTCTCAGCCCGCCTCTGGATCATCATCGTCACCGCCACCACTTACTGGTTGCTCCTCATGTCCGCCTCCCGCATTTCCTTTGCCGCCTACTTGGGTAGTCTTATTATTGTCCTCTGGCTTCTCCATAAAAAACTCTGGATCGTTCCTCTCGTCCTTGTCAGCGTCATCACCTCCACCTTAGCCCCCAGCTTGTTTAATCGTTATGCCGACGTCGTCCGCTATGAATTCGCCCCCCGCTTTGCCTCTCTGCAATTTATCGAATTTGGCAGTTCTACCACTTCAGCGCCTCTGCTCACTCCTACTCCCACTCTTACTCCTACCCCCCGCCTGAAATCGCCGCCGGTCAAGGAAAGACTCCCCTCGTTCCCGGACAAGAACTTCCTCCTACATCTACCCCCGGACC
>CAZYTL010000012.1:0-55287 GCA_964650355.1 uncultured Gammaproteobacteria bacterium | reverse complement strand
TTATTTCGGCCCATTACTAACATTCTATACTAGTTTTGCTAGTCTAGAGCCTAACCAATATCAACAACTAAGAGGTTGCATTGTTTCCATTCTTGATGATCTGGGCAGAATAGTATTCATTGGTCCGAATCGGAAAGCTGAAAGTGAAAAGATTACTAATCTTATCACAGGTGGTAGTGAAGAACTAATACCTAAACTTAGAAATCTTAAAGAGGGAAGCGAAACAGATTTTAAAGTTTACAAACGATTTGAAAAGTTTGTACTTGGTTTAACTGGAACTGGGTATAAAGGAAAAAGCAGGAGGATTGTATTTCCGACGGGAGGAGAAATTGGTATTTCAAATGATAAAAATGTTTTACCATTGTCAAATTACGGTTCAGGAGTAGAGCAATTAATCATTTTAGCGGCTAATATAGTGATTCACGGGACATACCGATTAGTTATTATTGAAGAGCCAGAAGTCCACTTTCATCATGAATTGCAAAGAGATTTTTTTGACTTTTTAGTTGATAACCAAGATTTATTTAATCACCAATATATTATTTTAAGCCATTCATCTGTATTCATAAATCAGATTATTAAGAATCAAGGGAAGGTATTTTTAAGTTTAAAGAAACCATCTGAAAATGTAACTCAACTGATTGACGTTTCTACAAGTGGAATCTATCAGGCGTTAGATGAACTAGGAGTACTCGGTAGTGATTTACTGCAAGCAAATGGGGTAATTTGGGTAGAGGGTCCTTCAGATAGAATTTATATCAAAAAGTGGCTTGATCTGTATGGAGAAAAACAAGGTAAAAAATTTGTTGAGGGGGAGGACTATTCAATCATGTTTTACGGTGGTGTTTTATTGTCATGGTTGACGGCAGAAGATAGCTTGACAAGTCAAACGGATGGGATAAAAGAGGTAGATGAGTTTATTAATCTAATTAAGCTAAATAGGAACGTGACCTTGGTTATGGATCGCGATAACGATAATGAAAAAAATAAACGATGGCAAACCAAACAAGGACTCAGTAAAAAGGTTGAAGAGGTGGGTGGTTATTCATGGATAACCACCGGTAAGGAAATTGAAAACTACCTTAGCAAAGAGATTATCAAGAGCACTTTGGGAGACAAAATTAAACAAAATGCAATTTTTCATACCCAATATCAACCAAAACAACCAACTCCATTTGCTGACTATTTTAGAACTGATGAAGAAAACAGTAGAGAACCTAAAAATCAGCCTAAAACATATTATGAATCAAACAAAGTTGACTTCGCTAAAAATGTAGTGGAACTAATAACCTATTCTGATTTGGAAGGGGATGGTGAATTGTTAGCGGACATTGAAAAGCTATATCAGTCTATTGCTATCTGGAATGGAGAGAACACTAAGCCCATTGACCAGAATGTATAAATGAGTTTAGGTACGATTATTTTACTTCTACTTCAACCCTATTTTTCCGTCCCATGCCCCTTTTACAAATTTAAAATTTTCTCTTGCTTCGTTAGACCAGTCGGTGACTTTGATGTAGTCATCCCACTTATCTGAAGTGTGTTTTTAGCATCAGTTTGAGACCGCGTTTGCCGGTCACATTCAGTTATCCTGGACGTGACAAGGATTCGTTATTATCATTAAGGGCGTTTTCCAGCATCCTGTTTAATCTTTTCCACCCGGCTGTAGTCTTAAAATATTTTTCACAATTTAGGGCATCTTGTTTGTTAGTGAAAGCTGAGAAGAAAATTATTTCGTAAGGAAGATATGGTTTGGTAGCGGGAACATCGCCGTGGTTGTGTTTTTCTAAACGGTTGTATGGATCGTCGGGCGTGTATCCGAGGTATAGTTTTCCGGTCGTTAAGCTGCGAATAATGTAGAAGAAATACAATTTGATATGCAGGCCATGGTTCATGCTCACTATTTGGAGAAAGTATTAAATTTTGTCCCAATCACAATCTCATCCATGGGCTTGCCACGTTCATGAACGAAGCGAGCTGAACGTGGCAGGGGCGGGAGGACTCGAACCCCCAGTGCCGCTTTTGGAGAGCGGTGGTTTGCCAATTAACCGACGCCCCTAGATGGTTTTTGCTAGTTGATTATAGATGGCTTTTAGTTGCATCGCAATACTTGAGTCATAGTATTTGATTTTAATAGCGCCCTTATATCCTTCTTTTTTGCGACTGCCGGTATGGGGTTTCCGATAACTTTTGGTAAATTGATTAAGGGGTATTTTAGTAAGGTTTGACCAGTATTGTTTCAATTTTTTCTCATTGTGGTACTCATGGATGTGAATAAGGGCTCGAAATTTAGATTCTTGTAAAGGAAAAGATTTCCTAAAGGTCTTTAAAAAGATAGCGATCATTTCCGGGTCGGAGTTTATGAAAGAAACGTAGTGATCATTCTTACCTCCTTCTCCCCAGAACAGTAGTGAGCAAACAATTTTACAGAAGGGTGAACTGGTTAAATCTAGGTTTGAGATGGTTTTTTGGGCTTGAGATTCAATTTGAATTTTTCTTAGAAGGTGTTTCTTGCGGATTGATTTAGCTGCCTTTTGGCGAGCTAAGGCTTTTTTCTGGTTTAGTATTTTTTGGGCACTTTTACTTAACTTAATATTTCTCAACCAAATTGATGCAGTACTTTTGGCGATTTTTAGCCGATGGGATATCTCTTGTAGTGAGTATCCTTTTTCTCTTAGAAAGATAGCAGTTTTTTTAGTTTCAGAACTATGAACTTTAGCCATATAACCACTATATAGTGTTCGCAACCTTTTTGTCTATTTTGTGGTTAACCAATTCGAGGTTTTGAGAGAAGAATCTTAAGTCGTCGGTAGATGGAATCAGAGGACCCTGGGGTTATGGAATTTTTAGCAGAATTTGAGGGGTTGCCAAAGGTGTAAATGGTCTTATAATGGATGTTAAGAGTGAAGGAATTGGTGGATAGTGGTATAATATGGGATATTAATTCTGAGACTAAGTTTTATGACTGGGCTGTGCGTAGTTGATAGAGAGATATCTGCTCCTCGGGTATATGAAACCGGACAGATGATTTCTAAACAGGTGCGTGAAGTAATCGAAGGAGACAGATTGCCACAACGGATGAGATTAGACGGCAGTGCTTCCGAAGCGAAGGTACTCGTGGCTTTGAGCAGGTTTAAGAAGGAGAGCTTTGTTGAACGAATTGCTGGAGGCAGTATGATGATGCTATCGGCGAGAGATCCTTATAGCCGATGGTTACATTTTTTGGTGGTGCCTGACCCTAATAAGTTTGTAAATATTCCCAGAAATATTCTTGAGTTGAATAAATGGGATCACGAGAGAGCGGTGGTGATGTGTGAATGTTTGGGAGTAGGGATGGAGTCATGTTGGTCGGAGATAAAAGAAGGTTTTGAGTTTAGGTTCGGGTCTAATGGCTATCACGCTGGGTTTAATCCTGAAGGTGTGCATAGTGAGTTGCATATTGGAGACAATGGCTTGCATTTTAAATCGCTGCCTTTTTTCCATGCGCATAATTATTGGGTACGCGCATTGGGACCACGGGTGCCATTAGAGGCTTTTAATGGGGACAAGGTTGGTTTGATGAAAGAGAATATTAGAGGGACTGAAGTAATGCGGATTGCGGTGAAGCAAATGGAAAAAATTCCTGAAATAGGCCGGATTGTGGATGCGGAACGACCTGGGTTTATTGATGCGGCGGGGAGATTGGAGTTGCCGTTAAGAAGGAATTTGTTTGCTAGTTTAAAGGATGGAGAGAATTTTGTTGGGGTGTGGGCAGGTTTTTCCCGGGCGATTAGACAGGGATTCCGTGATTTGGAGGTCCCTGAACATCAATGGTGTATGGCAGTTAATTTCTCTCAAGTCTTATTGGAAGACAAAGAAGCGGTGTTGCCTAATGGTTACGTAAGGATGATGGCGGCTTTGCAAATGAACGGAGACCCTGTAAACGGAGGGATGGTAGAAGCGCATGGGGATGTGTTGCTGAGGACTAATGAACCAGATCATAACATGGTGAAAGGGTATTATGAAAGGAATGAGTGGGCGGCGCAAAGAATTGCATGGGCGGATGAGACATGGGAAGAACAGCGGCTGGAGAGGTTGACAGAGCCGATTCAAGATGATGAACGGAGAATGGTGGTTGAGGTTTAGATGCGCAAAAAATTGCTATAGTGTGGCTTGTTGTTGACAAATAGTTTTTACCCTTTATAATATGGGGTAGTTTCTAACTTCTGCCCGGCAAATTTAACTTCTGCCCATTTATGAGCTAATAGAGACAACTTCATTAGCTTATAGCTTAAAGATATCTTATCGTATTGTGAATTAAACCTTTTATCCGGATCATTAGGATGTTGATTAGGAGATTAGGATTGCATAAACAAACTTGCTTGAACCGATTCTAATCTACGAATTATCCGAATGATACGAATAAGTATTTATTAAATAATATATGAAGAAAAGTTGGTTGGTTATTTTGAGTTTGTTTTTTGTGGTGTTTACGAAGTTGGTGTTGGCCAATGAGTCGGCGCCAAGTTTCCCAGCATGCGGAGATAAAATTTTTAGTGAGCAAGGAGATAAAGCGCACTACGATTATGGAACTCACCAGATCGTAGGAGACGGATTGGTGGAAGGAAGCGATGATGTATATAGTTTGGGAGACGGAAATGCGCTGCAGTGTTATTGTCCGGTGGAAGGCGATGGAGGAATTCAAACTAATTGGTGGAATGTGGAGGGTGTAGATCAGTCTACAGTGGATAGTTATAAGAATCAGGGTTGGTTGTATGAAGCGAGCGGAACGGTGTGGAATTTGAACTCTGGTCCGTATTTAGCCCAGAATGTTAATTTCAGCTGCAGTCAGCCTGAAGTAACCCCTACTCCTACTTCTGAAGAGCATCACGATCCAAATGACTGCGGTGCAAAAGCAGAGTGCGCTGGTCCAGCATCACCTCCTGTATGTACTGATCCCCAGCCGGATGTACCGATTTTGTTGTCAGTGACCCGAAGCGGAAATGACGGAGTGGATTTGACTTGGTCGGAAGTCGGTGACGCCCAATATTATTTGATTAGTTATGGTTTAGAGTCAGGTAACCCGATTTACGGGGTGCCTGATGTCGGTAAGGTGCAGGCTTATCATATTGGAGGGTTGGATCTGAGCAAGAGATATTATTTCACGGTGCGGGCACATCGCGGCTGCGCACCTTCTGAAGCTTCTAACGAGTTAGCTTATCCGCAGGTAGGAGGCAGAGTGTTAGGTTTAGCAACCACCGGGATGGACTTTAATTTATTAAAGTGGGGATTGGGAATGGCGATGGGGGTAGGAGCTATCGGTTGGGGAGGATGGGAGTTAAAGAGAAAGATGGTTAATTGGTAAAGTGAACTCAATGGTTAGGCAGTTAATCATTGAGAAGAGGAGACGAATAGCTAAAGGTTCTTAAGGATACGTATATTTATTTGTCTGTTGCGGGTATGAAATTTATTAAATTAACCATTATTTGGATAGTTTTTTGGGCGGGTATGGGTCTATTGGGGTGGTCTGGAGTGAATTTGTATAAGGAGTATAGAGGAGGACTGCAGGCGAAATTTAAAGAAGCACAGCAGGTGTTGGCAAAGAAAGAGCAAACAGTGAATGGATCTTGGATGGTAGAGGATAGAGTGCCGACTGAAATTAGTATTCCCAAGATAAAGTTGGACGTGGAGATTGTTCCCGGCCAGATTGTTGACGGTGATTGGCAGATTGCAGAAACAAAGGCCAATTATTTGGTGGGATCAGGGGTGATGGGAAGGTCCGGAAATCTGGTGGTTTATGCCCATAAACGGCCGAAGTTGTTTGCTGATTTATCACAACTGAAGATAGGAGATACAGTGAAATTGGCCTCTAAAGAGGTGGTGGCAGAGTATATGGTGACTGAGACCAGAGTGGTAGAGGCAGACGCGGTGGATGTGTTGGAGGACAGCAGTTTGAAGGAGTTGACTTTGTATACTTGTGACGGATGGAGAGATGTAAACCGTTTCGTGGTGAAGGCCCTGTTTGTCAAGGAAGAGGCGAATGGGTTCGCGGGGTTATTGGGAGAAGAGGTGCCAGAGAAGGGGTTTGGTCGGGTGATTGACAATCAATAGTCTGAACCTAGCCGGAGGAAGACGGAGGAGATTACGTTATTTTAATTTGGCTGTTTCTTTGTGTTCCGTGTGCTTCTTGCAGACTGGGCAATACTTTTTCAGAGTGAGTTTTTCCTGGTTTTTGGCCTGGGCATTGGCTTTGTTTTTAGTGGTGATGTAGTTGCGGCTCTTACAGACGGTGCAGGTGAGTCCGTATGTTTGCCGCGGTCCTTTTTTGGCCATAAAGATAGTTTTTAGTTTGTAGTTTCCCCAAGGGGGTCCCTTCGGGACAAGTTTTCTGCCTACGCTCAACCTTTGGCGGACAGGCACAGCAAGCTTGGAATGTAACGATTAATAATTATTATGATGGTATTTTATGATGTTGAGTAGAAAATGTAAAGCGTTGACTTGGAAATGGTTAGGGGTTATGTTATGGATATGGGGCAAAGTGTCGGAGAGCTGTTTTCAGAGATTCAGGGACCAGGAGTGCGCTTGGTAGAGGCGTTAACTAGGTTGGAGGATAAGTTGAGAGATATGGGGTTGGAGGTTAATTATAAAGTTCAGTCTGAGGATAAGGTATTTAGTTGGGAGGAGATCGGGAAGCCGTAAATAGTAATCAGTAAGCAGTAATCAGAAAACAGTAATTAGTTCTGCAAAGCAGAATAGAGATTGATTGTAATTGCGATATTTATTCGGCTCATTAACGGATAGGCTAGTATATTAGGATCGATTTTTGATTATGAATATTAAGATAGCGATTTATAAACAAGGGTTTTTGTCAGATGAATTGTTGGAAAGGATTAAAGGTCGGGTGGAAAAGATGGGGTCGACCGAACAGCAGAGAAAGGAAGCGGTTCAGGATATGGAGATGACGGTGTACTTGAAGTGGTTGTTGGATTGGGTGAAGCAGTTAGACGGAGATGGAAAGAGTGGATTAAGGAGGTATGTAAAGGAGCACGAGGAAGAAGATAATCCCCTGATGGAATTTTTAGTTTCCAAATATGGGAAAGAGGAGTTGATGAAGGATTTGGAGGGATTGGTGGACGAGACGGTGGAGGAAGAAGGATCTTGAGCCGATGCTGGGGATTGAACCCAGGACCTCATTCTTACCAAGAATGCGCTCTACCACTGAGCTACATCGGCAAATTAGCTTATAGCTCTTAGATTTTAGCTATTAGCTTAGATAATAATTTTTGAGTTTGGTAATTTACTAAATGTGTGCCGCGGGTAGGATTCGAACCTACGTAGCCCGAAGGCGCCAGATTTACAGTCTGGTGCGATTGTCCACTCCGCCACCGCGGCGAATAAGTATGTGAGTACAGCAGAAGCAGTCCATTAAGGAAGAGGATAACAACTCACTTGTTCTTGATTCCTAAGGGCTTCTTCACGATGTTCAGGATGACAACAGAATTTTGAAAGTTATAAATTCTGCTGTCAATTATACCAGGTGGGAGTTGAAGTTTGTAGCAGAGTTGTGATCTGGAAAGGGAGAAGTTGGGTTAGGGAGTGGCAAGGATTTGAATGCCGAAGAAGGCTTGGATGAGGATAAGAAATGCTAAGGTCATGCTGACTAGGGCAAGGCCGATAAGACAGTTGGTGATGCGGCTCCTGGCAGCTTGCAATTTGGCTTTATCAGCCTGGGAGGTGAGCCACTGGATTCCAGATAGTAAGATGCAGAGAAAGATAGCCAGGAGAGAGGCAATGAAGATTAAGCTGGCAAGGCCTCCGGCCAGCTCTCCAAATCGTTGGATGTGGAATTGGACACCGATGGTGTTTTGGAGAAAGTCTGCTTCGGGTTGGTCAACGGGGGTGGTGATAGGAATGGGCATAGATTAGTTATCGGTTTTCAGTTATCAGTGATCGGTTATAGGTAATTAGTAAACAGTAATCTGTAGTCAGAGTCAGAAGATTTTATATTCTAAATACATGATACCTAATACGAGATACTGGATACAACTGTAGTTGATTTGTTGATTTCATGGTCCAATGTTTTATACTTCTAGGGTTTTAGTGGCGTTTGTAGAGGCCGATGAGTTCGTCTTGGTCGAGGATGTGGGGTTGGATGGTTTCGAGTAATTTTTTAGGTGGAGTTGCTGAAGAGAGGTTAAGGGAGGTGTCTAGGGCGTACACGGTAATGCGATATTGGTGGCATTCGCCAGGAGGAGGATAAGGACCGCCGTAGCCTGGTTCCCAAAAGTCATTGATGCCCACGGTAGCGCCTTTGGGGACAGTGCCTTCGGGGATGAAACCGACATCCGGAGGAACGTTCCAGACAAGCCAATGGACTTTGGAGGGGAGCTTTTTGTGGGAGTGAGATGAGGATTTTTTGACTTCAGAGAATAAGCCGAGACTTTCCATGATGACGACAAGACATTGGGTACCGTTGGGAACTCCTTGGATTACTAGCGAAGGGCTGATGTTGGCTCCATCGCAGGTATATTTGGGAGGCATCAGGCTTTGATGGATGAAATCACGGCTGCTGACGTACATATGGGAGGGGGTTAACGATATTATACAGGAGGCGGGGGTCTTTGGGTAGAAAAGTTAGAAGGTTGATAAATGGGGAGCGTGATAGGACCTTGGTTGTGCTTTGGTGGTTAAAGATTTATATCGGAGGTGGAACGACAAAATGAAAAAGGGTGATTTTGAGCCTACTTGTGGGTTAGATTCGGCTTGAAGGAACGTTTTGTTTTCTTGAGCAATCCGCCAACTGATGTATAGTGTATAGGCCAGATTTGCGGGTAGCACGAGTAAAACATTCAAAGAAGATCACTGGTCAAGAGATTTTTATATTAACGACAGGCAGGGGTGACAGGCGCCTCCCAGACTGTCCAACCTTCTGTTAGGCTGGGATTAGCAGCAAGGCAAGGGGCACAAAAACCCGCTCCAACTACGTTACCGGTGCAGTTACTAAAGTCATATTTTCGGCAAAACCTCCAAGTGACAGTTAAACCACAGGTAACAAAGCCACCTGAAGAGGTAACAACCGGACCGGAATTACCTGAAGGTCGGCTGGCGGTACAGGCGATAGGCGATGGGAGAGTAGTCTTTCCGCATTTGTAAGTAGGAGCAAGATCCTCTGTACCGTTACAGTCGTAGTCAAAACTGCCGTCTCCCCGGTTTGTCGTAAAGTAGCCTGCTTGACCGGGGTGAGCATTGGGGTTACTGTCGTAGCAATCCGGGCCTTTGGCAGTGGATTGACATTCACAACCATTAAGTTGACACCAAAGGCTAAAGCCGGCGAAGTCAGTGTAATAATAACCATCGCCATCAATATCAATGCCACAGACACCGGACTGACATTCGCTGTGATTTTGACAAGGGGCGCCAACAGGTGACCCTGCTCCTCCTGGGGTAGGAGTAGGGACACAGCTGATCTCATATTGGCAGAAGTATTGATCACATGCGCCATAGGTGTCACAGCAGTAAGGTTGAGGGGTAAAACTGGCTAAATATCTTTTTTCATCAAAATTACAACCGAATGCTCCGCATGCGGATATTGCATAGCCACCTGTACAACCTGACGGAGTTGTAGGAGTAGGTGTTGGCGCTGCAGGGATGGGAGTAGGGGTAGCGGTGGGTTTAGGAGTGGGGGTAGGGGTGGGAGTGGGAGTGGGGGTGAGGTAGACAAGGACGAGTTGGGCAGTGCTGAGGCTACCTCCGTAGTTGTAGGAGTAAACGGTTTTGGTGCCAGTATCACCACCCTGGAAAAGAAAGGTCATGGCGCTGGATACGGACCAGCCTGCTTGGTTGACCAGTTCCTGGACTATTTGGGTGACGTCTCCCAGACGATACCAGCCATCGGTATACCAGGAGGAGTCGTCGATGATGGCGTCATAAGAGGTGGAGGCGGTGGTTTGGGAGCGATTGGAGATGTCATTGGTGCTGGAGGTGAAGGGTGAGCTGGAAGTGGTATCGTTGCCGTAGATGGTGTAAGAGATGCCACCGGGAGGAACGGTTTGGTCGGTATTGGATTGGCCAATGATGTAGGCATCGACAATGGTGGAGTAGGCAGGGACACCGGCGTTGTCAAACATGATGCCTGCCCATTGACTAGAGCTGCCACCGAGGACGATGAGGTTGTCAGAGGTATTGACGGCACCGGAGGAGAGTTGATAGGCGTCTTGGGGGCCTGATTGGACCTTAATGGAATCGATAGGAATCTGGGAGGAGAAGGGCTGGGCCGGGTATTGAGTGGGGGTAGGGCCGGTATTGGCGAGGAGTTCTGGGTCCATGAGGTAGTTGATGGCGGTGATGGGTGGAGCAGATGAGTTAGGGTTGGCAACTTCGATTTGGACAATGCGGATGTCGGGATCGAGGGTGCAGGAGCCGGTGCAGGAAGGATCGATATCTCCTTGGGAGTTACGATAGGCGGAAGAGACATAGACTTTGGCGGGGTAGGGCTGGCCGGCAGGAGGGGAGGTGAGAATTTGGAGTCCGGTGGAGGAAGATTGGACGTAGTAGGGATCTGGAGAAGGAATCAGCTGGTTCCATTGGTCGGTTTGGGAGAGGGCGTAGATGTTTTCCATGGTTTGTTGGAGAGAGAAAGAGGCGAGGGTGGTTTGGCTGGAGAGGGCCTGGCGACGGAGGAGTTGGCCGACGGAGAGGATGAGCATGACGCCCAAGGTAGAGAAGATGGTGATGGCGACTAGGATCTCGAGGAGGGTTTGGCCAGATTTATGATGGTTGGACATATAGCGATGCTAATATACTAATCATAGCATGCGAATGATGCGAATAAGTTTTGGCTTAATTTAGGGGCAGGTGCTGCCGGCAGGGCATTCGCGGATACGTAGGTAGGGATTGGATAGAATCTGATGGAGGATTTCGGAATAGACGTTTTGCAGGTCTTGGAGTTGGTCAATAGAGGTAAAGTGAGCGTAATTAGCCGGAGGGCTGGAGACGATGTTGTTAAGGAGGAATTTGGCCAAGGCAATCTGTTTCTGTTGGGTGTAATCGTGAGGGGATTCGAGTCCCAGTCCCACCGCGTAGATGGTGATGCTGTCGTTATCTTTCATGTCTTGGGCGGTGTCGATAGCTTGTTGAACACACTGGTTAATTTTGCTTGGCGGGTTGTGATCATCTGGGTAACCAGGGTAAGCTGGTGAGCAATAAGAGGCACCGCTGCCGCGCTCATTGGGAATGCCGTCGGTCAAGAGGATGACGATTCTTTGGGTGTTTGATGGGGAGCGCCAGGAGAGGTTGTCTTTAGCTTTTTGCAGAGCATCTTGGATGTTGGTATTACCTTCGGCTTTGATGTATTGAAGTTTGTTCGTGAGTTGGCTGTAATTAGATGCAGTTCCCAAGGCAAGATCCCTGAGGACTTTAGCTTTAGTGGAGTAGGAGATTAAACCGACTTTGGCTTGACTACCAGCAGAATCTGCCTGGAGGGTGTCTAGAAATAGTTGAATGGCTGCTTGGGCGGCATAGATGGGTTGGCAGATTTTTTCTGAAGAGGGAAAGGCAGAGCAATCGAAGTCATGACCTAACGTTTTCCATTTGCTGCAAGTACGACAACCCAGGTCGTCCATGCTGCCAGAAGAATCGATAATTAGGGCGATATCAAGTGTGGGAGGGGAAGAGCTAAGGCGGCGAAAAGAAGAAAAGAGGCGGCGGGAGGCATGTTGGCTGTTGGCGGTGATGTCAACCTGGTACAGATCTCCGACTTGAGTGGTGGATCGCTGAATTTGGATGTCTGATGTAGGTGCGTCTGGAGATGAGTTAATGTCGGAGATGGATTCTCCCCGATTGAGACGGACGATGGTGTCATAGAGAACGCCTTCTGCTGCGTAGAAATCAGTTTTGTCGTCAACGTTGATAGCGGCAAGTCGGACGTTGAGAAGGGTCATGATTTGGATGGTTAAGAGGATGGCGACCATGACCAGACTAACTACGGTGACTAAGGCAAGGTTAGTGATGCCGGGTGCTGATTTTGTCCGGAGAGGAAATTGATTAAGAGAGTTCATAAGGTGAGATATTTTTATATTAACTAAAAATTATGGTTGAGTAAATTGGTGGCCTAGGGTTCGCCGATTTCGCTCATGCGAACAGAAATGGTGCTAGAACCGGTATATTCTTTGGATGTATCGATAGTTGACTCCAGAGATAAGGTAATGGTGAAGAATCCTGAAAAGTTAGGAGCGGCCGGCATGACGGTAAGTTTGAAGTTTGTAATATTCACTTCAGGAGGAATGAGGTTTGCTGAGGTGGAAACGCCGCTTATTTTACTGGTTTTAGTTAAAGTTTTAGGATCGCTGTATTGATAGGTGATGGTATCTGAAGTGTCGGGGATGTAGACGACGATGGTGTTGGTATTTTTATTAACTAAAACTTCGTGTGCCCAACGGGAGTTGT
Source organism: uncultured Gammaproteobacteria bacterium (assembly GCA_964650355.1). Classification (GTDB taxonomy): domain Bacteria; phylum Patescibacteriota; class Microgenomatia; order CAYXHB01; family CAZYTL01; genus CAZYTL01. The sequence goes on along the minus strand of CAZYTL010000012.1, from coordinate 42,864 downwards.
TGGTGATGTCGGTGATAATGTTGGCGTAGATTTTTTGTAAGGCAGATTGAGAGGCGGAGCGCTGGCGGTTGCGGAAAAAGGCAAGAAAGCTGTTCATGATCAGGATAAATACTAAAGTAGAAAGAGCGGCAGCAAGGAGGAGTTCAATTAAAGTGAGGCCTTGTTGGGAACGCGGGGTAGAGATGGACATAGACGCTGAGCAGTTATTTGAATTTACCTAGGTAAGTGATGCCTTCGCGATTGATAAAAACGGATTGCTGTCCATATGAAGTTTGGATTTTGATTTCGAAAGGAGTGCCCAAATTGTAGGTATAGCCTGAAACGAGTTTGCCGTTTGACGGATTTACTTTTTTGATGACGGGTTTGCCGCTCAACTTTTCAAAGACGACTGCGACTCTTTGGTTTCCGGGTACAGAAGTACTAATTTTGATGGGATTAACGATGGTTTGAGTTTTGGCGCCGGGAGGAGAAGGTGAGGCATCAAAGCTGGAAAGATCTCCAAAGGGTCCGGTTGAAAAGGTGGGAGGAGAGGAGTGGTGATCGATGAGAACACTCCACGTGGCCGGCTGTCCGGACAGATCTGGAGTTTGAGCCACGGACTGAGATCTGGCGGTGTCAAGGGCGGCTTGAAGTTGGTGGGCGGTGTTGATGACGGATTGTTTCTGGCGGGTGGCAGACAGGTTGGTAAGACCGACGACTGAGAGGAGTGAAAGGATTACGAGGATGACGATAATTTCTACCATGCTGAATCCTCTTTGATTGGTGACGGGGAGAGGTAGAGCAGAGATGGGCAGTTTGATCATGGTATTTGGATTGTTGAAGTTGCGAGGTTATTAATTAGTGCCGGGTTTATTTTATTGTTGACTTTGTACCAGTGAATGTCAATGAGTGTCGGTGGGGAAGGGGATGCGGAAGATAGTATTTTGGAGCCGAAGGTGGGATTCGAACCCACAACCTTACGCTTACAAAGCGTCTGCTCCGCCATTGAGCTACTTCGGCTGCGTTAAGTACGAGGAGAACTGGTTAGGTTAATTATACCTGAATTTGGAGAAGATTAGAAAACCAAGATTAAAGAATTAAGAAGTGGCGGAGAGGAGTGATGTGAAGCACAAACCGACCGACCGGAGTTGAGCTTTTTCCCCTGGTGACCCAGGTGGGTGAGCTGTCATGTCCATGTGAAATTTTAAGAAAGGCTTTTTAAAGTTTCTTTCTATTTAAATTTCGTTTGGTACCTGAACTCCGCTCGTCGCATCAGACTTGATAGATTAAGTTTGACTTGACACTTACTTTTCCGATTTCGCCTGGTGGCAGATTTCAGATTTCAGCTCCCTTGGAAATTTAAGTTGTCGAGGAAAAGCTACTCAACTGTTGCCAGTCGGTTAAGGGTCAGGTATTATCCTGACCACTTTAATTATAGCAAAGTTGGTCAAGAGAAGAAAGGCCTGTTGGTGGTTCTTATTTTTAGATTGTTGCTTGTTTTTGGGCTAATCTGGGGGTGCGGCTGTTGGGAGGGTTAGGTAAGTAATGCAGAAGTGGGGAGGAGAACGGAAAGAAGGAGGTTGATCAGAGGGCTAATAATTTGACTAAAGCTACCGGTGAAGAGTAGCAAGACGAGGATGATTAAGCCATAACGGTTAAGGAAGTTGTCTACTTCATAAGCTTGGTGTTGAGGAAGAAGGCCGACCAAGATTTTACCGCCGTCCAGGGGGTGGATGGGAATGAGGTTGAAAATGGCCAAAATGATGGAAACGAGGATGACTTGGAGAAAGAAAGGGAGGAAGACGGTATTAAACATAGCGATGTGGCTGGAGATGAGTAGTCTGATAATTAAGGCTAAAATTCCGGCGGTGAGCAGGTTACTGACCGGACCAGCCAGGGAGATGATCATGCTGTCGCGCTTAGGATTGCGGAGGTTAAAAGGGTCGATGGGAACAGGTTTGGCCCAGCCAAAACCGAAGATAACAAAAGCCAACGCACCCAGAGGGTCGAGATGGGCGATGGGGTTGAGGGTGAGTCGGTTACGCAACCGAGGGGTCGGGTCACCCAGATAATCCGCTGCTAAGGCGTGGGAGAATTCGTGGATGGTGATGACCACGAGGATGGCAAGCAGAAAGTAGGGATCAAGCCGGGCACTCATGGGGACATTATACAAGATGAGTACAGGAGTTGTAAGTCTATTAGATGACAATGGGGTAATGGATGCGGATCGGAGTTCTGGTTTGTGGGTGTAAATTGAGATTGGTTATGATTTTTTATCTTGAGTTTGGTAGAATATAAGGCATATGGCAGGGTTTAAGCAATGTGCACGATGTGGAAAAGGGGTCCAGGTGGGGCGTAATGTGTCTCACGCTAAGAATCGGACTCGGAAGGTGTGGCAGCCGAATTTGCATACTAAGCGGGTGTGGGTGAAGGATGGATATGTGAAGTTAAAGTTGTGCGCCAAGTGTATTCGGTGGTATAAGAAAGAAGGGTTGACTCCAGAAGTAAGGAGAGAAGGTTATCAGGTGGCAGTAGTGGGATAGTTGGGGTGCTCTAAAGATGGGAAGAGAAGGGTACTCTCTACCATATACGAGAGCTGCTTGGGAAAGGCTGGACGACTTGGAAATTGGAGTGGCTGATTTAGAGATATTAAGTCGTTATGTGCATAGGCCGGTAAGGGGAGCAAGGACGCAGGTGTTTTCTGAGCATATACTGCAAAAACCACCTGGGAGTGGGAGGCCAAAGCCAGAGTTGGGAGGAGGAATTGCAAATGTGTATGAGATCGCTCTGACAATGGAAGCAAGAAGTTACTTGATAGCCGATTCTGTAATGAGGAATATACGTTTACAGTCGGCGGAAAAGGTTAGGGCTTTGGCATTAAGTATGTTGCAAGGGGATATGAAGTATTGGTGAAAGAGAAAGACTTTAGGGTACGTTTAATTGAGGTAAGAATAGAAATTTGGGTTTTATCTTTTGGAATGACTTTAGTCGATGGCAGATCCCTATTTGACCAGATAATGGTTTTGGAACTCCTGCCACGTTTGGGTAGAGTGGCCTTCTAGTCTTACGGTATCTAGTATCAGGTATGGGGTATTAGGCATTTGAGGACTGGTTTCCAGGTGGGCGGAGAGGAGTTTGAGCTTAAGCGGTTTTCGTTTTTCTCCTGCCTGCGCAGGGGGGTTTCCAGTTGTACGTTTAATTTCTGTCCAGGCACCGGGCCAGGGGGCGAGGGCGCGGATGAAGCGGTCAATGACGACAGGGAGGTCCTGAGGAAAGTGATATGAGGAAAGGAAGGGTTGGAGTTTTTTAGGAAAGAGTCGCACTACGGTTTCATGGTTCAGTGATTTCATGGTTTCATTGATATCTGAAGGTTTGATGGCGTATTCAATGAGTTTCCAGGGGAGGTAGCCGTCATTGCGGGTGAGTTGTTGGGTGTAAGTGGCGGCAGAATGATCTTGGGGCTTTGGAGGTAAAAACAATTGACAATTTACATGTGACCATTGGCTAACCGACTCTGACGGCGGTTTGGGATTTGAGTTCTCGGTATTTAATTTTCGATATTGAAGGTACCTTTTAATGACTTCAGGAAGGTATGGGGTTGATTGTTGGAATAATCTGGTGGCCAGGGTTTCGTGGTTGTCGTCCGGTTGGACAGGGGAAGTGAACTGAGCAATTAGGGGGCCGTGATCGAGAGCGTTGTCCATGAGGATGAAGCTGACTCCGGTTTGCGATTCGCCTTTGAGAAGAGGAGGAATGGTGGGAGTAGCCCCCCGATACTGGGGCAGTAATGAAGGGTGGATATTGATAAAACCGGATTGGGGAAAGGTAAGGAGGCGATGGGGAATGATGGCGCCGTAGGCGGCTAACACGGCTAGGTCCAGTTTCGAGTTTATTTGTTCCAAATCCCAGTAGAATTTGTCATCGAATTCTTTGGGGGTGAGGACGGGAATTTGATGTTGTTGAGCCAGTTGTTTCACTGGAGTAGGAGTAAGGGTTTTTTTTCTGCCGACGGGACGGTCGGGTTGGGTGATGACAGCGCTGATTTGGATGTCTGGGTCGTCAATCAGGGATTGGAGGAGGGGAACCACGTAGTCAGGAGAACCGAAGAAGAGGATGGTGATCATTAGGTGTAAGCTTATAGCCCGCCTTGCCTCCTGTCAATTCGAGGCTGGCTTTTGGCTTTGAGAAGCAAGCTGTTTTTGGTACAATTCGGTTATGGCGGTGATGAAAGTGGTACAGGCGCCGGCTGAGGTGTTGAATCAGGTGGCGAAAAGGGTGACTTTTAAAGAGGCTGGGTTGAAGAAGTTGCTGTTGGATATGGAAGAGACATTGTTGAAACATGAGGATCCGCCCGGAGTAGGGTTGGCGGCGCCGCAGGTGGGGGTGAGTTTAAGGATTTTTGTGGCCAGGATCGGTTTTAGTCAGATGAAGGATGAGGACTTACCCGGCCATGTGGAAGTGTTTATTAATCCGGAGATTCTGAAGGTGAGCGGAGATTCCAGTAAAAGTAAAGAGGGAAGGAAGACGGCAGAAGGGTGTTTGTCTTTAAAGGATTATTATGGGGATGTGAACCGGGGTACTAAAGTTAAAATCAAGTATGAGAATGTGGATTTAAATCAGCTGAGGAGTGAGAATTCAGGAGTTAGAATACAGAATTTAGTGAAGGAAAAGGAGAAGATTTATGAGGATCTGGAGGCGCGGATTATGCAGCACGAGATGGATCACTTGGAGGGCAGGTTGTTTACGATGAGAGTGCTGGAACAAGGGGAAGAGCTGTATCGGGTGGAGAAGGATAAGAAAGGACGAGAGGTATTTGTGCCAGTGGAGATAGGAGAGGTAATGTAGGTGGAGATACGGAAGGGAATATGACGGTATGCTGGTTACTGGTATGGTGGAGAGCTAGGTGGCCTTCCACTGGTCAAGTTTTTCCAGGGCTTGGGGATGGGCGGGGTTTATTTTAAGGATTTGGTTGAGGTATTGGACGGCTTGGGTTTGAGCTCCCTGATTGGTGATGCGACCCTGAGAGTTAACGGCCAGGTCGTGGTAGAACAAAGCTAAAGCGTAGTAAGCGTCAATGTAGTCTGGTTTGAGTTGGACAGCTTGTTGGAGGGTATCGATGGCTTTTTGGTTAGAGGCGGCGGGAGACGGTTGCTTATTTGTGTCAGGCAAGGAGGGATTGTTTGCTTCACGAGCATAAAGAAGGGCAAGATTGTAGAGGATTTTTGGCTCGGTGGGGGCTAATTGGTGAGCACGTTCAAGGGCTTGGACGGCAGTATGCAGATATTGAGGATCAATGGTAGCTAGGTTGAGGTAATGGGTGGCGCGATTTTTCCACAGAGTAAGATCGTAAGGGCTGAGCTGAATGGTAAGCTGCGTTTGTTGGAGAGCTAGGTCGAGGAATTGGGCTTGGAGTTCTGGTTGTTGGTTATAGTAGGCTAAAACGGCGATGTCGGCGGTAGCTTCGGAAGCCACGTCGTGGTAGATGGCTTCGTGGGGACGGCGGTTGATGGCCTGGTTGATGAGCCGGAGAGATTCGGTATACCGCTGGTCATCAAGTAGGTATTCAGCGGTGCGGTATTCGAGATCGGCTTTGAGATAGTTGTAGAGGAAAAGGTTGCCGTTGATAAGCAACAGGAGGATACAGACGAGAAGAGGAAGTTTGAGGTAGGTGTGTTGTCTGGGTGAAAGACGGAGGAGGTGGTAGGTTCCGGAAGAGGTCGCGACAATGAGGAAGGCGGGGAGAAGGAAGAAGTAAAGTCCGATAATAACGACTGAGAATCCGATGAAGTTGGTGATGAGGATGGTGGTGTAAGAAGCAAGGAAAGCGATAATGAGGTAGTGGGTAGCAGAGATGTCGGGTAGGGGAATTGCTAGCCCTTGGGGGTTATTCAGAGCAAGTAATTGACCTTTGGTCTTTTCGGACTTTGGTTTTGAATTTTTAAGTTTTTGGTGCGGGTTTTGAGGCTTGAAGAGAAGGTTTTTGATGGCTAGCCAAATAGCGCTGGCGATAAGGATCAGGTAGCTACCAAGACCAAGGAATCCGGTATTGGCGAGAAAATTCAGGTACTCGTTGTGGGCTTTGTTATAGAGGAATTCCCATTCTGAATTGAGGTTGTGACTGGCTGGCCGGACCCAGTAATAGGTGTAGCCAAAAGTTTCCGGCCCGGTCCCGAGTAAGGGATAGCGGGTGCCGAGTTCAATGGCACCCTGCCAAACTGGTTGACGGATTTGACTGCTGGGTGTACCACCAGCAGTAGTCGATAGTTGAGAGTTATTAGTTGTTAGTTTGTTCTGCTTTAGGAAATTTGATATGGAGGGGGTGAAGGGAGTGGAAGAGGATAAACTTAAAATGCAAAATGTAAAATGTAAAATTAGGAAAGATCTGATAAGAGGTTTCCAGTTTACTCGAAGGGGCTCTTTTGATGGAGTTTTTCTAAACGGGCCTCTTTGGGGTAGTTTCCGGTTGGAGACGAAGAGAAGAATCCAAATGAGGAGGTTGGAGACGATGAAGGCGAGGAAGCCGGAACGAGAGCGGGTATAGACTAGCGCTAGGAAGAGGATTGCCGGGAGTAAACAGTAAACAGCAATTAGTAAGTAGTTTTTCTTTTTAATGTTGTCTGGTGAGAGTTGCCGGAAATAGTTAAGAAGCGGTAAATAGCTGAGTGGCAGCAGAATGGCTAGATATGCTGCCAGCCAGTTAGGCTGGCCTAGGGTAGAGAAAGCCCGATTGCGGACGTCCTGGACCCACAGATGAGCATCGATACCAAAGTGTTCAGCAATGGCGTAGAGAGATACAAGGAGGCCGGACAAAAGAGAGACGGTGAGAATTTTAGAAATTGAGAAATTGGGAAGTTGGAGGACATCTGGGGGAGATTTGAGTTTTTGATCTGTTGACTCTTCCAATTGTTGTTCCTGCGTTTTAGAGTTTTCTTGGTCCAAGGGGTTGGTGGCAAAAGTGACAAAAGCGTGATAAAGTACGATATAGGCGATGGTTGAAGCCAGTCCGCCGTTGAGGCGGGTATACCAGCCCCAAACTGAGGTGTAGGGATGGATGGAGAGGATGGTGGAAAGGATTTGGATAGCAAGAAAGAGGATGATGGGAATATCCAAGGGAGTGCGTCGGAAAGGTAGTGTGCCAGTTAAAGGCAGATAGGCTAACCAGCCAGAAGCGATGAGCAAGGTGATGAAGTAAACGAAGAGCATTTTGGGCAATTCAAAAAGTTCGGACGTCCAGGGAACGAGGATGAGAGGAGTGGCGAAAAGAAGGAGAAGGAATAATCCGATGATGATTTGATTGAGAATTTGAGCGGAGGAAAAATTAGTTTTAGACATGGGAATAAAGATGGGTAGCGGGGCGGTGGTGGTAACTATTGGTCTCGGTTAATTATAAAGCACTAATGTTTTTAGAGCGAGGGTAGTGTTAGAATTCAGATAATCGTATTGAGGGAACTTTGATGTTCATTAAGGTTCATGTAGGAGGCGATTATTTTTAATTTATTAAGCAGTATATGTTAGATTGGTTGTGGGGGGTATTTTCCCATGATATTGCCATAGATTTGGGGACGGCTAATACTTTGGTGGCAGTGCGGAGTAAAGGGATTGTGGTGCGGGAACCATCTATGGTAGCGCGGCATAAAAAGTCCAAGCAATTGTTGGCGGTGGGGTTTGAGGCAAAGAAGATGTGGGGAAAAACTCCGGGAACTTTGGAGGTAGTGAAGCCCTTACAAGGAGGGGTAATTGCTGATTTTGATGCGGCAGAGGCGATGTTGACTAAGTGGATTAGATTTGTACATCAGCCTGAGAGAGCAAGACCGCAGATTCCGCGACCCAGGGTGATTATTGGGATTCCTTCGGGGATAACGGAGGTGGAGCGAAGGGCGGTACAGGAGGCAGCTTTAAGGGCAGGCGCGCGCAAGGCCTGGTTGATTGAAGAATCGATGGCGGCGGCTTTGGGATCGGGAGCGGCTGTTGACGAGCCGATCGGGATATTCGTGGTGGATATCGGGGGAGGAACGATGGAGATTGCGGTGATTTCTATGGCGGGAACGGTGGTGGCCAAATCCTTGAGGTTGGCGGGAGACGCGATGGATGAAGCGGTGGTAACTTATTTCCGTCATAAGCATGCTTTACTGATTGGTCAGGCTACAGCAGAAAAGATTAAGATTGAATTGGGATCGGCGGGGGTAACGGAAGAGCAGAAGAGCGCCTCCAGTAGTAGATCAAAGCTCACTACGGGGCAAAGGGAAGCAGAAGGGCAGGAGATTAGGAAATTGGGAGATGAAAAAATTAAGAAGTCAAGTAAGAGTAAGGATGGAAAGCAGGGAACTGCGGAGACAAAGAAAGACGGAAATACAGAGACGAGAAAGGGAGGAGTGACGGTGATTAGGGGGAGGGATTTGAGGAGCGGTTTGCCTAGGTCATTGAAGGTGACGAGCGAGGACATTGAAGAGGCGTTGAAGCCGGTGGTAGAGCAAATGGTGGCTGAGGTGCAGGATATGGTAGACGAGATTCCTCCGGAATTGATGGTGGATATTTTGGAAAGGGGGATCATTTTAACCGGAGGGGGAGCTTTGATTAGGGGGTTGGATAGATTGATGGCTAAGGAAACGAATTTACCAGTGAATGTGGCTGAGGATCCGTTAACTTGTGTGGTGAGAGGGTGTATGGGTTTGTATGAAGATCCTAGGTTGTTGGAGAAAGTGAGGGTGACGGGAGGATTGAGATAAGGAATAGTTCCGGCCAAGGGCTGGTCTCAACCAAAGGCCGATTAGCCGCTGGCTAAAGACTGTGGCTGAAAAGGTGAAAAATTAATGGTTTTGATTTAAAATTCAAACTGATGTTAACAGAGAAACAAAAAAAGATTGCCGGGCAGATTTGGAATGAGATTAAGAAGGCGGAAAGGGTTTTGTTGCATTGTCATCCCAGTCCGGATCCGGATAGCGTGGGGAGTGCGTTAGCGATGATGCTCGCTTTGCAGGGTATGGGAAAAGACGTGACGGTAATTGAAGGAGATTCGGAGAAACCGCCGGTAATGGCTCACTTACCAGGATTTGAAATGATTGAACCGAAGAACTACTTCGAGATTGATGCGAAAGAATTTGATTTGTTTTTGATTTTGGATAGTAGTGACTTGTCACAGGTTTCTAAGTTAAATGAAGTAGTGTTTCCCGAGACTTTGGTAACAGTTAACATTGATCACCACGGCTATGATCGAGGTTATGCTGATATAGATTTAGTAATAAAGGATAGTCCGGCTGTAGCACAGATCTTGTTTGATTTGTTCCGGTTGTGGAAAGTCGTGGTTACTCCTGATATGGCGGTGAATTTAATCCTGGGTATTTATGCTGATACTGGTGGTTTTAAGTACCCATTGACGGTACAAGAGACTTTTAAAATAGCAGGAGAATTGGCTTCGATATCTCCAGATTATCATCAGGTGATATTTGAGTACGAAAATGACAATGAACCAGAGATAGTTTTGTTTAAAGGTTTAGCTTTGTCTTCAATTAATATGTATTTTGATGGTAAAGTAGCAATTGCGGAGGTGCCTTATAAAGAATTGAAGAAGCGAGGAATTGTTAAGCGGCATACAGAAAAGAGTGAGATTTCGAATATGTTGAAGTCGGTAGTTGGGTGGGAGATAGGTATAGCTTTTGTAGAAATCGAGCCGAATGAGGTATCTATTAGTATGCGGACAAGAGGAAAATATGATGTGGGTAAGATAGCTGTAGCGACCGGAAACGGCGGAGGGCATGCCTTGGCTTCTGGAGCGACGCTTTTTAAGCCTTACGAAGACGCGAAAACGTTTCTGTTGGATACGATCGTCAAGGTTTATCCGGAGTTGGGAGAGCCGTAGGGAGATTAGGAAATCAAATCCTAAGTAACAATTTCTAAATTCTAAACAATATTTAAATTAGAATTTTAAAAATTCAAAATTGTTGGTGATTTTAGATTTTTGGTAATTATGATTTGTTATTAGGTTTTTAATGATTATGGATTTTGAGATAGCTGATCGGAAATTAATTTCGTTTTGGTTTTCGTTGGTGATGGTGGGAGTGATTTTGGTGGGGGCAGAAAGATTAGGCTGGAGTCAGCCGATTTGGCAAGTGACGGAAAGAGTGACGGTGCCGGTGAAATCGATGATCTGGAGCGAGTATGACGGACTGAAAAGGTATTTGTCGTGGTGGCAGTATTGGCGACAGGGACAGCAAGAGCTGGTGCGGTTGAAGCAGGTGTTGAGCGGAGAAGCAGGACAGGTGAGCGAATTGGTTGAATTACGGGAGGAGAATCAAAGGTTGCGGAAGTTGTTGGGGGCGGATTTTCCCAGTGACTGGAAATTTTTACCGGCAGAAGTGTTAAAATATTCAGGAGGAGAGATGGTGATTGATAGAGGTGAGAAGCAGGGCGTACAAGTAGGAATGATGGTGGTGGCGGCGCCAGGGGCGGGGAGTAACTTAGGTATTTTGGTCGGTAAGGTGGTAAGAATACATCCCCAGCAAGCATGGGTGGAAACGATTGACAACCAGGACTTGCGATTGGAAGTAGATATTGCGGATCAGGATTCAGGTAAACGGATAGGTGAGGGGTTGTTGGTCTGGGAATCCGGGCGATTAAAGATTACAAAATTGCTGCCAGGAGAGACAGTGAGGGCAGGGAATGTGGTGATGACTGGAAGTAATCAAGGATTTGATGTGGAAAATGGTGAAGGATGGCTGGCAGGGATTCCGGTAGGGGTAATTAATCAGGTGAGTTTTGAGAAAGAAACAGATGTTTATCAACAGGCCGTGGTGAGTTGGTTGGTGGAGAAAAGCGGGTTAGATCAAGTGTTTGTGGTTACCGGATGGTAAAAAGGAGAATTCTAAGTACTAATTTCCAAATACTCATTAAGTTCAGATATCAAACAAGAGAAGTTAAAAGTTGCTGGAATTTTTAGATCTTGGTGATCAAGATTTTGAATTTGTGATTTATCCTTTATGATACTTTTTATTATCTTAGTTGCTCTATTTTCTTTTTTACAGACAACATTTTTACCGGTAGATGTAGTGACTTGGATGGTGTTGTGGGGATTGTTGGTGTGGTCGGCGCGGAAGGCTTGGTTGATGGCTCTGTTGGCTGGGGTCATGGTGGATTTAACAGCAGGGAGAGAATTGGGTTGGTCAGTGTTGATTTATTTGTTAATCGGGGGAGGATTGCATTGGTATCGTAGAAAATACAATGCGGTTAATAGGTGGTTTTTGTTTTTGTTGGGATTGGTAACGATGTGGGGATTTAATTGGGCTGTGCGAGGGCAGTGGGTGTGGGTCCAGGGACTGATAACGGGTTTAAGTTTGAGTTTGTTGAGCGGGCGGATAAAAGATAGTCAAAGGGGGTCTAGGCAGTTAAAGTTGGAGTACGGGGGAGGAGCGTGAACATGAAAAACATAAGACCACAAGAGCAAGAGAGCATCAGAACAGATGATGACAGTAAGTTGGGAATGGATAACCAAATGGTGTAGGGGAGATTTGATTAGGGAGGGTAAAATGGAAGTAGTATATGAATGATTTCGGACCAGGTTTCGGAGATGCAATATTTGAGGCCAGACAAGGTAAATTGGGGAACGGGGGCGATAAAGGGAATACTTTGAATGATAACGGCCATCATGATTCACCAAAGAAAGTGGGGTGGTGGTTGTTGGTGGGAATAGGTATGTTGGTGATTGTCAGTCGGTTAGTAAAGTTACAAGTGGTAGAGGGAAAGCAGAACCGGTTGTTAGCGGATGAGCAACGGATCAGGTTGGTGCAGATTCCGGCGGCCAGAGGATTGATTGTGGATAGAAACGGTGACGCCGTGGTACAGAACAGACCTCTTTTTCGGCGGATGGTGGTGGATGCGCAACAAGGGGTGCGGTTAGAACCAATCAGCAGAAAAGAAGCCTTGGATCTGGAGGTGGAAGGTTATGGTCCATCAATAATAGAAGGAGTAGGAAGAAATTATTTATACGGGAGATTTTTGGTTCATGTGCTGGGATATGTGGGAGAGGCTTCGTCAGAAGAGATCAAAAATCAATCCTTCGACGCAGCTCAGGACAAGAACTCAGATATGGAAAAGAAGGAGGACGATGTGTGTAATGTGGAGTACGAGTTGGGAGATGTGGTAGGAAGAACGGGGGTGGAGCAGGCTTGGGATTGTTGGTTGCGGGGGAAGAACGGGGCTCAGCTAGTGGAAGTGGATACGGCGGGCAAATTGGTACGTCAGGTGGGAAAACGGGCGCCGGTTTCGGGTAACCGTTTGCAGTTGACGATTGATGTGAATCTGCAAAAAGCGGTTTGGAAGGCGTTACAAGGATCGACAGGGGCAGTAGTTGTGAGTCAGGCTGATACGGGAGAAGTGCTGGCGATGGTAAGTTATCCTGATTATGATCCAGAGGTATTGGACCCGATGAATGCTGAGATATATGCGGATGAGATTATTAAGTTGTTTAATGATGAGGAAAGGCCGTTGGTGAATCGGACGGTGGCAGCGGTATATGCACCGGGATCGACGTTTAAGATTGTGACTGCGGCAGCGGCCTTGGAAGAGGGTTTGATTGATGAATCTTATCGTTATGAGGATACTGGAGTGGTGCGATTGGGAGATTACGAATATAAAAATTGGTACTTAACTCAATATGGGGGAAAAGAGGGTTTGATTGGGATTACAAAAGCGATTGCGCGGTCTACAGACACCTTCTTTTATAATACCGGAGAGATGGTAGGGGCTGATAAGTTAGCGGAATGGGGGAGAAAGTTTGGCCTGGGTTCAGAAACAGGAGTAGGGTTGAGTGAAGAATTGGCAGGTCTGGTGCCTGATCCTGATTGGAAATTGAAGACGATTGGGGAGAAGTGGTATTTGGGGAATACTTATCATATGGCTATCGGACAAGGAGATTTATTGACGACTCCTTTGCAGGTGAATGCCATGACAGGAGTAATTGCGAGTGGAGGAAAGTGGTGCAAGCCGTCTTTGGTTAAGAATTCAGAAGCCATAATTCAGAATTCAGAAGAGGATGGATGTAAAGAGATAGGGTTACGGGAAAAGACACTTCAATTAATTAAAGAGGGAATGGTGGGTGCGTGTAGTCCGGGGGGCACAGCTTTTCCATTGTTTGATTTTAAGCCGCAAGTGGCGTGTAAGACAGGCACGGCTGAATTCGGTCCGGCTGATGAACACGGAGTGAGGAAGACGCATGCTTGGTTAACTGCGTTCGCTCCGGCGGATGATCCTCAGGTGGTAGTGACGGTGGTATTGGAGTCAGGCGGAGAGGGTTCCAGCGATGCGGCTCCGGTGGCTAAAGAGGTGTTAGAGGCGTTCTTCGAAACAAGCAACAATAATCAATGAGCAAGTAGCAAATAATAATCAATTTTTAAACATCAAAAAGAGTTTTTGGAGGTTAATTTAGCTATTTGATAGTAAAAGTGATTGGCTAGGGAGAAGAGGAGAGGAATTAACCAAAAACAGGCTCGCAAGAAGGGTGACTAACGAGCCTGTGTTTAGAAAAATATGACTTGTTAATGAGAATTTTTTATTCGTAGCATTCGGATGTATTCGTAAATTGGGATCGCATTTAGATCAGATGGACAGCGATGCTAATCTACATATAAGCATGCGAATGATACGAATACTGAGGCGGTAGAGTGATTGATTAATTTTTGGTGGTCAAATTGGAAGTGAAACTAGCTTTTCTTTTAGGGGACTTGGGAGTGAAGGCTTTGATGATTCTGGTGGCGTGTTTGTCTCCGTTGGCTGATTTACAAATTGCGCACCAATTAGCGTCGGACATACCGTGAATACAGGGTTCATGGGGAAGTTGGACTGGTTCAAGAGGTTGGGCCTTCATAACGAGAGATTAAAAGATGCCTTTGATATGCACTTATTGCCTATATGTGTATATTATACACATATTATTGTCTTGTCAAGTATTAACTAGTATAATAGAGTTGCGGTAGTTAAAAAGGTTATTACTTAAATTGATCTATGAAAGTTTTTTTCGGATGTGCGACATCAAAGTTAGAGGAATATAAGGATATTTATCTTGCAATTTGTAAGCATATTAAGGATAGTGGACATATATTAACTCGTGACTGGGTCGAATTAGCAATTAAACTCTATCGACAAGGAAAGCGTAATTTAGATCGAGAAGATTATTACACGAAAACAGTGCAGGCAATATTATCAGCCGATGTGGTTATTCTCGAAGGAACTGTGACGAGCTTAAGTTTAGGACATCAATTAACATTGTCTTTGGAGAAGAGAAAGCCGGTTTTATATTTAGTCAACAAAAACGTTCAGGTAAAAAAGACGTTTAAAAATAGATATATTGACGGTATTAAATCTTCTTTACTTCATAAAGTTGCTTATGAACCTAACCAACTACCGATGATTATTGATGATTATTTATTAAGTTATAAAGATGGTTTGAGTATTCGATTTAACTTAGTGTTGAATAATGATTTAGATAATTATTTAGATTGGGCAACGTTTACTTATAAAGTAAACAAATCGGAGTTTATTCGGGAGACAATAAAAGAGAGGATGGAGAGCGACGAACGGTATAGTAAATATAAGAAGAAGTAAGTTAACTTACGGGGGATTTTATTTAATTTTTTTGTTGTTGACCTTTTTGAATAGAAGATGGAGGGAAATTATAGGAATGTAAACATCTTTTTTATTAATTTTATATTTCTTCTTAAAACGGTTATCGATACGGGGTTCTTGAATTTTTATCAGATTAAAACCTGAAGATGAAATGTCATTAATGTACTTCCGAATGGGACGGTAATAATAAGGGTAGGAGACGCCTCCCCAATATTTTTTACCTCGGTATTCTTTGAAATAATTGGTTATATTGGGATAATTACTGTCAGTATAAATGAGCTTTTTAATTACCGGTCTAAATGGGTGGACAATATCAACGAGAAATAATCCACCTGGCTTAAGTAACTTATTAACTTTTTCGGCAATTAGTGTAATTGAGGAGATATACATGAGTACAAATTTGGAGGTAATTATGTCTATAGAAGACTTATTTAATGGTATGGGGTCGTTCATGAGGTCGCACAAGATGTAGTCACCTTCAGAGTAGTTTTTTTTAGCTTCTTCGATCATGGCTTTAGAACCATCTAACCCGATAACTTGTGCGCCTTTTTGGGCAAATATTTTACATAAGTCACCATTTCCACAACCAATGTCCAATATTTTCCTTTTTTTTATATTGCCGAGTAAGGAAATGAATGAGGGAGTATCAATTTCTTCTTTATATGCTTCCCTATATCCCGATTTAATGCTATTTAAATAATTTAGTGCTCCCTTTTCCCAATAGTTTAAGTCGTTATTTTTCATAGTTATAGTTTATTTATATCATTTCATGATGAGATTAATTTTCTTGAATTTTTAACTAATTGATAGCACACAATTATGTGATTATACTCTAAGTAAGATACAATGTTAAGGCACTTAGCAAGTAGAGAAGTTGATGACATTTTAAAGTCGGAAGAGGATCAGATGCTGGTTGGGTCGGAGTAAATGTGGGTTTTTAATCGAATGGCAACGACTCTGGAGAGAGTCGTTGCCTTACAGACTATTCTGAGGCTATCTGTAATTAGTATTGCTGCGGTAGTGTTATGGGGGAGCTCGTTCTTCCCTGGTGGTGTAAGTTAATAGCCAAGAATAGTACTTAGCACCATTTTGATAGGGATCCCGGTGGGGTGGTCCGTGGATGGGATTTTGGGTCATATGTTGTTCACCTCCTTTCTGCTGTGCTTTATATGAATAATACGGATAGGGAAGGAAAATCTATTGGATATGATGGCTGAGTTTATAGCGGTTAATTTCTTTGAATCGAAAAGGAAGTGAGAGGAGATCAAATTTGGCGATGAGATAGATGATGGCGGTGAGAGCCACGGTGAGTGCGAAAAGGAATTGTTTTTCCCAGGTGGCCCAGATGGTGCTGATAACGAGCACGGGATAATTGAGGAGAGTTGAAGTTTCGAGATTTTGAAGAGAGATATTGGTGATTTGGTCAGGTATTTGTCTGAGGACTTGATAGAGAGCAATGACAAATAGAAATAAGGCACTGACAAGGGCGGGAAGAGCAATGCGAAGGATGTGGGTGAGGCGGTGGTGTTCAAAGGCAACCACTCGATGCATGATGGCGGAGGTAAGATCGGGATGGTTAGACATATGTTTGGGTTTGCATGTTAACTAGGAGATATAGGCGGGCGCGGCGCATTCTAGTTTTGATGGTATTGATAGGTAAATCAAAGAGGTGTGAGAGTTTCTGGTAATCGAGTTGATGAAAGTAATGGCCGACGACTAAGCGGCGATATTTGGAAGGTAGTTGTTTAAGAGCGTTTTTGAGAGCCATAAGTTGTTCTTTTTTGATGATGGTCGCTAAAATGGGTTGGCGGTGGTCAGGAACTTCTTGCGTAAGGGGGAGGATTTTGGATTGTTTCCTGATTAAGTCCAGGCTGTAGTTTTTGGCGATTTGATAGATCCAGGGTTTGAATGACTTGCGAAGGTCAAATTTGGCTAGGTGCTTGAAGACGCGGAGGAAGGTTTCCTGGGTGGCGTCTTGGGCGGTTTCGGGGCGGCGGAGAATTTTCAAGGTAAAGTAGTAAATGGGTTGTTGGTAGCGGCGAACAAGGTGCTCAAAGGCAGAGAGGTTGCCGGATTGAGCCTGGCGGATCAGCTGTTGGTCAGTTGATTGGGTGGATGCCTTCATATGCTGTTATATATAATACGAATGAAGTTGCTAAAGGTTTCAAAATTGTAGTAAGTGCGATGGTTGATTAAAGAGATAGTGACATACGAAGATGAGAGGAGACTGAAGTGGGGATAGGAATAAAGAGAGTAATCGGTAATCAGGAGACAGAATACAGAAGATAGGAGCTAGAAGATAGAAGTTAGAAGATAAGAGTGATGCAAGTAATTGATGGTTAACAGTGAGAAAGAAAAGGAAGGTTATGTGATTTCTGAGCTGTGGTAGAGTTTGGTGCCGAGGAGGAAAAGCAGGGTGGAGATAATCAAGGGAGTGATAACCGGACCGATCCAGGGAACGGGGAGGAGAAAGAAGATATCCAGGTCAAGTAGGCTGGTAGGCCAGCCTAAAATCAGGGCAAGGAAGAGGTAATAAAAAATGTCCCAAATAGCAAAGGCAATTAAGTAAGCACCGAGTTTTTGTTTGATAGTCTGGCCTGCCAGATAGGCAAAACAGCCGATAACAATCAGAGTGGAGAATTCCCTGATCATTTCTACTGAGGTAAAATGAGAATTGATGAGAGAAATGTCTTGAGGTTTAACAAAGGCAATGAAGCCTAAATTGAGCAGGATGGTGTAGTTGGCGGCTAAATTGAGGGGGTGATGAGAGAGGAGTTGATGCAGGTAAAGGATGACGCTGGATTCGATAAAGGCAAAAGTAATGCCGAAGATGATGAGGGTGAGGTAAGTGAGAGTTTTTTGGTGCATATCGATGAGTGAGGGTTAGAAGAAGCGATAGAAAGCAAGGATTATTCGGTGGCCTGAAGAGTGGCTTGTTTGGTAAGTTGTTGTCCGTTTCGCCAGATGACAATGTTAACGGTGGCACCGATTTTTTGTTGAAGAATGAGTTTGGCAAGGATCTGATTGTCTTGTTGGTTGCCAGAGGTAACTTGCTGGCCGGCGAAGTGGGTGATAATGTCACCTGCCTGGAGACCAGCTTGATCGGCGGGTGATCCGGAAACCACTTCAACGATATAAGCACCTTGGGGAACTTGATTAAGGATGGCCTGTTGTTGGTTGATCATTTTATATCTGACACCCAGATAAGGGCGCTGGAATTGGCCGCCGTTTTGTTGGAAAGCGTTTAAGAGGTCTTTGACGCTGTTGACGGGCAGGGCAAAGCCGATATCCTGCCCACCTTGGGCAATGGCAGTATTGACGCCGATGACCTGACCATCGGAATTGAGTAAAGGACCACCAGAGTTTCCGGGGTTAATAGGAGCGTCAGTCTGGATGACGTTATCAAGTTGTTCAACAGAGCCGGAGAAAGCAGAGCCGGCAGTGATGCCCCGGCCCAGGCCGGAAACAATGCCAGAAGTGACGGTGTTGGTAAATTGTCCTAAGGGAGTCCCAATGGCGATAACCATTTGTCCGAGTTGAAGCGTTGATGAGTCTCCCAGGGAGAGAGGTTGTAATCCGGTGGCATTGATTTTTAGGATGGCGAGGTCGTTCAAGGGATCACGATAGATTTTGTCGACAGGATAGGTTTTTTCATCATTGGTGAGCACGGTGTATTTAGCCTGGGTGTCGGCGACCACGTGTTTGCTGGTGATGATGAGACCATCCGCGGAAACGATGAATCCGGAACCGATGTTTTGCTTGATGTTCTGGTTCTGGCCAGGGATAGGAACCAAGGGTGAGAAGGGGTTGAAGGGATTTAATTGGTAGGTGGGTCCGGTGTTGACGGTTTTGTTAATGCCAATGGTGACAACTGAGGGGAGGGATTGTTTGATGACTTGAGTGATGACCGAGTCTTGATAAACCACGGTTTGCTTTTGGGCAGGAACAGTAGGGGATGCGGACTGGAGTCGCAGGGGGTAGTAATAGTAAACGGTGGTGGCGATGAGTAGGCCGATGAGGATGAAGATCAGGGGGGTGATGAATTTTTTCATACCTATGTTTTGGTTTTAATGATTAGATATTAAGAGGAGAAAGTGAGAAGAAGATGAGAGAAGATTGGGAAGCGGTCGTCAGAAATGAGGAGATAGAATATAGGAGATAGGAGATAGAAGTCAGAATTCCCCGGTACTACAGATGAGTTCGGAGCGAGCAGGAGAAAGAAGATAGAGAATAGAGAACATAAAACAAGAAACAAGAAGAGAAGGTCGTATGCGCTATGGATAGTTTAAAATTGACGAGACGGGGAGAATTGGGTCTTAGGTGGGTTGGGGAAGGGTGACGGTGAAGGTGCTACCCTGACCAGGCTGGGAAGCGACTTGGATGCGGCCGTGGTGTTGGTCAACAATGAGTTTGGACATGGCCAGACCTAAGCCAAATCCTTGGGTGCCGGAACGAGATTCGTCTATGCGGTAGAAACGGTTGAAGATTTTTGCCTGGTGTTCTTGGGGAATGCCAATACCAGAATCGGCGACTGAAATAGACACGGTTTTATTCTGCGAAGTGATAGAAACGTTGATTTTACCTTTGGTCGGGGTGTATTTGATGGCATTGTTTATGAGGTTGGAGAAGAGGGTTTTGAGCATAACGGGGTGACCAAAGACGGTGAGGCTTTGGTCAGGAGGGTTAAAGGTGAGGTGAAGTTTTTGGCGGCGAATCGAAGGTTGATATTCGGAGAGAATGGTATTAATGAGGTCGGTGATGTCGACTGACTGAAATTGACGGTCTAACTGATGAGTATCGCCTTTGGCGATAAACAGCAGTTGTTGGATTAAAGCGGTGAGTTTATCGATTTCTTCTCTGGCGCTGGTGATTACTTGGCGATAGTAAGCAGCAGAGCGGTTTTTGTTGAGGGCGATTTCCATTTCACCGCTGATGATGGATAAGGGGGTACGGAGTTCGTGCGAAGCGTCGGAAATGAATTGGCGCTGACGGCGGTTGCTTTCCTGCAACGGGGTGAGGGTTTTGCTAGTGAGAAACCAACTGGCAGCAGGAATGATAATCAGGGCAATTCCGTTGATAATGAATAGGGTGCGCTCCAAGCTTTCCAGGGCGACGTCACCGGCGATGGTGACGACTGTGGCATGGGATTGATTAAATTCTTCAGGAAAGAAGAGTTGCTGATGGCGTTGACGGACCTGGGTGATGTAGCCTTGTTGGAGAGAGTTATCCATCCAGAGATAGATGCCTAAGCTGATAAGCCAAAAAATGACGAGGAAGAGAGTAGTATAAAGGAGGGTGAGTTTTAATCTGACACGGGTAAACATTGAGGTAGTAAGATGGACACGGAAATATAACGGCGGTGATTTTTACTTTGCTTTCATGATATAACCTGAACCGCGCATGGTGTGGATCAGATCCTGGTCTTGAGGATGGGTGTTGATTTTCTGACGCAGGTATTTGATGTAGGTTTCGACGATGTTGGACAAGCCATCATAATTATAATCCCAAACGTGTTCGAGGATTTGGGTTTTGGAGAGAACGATGTTTTGGTTGCGCATGAGGTACTCCAGTAAGGCATATTCTCTGGCGGTGAGGTTGATGTCTCGGCCGTGGCGTTGAGCGATTTTGGTGGCGGGATTTAAGGTGAGGTCACCTACTTGGAGAATGACAGGATCTGCTTTGTTACCTCGGCGGAGCAAGGCTCTGATGCGGGCGGTGAGTTCACTAAAGGAAAAGGGTTTGGTGACGTAGTCGTCGGCGCCGGCGTCCAGACCTTTGATTTTGTCGTCTACGGAGTCTTTAGCGGTAAGCATGAGAATGGGGATTTGGGGATTGGTTTCCCTGATTTTTTGGCAAACAGCGACGCCGTCGACTTTGGGAATCATTAAATCCAGGAGAATGAGGTCGTAGGGGTTGATGTCGAATTTTTCCAGGGCTTCTTCACCGTCAAAAGCCAGATCAACGGCATAGTTTTCCTCAAGCAACCCCCGGCGGAGGAAATGGGCGATTTTTTTCTCGTCTTCGACGATGAGAATTTGCATATATGGATAATTATACTGATGAAGATGAGAAAGAGATGAGAAATGGGGAGGTAGAATATAGAAGATAGAATACAGAATGTAGAAGACAGAAGACAGAAGATAGAATACAGAAGATAGGAGATAGGAGGTAGAGGAGAAATTGGGAATGGGGGTTAATGGGAGTGGAGGTAGTAGTAGGGAAGGTTAAGATTGATCCGGGTGAGGCCGGGAATGTGTTCGCGCTGGGATAATAAGATACCGTCAGAAGGAAGAGTGGCTGGTTGTGCCGGGTCGAGAAAGTTTGAAAAATAGAGTTGTTGGTAAAATTTGCCGCTTTCTCCGTCGATGGACAGGATGTCCGGGGCCAGGTAGGGGGTTTTGTTAAGGATCTGTGACTGTTGGGCTAGGATTTGGTAGCTGTGGTATTTTTCCAGGCCGCTGAATTGGGTCTGAATTAAGTGCGGATAAGTAGACCAGTAGTAATTAACAAAGTCAACGAAGTTTCCAATAACAAGGAGAGCCAAAAGGAGTGAGAGAGTGCGACGGAATAATGGTGCTTTAAATGATTGAAGTGTGCGGATACCCATGGCGGAGATGAGGATGTAAAAGGGAACCAGAGCTAATAAGCGGCTGGCACGATGGATTGAATCAACCCAACCATACATGAGGGGAGTGAGAAAAAAGGCAGTGAAGACAAACCAGGAATAGAGGCGGCGGCGGGTGATTATTTGGTAAGTGCCGAGAAGGAAGAGAGGGAGAGTGGCGATGAGGAACATGCCGTGAATATGGGTGGAATGGACAAGTAAGTCATCGCCTTTGACGAAAAGGAAGCCGGGATCAAAAGTGGAGAGGTAGGGATAGAGGAATTGGTAAACTGAACCGGGTCGGGCGTATTGTTGGTTGTTAAAGACAGCGCCGGCGTATTTGGTTTCTAAGAGAGGGATAATGGCGAAGAAAGGCAAGAGAGTGAGTACAAAGATGGCGAAAGGCTTGATGTTGGAGGTTAAGGTGCGGTAGAGGGTTTGGTGCCAGTTGGCCAGGATCAGGTAGCAAGCGGTGATGAGGATCCAGACGGGGGTGATGGCGCGCATGCCGCGATAGGAATAGAAGCTGAACCCCAAAATCAAAGCAGTGAGGACGAGCGCAAGGGAGGACTTGGTTTGGGAATAATAGTAGACGGACCAGACCCACAAGGCAGCGAATAAAACGGGCATGATGTTTTCGGTGGCCAGGTGGCTGTGGATGATGACCAGGGGAGTGGTGAGGTAGAGAAGCCAGCCAAGAAGGGCAATTTTAGAGTTAATGAGTTTGCTGATGAGAAGATAGAGGAAAAATCCAGCGGCGGTGGCGATCATAACGCTGGAGAATCTTAAGAGCCAGACGGATGGGGAAAAAATTTTGAAGAGCAGGGCGAGGTAGTATTGGGTTGATGGTTGTTTCCAGTCGCTACCGTGGATGGTAAGGGTGAAAACAGGCAGGAAGCGGCCGGTTTCATCATGGGCGGTTCGGGCAAGAAGTAAAGCGTTGGTGCCTAAAGAGGCTTCGTCGATGGTGAGACCGGGGGGGATGGCCAGAAGCTGACGGGAATAGATGAAGAGGCTGGCAATGATAACTAAAACAGGAGGGATGAATGATGTTTTAAGAAAAGATGGCAAAAGGTGAGTGGGTTTTTTCATACGGGGTGAGGGATCAATGGGTTTATTATAGTGGAAAGTCGGTTGAGAAGGTGAAGGGAAGGAGGAGGTGGGGTGGGGAGATTGGTTGCGATCAGCGTAGGCGAGATAAAGGAGGTGCGAGAGGAAGATGATGCAAAAGAAGGGCGGTCCGATGTACATCGGACCGCCCTTTAGGGTGACTTTTAAATGTTTTTAATGTCGAGTTTCGGCTACAGGGAAATGCCTTTTGGGTCTTTTAGGAGTAAAGGCTTTGATGATGCGAGTGGCTTGTTTATCGCCGTTAGCTGATTTGCACAGGGCGCACCAATTGGCGTCTGACATGCCATGAATACAGGGTTCATGGGGGAGCTGAACGGGTTCGGTGGGGGTGGTGTGGGTGGCCATAAAAAATGGGTCAAAAAAAAGGCGCTTATTAAAAAGCGCTTAGTTTGTCAACC
This sequence comes from uncultured Gammaproteobacteria bacterium, assembly GCA_964650355.1. Lineage (GTDB taxonomy): Bacteria > Patescibacteriota > Microgenomatia > CAYXHB01 > CAZYTL01 > CAZYTL01. The sequence goes on along the minus strand of CAZYTL010000012.1, from coordinate 20,139 downwards.
AAATCAATAGTTTTGACAAATGGAATGAAATTGATGAGGTGAGGGAGAAAATTCATAATTGGTAATATCTATCCAAATTATAGATAATCTAATATACTTAGTCAAGTACTAGTTAGCACTATGACTAAGTCAGTACTTTTCTACTTAAATAAAGGCGGACGGTTTGGGCTGTTTGAATCAGGCTTATATTATGAGATAATTTACTGCTTGTGGTTCAGAGGTCCAAAGGTTAAAATATGTGAGTTGTTCTGTGAAAGGCTAAGATGGCCTTTTATGAGTAAGAAATTGCTAAGTAAAGGGCTTGTTTAGTGATTTAAGTAACAGTTTTCAGTGGGGGCTTATTTTTTTATATTTATGATTTCTAATTCACCAGATTTTGCTAAAAAGTTGAAGGTTGCTAGGGCGATGGCTAATCTCTCTCAGAGTGAGTTAGCTGATAAATTGGGGATTTCAGATAAGACAGTGAGTGCTTACGAACAAGGAAGAGCGATTCCGCCAATTACGACTTTACAGAAGATAGCTGAAATTACCGATCAGTCGGTTGATTTTTTCATTAATAACAAAGGGTATAAAGAGACTCCGGACTTTACGGGTTTAGAGAGGAAGTTAGATGTTATGATAAAGATATTAAATAAAATTGCTGAAAAAATATGAAAAAGATTTCAGAGAAGACTTTGGTAGAGTTAGCATTGGAATTAGGAGCCTTAAAAAGGGTGCCAAGGACAGGTTGGGTTTTAAAGGGGATAAAAGATGCCGAATCGGTAGCGGATCATACCTGGCGGGTGGCGACCCTGGCGATGATACTGGCGCCACAGTTAAACGTTTCGGCAGATAAATTGATGAAGATGGCTTTGGTACATGATGTGGGGGAGGCGGCCATCGGGGATATAAAATGGGAGACAGGCGGAAAAGTAATCGGTTCAAGGGAAGAAAAGTATGACGAGGAGAAGAGAGAGGTAAAAAGGATGTTTGATGTAAACACTGACTTTGAGGAATATATTGATTTATGGGAGGAGTTTCACAAGAATGAGAGTAAAGAAGCTAAAATCATAAAGGAGTTAGATAAATTAGATATGGTTCTACAAGCTTTGGAGTATGAAAGGGAAGGTATAGAAGGGAGTTTGTTGGATGAGTTTTGGGAGAATACGGAAAAGTATTTGAAGGATGGAGTACTAAAAAACTACTTTGAGTATTTGAAGAAGTTGCGGGAGGAAGAGGCGTAGAAGCAAGGGAGACTGGGTTATACTACTTTGCATGAATAAACTATAGTTTGCAGTATATACTCCGAAGCTTGAATTTAGTCTAGGTAGACGTATTTTAAAAAACTAAGCTACGTAGTATTATACAAGATTATATTGGCGAAGGAGTATATTTTTCTGCGATGTAGATGGAGATGGCTCCGACTTGATACTGGTTAGCTGCTGCCAGAGGTGGTCTGCCAAATTGGTCTATTTCCCAGGAGGGGAATTCAGTGGGGGTGGCGTCTTGGCGGTCAGAAAAAACAATTAGTTTATTTGAATTGGCATATTGAAATTCAGAATTGGGTTGGTAGCCGTATTTAAGGAAAAAATAACGATATTCATATCCAAGGGTAGCGATACCAGGCGGGTTAGTAATTTGGGCCAGATTGAAATTGTCGGTTTGTTTGACGAGGCGATGATCGATGACGAATTTGACGGCTTGTTCGAAAGGGGCTGAGGTGCGGATTGCAGGCTGATAGAGGTGGGCGGGGAAGGAGATGATTTCTAGTAAGATGAGAGGTAATAAAATAAGTGGGTACTGAGATTGCAGGAGCGCGTTAACTGCCAAGAAGAAGAGTAAGAATCCGGCGGGATATAAATACGTAGGTACAAACTGGAATCGGATTAATACGGCGGTGATTAGTAGAGACAAGGCGCCTGCGGTTGTGAGGTTAATTTTTGGGTGATCAGAGTGACGGTTTATTAACAGCATGATTACCAGCACAGCGAGAATAACTAAGGGGTTGATAGCTAAATATGGTGTTAACTGGTCAGAGATGTAGAAGAGGTTGGCAATGATGTTTTGTTTACCGCTTAAGGCATGGGGAAGATTTTGGTTGGCAATCCAACTGACGTATGAGTGGAAAATAAAGGTATTTTTGAGGATGATAAAGTCATGTTTAAGTTCGAATAGGACCAGGGGAGCAAAAGTTAATCCGATGCCGAGTAAAAGGTAGGCGATTTTTTGTTTAATTTTTAGTCGGGAAATTACCAGCCATAAGATAGCAGGTATGAGCATAAGGTTGGTGAAATGGAAGTTGATAATGGTGCCAAATAGGAAACCTAAGATGATTAAAATCAACGGTGAGCTAAGGGTGTTAAATAAGATGGATGTTAATAAAATGATCAACAGACTAAGATAGGTGGTGGCGTTGTTGGGGTGGCGGGCAGCTAAGACAGATAAAGGTAATAGGGTGAGTGATATGGTAGCGAGAATGGCCTGCCATCCTGGATATCTTTTCCAGGCATGAGCGAAAAAGTAAACTATGGCGAAAGCAAAAATGAGGAGATTGAAGAGGTAAATCGAGGCAATACTATGGTGGCTAAGCAGAAAGACTGGGACGAAGAAATAGTAGTAATAGGGTCCTGAATATAAGCCACCAAAGCTGGCTTTGGGGCCTAATAAGGTTTGATGGCCTTGGGTGATTTTGAGAATTTCATAAAGGTCTCGGGCTAGGTCGGGGTGGTATTCCAGGGCGTTAAAAATTCCGTAACCGTAGATGGTAACGATGGTGGAGAAGATTAAGAGGTAAATTAAAGTTTTTCTCATGGGTATTTGATTGGTGGATAAGGAAGGTAAGTTGATTATACATGGGGATGGTCGTCAAGGTGTTAATGGTGAGACAGAGGGATTTTGCAGTATACGGGGAAAGGGGAGAGATTCTGATAGGTATTTTTAGAGTGAATTGTGAATTGGGACTTGGATGACATTTTTAGGCATCTGGCGTTCGTTATTAAACCGAAGTTGTTTTTCCGCCACTAAGATGGAGTGAACCATTGTTGTTTGGTGGAAGTGTTTCTTTCGTGTTCGGTCTGATTGGCGACTTGTTGGGGGTTATTTAAAAGTTTGGCTAAACAATAGGGGATGGATTTGGGTGGAGGTGGCCGTCGTCTCAGGGGTATTCGATGTGTAGGGGATTGTTGGATAAGGGTGAGAGTTAGATGCATGGATGAATCTAGTGATTATTTTTCCTAGTGCGGAGGAACCATTTGGTGAAGGATAATTCTGCATTTCCCCAGTAGTAGTCGGCTTTTTTCTTATCTTGCTGTTTAATTTCGCCCAATGTCTTTTTTGTTCCTCTAGGTATGAATAAATAATCAATAATCATTCCTTCAGTCCCGTGAAGTTCTTGGGCGATTGTTCCAGAGGAGCCACCTTCAAATGTGATCGGTGGCTTATGGGGTTCGCAATAGGATAGTGCATATACGATAGAAGCTTTTCGGTTGGTAATGTCTTTCATTAGTTTGATGATCCCAAGAGGGCCAATTTGTTTTTGGAATTGACTGGTATAAACTCCAGGTAGCCCGCCAAGGGCATCGATAAAGAGACCAGAATCTGCTTTGATTACTGGTTTACCACACTTGTTAGCAGCATATGAGGCACTAAATTCAGCTACTTCCTTGCATGAATCTGCCTGGATTTCGGGGACATAGAAATGTTTAACCTCAAGGTGGATATGGTACGGTTCTAATAACCGTTTCATAGAATCGATTTTATATGGGTTTCTGGTTACGAGGGTGACCTTATTCATAGCATTGGTCTATGACTAACTAGAGTTGCTTAATTTTCGAGCCAATTAAAGCTGTAAAATTCTCGATTTTGGAGTTTAATCTTTTGTATTAGTTTATTATACTGGCTCTTTCCTTCCATGAGGAGGATGTTGATACCCTCACTGGTTAATTTGGATATGGCAGAGCCTTGAATATGGGGGTGGGGATCAATAGTGGCGATGACTAGATAGCCAATTCCTTTTTGAATAATTAAATCAGTACAGTTAGGTAGACTATTATTTATGGCATGTCTAAAGTTACATGGTTCAAGGGTAGTATATAATATTAAATTTTGGTTTATTCCGTCAGGAAGTGACTTCAGTAATTGATATTCGGAATGGAGTCTACGTAATCCGTCTTCTTCTTTATGGGCCTTGCCTAAAATCTGTCCTGTGTGATTAATCAATACCGCGCCAATATATAATTTAGGGACGGTGGTGTCTTGGTTAGCGTTCATGCTCAATTTAGACTCCTCAATTGCGATATTCATATAATGGGTATGTATTTTAACTAAATTGCGGAAATTAGAATTGGTGATCATGGTTTGGATAGAATTTTTAAAGTGTGGTAGTAAGGTCGGCAATGAATTCATTAATGGCTTTCTTGGTTAGATGGGGCATGATGTAGATTTTATATATTTTTTTAATTTTGTCTTGAGGGGATCTTTTAAACGGACTTAATACGATTCGATATTTATGCTCGATTTTTTGAGGAAGTCTTTTGTCTCGAAGAGTGGGGAATTCCAGCGCGAAAATATTAATGGGGGAGTAATTGTAGATTTTTACCTTTTTATTAAATCGACTAAGTTTGTTGATGAAATAGTGTTTATTGGAGATGCATGATTGAAAGATTTCTGAATATTTAGATGGATGTAAAGCATCCCAGACTGCCCAGCAGGCAGCGGCTGGGGCACCTCCTCTGGAACCGATTAGTGTATCGTCTTGGTGACTCCCGGTATAACTAATGTATTGGCTGATGGATTCTTGAAGATGTTGCCGGCAGAGAAAGACACCAGCCGAGTAGGGTACCAAACCCATTTTATGAAAATCCAATACTATAGTGTTGACCTCCGGTAAGTTAAAATCAAATACCTGATTAGTAGTAAATTTATATACTAACCCGCCGATTGCCGCATCAATATGAATGAAGAATGATGCGTTATATTGTTTTTGATATTGAGAACATAATTGACAAATTTGTTGGACATCATCAGCAGTACCGGTTAGCGTATAGCCTACAGTTAGGCAAATAATAAATTCTTTTATTCCTATAGCGATTTGTTTTTTTATTTCATGGTTTAATAATTTGAAATCGATTGTAAAATTATTGGTTACTGGGATAGTAGTAACATTGGCCAAGTTAAGTAGTTTGATGGCTTTATCAATAGACTGGTGGGTCAAAGAGCTTTTAATTAAACGATAATTTTTATGATTTATTTTTTCTCTGGCAATCCAAAGGGCGAGGATATTTCCTTCCGTGCAACCTGAGTTGATATAGCCATCGGCGGTTGCGTCTCCGTAGTAGCTTGATAAACTTTTTATTAATTCAAGTTCTAAAGCATGGGAACTATTATGTTCTCGGGTTTGACGGGTATGAGTTCCTATATGGTTTTGATTCGCAGTAAGAAATAATCGGTAGGCTTCAAGGGCCAAAGGATGCGGTTTAGTGGTGGGAAAGCCCATCCTTTTTGAATTTTTCCAGTCGGTTGCTTCTTTGGCCCGTTGCTGTAGGGTTTGGAGGGTTGCTCGATATGGTTTTAATCTTGAATTCATAATTCGGGGCTTCTAGATTGATAAGATCTATAATCACTACACAAATCAAGCTTATGCTCTATCGTGGTAATTAAACAAGTGACGGCGTTATCTAGCTCATGATTATCAATAACCATGAAAGGAATATGATGATCATTGCACCACTGAGAGACTACTTGACTTTCAACTCGTTGATATCGCCTGATTGCCTCAGTTGTTTCAGGGTGAATATGACGATAGCGACTTAGACGATCTTCGTAACGGGCAGGATCTGTAGACAAACGCTGAAGGATTTCCCATTCAGAAGCCTGGAGGAGAATGACCATTTTCGATCGCTCTATAATTCTTTCGTCTTCAGGAAGTACGGTTCTGAAATTTCCTTCTGGTAAAGGAATAGTAAAATGGCCGTCATCAATATGAATCCGATTGGGAAATTGCCTGTCAATTTTAAGCATGCGCGAGTACATGCGTTCAGTAAGTTGTTGACGACGGCGTTGGTCTAGGCGAGAGAGTTCGGATAACGTTTGGATGCCAGCAAGTTCTAAGAGGATGTCAGAACCTTTCATCCTTATGATCTGGTCGTTCCAGTCTCTAGCCGATAATGTCTGGTGTAAAGCAGTTGTTTTTCCTACTCCAGGAATTCCGGTTAACCAATAGAACATAGATACTAAGAATTAAAAAATTGTTAATAATTAATATGAAGCGAACTAAATATCGAATTGCGCTCTTTACATTCTTCACATTGTCCACAGGGAATTTTGGTTTTATTAGTGCAGGTTCTAGTTATGGGTAACGGAAAGTGCCGTTTGAGTCCGATTTTTACTAAGTTTGTTTTGGTTAAGTCTTCTGTAAAACCGAGACTTTGATAAAACGAAGACTCAAAAGCAGGGGAAATTACTTGCCATTGCCAGTCTTCGGTATTAAGACAGACTTGGAGCATCATTAAGCGGATATCTTCTTTTCTGGAACCAGTAAAAAAGTCACTGGCGACTTTGCCGATAACTATGGTGTGGACATCAGCTCCTTGATCGTTGAGCATAAATCCGTACATAGCTGCATAGTTGACCAGAATAGTATTTCTGACTTTGTAGCCGGTTAATTTAGTTTGATTTAAGTTCATCTGTTGTTTGAAGGTTAGGGGAGGAATCTCAGCTGAAACTAGTTGAAGGTTGGCAAGACGACCATGAGTTCGTTTCTGAAGATAGGTAATAACTTGGCGAGCAGCGCCTATTTCGAATGGTTCGGCTTTGGCAGATCTGCGGATGTATAAAGGAAATATTCGGCCTGTTTTTGTCCAGTCTAGATATAAGTCCAGTAGAATCGAAGAATCAATTCCACCTGTAAGCAAAAATACTGTATCTTCATTGACTGGTGGTTTGAAGACATAAGAACGTTTGGACAGAAATATTTGTTCAATTTGGGTCAGGAGGGTAGAATTGTCGACGATCAAGGGTTGACCACCCCTTTCTCCCAAGGAAAAACCGCCCACCCACGAATTTCGCTTCCCAAATAATCTAGCGTTAGGGTATTTTTGTGGGGCGAGTTGTCAAAGTTATCCCAATTTAATAATAAGATTGCTGTTTTGACTATTTTAGGATGAAATCTCAGAATGTTTGAAAGCAGTTTGTTAATTGTTTCCCCACTCCCGATGATATCGTCGACGATTAAAATATTTTTATTTTTGATTAAGCAGTTATCAATTTTAGAATATAGACGGGGTTGTTGTTTGGGAGCATTGACACTGTCAGAGGTGGTCCTTTTAATATCAATAGTTAAGATGTTCCGGTTGCCCAATAAGTGTGAAATTATGGTTGCGGGAATTAAACCACCACGTTGAATGGTGATAATTTGATCGACTGAGTAGTGGTCTCTGTTAATTTCCGATGCTAGTTGAACGCATAATTGTTCGATGTCAGACCATGAATAGTTGATGACGTTTGGTGGATTAGAATATTGAGATGGACGGGTTTGCATATTTGGCTGTAGAGAATAATTCAGGTCCTTCTTTTGTCTCCCCAAATGTCGATATGAAGGCGTCCCAGCATTCGATAACCTTTTTGTTTTGCAGTTTCGACGATGTTTTTCATGTTTCTCTGGATTTCCTCAGAGGTGGTGCCCTGAGGCATGATAATAATTTTAGACAAATCTAATTTAAAAGGGATAATATATTCGCTTTCAATTTCTTCAAGATCTTGTTTGGAGGTGGCAACAAATTTGAAGACTGTGTTGAATTTATTAAGTGTTTTGATTACTTCCGGTCTGATTCTGGCTTTGTTTGGATTTAAGGAATTACTGAGTTTGGGTGAACAATTGAATTGACAGCGGTTTAATAAATAGCTTGTCGGCATAATGGTACCGTTTGTTTCGATTTCGATATCCCAATGCGGTATTTTTTTAGCTATTTTTTCAACTTGTTCTTTTTGCAGGAGCGGTTCGCCACCGGTAATTACGAGTCTTTTTTTGACTTGTGGATTGGTACATTTCCAGGCTGAGCGGATTTTTTGCAGGGTTTGGGCAATGGTCCAGACTTGACTTTCGGTCCAAAATTCAGCTAACTCCGGATTCCAGGTATATTTAGTGTCACACCAGGCACATTTTAAATTACAGAGATGTAAACGTAAAAAGCAGGTAGGAAAGCCCATCGATTTGCCTTCACCTTGGAGAGAATAAAACACTCCGTCTCCGGATACTTTCAGGCTATTCGGATTGATTATTAATTCCTTGGTCTTTGGGGGTTGAGGTAATTTTGGAATAGGCCCAGTAGGGTTACCATTTTGCTTGTCGATTTTAGAACTGGACGGCGATAATGTTTGATCCATGGTCATAAGCTTATTTTGTTATAATGGCTGTTGAATTAGGAGTTTCCCATAATTTTATTTGTTTTAAATAAAGATTCTTTCCATAATTGAGATTGAACCTCTTTTCGAGTCTTGCGAATAACCATTTGGCGATATTCTCCGCAGTGGGGATAAAGGAGACCTTAAGGTGTCTGAGAGTAGGATTTTGTTCATAAAATTTGGTCATAATTTTGTCTTGATCGCTAAACATGAACACATGGTCACAGACATCATCTATTTCTTCGATAAGAATTTTTTTTATGTCGTTATAATCTAGTACCATGCCTTCGTCCGATGCCCCTACATGGTTTAAGATGTCTCCTTCTAAGAAAATTTCAACTTTATATCGATGACCATGAGGATAACGGCATTTGGATTTATGATTGGGTATCCGATGCCCCATATCCCATTCAAAAAGTTTGGAAATTTGCATAATAGTTATTTGTGATGATTTAATTGGCGATAAAATTGATCTATCAATTGAGGTTGTTCATGAAATATTCCTTTATTTGAGATTGCCTTTGTGGTACTTCCATCTTTTTTTACTCCTCTCATGCTTATGCAGAGGTGTTCGGCGATGGTGTAAACAACGACACCCTTTGGGTGCAAGTTATCCATGATAGATTCAGCAATTTGGTTGGTTAGTTGTTCTTGAATTTGTAGTCGTTTAGCAAAGATGTCTACTAAACGAGCAAATTTTGAAATCCCTAGAATTTTCCCGTTAGGGACATACCCGATATGCACTTTCCCATGAAAGGGAACCAGATGATGTTCGCACAAACTGTAGAATTTAATATCAGAAATAACAACTAACCCTTCGTATCCGTTACTTTCAAATACTGTAAAAAGTGATTTGGGGTCAGTTTTGTAACCACTTAGTAATTCTTCATACATACGAATTACGCGGAATGGTGTATTTCTTAATCCTTCCCGTTGGATATCTTCTCCAAAGTAAGTCAGGAGTTGAGAAATTAACTTTTCTGCCTTAATATTTGAGTTATTTTGGGGTTTTATAGGTCTCATGGTTATAGATATAAGTTAGAGGGGAATTGGTTGTTTTTCTGCTGGTTTAGTATTGAGATGTAACGATTTTAGAATACTTTATATAGTCTTATCTAGTAGATTCGTTTTTGGGCTTAAAGCCGTGCTGATATTAAATCCTGAACTTATATGCTGTCAATGGTTGAATTTGCAGATTGGTAATACTTTGCTCTTCTACGTTTAGTCCTCTAAACCCATCTATTTGTAAAGAAACTTGGTTTCGACTGGCAGCGGAAGAGGACTGTCTAACACCTGGGAAGGGAATAGAGCGGGGGATATGCACCGAAAGAGGTCACTAAAGAACCCTAAATTGCATGAGGCTTTAAAGGAGAATGAATTGGAGTATCAGATTGCTCGGGCGATTATAGAAGCTAGGATTAAACACAAAATGACTCAGACTGATTTGGCCAGGAAGTTAAATACAAAGCAGTCAGTGATTTCTCGGGTGGAGAATGCTAAGACTATGCCTTCATTGGGATTTTTGAAAAAAGTGGCGGAGGTGTTTGATACTACTTTGAAGGTGCAGTTTAGGTGAAGGAATTGTGTTAGCGAATGGGAGACTGGTGGTTATGGCGGAAGATTAGTGGAAGGGAATTGGAGATTTTGGAGAGATAAATAGCACTCATGTACCACGATTGCTATGGTGAAAGGGTAAGCGTATAATTGAGGCATCTATTTTTGAGGCGGAAAATTCATGTTCAAAGGTCAAATAAACAATTACCAGATTCGTCAAAAATTGTCCACTCACAAGTGGCCTAAGGGTTACACTTTAGATTCTAAACAGATTGACCGAATTATTGATATTTTCTGGTTCCGGGATTGGGGTAATAGTTTTATAGCTGATCCAGATATATTTCAGTCGCTTGTAGAGTATTTGAGGGACCATAAGCCGGCTAAATTCAGCCGGCTTTCTTTTTATCGTTATCTATTTAATTCAGTTAAAAAAGACCCATTATTACGGGCAGCGATGGAAGGTTTAGCCACGGCTTACGAAAAGCTGCAAATTAATCAATTAGACAAGGATCTTTTTGAAAGTACCTTAAAAGAATTATCACTTTCAATTAAAATCTTCGAACCAGTTATTAATAAAGGTTGGTTAAAAGAAACCACTGACGATGCTAAAAATAAAACTTATTGGGAATTTAGTCATCACACTGTTAGCGAATATTTCGCCGCAGAACATATTCTTGCAGAAAAAGAAAAGGTGATAGATAAGGCGAAGGGATTAATGATTTTCAACCAAGACAACTTTATCGCCTTTAAGAATTCATGGTACGGGGTGCTTCGTTTTCTTAATGAAAGTGATCATAAAGAGAAGTTTATTAGTTGGATCTTGGAGTTGGCGGAGAAACCGGGGGTGGATATTGTGGATGACGACTTCGCTGACTACATGACCCAGGTTGATCCGGATGATATTGATTCCGACCTTAGCCATCGAATTTATCAAGTTATTTATAACACTTTCCAGACCAAACTCCTTTGGATTCCCGCCTATTGTTGGCATCGACTAGGCTTATTTGCGCCAAAGGGGCAATATGAGCAGTTGAAGAAGGATGTTGTGGTGAAAAGGGAAGAGTATAAAAATGAAACTCAACGGATCGTGCGGCAGGGCAACATGGTTGCGGTGGCAGGTGGGATGCTGCTAAATAAAAATAAATGGGCATGGAAGAACGATAATGAATTTTGGAAAAATAAATTGATTGAGTTTGCTACTGATGATAATGAGAATGGTGTACTTCAGAGACACAGCTTGCATGCATTGGAAGCCTTTAAAGGAGGAGAAGCGTTGATTACTAAAGTTGAGAAAGCCTTTGGTCACAAGGAGAGATTAGTTAAGGAAGCATTTTTATCATTTTGCTATCGGATTGCACCAAATTCAAAGATAGCTATTGATCAGTTTGTGAAAGCAATAAAGGAAGGGTTGAGTATTTATGGCCGTCATGGATTGTATGAAGTAACTGAGAAAACAGCAGTTAAATATTTGTTAAATAAATTTGTCGACGATGAAGTATTATTGGATGCATTTGTTGACAAAGAATCAATTTTCTCTGCTGACCGTAAGGATAGTGAAGGCGGGGATCGGCAGTTATTAAATAACATTAAAAAGGTTTTGGATAGTGAAATCGTTGAGGTTTTAAAACAAATAATTAATAAAACATTAGAGAGTAAGAAGATAATCGGTTATCATATTGAGAGGTCGGCTTTTCTTAAACGGATTGCTCAGATAATTCAAAGTAGTGACGAAGATTACTATATAGAATTGATAGATGGTTTGAAGGAGATAAATGATGATGATAAACAATGGAGCAGACTATATGATTTGCAGGGAATATTTGCTTGGGTAATTGGCGAGCGGAATTTGGTAAGTTTTTATAGGTTGATTTCTCAAATCGAGAGAGGCGACTATATTGCAGCATCGGCAATTGTTCAGGCAGAGAGGGAAAGAGGAGGTGAAGGAAAATAGATTTTTAGTAGGGCAAAGTCACTTGGATACGTTGAGGAACCGAAAACCTCGGAAGATTTTCACAAGTCAGAGAATCTGAGGATATTAGATGATTTTGACAGAGCCTTGGAGCCGGAGCCAGGGAAATATCGTAGTGATTTGTTTAAGTTTTATGTAAATCATCACGAATTACTTAATCGGCATTACGGGATAGATAACGATAAAATAAAGCGAGTTTTAGATTTCGCTCTTAATATTTGGTTTAGGAAAGTTGACACTAGGGACTTCAAAGTCAGAATTCACGACGCTGAAAAACAAGCCCGGCAATTTACCTGGGATAACAGAGCTGCCGTGTACGGTGATGTTTTGCGGGTAGTTAAAGAATTGGCACCCGCTAGGCTTAAAGGGAAAAGGGTGAGGAGAAAAATTATTAATTTCCTGCCTAATGCCTATTCAACTGATCAGCAGACAATTCTGGAGTTAATCCCCAAAGTTAATGACGATGAATTAGAGTGGTTGAACAATACTTACTTAGATAAGAAGGACGATCGCCGTTATCTGCTTCCTAGCGCATATATTCATACCGTTAAACAGTGGTTGGAAAATAGTAGTAAATTGCCATCCACCCTCCCAGTTTTAAGGTCTCTGGCAGAAGACGAACTTATATCCGCGCACGATCGCTCATTAGCCATGGAAGTCGTTACCGTGCAGATTGACAAAGAGGATAGAGACTGGGAGTTATGGCTTGAGTCTCAATTAAGTCCAGCTAAAAGGCGTGACGAGAATATAAATAAAATTCAAGAAAAGGCTAATGAGTTACTGATTTGTAAATTTAAAAATAAAGAGGAGATTAATTGGCGGTTCGTCGAATTAAGACGTAGGGTCAAATCCTTTATAGAACCGAAAGGTACTCACTGGGTAGGAAATGTGGAACAAGAGTTAATGGGCATGAGCTTTGCAAGACCGTTGATAGACATAAGTGATGATAAATATTTAGACAATCATTTTAAGTTATTAGAATTTGCAATGTATATAAAATCTAGAGATAAGAGCAAAAAATATAGATCATATTATGAATATTTAGTTAAAGTAGTTTTTGTTTATGTATCGCGCCTAAAAGGAAATAATAAAATACACCCACTAAAAGAATTACATAAAGAATTAAACAAATATAGAAATATTGAAGAGGCGAATTGGTTGGAACCAAGATTCCAGGAATTAGTAAAAGAATATCAACAGGCTTTAATAAAGGGTGAATTTAAAAAGCTAGAAGGTGAAAGAAAAGGAATAGAATGGTGTGATGCTACGGGTGATGAAAAATCTAAGCTTTTATTAAAAGAGGTCTGGAATGGCGAACTTAATTTTAAAGAAGAGCTCAAAAACAACCCATACATTAGATATTATCAGGAGATAGGTTTTGTAGGAAAACGAAATTTGCTTGACTATAATCAGAAAAAAATTTTATTAAGTTACGATTACGGTTTGAGAGCTAAATTGATATTGGAACTATTTGAAAAGTGGAAAAATCCAATTAAGGGATATTTTTTAACCCAGATAACGTCGGATAAATTTTCATTTAATGCCGATGACCCAGACGACTATCTCTGGAGATTTTCACAATTTTTGAAAGATTTGGGTGTCATTGGTGAGCCTTATTCAGATAACACCTCTGGAGATGAAGAAGCATGGTTGGCAGATTATGGTGAGTTAGGTAAGGAAATTAGAGAATCAGTTAGAAAACAACAAGACCGCGCTCGGGGCATCCCATGCAAAATTCATACGGATGAAGATTTCCGCGAGTTAATTGATGAAATTTTCCACGTTAGATTTCCGGAATTCATCAAAAACGAAGGACTGGATAAATTTGTACATAATTATAAAAATGTAAAATTAAAAATAGATGATTTGGAGAAAAGAATCCAAAAAATCGCTGGCGTCCTGTTAATTAAAAACGGATTACTTGAAAAAGGTCTACATGACGTCGAGATTATTCCTGAAGCTTCGAGGAAATATGATAACTTATCAGTAGATTTTAAGATAACATACCCTGATTTTAAGCCAGTATGCGTAGATTACAAACTGGCGAGTAACAAAGAAGTTAAGTACAAAAAAGATATTATTAAAGAGAGAGATAAAATAATTAATCAATACATGGGAAGTCAAAGCAAATATGGATTTTTGGTTATCTTTAGAGAGAATGAAGATCGGACGGAAAAAGAAATTTTAGATAAACTGAAGCCATATTATGGAGATTACGCAGACAGAGTTAGAATAAGAATAATTGATTGTTTATCTGAATAACTTAATCTTCCACGCTCTCTATCAAACTACCCATCCTCATACCCTTTATTATCGATTTGGAATCGCCAGGCGGGGGGAAGAGGGGTAAGGACTTAGGGTTATGATTGAGGTTTGGATTGCTACTTTGAAGCGAGAGGCAGGGTGAAGGTGAAGGTGGTGCCTTTGCCTACTTCGGATTTAACACTGATTTGGCCTTTCATCATTTCGATGTATTGTTTGCAGATGTAAAGGCCCAGGCCGGTGCCTTTATGTTTGGCCATGGCGGTGAGGCTGCCTTCGAGACGGCCGAATTTGGTAAAGAGTTTGGGCAGATCCTCAGAGGGGATGCCTTCGCCGGTATCTGAAATTGAGGTTTCGATCATAAAGTCGATTTGTTTGAAGGAGATGGTGATTTTTCCTCCTTGAGGGGTGAATTTGATGGCGTTGCCCAGGAGGTTGAGAAAGACTTGGTGGGTTTTATCTTTGTCAGCGATAGTGTCGGGCAGGTCGCAGGGTTCGATGGTGAATTGGAGTTGTTTTTCGTCAGCTTTGGGTTTGACTTCTTCTTTGACTTCGTCGGCTAATTCACAGAGTTGGAAGTTGACGGGATTGAGTTCTACGCGGCCGCCTTCGATTCTGGAAACGTCAAGCATGTCGTTGACCAGGGCGATGAGGCGTTCGGTAGATTGGTAAGCACGATCTAGGTAGGTTTGGGTTTTCCCAGAAAGGTGGTCTTCTTGTCTCTCTTTGTTAAGGACCATCCAGAGATAACTCTTGATGGCGGCCATGGGAGTGCGGAGTTCGTGGGAGGCAATGGAAAGGAATTCGTCCTTGAGTTTATCAAGTTGACGGAGGCGATCATTCGCACGTCTGAGGTCGGCGGTAGCTTTTTTGATTTCTTCGCGCAAGGTGATGTTGAAGCGTTTGATTTCGTCAAATGCCTGGGCGTTTTGGATGGCGATGGCCAGTTCAGGAGCAAGGATTTTAAAAAGGTTGAGGTCCTGGTCAGAATAGATGTCGCCGGAGGATTTTTCAGACAGGGCAATGATGCCCAAAGGTCCGGATTTGGTGATGAGGGGGACGGTAATGGCGATGCCCCGTTCGCGCAAGAGGTTTTTGGTTTGGCCGGGTTTGAGTTCGTCAAAGATGAGGAGGCCGCGGGAGTGATGCTTGCCGAGTAATCTTTTGATTTCTTTGAAGTAGATTTCGGGGATGTGGTTGTTGGTGTAGCCGCGGGTTTGGATGAAGGTGGTTTTCTTTTGATCGATAAGGATGATGGAGCCGCGGGCGATACGAACGTGACGGAGGAGAGTGGTGAGGATTTTCTGGGTGAGGTCTTTTAACTCGAAGGTGGAAGCCATGACTCTGGTGAGTTCAGAGAGGAGTTCTTGGGTGTCGTAATGGCCCTGGTAGAAGATGCTGTCAGTGATTCTTTCCAGGAAGCGACGAAGAGGCTGGAAGGAGAAAGCCATGACAAGGGCGAGTAAACTAGAGGTAATTAAATTGCTACTGGTGGTGGTTTCTCGAGTAATAAAGGTCCCAACAACAAAAAGGCCTCCGGCGTAGATAAAACCGAGAGTTAAAAGTAACAAAGTGTAAGAAACCGATCTGGCTACGACCAAGCCTATATCTAAGAATCGATGTTTTACAATTGCGTAAGTAAAGAAACTGATAAGAATGACTGAAAATAAAGGTCCGAATATTACGAAAGAACTAACTTTGAAGACGATAACAAAGATGAAGTTTGTCATCAACATTAGAGAAAAGGTAGCTATAACTCCAGTGATGATATATTTGAGTTGTGTCTTTTCGATTCCAAACGAATGTTTATATTTTTTAATAATTAGATAAAAGGCTGCTACAATTGAACCAAGCGTATTAACCGCATAAAGTAGAATTCCAGGTCCGGGAGATGGTTGGATTGCTCCATTAGTGATTTCTACTTTTGAGAACATTAAGGGAGACATGGCGATAAGGGCGGTGAGAACTGCAGTGATGCTAAAGAAAATTACAAACGGATTTTTACGAGGGAGTTCGCCTTTGGGAAGGGTAATTACTAAGAAAAGGATGGAAGGTCCGAGTGGTGCAGTGAGTAGCATTACCAGATTGACAAAGAGTAAGGTGGTTTCCGGGTCGTCTAGATTTGTTAGAGAGAAGTAATTGGCAATGGCCCAGGAAGCGATGCTTAAAGTAAGGACGAAGAGAAGTCTATTTGAACTATTTTTTCGGTTTTTAACTAAAGCAAATAAACCGAGCAAGATATTTAAGCATGCGGTGAGGATTGCAACGAAGAGTTCCATGCAATTATCACTGTATCAGAAAGAAGCTTGGTGGGGTAGTCTAATCTAATCGTCGTGGAGTGGAATTCTACCTTCTAGTGGGTGATATAGAGCCCGTTCAGGGATCTTTTCTTGCCCGCCGATCATCTTAAGTATCATTGCTCGAGCAATGACACTGCCGTATAATGCTGTGGCTCCATCTTGAGCGAATGTTCGAGTGAGAGGAATTTCGGTTCCTTTGTCTAATCCTACAAGATGTCTCATTTCACCGCGAACGTTTTGTTGGCCTCCTATGAGGTGAAAAATTAATGCCATGCGGAGTTGCGGATTTTGGGGGTCTTGCAGAAGGGCTTCTCTAGCTCGGAGAATAGTTTCATCTTCTATTCCTTTGACTAAAGGTAGACTTTGGTCAACACTAAAAGGTCTGTGTTCCCAGAGGGCGAGGGGACCAATATCGGTTATCATAAAACAGTCAATTCCGGCATCCCTACAGGCTATTCTTGTATCTAATTTTATTTGTTCTACGCCATCGGTTTCTTCAAAGACAAGTGTGGTTTGCGGTTCGTTTTCCTGCCAACTATCCGTTCCATTGATAAAATGGTCAATGTTAGTCTGATCAACCGCTCCATAAACGGAGATGCCCCTTCCGGCAATTGGGTCAATTCGGTTAGCATTGGTTGCCCAGACGACTGCTTTAGTTGGGTATCTAATTTCGTCAGCCATTTCTTCATAGGTGGCTGGAAACCGGTCACTTATTCTGGGATGTGGTCTTTTGGGATCGGCGACTTTCATGGCTTCTGGACGGATTTTAAACAGCGTAGTGGCGATATTGCTACCTACACTGCAGCCGATGATACCGGGAACGATTTGAGCAGTAGTTGCTAAGTACTCATCAAACGATCCTTGAAATCCATGGTCCCTATATAGAGTAGAGGCTCCTACTAACTGAACCATGCGCCACATGTCTGCTGGGGGATATCTAACCAAATGTCCGTTAATTGACCCATCTGCCATTTGATGAGGAAAGACAGCGATTAGACCATATGGTTCATTTCTAGCTGTTGAGTTTGCGAAAAGTGCTCTTTCTCTTTCAAATTTATCGCGAGATTCTGTACCAGGAGTTAATGCTTCATCCAAATCTGCTAATGCTAGAGGAACCATATCGAAAGAACGAGTAATGGGAATGGGTGGCGCCTCAGGTCCTTGGTTAGGTTTAAATAAAGTAGAGTTGCCCCTTTTTACAAGTTGTCCACGATCAAAGACTGTTATAGATGCTTCTACAATTGGCTGGTTAGGATAGTGGCGATAGGGATTTGGCTCTCTGGTGGTGATTGACATAAAAGAGAAATGATTAAATGAATAGTTTTGGATTCTTATTCGGTTGAAAGCTTGTAAACTTGAGGATCTCCTAGCCAGTAACGGGGGTAAGCTCTGACGAGTTCTAGGAGCGGTTTGGAATCCCAATTCGGTTGACCGGAGACTGGTGTGGATTTTATTCCTGCTCTGCTGGCGTGTTGCATGACAAAAGTGGGCATTATGGCTAAAATATAGGGCTGATCTAGTTCCACTGCCATTCTTGCTGCACTATCATATAGTGCTCTGGTTATGGTTGGATCATGAGTTCCAAAGAGAGCAAATCTGCCTACCTCGGTGTAACTACCTGGTGTTTCTGTGATTCGAGTAGGAAGGTCTGTCATTAAATGGTAGAGATCCAATCCATGTTCGATGGATCCATGCACTGCGCGGAGAGTGCCTAGCATTGCCTGTTGAGGAGCGACACCTTCATCGAGTTCTCTGGTGTCTAGTGCGACAAACGTCGTTGACAATCTTGGAGTGTTGTCAAATGTGTCTTGATATGGTACTTGGATAGCTTCGGTTGGATGGCCATTAATTTCGCGTAGTTTGGCTACTAGCGCATTATATCGTTGCATATCGATTCTTCCTTGGGATCGTGCTAAGGTATGCATCTTATACGCGTCGCCTCTGGCTTTGGTGACGGCGTCAAAGAAATCGGGGTCAGCTTGAGGGTCGACTCTGACAACGGTGATAGGAAGTGTTTCTACACGTGTTGAAGATACTGATAATATGGATTTCTCGGTTTCGGTGCGTTCGATTACTGCTGCCATATGGTTTATATCCTATATTATAATGATAACTAGTTATATTTCAAGTGCGGTTTTCCTATAGTGCTAGATGGAATGGTTCGAGATGGTTATTTTTTAGGTTGAATTGGGTATATAGATCGAAATTTGGATAAAGGTGCTTAAAGTTTTAGTAGTGGCGATTTAATTAATTAAAGTATTGAACGGATGGAATTTAGGTGTTTTGGGTAAATAAGACAAAAGGACCTTAATGGTCCTTTGGGGATGTTGTCGGTTGGTGCTGGTGGGGTTTAATAGGGTAGTCATCTATGCATAGGGCAGAGTGGAATTTAGATTCAAGGGTTAAGAGATAAGATTTATGATTTAAGGTTATTAATTTTGGGTTTGGCGACAAAAAAGACCCTAGTGGGTCTTTCGCATAGGAAATTATTTATTGCCGGAAGCCATAGCTGGCTCCCGAGCTGGTGAGGAACGTAAAAGAAATTTGGTCATTTACGCTTTCCTATTGTAGAAGAATGGAAGGTAAGTTGCAAGGGAGATCGACAGAAGATAGGATTTGGGAAATAGCATAGAGCATGAAGCATGGAGCAAGAAGCAAGGAATAAGTTGTCGCTAGTGGTCTTAATTAGCTATGGGTTCGGTAGGTGGTTGGTTCTGGGTGAGGTCTTTGACGCGTTGGACTAGGTCTTCAGGTGTGCCGGTGGACTTGTTGATGTACCCGGCGGCTCCATGGGTGAGGCAGGTTTTGATAAAGTTGGGATCTTCTAAAACGGTGAGCATGTAGATGGGGCCGTTGGGGATGGCCGGGGGGTGGTTGAGAAGTTTTTTGAGAACAGTGATGCCGTCCAAGCCGGGCATGATAATGTCGAGGAGAACGAGATCGAAGCCTCCCTGGGAAAGTGCTTGGTAGGCGGCATGGCCATCATTGGTAACTTCAACTTGAAAACCTTCAGCTTGGAGGAGTTCCTGATAGACGTCGGTAAAAGATTTTTCGTCGTCGGCGAGAAGGATGCGAGGCATATAAATAGCTTTTAGCTGATGGCTATTAGCTTTAAGTTAGAATTAGGAATTAGGGGAATAGATAATAAAAAAGAGCCGGATGGCTCTAAGCAGATAAGATTTTAACTGGCAGGGGGAACATTTATCGGCTCTTGAGCCAGCAGATGTGTATCGGGTGTGTATTTTTATAGTATGGGTTCCTGAAGAAATTTGCAAGTGGAGTTATTGGAGAAAGAGGAAATGAAAGGAAGCCATATCCGAGAGGGATTTTTCTGAGGGGAGTTTGAGGTGCTATGATGAAGGTTGATGGAACAGGAAAGGGATTATTGGTTGGCGTGGAGCGGGTGTCCGGAAATCGGGCCGGTAAGGTTTGAGCATTTGTTAAGGGTGTTCGGATCGGCGGAAGCGGCTTGGAAAGTAAGTAAAGAAGAATGGCATAACGCGGGGGGGAGGGGCAATTGGGGGCGAAAGGTGATTGATTATCGGAAGGGGTTTAATTCGCGCAAGTGGAATCAGAAGTTGGAAAAATGGGGGGTAATTACGGTGTGTAAGACAGAAGAGCGATATCCAGAGTTGTTGAGAGAGATTGAGAAAGCACCAATAGTATTGTATGTAA
>CAZYTL010000011.1:0-56115 GCA_964650355.1 uncultured Gammaproteobacteria bacterium | reverse complement strand
GTGGGGTTGTGCATTGGAAAGTGGCTGGCACCG
The DNA here is from genome assembly GCA_964650355.1 of uncultured Gammaproteobacteria bacterium. Classification (GTDB taxonomy): domain Bacteria; phylum Patescibacteriota; class Microgenomatia; order CAYXHB01; family CAZYTL01; genus CAZYTL01. The sequence continues at coordinate 56,082 of CAZYTL010000011.1, read as the reverse complement.
ATGGCAGGGTGGAAACAAGATAATTTGTGGGCGTTGATGTTTATTGGTCTGATAGTTTTTTATGTCTTACAGTTGATTCCGTTCATCGGGTGGTTGGTGGTGGTGGTGGGAACGCTGATGGGATTGGGAGCTTTTGTGGGGGTGAAGTTAGAAGTGTGGAAGAAGAGGAAGTGATTTCTCCGGCTTTGATTTTTGGGGGTTTGTTGGTATACTTAGGGTCACGAGAACATTGAACCACAAGGGCATAAGAGGAAAGAGAAGGGTTGGTTTTAATGTCTTAATTTTTATGAAGAACAATTACGAACTGGCTTTGGTGTTATCTTCCCGCCTGGATGACAAAGGGCGGGATGAGTTGTTGGGCCTGATAGAGAAGATGGTGAAGCAGTTTGATGGGGAAGTGAGTAAGCGGGAAGACGGGGGAAGAAAAGTGCTGGCTTATCCGATTAAGAAAGAGAGAGAAGGAGTGTATTATTTTTGGCAAGTGCAGTTACCAGGAGAGGCGGTTAATCGGCTGAGCGTGAAGCTAAATGTGGAAGAAAAGCTATTGAGGTATTTGATCGTGAGTAAAGGGACGAAGAAGAAGGAGAAACCTGAAATGAAGAAGGAAGTGAAGGCTGAGGATGAGGCAAAAGCAGAAACGAAAGCCGCTGAGGAAAAGAAGGATCCAGAGAAGAAGAAAGATAGTCCTAAAAAAACCACGAAAAGAAAGGCGAGAAAAAGTCGAGCTTGAATTTTGTGGTTTAAACAGTTAAGATAGGAAGGCGTTAAATAATTGATGGTTTGATTGCCGGGTTTGAATCCAAGCAGTGGGTTAACAATTTGGCAAGTTGAGCACTAGAGGAAACTAAGGGTCTGTAACCAAATAACCACTCAGCTCTTATGCGCCTATTTAGTGAATTTCTGCGTTAGGAAATTACTCAAGTATCTATGGATACCATCGTAATTCCCCGTCTTGAAATTCATCTAAATATGCTTTAAATAACTTGAGCACTTATTTGCCAACAGATCCTAAGGTAGAAGCTATATAATTGGAGAAAGAGTTATGGCAGGCAGGTCTTTGAATAAGGTACAGTTAATTGGTAATTTAACTCGAGATCCTGAGTTAAGATTTACACCCCAAGGAACGGCGGTGTGTTCTTTTGGGTTGGCTACCAATCGATCTTGGACGACGGATACGGGTGATAAGAGAGAAGAAACCGAGTTTCATCGGATCGTGGCGTGGGCAAAGTTAGCAGAGTTGTGTTCGCAGTTGTTGTTTAAAGGTCGGAGAGTATATGTGGAAGGTAGGTTGCAAACCAGACAGTGGACTGCTCAGGACGGCTCGCCGAGGTCAACGACTGAAGTAGTAATTGATGATATGATTATTTTGGATTCGAAGCATGAATCACGGGGAGGATATAGGGGTAATGACTACGGGGATGATGGTGGCTATGGGCAGGACCAGGATTACGGCGGGGGAGATAATGATCAATCAGGAGGAAGTTATGCGACTCAGGGTGGCGATGCCCAAGATGATCAGTCTCAAACCGAGGATGACGGTCAAGCTGAGGAACAGGCTGAAGACGAAGGTGAAGAGAAGGCAGAGCCAAAGACTGAGAAGAAAACTAATAATAAGAAGGGTAAAACAACGGTAGCTAGTGATAAGGGAGAGGATAATGATATGCCATTCTAAAACACATAGCACGTAACATGTAACATTAAAAACAGAATTTTGATATTTTATGACGCAGATTAAACGAAGAAGCAAAAGAAAAGTCTGTTATTTTGATGAAACCGATACAGAGCCTAATTACCGGGAGATGGATGTGTTGTCTCGGTTTATAAGCGAAAGAAAAAGGATTATTCCGGCGATTTATACTGGAGTGTGCGCCAAACATCAAAGGCAACTATCTAAGGCGATTAAGCAGGCGAGGCATTTGGGATTGTTACCGTTTGTGGCGGGGGTAAGCTAAACTGTAAGAAAGCAGCAGTGAATGAGAATTTGGGTAGAGGTAAAGAGTAATGATGGACTTTTAGGGTTGGAAATTGGAGAGGAGTTTGTCATAATGGGGATATGGTTAAACAGGTCAAGGCAGTTGAAGGTAAAGAGTTGTTGGTGATTAATTTGCAGCCAAGAACAGAGGTGGTGGTGAAGCCTGGTGAGGCTGTGAAGAAAGGTCAGGTACTGGGATCGATTAAGCAAGAGAGGGTAGTTTATGATCTGGCCGGAGGTTTGAAAACCAAAGCGGGGAAGATCAATAGTTGGTTGAAAAGGAAGACAGGCGAGGAGGTACAACCGGGAGATGTTTTGGTACAGAAAAGCAGTTGGTTCAGAGCCCAGCGGGTAGTGAGCCAGGTAGCCGGGACGATTTTGGAGGTCAAGGAAGGAAGAATGACCATTGAGTTAAAGGGTGAGGAGGTGGAGGTAAAGAGTCCGGTTTCGGGGATGGTGGTGGAGGTGACGGGAGAAGAGATTAAAGTGGAGATTGAAGGAGAAACATTAGAAGGTAGTTGGGGATGGGGACCTAAGTTATGGGGAGAATTGATGGTGGTAGGAGAGAATAATGGAGAAGTAACGATTGAGAGTTTGCGGGGCGATTTCAAAGATAAGGTAGTGGTATTGGGCAGTGAATTGCAAAAGGGGTTATGGCATAAGTTGTGTGCCTTGGGAATTAAAAGTTTGCTGTGCGCCCAAGTACCAAATGAGTTCAGTGATTGGTTGGCCGAGGATGAGGATGATGAGGAATTAAAGCAGAGTGTGGTGGTATTGGGTAGAGATGGAGAAATGGTTGATGACAGTGGAGAAGGAGATGACCAGAATGATGAAGATTCAGGGTTTACAACTGAGCTGTGGTCGTGGTTTAATAAGAGGGTTGGAAGAGTGGCGGTCGTGGATGGGAAGACAAAGAAGTTGTTTGTAAGTAAAGAATAGCTAGGATTTCCTATATCTAGCATCTAATTCCTAAACTAAACTACTTTCAAGTTTAAAGTAGATAATTGTTTAGATTTAGTACTTCTGATTTAGGATTTGGGCTAAGTAAATATATGACTATTGAGAAGTTGAAGAAAGTTCGGAAGGTTTTTCTGGTGTTAGCCATGGGAGTGGTGGTGTTCATGGGAGGGTATTATGCAGGCAGCCGAGGGTGGTGGGGATTGCAGCAACGACCAGGGTTGAGTTTGAATTTTAGTCAACTGGGAGACGGGGTGAGGATTGATCGTTGGAGTGGAGCAGAACAGAGGCAGGTGGATTTTAACTTGTTCTGGGAGGTATGGGATAAGTTGAAGGAGCAATATATTGACAAGACGAAATTGAATGAGTCTGACATGGTGTATAAGGCGATTAAAGGCATGGTGTCGGCAACGGGTGATCCTTATACGGTATTTTTGACTCCGGATGAAAATAAACGAGCGAAAGATGATTTAAACGGAGCCTTTGAAGGGGTAGGAATTCAGTTAGGATTTAAGGAAATTAATGGGGACCAGCGGCTGGCGGTGATTTCACCCTTGGAAGGAATGCCGGCAATTAAAGTGGGCGTGAAGGCAGGAGACGTGATTTTAAAGATTGACGACCAGAATACGACAGGGATGACTTTGCCTGATGCAGTAAAGCTGATCAGAGGAGAGAAGGGCACGGTGGTGAAACTGACACTGATGTCTGAGGGAGCAGAAGTATCGCACGAGGTTTCGATTACCAGAGGCGTAATTACAGTACCTAGTGTAGAGTTGAAGTGGATTACGGAGAAGACGGTAAACAGTCCTTCGACATCGCTCAGGTCAAGTAATCAGCAATCAGTAAACAGTCTACCTGCGCAGGCAGGTAATCAGGAGACAGATAAGAGTAAAGCAGAAACTCCGGTTGCGGTGGAGAAGGTGCCGTTGGATGGAGCCGTAGCGCATCTGAGGGTGACCAGATTTGGAGATCAAACAAGTAAGGAGTGGAATGAAGCGGTAAGGCAGATTTTGAATTATCAGCAAGGACCGGTGAAGGGGATTGTGCTTGACTTAAGAGGTAATCCTGGCGGATTTTTTCAGGGGGCGATTGAACTGGGTTCTGACCTGGTGGAGAGCGGGGTGATTGTGCAGCAAGAAGCAGCGGATGGAACTAAGGAGCAGTTTAGGGCAAATGGTTCTGCTAGGCTGGTGAAGTTTCCGCTGGTGGTATTAGTAAATCAGGGGAGTGCTTCGGCTTCGGAGATATTAGCAGGGGCGATAAGGGAATTACGAGGGGCGAAGATTGTGGGGGAGAAGAGTTTTGGCAAGGGGAGTGTGCAAGAGGCGATGGATCTGGAAGGTAATGCCGGATTGCATATTACTACTTATCGATGGTTGCTGCCGTCTGGAAAGTGGATTGACAAGGTGGGGATAGAACCGGATGTGGAAGTGAAACAGAATCAGGATAATTCAGATGTGGATGAACAATTGAATGCGGCGATAGACCAACTGTGAATTTAATTGTTAAACTGTTAAATGGTTAAATTGATAGAGGAGAGGTGATTGGGATTGTCATGTTCAGGCATGATAAATCGGGAACCACATGCTTAAAAAGTAAAGCAGCGAAGCAGCGTTCTTGGTTTTCAGCTAGTTCTCAGAATTGGAAGTTATGGTTTAACGGTAATGATTGTTGATTGGTAGTAAGATAGTTGATATGAAAACTTTGGGAAGATTTTTGGCGGGATTAATAGTGGGGATGTTGTTGGTAACTACTTTGGTCGGAGGAGCGGTAGCAGAGAGGATGGGTTGGATCCCATTCATGGATCAAATGTTGCAGGCAGTGAATTTGCAGGCACCTCCAGGAGGGGGGCGAAGTCAGACGCTGAATGAGACTCATAGGGTGGTGAATGAGGAATCGGTGGTGATTGATGTGGCTGAGCAAGTGTCGCCGTCGGTAGTGACGGTGGGGATTAAGAAAACCCAGAGGGTGTTGCAAGGTTCTCCTTTTGGTTTTGACCCGTTTTTAGATCCTTTCGGCATGTTTTTCCGACAGCAACCCAGTGTTCAGGAGAGAAAGATCGAGCAGGATATTGGTAGCGGGTTTATTGTGACGGCTGACGGATTGATTGTGACGAATAAACACGTAGTAGAAGATACTCAGGCTGAGTACAAGGTAATTACTAAGGATGACAAGGAGTATAAGGTGACGCAGATTGATCGGGATCCGCTGAATGATTTGGCGATTTTGAAGATTGATCCGCCAGTTGGCGGACAAGTGTTGAAGCCGGTGGAACTGGGAGATTCGGATAATTTGAAGGTGGGACAGTTTGTGGTGGCGATTGGTACGGCCTTAGGAGAATTCAGGCATACGGTAACCACAGGAGTAATTTCCGGATTAGGTAGGGGAATCACTGCCGGAGATGTTTATAGTCAATCAACAGAGGAGCTGGATAATGTGATTCAGACAGACGCGGCGATTAATCCTGGCAATTCTGGAGGTCCGTTGTTGAACAGTGCGGGGCAGGTAATCGGGATAAATGTGGCGGTGGCGCAAGGAAGTCAAAATATCGGGTTCGCGTTGCCGATTAATTTGGTAAAGGATGCATTAAAGACTTTTAATGAGAGGGGTGGGTTTGGCAAGCGGGCGTTTCTCGGAGTGAGGTATATGATGATTACCAAAGACGCGGCGTTGGCGAATGAGGTGCCGCAGGGAGCATATGTGCAGGAAGTGGTTGGAGGATCGCCGGCGGAAAAGGTGGGGATAAAGGCGGAGGATATTATTACTAAGATGGACGGACAATCGTTAAAGGATGTGGACGGAGGCCTGGCTAAATTGATTAGTAAAAAGCAGGCGGGTGATACGGTGGATCTGGAGGTGTGGAGAGACGGGAACACGATGTCTTTGAAAGTGACTCTGGGAAGCGGAGAGTGAGATTGGGATGTGATATGATGGTTATTAGTGGAATATAACTCTGGGGAAGCTTATAATTCGGGAGAAACGATTCAACCGATACAGGTACATGATTTAAGAGATCTGGGAGTTGGAAATATCCTTGAGGAGGAGACTGCTAATGGATTGATTCCTGAATTGGGAAGAATATTAAATTGGGACCACCCTTGGGTTACCCATTCTCGTTCACGATTTCTTTTTCCCGTTGAAGTGGGTGGGGTGATCAGACTAGTAAATGCTTCGGAACTTGAAGGAGTTATGGCTTCCAAATCAAGGTTAAGACCTCAGAATGATTTTTTATTAATACCCGATATCAGTAATGCAGGAGATAAGGTGTCTGAACTCATGCCGCCTTGGGTATTTAGGAATTTGGGGGAGGTGGGTAGTGGCAGTAAGTATGCTCATGTGGTATACGTGCCGGTGGGTTCGTTAGTCTCGAAGGGCGCAAATTTTTCATTTAATCCAGAATACGATTACGATTTTCCGGCAGTTGAACTTTGGCCTGGTAAAGATAGAGAAGGTTGGTATTGGGGGAATCTTGAGAGGTATGATATTACCGGGCTAGTGACGGGTGACATATATCGTTGATATTAGCAATTGGGGGTTGAGAGTGCCAAAAGAGTTGGTATAATGTATAAAGTATCAGGTATTACGTATTAAGATATTGTTATTTGTTCGGGCGAATTTATACTTGATGCCTAATACGAGATACCAGATACTAATCTTATGGATCCGAATCGATTTACTACCAAAGCGGCTGAAGCATTGCAGACTGCTATGCAAACAGCCGGACGGAGGTCGCATCAGGCGGTGACGCTTTGGCATTTGTTGTTAGGCTTATTGGAACAGCCCGGAGGGTTAGTGGGGAATTTGTTGCAGAAACTGGAGAAAAACCCTGATGAGATATCCGATAAGGTGAAAAGTGAATTGGAAAAGTTGCCTAAGGTAAGCGGCGGCGCCCGAGGTTATGCGACACCTGAATTCAAGCAGGTGTTAGATGAGGCAGAAAGTGAGGCGGGTAAGATGCATGATGAGTATATCAGCAGTGAGCATTTGTTGTTGGCTTTACTTGGGAATAAGGAGATCAAGGATTTGCTGGGAGTAGACAAAAATGCAGTGATGAAGGTGTTGATAGAGATGAGGGGCCAACAGAGGGTGACGGATCAGAATCCGGAGAGTAAGTACCAGGTGCTGGAAAAGTACACCCAGGATTTGACTAAGATGGCGAGGGAAGGGGAGATTGATCCGGTGATTGGTAGAGATGAAGAGATGCGGCGGGTGATGCAGATTTTAAGCAGAAGAACAAAGAATAATCCGGTATTAGTGGGAGAACCAGGAGTGGGCAAGACAGCGATCGTGGAGGGGTTGGCAAAGCAGATCATAGACAATGACGTGCCGGAGACGTTGAAACATAAACGGGTGTTGGCTTTGGATCTAGGGGCGATGCTGGCTGGGTCAAAGTTTCGGGGAGAATTCGAGGATCGGCTAAAAGCGTTAATTAAAGAGGTGGAAGGGTCGAACGGGGAAATTGTGTTGTTTATTGATGAGTTACACACGATTGTGGGAGCAGGGGGGGCTGAAGGAGCCGTAGATGCAGGCAATATGTTGAAACCGGCTTTGGCCAGAGGAAAGTTGCGGGCGATCGGGGCCACGACATTGAAGGAGTATAGGAAGTATATTGAAAAGGATGCAGCTTTTGAGAGGCGGTTCCAACCGGTGATGGTGGAGGAGCCGTCAATTGAAGATTCGATCGCGATTTTGCGGGGAATTAAGGAAAAGTATGAGGTGCACCATGGGGTAAAGATCAGGGATAATGCTTTGGTGGCGGCAGTGCGGTTGTCTTCCAGGTATATTAGTGACCGGTTTTTGCCTGACAAGGCGATTGACTTATTGGATGAGGCCACGTCAGGTTTAAGGATCGAGATTGACAGCAAACCGGTGGAGATTGACAGGCTGGAAAGAAAGGTGAGGCAATTAGAGATTGAAAAAACGGCCTTAAAGAAAGAAAAGGATGAGCCGTCTAAAAAGAGATTGTCAGAGATTGAAAAGGAATTGGCGGAGTTACAGGAAGAGGTGAAGAAGCTGGAATTGCATTGGCAGAATGAAAAACAGTTGATTGATGAGATTAAAGAATCAAGTAAGAATATTGATGATTTGCGGGAGGAAGCGGTGCAGGCGGAAAGGAATTATGATCTGGAAAGAGTGGCTAAGATTAAGTACGGTGAGATACCAGAGCTGGAAAGGAAGGTAAATGAATCGCGCGAGAAGTTGGCTGAAGTGCAGAAAGACGAAAAGATTTTGAAAGAAGAAGTAACTGAAGAAGATATTGCCAAGGTGGTGGCGCGGTGGACAGGCATTCCGGTGGAGAAGATGTTGTCTGAGGAGGCGGAAAAGCTGGCCCAGATGGAGGAGGAGTTGAGAAAGAGGGTGGTAGGGCAGGAGAAAGCGATTAAGGCGGTGGCCAATGCTGTACGCAGGTCCAGGGCGGGAATTCAGGAGGAAGGCAGACCGATCGGGTCGTTCATCTTTTTGGGCCCCACAGGAGTGGGCAAGACGGAATTGGCCAAGACGCTGGCAGAGTTCTTATTTAATGATGAGAATTTGATGGTGCGGATTGATATGAGTGAGTACATGGAGAAGCACTCGGTGGCACGACTGGTAGGCTCACCTCCGGGGTATGTGGGGTATGAAGAAGGAGGACAGTTGACGGAAGCGGTGCGGCGGCATCCTTATACGGTGGTGTTGTTTGACGAGATTGAGAAGGCCCATCCGGAGGTATTTAATGTGTTGTTGCAGATTCTGGACGAAGGGAGGTTAACTGATGCTAAAGGTCGGACGGTGAATTTTAAAAACACGGTGGTGATTATGACTTCGAATATTGGGAGTGATTTGATTGCCAAGTATGCTGACGATCGGGAGAAGCAGGAGACGGCGGTGAATGAATTGTTGAAGCAGACCTTTAGACCTGAATTCTTAAACAGAGTGGATGAGATGGTGATTTTCCAACAGTTGACTAAAGAAGTGATGGCGTTGATTGTGGAGATGCAGTTGGCAGTGGTGGGTCGGCGGCTGGAAGATAAGGGAATTATATTAAAGCCGACTACTCGGGTGTACCAGTATTTGGCAGAGGAGGGCTTCGATCCGGTGTATGGGGCCAGGCCTTTGAAGAGGTTGATTCAGAATAAGATTTTGGATGAGTTGTCGCTGCAGATTATTGAAGGCAAAGTTAAAGAAGGAGCTATTGTGATTGTAGATTACGATACGAAAAAGGATCGAGTGGTAATTGAGAATAAGATTGGTAGACCCTCCTAATTTTGCCTCAAGGCTTCTAGTTTCAATTTTGAATACGCCTTGAGGAGCAATTATGGAGGGCAGGAGTTGACTATGACAAGGCTAAAGATCGGGTGGTGGTGGGTTCGGCGTTGAGGAAAGGGAAGGTGAGTTAGTTTGGTATTCATCCCGATGAAAATCGGGATCCATGGTTGGGTGTATGATGACATTATGGGTTATAAGTTGTGGTATGTTTATATTTTAGCAAGCAAAAAGTACGGAATTTTGTATATAGGCATAACAGATGACTTAGTCAGACGGATTGGACAGCATAAGCAAGGCTTGGCCGAAGGTTTTACAAAGAAATATAAAGTACACTCATTGGTTTATTTTGAAGTCCACGAAGTAGTAGGGGAGGCAATTACAAGAGAGAGACGGTTAAAAGAATGGAAACGAGACTGGAAAATTGCATTGATTGAAGAAGATAACCCCAATTGGGTGGATATGTATCCCAGTTTGTTAAAGTGATTTCTACCATGGATTCCGGCTTGCGCCGGAATGACGTAAGAGGGCTAGAATTACATTTATGTGGTTATATTTGAGCAAGGAGGAAGGGTTGTTTGTTAAGGGGATCGATGATGACTTCTGCTCGCGCTTGGGGAACTGATTGTTGGAAAATCTGGGCGGCGGTGTGTCTTTGGGTGTAATCAATTTCTGCCAAGAAGAGGCCGGGTGATTGCCACTTACTTGGTAGTTGAGAAAAAAGCCGGCGGTAGAGTTGAAAACCATCTTCACCACCGTCTAAAGCGACTCTGGGTTCGGAATCTTTAACTTCTGGTTGCAGATGGGGGATGCGGTCGGTAGGAATGTAGGGAAGGTTGGTGAGGATGATGTTTGCAGGTTGGGGTAGGGGATCGAGAAGAGATCCTTTTAGGAATGTTAGCTGATAGCTGTTAGCTTCATTATTTGTTAGGAGTTGCTTAGCGTTGATGCGGGCGATTTGGAGAGCGGATGAAGAGACATCGGTGGCGTAGAGAGTAGTTTCGACGTTTCGACGTTTCACCGTTTCGAGGTTAAGGAGTTCGAGGGCAAGGGTGATGGCGAGGGCGCCGCAGCCGGTGCCGATGTCAGCCACGATTAGCTGTTGGCCCGCCTTCGAATGCACTTGGCGAGGCAGGCTGTTTCCGCCAGAAGCGGACCAGCCTTTGGTTGGAGCTTTTAGCTTTTGGATGAAATTAAGAGCAGACGCAACCAGGAACTCGGTTTCGGGGCGGGGAATGAGGACTCTTTCATCAACATAAAATGGGTATTTGTAGAACCAGGCTTGATGGAGGATGTATTGGAGAGGTTTGTGGGAGAGCCGTTGAGAGAGGAGGTGTCTGAACCTTTTAAGGAGAGTTTCTGAGACAGGAATTTCATGATAGTTGAAGAGTCGATTGAGGGGAACTTTGAGCAAATAGCTGAGGATGGTTCGGGTTTCTTGGAGAGGGGTTTCCGAAACTGGTTGGAGGGCGATTTGGCCTTGTTGGAGAAGGGTTTGCAGTGTGGTCATTGTTGGTCGTGAGGGAGAGAAGGCCAGCGGAGAGTAAGGAGGAGGCAGTCTTCAAGGGCCTTCCAAGTGTGAGAAATGCCGGCCGGATAATAAACGTAGTCGCCTAATTGTTTGAGAATGATAGTTTGTTTTTGGTCTGGAAATTCGAATTGAAATTGTCCGGAGATGAGGATGGCAAGGGATTGCGCAGTTTGGTTAGTGCCGACTTGGCTTTTGGATTCGCCTGCGGAGTGGTTTCCCCATTTAAGTTCGAAGTCGGAGGTGTGGAACGGGGAAGAGGGGTCAATAAAATGGCCGATGATCCAGCCCCGATAAGCTTCCGATTGAGAGTTGAAGTTACCAGATGTAATTGGGGATGCAGTTGATGGTTGGTTAGGATGAGGATTCATTAAAGTAATTATGAAGAGCAGTCACGATTTTGTCGAGTTTGCCGTCGATGATTTGATCTAGTTCTTGCCAAGATTTGTTGATGCGGTGGTCGGTGACACGATTCTGCGGATAGTTGTAGGTGCGGATTTTTTCCGAACGCATGCCTCTGCCAATGGCGCTGCGAGCGTCTTCGACTTTTTCCAGGCGTTCTTGTTCTCTGAGTTCCCAAATTTTGGAGGCCAGCAGTTGAAGAGCGAATTCTTTGTTAGCGATCTGGGTGCGCTCGTGACTGGCTTCGACGGTGATGCCGGTAGGAATGTGGGTTAAGCGGACAGCGGTGGCGACTTTATTGACGTTTTGGCCGCCTGCACCGGATGAACGTTTAAAAGGGACGAAGTCGACGTCTTTTTCGTCGAGGTTGACCTGAGTAGGTTTGATTTCGGGCAGTACAGCCACGGTGGCGGTGGAGGTATGGATACGGCCTTGGGATTCGGTAACGGGTACCCGCTGGACCCGATGGACGCCGGATTCATATTGGAGTTGAGTGTAGGCGCCGGGGCCTTTGATTTTGATAATGTCGTCTTTGAGCTGGATGACTTGTCGGTTTTGGCTATGGCCGTAGCGGGTGTACATGCGGAGGAGGTCTTCAGCCCAAATTTTGGCTTCTTCACCTCCGGCGGCGGCTCTGAATTCGAGAATGGCAACGTTAGGATTCGCGGGGTTTTCAGGTGAAGTTTCATCAGGAGATGACAAGGTTGCGGATTGGTCTTTGGCGGTAGTTAGTTGTTGTTTGGTTTGTTCCAGCCTGGCGATTTCCTGTTGAGCTAGTTCGGCCATTTCAGGATCAGCCAATAATTGTTGGTTTTCCTTAATTTGTTGGTCGAGACGGTCGATTTCGGATTGGAGATAGTTATTATTCATAAGCACACGAGAGGAATTGGATAGAGATGAAAGAACACTGGACAGAAGGAGTGGTTATTGTTTGTCGTCTTGGGTGTCCGAAGTTTGGTCGGAAGGGGCAGAAGACTTTGATGAAGAAGAGGATGATTTGGCTTTTTTGGATTGTTTGGCCTTTTTGGGTTTGGCTTGAGACATCATTTCTTTCATGGTTTGGGGGGCGGCCTCGAGAGCTGCTTTGCGGGCGGCTATTTTAGCGGCCTTTTTGGCTTTCTTCTTAACGTAATGGGTTTCCTGGGCCATTTGGACTTTGTGACGGAATTTATCTACTCGGCCGGCAGTGTCCACGTATTTCATTTCTCCGGTGAAGAAGGGATGGCAGGCAGCACAGATTTCCACCTGGATTTTGGGTTTCGTAGATCCGGTGGTAAAAGTGTTGCCGCATGCGCAGATGACTTGGGCGTCGTCGTAGTAAGTAGGGTGGATGGATGCTTTCATATTTAAGTGACAAGCGGATCAAGGCAGATATAATTTGCTACAGGAGTATTTTACCAGGGTGAAGTTGAAAAAGAAAGACGTTTCTTTAACCAGGCGATGACGATTTGGTGTTTTCTTCTGCGGGGGCGGTATTCAGCCATGATGACGCCGAGGGCGACGATAATCGCTCCAATAAGGAACGGAGTGGTGATTCGGTCTCCGAGCCAAAGGATGGCTAAAGGGGCACCGAAGAGGGGATTAAGATATTGGAAAAGGGTGGCTTCGGAAGCTTCGATGCGCTGAAGGCCAAATTGGAAGAGAAAGTAGCCGATGATTCCTGAGATTAAGGCCATGTACCAGACACCGAGATGGGCAGCAATTGGTAATCGGTAAATGGTAATCGGTAATTGGAGAAGAGGTTGTTCCAGTGCTGAGAGAGGAGTTAAAAAGACGGGGGCGATGATGAAGCCAATGGCGGTGATGAACAGGGGAGAAAAACGGTGTTTGAGATCACGGCGGGAACGGACGGTGTAATAGGCCAGAGTAAGGTTGGCGGCGATGAGGATAAAGTTGCCGGAAAGGCTGCTGAGGGTGAGTTGTTTACCGTCAAAGAGGGGTTCGAGGACGATGAGAGTGGTGCCAAGGATGGCGATGAGTAGACCGATGAGTTCGTGATGTTCAATGTTTTCTTTAAGAAATAGGTAACCACCGAGGACTGCAAATATGGGGCCGGTGGTGAGGATGAAGGAGGCTTCTAAGGCAGAGGTAAGGTTGATGCCCAGGAAGACGAGAATGAGGTTGACAGGAATGCCCACGAAGGTGAGGAGGATGATTTCTTTGAGTTGTTCACGGGAAGGCTGATGGCGGCGATATTCAAGGATAAAGAAGGGGAGGATGAATATGAATGACAACCAGAAGCGGTAGGTGAGAAATGTATAGGGGGGGACGAATTGGAGGGTGTATTTAATGACCACTGCGGCGATGCCCCAGATAGCGGCGACGGAGGTGAGAGCCAGATAGGCCTGGATACGGGAAGACATGCATTTAGTATCGGGTATTAGGTATCAGGTATCAAGTATCAGGAGTTGATTGGGAACGGATGGCAGGAATGAGATCTGTTCTTTTGATGAGAAAGAGTTTAAGAATGCTGCGCGGGGAAGATGATTAAGTTAATCTGGGGTTATTATGTATTGGGACAGTAGATTGCACGCCTATTCTCTGGGAGTTCTTCCAGTCCATATACTGGGGGTGCTCCTTCAACTATCGCTGTTACTCTTGTGCAATTTCCAATATTGCGATCCAGACTGCCGCAGGTACGCGGATCTAAAGGGCATTTGCGAAAGGTAAAGCCACCGCCTGTTCTAAAAATGATCATGTCTTCTGTGACTTCAGGCGGTAGTTCGCCGCGGATCTCGACGATTTCCATTGATGTTAGGGTTTCAGTTTATTAATGAGTTGATCTTCAGTGAGCTGCTGTTGCTCTCCGGTCTGCATGTTTTTGAGGGTAACTTTGTTTTGTTTGACCTCGTCGGGACCGAGAATGACTACCCAGGGAACACCCTTTTTATCGGCGTATTTGAGTTGCTTGGACATTTTGGCGGTTTCGGGATAAAGCATAGTAGAGATGTTTTGGGATCGCAGTTGTTGAGCAATTTTGAGGACTGGCGGTAAGTTAATGGGTTCCATGAGGGTGAGGAGTACTTGGATTGGGGAAGAAGTGATATTGATCATTTGGCGGTTTCTGATGATTTCGACAATCCTTTCGATACCAAATGAGCCTCCGGTAGCGGGAGTTGGTTTGCCGGTGAAATTGCCGATGACCTTATCATAGCGACCACATCCGGCTACGGAGCCCACGTTGCCTTCGGTAATTTCGAATTCCCAGATCGGACCAGTGTAGTAGGCTAAACCGCGGGCGATGAAGGGTGAAAATTCATAGTATTGTTCCGGGATGTTAGCGGATTTAAGATAATTGAAGATTTGTTCCAGTTCGTTGAGGCCTTCCAGACCGATGGGGATATCCTTTAAGGTGGCACGAAATTCTTTCATAAGAGTTTCCGGGTTGCCTTTTAAGGTAACTATGTTGAGAATTTTATCGGCAGTTTGAGAGGGGATATTTCTTTTTTGAGTGAGTTCCTTCTTGACCTTTTCCGATCCTATTTTAGGGAGTTTGTCGATACTCAGGCAAAGAGGAATGAATTGTTGGTCTGAGGCACCTGAGGCTTGGATGATGCCATTGAGGAATTTGCGATTACTAATCTGAGCAGTAAACTCTTTGAAGCCCAATTTTTGGAGTACTTCGATACCCATCTGGATAAATTCGGCGTCACAAATTATGGATGAACTACCAACTGTGTCGGCATCGCATTGGGTAAATTCGCGATAGCGACCTTTTTGAGGTTTTTCGGCCCGCCAAACAGGCTGGATTTGGTATCTTTTATAAGGAAAGGTAATTTGGTTGTAGTTTTCGGCCACTGCACGACACATGGAGATCATGACTTCGTATTTGAGCATGATATCTCGTCCTCCCTGGTCCTTGAATTGGTAGAAAAGCTTTTGGGCTTCTTCTCCCGCTTCTTTTTGGAAGATGTTGGCGTATTCAAGAGCGGGAGTTTCTAAAGGTTCATAGCCATATTTTTCAAACACCTGCTTAAAGGTGTTGACCACGTATTCGCGGACTTGGATATCTTCGGCAAAGAAATCTCGAAATCCTGCGAGTTTTTGGGGTCTGAGGGGTTGATTGCCTGTCATGGTTATTATTTTACATGGGATTTTCGGATTTAACAAAATAGATTACAGGGAGGGGTTTTAGGCCATAGCGACTTCTTAATATTTCAGTTGTTTGGACTGAAGGGGGTGGTTCTTCCCAATTTATCCAAACTGGATTAGGCATTAATGATGATTGGTTTAAGAGTTCGAACAGCATGCCTTCGGTTGCGTATGAGGCAATTACTCTTTTTAGGAGGTCGGCTGTTTCTTGTTGATCTTTTTCAGATAAACCGACATGAGTGGGAATTCTGGTGGTCCAATAGTCGATGATATTTTGAGGGATAATCTGAGGTTGTTTTCTATCGAAGTCATTAATAAGCAGGTTAAAGAAGGTTTCATATTCGGTTTTATATTTTTGTTGAAAGTAGGTATAAAGATATATCGGAGGAGAGTAAGCTTTGAGGAGGGTTTTTGATTTTTTTTCGAGTAAGAGTTTGAACTTTAGTGATAAACTGGCGATTTTTTTCTCTCCTAATATTTTTTTGGATTTGGGGTAAAGATATAAACCGTTGGTATCGGCGATGATTTTTAAGTAACTGGCCTGAAGATTGGGCTTGACGATGGTTTTTATAAACCATTTTTCTTGTTGCCATTGAGTTGTTAGTCTAGGCAGTTCGGTGTAGTTATCGAGCTTTTTATTGTTAACGATAGAAGCAATGTCGAGATCGAAGTTTACATATTGGCCGTATTTTTTATCATTTTTAATTTGTCTGGGAGGACATTCCCAGCTATAGAAGGTAATGGGCTGATCATTTTCCCATAGTTTCAGTATTCTATTCCAATTTTGTGGTGGAAAAGTGAATTTTGATTTGATTTTATTTAGAGTTTTGACGTCCATGATTAAAAGTTATTAATAATGGCTCCGTCTTTTTGTTCATGTAAGACGAAGATTTTGGGTAAGGCTTTAATGCCGTTGGCTATTCTAAGAGGATCAACGATGTTGCTTCTTCTCGTTGATTCGTTCCAGGCGAGGATCACATTGTCACCAAATATTTCATAGAGAATGAGTCCTTCAACTGCGTATTGGCGAACAACGTTTTGAGCAAAAGTTGTAAAAGCAGGTAACAGAGATGGATCGGGTTGAGTGTGTTTTACAAGGACGTCTAACTCGGTATCAATTACGTCAGGAGGTAAATAGGGAACGAGGCTTTGGAAACTGGTGCGACGGTACATTTCTATCATGCGCATAAACATTTCTCTCCCCAGTAGTCCGGACCAGGTTGAAACAGTAATTACCTCAGGAGTTAACAGTTGATTCAGTTGACCCTGGGCGTAACTGGTATAGGATTCGATGGCTGCTAAGGTGGGGCGTTCACCATCAATGATCAGACATTCGGGATATAAACAATAAGGGTTGTCATCGGCGACTATTTTCCAGTATTCCGAGTTGGTTTGAGATCTTTTCAGAGCTCTGGCCAAGCCTCTTTCTAGATTTAGTCTGGGATAGAGCCGATAGTCTCTTTTAAAAGCTTCATCTGGAGATATATTAGTGAATCTGCGATAGAGTTGATTGGTGCGTTCTCCAAGAGCCAATGGAGTCCCCGGAGGGCAGATGTAGTTGAAGATCAGAGGATTGGCGATTCCTAAAGCGCCTTGTTGCATGAGTTCTTTGATTCTTTGTGGTCTTTGCGGCGGGACAACAGAGTTGGCTTTTACATAGCCCCAAAAGTCCATTGCCTTTTGGCGGGCCTTTTGTAAATCAAACTGGCTATAGGATGAGATTGCTTCTGGCTGTTGGGTCATAAATATTGAGTTTTGGCGAGGGAAAGGGTGTCTTGAGCTTGTGTACTTTCCCTCGCCTAAAGTGAGTGGAGCCAGTGGCCGTGGAACTTTAGCCACCGGCGCATTAGCCGGGTCACGGTGAGAGCCTCCTTTCACTAAAAAACCCTTCTCGATTGAGAAGGGGTAATGATTTCCTGTTTAATTGTTTGAAGACAGCATTAGCCACTCTCAACCTGTGTAGTTTGAGAATGGTGGCTATGATTCTGCAGAGTAGCATTTTCTCGTAGGGATGAGTTTGGTTGGGTACCGAAGGAGTATTTATTTAGTTTCAAGTTGTTAGTTTCAAGTTTCTCATCAAGATTTGAGAGTAATGATTTGAAAGGGCGATTGAGGCGATTTAAGAGTAATTGGTAGCCACCGTAGCGGCCGTTAAGGTATTTGCTGACGCGGGCGATGGTGGTAGAGCTCATGCCGGTCTGTTGTTCGATTTGGGAGTAGGGGATGCCTTTTTGGAGCATTTGGGCGACTTGCCAGCGGTTGGCGAACTCGATGATTTCGGCTTCGGTGAGCAAGTCACGGAAGAAATTCCTGGCTTCGTCTAGATCACGAAGTTGCAGGATGGCGGTGAAAAGGTTGTCAGTGGCGGGGTTTTGCCAGTTAGGTTTCGCCATATCGCTTTATTTGGATAAAGTACTTTATTTTAGTAAAGTATTATAAGGGCAAAATTAATTATGTCAAGTATGAGGGTTATTTAGAAAGGAGTTTAAAGGGGATAAACGCAAAGAGCCCTGCGAAATAAATTCGCAGGGCTGATAATTGCATCTTTTCGCTTTGGCCTCGCTAAGAGGCCATAGCAATTAAAGATAAGTTTATTATACCTATAAATTATAGGATGTCAAGGGGGTAATTTAGGTTCAAAGGGAGGCAGTTTATTGAATTATTATATTGTTATAGCGGTGGGGACTTGAATGCTATTTCAAAGTTTATTTTGCTATCTGTCATCCTGGAACGAAGTGATAGGATCTCATTGAGAACTAAATTCTAAGTTGTGGGGATTCTATCGGTCCGATGGGTGTCGGACCTCCAGAATGACGGAGTTTTTAATTAGCTTCGGAGGAAGGTTATTCGGTTTTGGCTGAGGAGCCGGCTTCGGAGGGAGAAGATGTGTCCGTGGGAGTAGGAGGCTGGGGAAGACGAAGGACGATGAGGCCCTTGAGGGTGAAATTTTGATTTTCGTCCGGAGTACCGCCGGCGACGACGAGATCACCTTTGTCTAGTGAGGAGAATTTGATGGTTTTGGTCTTGTTATTGGAAGTTCTCTCGGAATAATCGGTGGAGCGGGAGAGATTAATTTGCCACGTTTGATCTTGCGGAGTGGTGACAGTGATGGAGGTGTTGTTGATTTGAGAGATAGTGCCGTAAACGGTAATTCTTTTGGGGATTTCCGGCTCTTTAATTAATTGAATCATTTTAGCGGAGACTTCGTCAGAGTCCGATGGTTGAAGGCCAAGCACGATGGCGTATTGGTTGAGCTCTAGTTCGCTGCGTTTTAGGGTTCTTTGGCCGGGGAATTTCAAATATTGGGTGGTGTCGTCAGTGGTAATGGTGAGTTTGTTTTGGGCATTGGAAAGGAGAATGGTATTTTCGGTGATTTTTTCGATGATTCCTACCAGGCCGACACGGCGGGTGGTGACGTTTTGAATGCGTTCTTTGACTTTTTCTTTGATGGCGTCGCGGATTTGGTCCGCAGCCGAATCGGTAGCTTCCTGGGCATGCAGAGACAGAGGTGCGTTAATGGCGATGAGTGCGGCAAGGGAAATGAGGCTAATAACGAGAATGAGTTTTTTCATGGTGGTGGTGAAAATTTTATGAGTTTGAGCGTAATTTATTCTATTTCGGTGGTGGAATAGATGACGGTGCGATCGATACTGGCTTGCTGTCCCTGGTTAGTAATGGCGGTAACAGTAAGGTAGTTGATGCCTTTGACCAGACCAACTTCAGTTTTGAATTGACCTTCAGCATCGGCCAGGATCAGAGCTTGGTCGTTTTCTGTATAGATGATGACGTTGGCAAAAGGTTGGGTGGTGCCGGAAATGAAGATACTGTCTGTGGGAGAAAGGGTGTGGATTTCAGGTTGTGCCAGGTTGAGGGTTAATTCTTCAGATGACGAGTCTGGTGAAGAGGAGGAAGTTTGGCTGAGAGGGGATTGCTGGGTGGGAATAGGGGAAAAGGATTGTTGTTTTTGTTTGATGGCCCGGTTAGCGGTCCAAACACCATAGGTGATAATCAATCCGATGCCAAAACCCAGAGCAATGGCGATGAGGAGTTCTTTGAGAGGGAAGCGCATAGGCGGTTACAAGGAACAAGAGAAAAATTAAACAAGGGAACAAGGAATGGTTACTGATATGCAATTGGGTTGATATTTCTAAGTTTTAAGTATTTTTTGTCAAATTTGGGGGGCTACGAGGAATGATAGCTGATTTATTTTGAGATTTCAAATGAGTAAACCGTGACGATAGTGGTAGTGGTTGTCAGGTAAGAGGATCTGAGGTAAGATGAAGGAGATAAGTGGGGAGAAATTTATGGATATAACCTGGTTGGGACATTCCAGTTTTAAGATTCGAGGTAAAGAAGGTACGGTAGTGACTGATCCGTTTGATCCTAAGTCGGTCGGGTTGGAATGGAAAACTCCTAAAGCCGACGTGGTGACGGTGAGTCACGGGCACCACGATCACAATAATGTGGAGGGAGTACAGGCGTCAGCTGGTAGGAGTGAAAAAGGGATTTTTGTGGTCGAGGGACCAGGAGAATATGAAGTGCAGGGGATTGTGGTGCGGGGATGGTCTACTTTTCACGACGAAGTTTCTGGTAAAAAGAGCGGAAAGAATGTGGTTTATTTAATTGAAATGGAAAGAATAAAAGTGTTGCACTTGGGTGATTTGGGACATGAGTTGTCGGCTGAATTATTGGAAGATATCGGACAGGTGGATGTGTTGTTAGTGCCGGTGGGGGGGGTGTATACAATTGATAGCAAGACGGCAGCTAAGGTAAGCAAGGCGATTTCGCCTGCCTATGTGGTACCGATGCATTATCAAGTTAGAGGATTGGCTCCTGAGGTTTTTAAAGATCTGACGGGAGTTGACGAGTTCCTAAAGGAGATGGATGTGGAGAAGGGAGAGCCAATGGAAAAATTATCGGTGGCGATGTCTTCTTTGCCGGAGGATACGCAGGTGGTGGTATTGAAGCTGTGATGGAGTATTGGAATATAAATGTAGTGATGGAATTATGGGTGATAGAGAAACAGATGGTGAGGTTCGTGCGATACTGGACTATTTAAGAGGAAGACGACGGCGGGTTGATGCAGGTCCTGGAAGAATGTTATTTGATCGGGTGAGGAAGTTGTTTGACTTCCCAGGTTCAATTGACGGGGAAAAAAGAGATCATTTGTGGCGATTCCTGGTGAGGGATGATGATCCACCAGAGAGAATTGTTTCTGTTGATGAGGTGTCGGATGATTAAAGAGAATTTCTATAGAGACAAGGCTGGTGATGGAGGGTTGAAGTAGAGGATAGTTGGTGAGAAGGATCCGGGGTTTTTCGTGGTAAGATACAGATGAGAAATTCCTAATTTTGATTTTCGATTTATCTATATGGCAGACCCAAGGATACCACCCCATGATGAACAGTTAGAAGCGGCTATTTTAGGAGGAGTTTTGATTGATAAGGATGCGATTGTGGAAGTGGCTGAGTTTTTGCGTTCGGAGTTTTTTTATAAGCCGGCGCATGCGATGATTTTCGATTCGATGATGAAGTTGTATGAGCAGAGAGAGCCGATTGATTTGGTGACCTTGACGGCTGATTTGAAAAAGAAGAAGGCGTTAACCAAAATCGGAGGATCAACATACTTGGCGGCGCTGACAGAAGAAGTGCCCACAGCGGCAAATATAGAACGTTATGGGAGGATGATCAAGGATTTATGGGTTAAGAGGCAGCTGATTAATAAGGCGGGAAGGTTGGCGGAAATGGGATTTGATGAGAGTACTGAGGCGAAAGATTTGTTGGACCAGGCGGAGCAGGAGGTGTTTTCGTTGTCGCAAACTCATTTGGCGAGATCGTTTATTTCGATGAAACAGGCGTTAGAGGAAAGTTTTGACCGGTT
The DNA here is from genome assembly GCA_964650355.1 of uncultured Gammaproteobacteria bacterium. Classification (GTDB taxonomy): domain Bacteria; phylum Patescibacteriota; class Microgenomatia; order CAYXHB01; family CAZYTL01; genus CAZYTL01. The sequence goes on along the minus strand of CAZYTL010000011.1, from coordinate 35,008 downwards.
GGATGAGTTGCATAAGAGTCCGGGAGGGTTGCGGGGAGTGCCAACCGGGTTTGCTGATTTGGATGATGCTTTAGCAGGGATGCAGGCGTCTAACTTGATTATCTTGGCAGCCAGGCCGGGAATCGGGAAGACTTCGCTGGCATTAAACATTGCCAGGTATGTGGCGGTAGAATTGCAGCAGCCGGTGGGCTATTTTTCACTGGAGATGAGTAGTGAGGAGTTGGTGGACCGGATGTTGGTAAGGCAGGCGCAAATTGATGCCTGGAGGTTGAAGACGGGAAGGTTGGATGAGGAGGATTTTACTCGGTTGAGTGAGGCGATGGGGGAGTTGGCTGAAGCGCCGTTGTTTATTGATGACACGCCGGGAATTTCGGTATTGGAAATGAGGACAAAAGCACGGCGGTTGATGGTAGAGAAAGGATTGAAATTGATCATAGCTGATTATTTGCAGCTGGCCAGTGCTTCAAGAAGGCATGAGAGCCGGGTGACTGAGGTGACGGAGATTTCCCAGGGGTTAAAGAATTTGGCCAGGGAGTTGAAGGTGCCGGTGTTGGCGTTGAGTCAATTATCCAGGCAGGTGGAGCAACGGGGAGTGAAAAAGCCGCAGTTGGCTGATTTGCGGGAGTCGGGAGCGATTGAGCAGGACGCTGACGTGGTGATGTTTTTATGGAGGGAGGACGAGGAGGTGTTGGAGCAAGTGACATTGTCGATTGAAAAGCACAGAAACGGTCCATTAAAACAACTGAAGTTGTATTTCAAGGGCGAATTAGTGAGTTTCTTTGGGGTGGAGAAGAAGAAGGCTAAGAAGAGCTAAGGGCGATTTTTTAAAAGGTAAGCTGTTTAGGGCTGGGTGCTATTTGGTGATGGAGTTTTAGATGTTGATTCTATTATAGGACTTGAAATGGCAAGATTATTTTGTTAGACTTTAAGTCATTAGTAATTTAGGTAAATATAACTATAAGATTTTCTAGATTTAGTCGAAAGTTAAAGTATACTTAGGTTATTATTTAAAATTGTTATAAATTCCAATTATGAGTAGAAAGGAACCAGCCCCTCGAGAGATTTCGGAACCGTTTTATGATCATATCCAGGAGAAACGTGAAACAGCGGAGACTTTGATGGATTTTGCGGTTGGAGAGGTTATGGATTATTGTGTTGATATATTACACAATGATAAGTCGTCGCCCAGTGGCTTGAAAAGAAGTAGATACGGGTTGGTGGTGGCAGGAGGAGCGGCGCGAAGAGTTTATAGGAATGATATTGGGATTGCTCGACCGAAGGAATATATGCAGGCAGCCGTTCAAAAAGTCGACGGACACTTGGTACACGTAGTGTGTAGCATGCACGATCACTGTGGTTTACTATGGAGCGAGGGTGAAGTGACGCCGAGGGCACAAGAGCAGGTAAGGGATAGTGTTTGGAGTGAGTGGTTAAGTGCTCTAGAAACATTGCGAGAGCAATCTCCTGCCGATGGGAAACGGGTTAACTTAACGTGTTTTGTAGGTGCACGCGGATCTGCTCCTACTATTTTGAGAGACGGTGAGTGGTGGCGAATCGTAAATCCGGATTATTTAAGTATGACAATGCGTTCATATAAACTAGAACGTGCGTTTGTAGATCAATTAGTACCAGAACAAAGGGGTTTTATCCGAAGAGTTCAAGAGGAAAAATGAAGGTGAAAGATAACGATTAAGAGCCTGTACATGAATATGGATTTGAAGTGCGACTGTTGACTTCAGCCCCTGTTGTAAGAAGGACGGTGATTGAATTTTCGATTGGTGGTTTTTTGTGGGACTGTATGGTTACTATAGGTAAGAAGCGGAGGGGCGTGTTTCAAGAGTGATTAATGAGTTGGTCGAGGGTTTGCCAGCGGTGTTTTTTAACTTGGTGGGTAATGGTGTCAGGGAAGGCTTTGGTGGCGGCGGTGTGAGGGCGGGGGGAGTAGCGGGCGACGTAAGCTTTGGTAAATTTTACTTGGTTAACTAATTGAAGTGTTTGGTTGAAATCCTGGTCGGTTTCGCCAGGGAAGCCGACAATGATATCAGTAGTGAACCGGATTTTTGGGATTTGGGCTTTGATTTTTTTGATCAAGTTGAGATATTGGTTGGCAGTGTACCAGCGGTTCATCTTTTTTAAGATTTTGTCGCTTCCGGATTGGACAGGCAGGTGGATGGTGCGGGAGATTTGGGGATATTTGGCAATGACGGTGATGAGGTCATCGGAGAAATCCCAAGGGTTAGAGGAGAGAAAATCGATTTGGGTGAATTGAGGAAATTGTTGGCAAATGGTTTCCAGGAGTTGGGGAAAGAGGGTGGGGATGCGGTAACGGCCTAAGTGTTTGACATAAGTCGGCTTAATCTTCAAACTATCTGGCCCGCCTGCAACGCTATGCGTAGCATTGCGGGCAGGTAACTGGTAGTCAGTAATGGATTGGGATTTTTTGGTTTTGGGGTTATTTTGGGTAAAGAATTTCGGACCCTTTAAGTCTCTTAATACTTGGATATTTTCTTGGCCTAAGATAAGGTCGGCGCCGTAGGAGTTGACGTTTTGGCCCAGGAGGGTGATGGAAGTATAGCCGTGTTGCGCCAGATGAGAGCATTCCTCTAAGATGTCCTGAAAGGGGCGGCTGATTTCCCGTCCCCTGGAGAAAGGCACAATGCAGAAGGTGCAGAAGTTGTTGCAACCGTTGGAGATGGGAATCCAGGCGTGGTGTTGGTCCGTGCGCAAGGGCGCCTGGTCGAAACCGATTTCTTCGATGGGGAGGAATTCATCTACTTGAGGCATGCGGTGTCTGATTTGGTGGAGGTATTTTTGATCTGATCCGCGCAGGGCTGCGCCGATCATGCAGCCGGTGATGATGATTTTTTGGGGTTTGCCAGTAGTTTGTTTTTGTTTAATCAGGTTTTGGTAAAGGCCGTAGACACGGTCTTCAGCCATTTGGCGCACCATGCAGGTGTTGATGATGACCTGGTCGGCTGATTTCAGAGTTTTGGCTGGGGTCAATCCTTGGGCAGCGAGGTAGGCGGCGACTCTTTCCGAATCCGCCTGATTAGCCTGGCAGCCGAAGGTGACGATGTGGTAAGTCATTGTTCGGTATTAAGTATCAAGTATTTGGTATAACGTATCAGAAGGGGCGATTTGAGAAAGTGCCTAATTATACCTTATGCGGAGAGTGAAGGTGGAAAGGAGTTGGATTTACAGATCGCAGCGACAGACATCGCACCCGTCAAGTCCCTGGACAGTGATGCAAGTCAGCGGACAGTCTACTTGTTGAGGACATTGGACGGTGGGACGAGGGGTAGGAGTGAGTTGGGGCCAGGTCGTGGGTAAGGGGACACATTGCCAATTGCAGCGGGCCGGCTGGCGATATCTTCCGGGGGTGCAGGTGATTTTGGGGGTGGTGGTGGGAGGACAGTTGGGCCGGTTATATTCCCAGTAGGCTCGGGTGTATGGAGTAGTGGGTTGATAGAAAGCGGTCAAAATGAGGGGGACGGCAAGAGCAAAGGTGGCTAAGATAATTAGAGGTAGAAGTCGGTTAAAGGTGGTGGGGTTCATGGCAGTTGATAGACTGATTCCATCATATAATGTTTGGAGATGAAAATGCAAGAGGAAGTAGAAAGGAGAAAGAAGAGGTTATTTTATAGGCTTCTTTAGTCGCTTAAGGTTGGTCGGCAGTTGGTCTTTGCTAGGACACTTTTCCAGTCAGGCGTTCCTTCTGGAGTTTGGGAGCCCTCTAATACTCTCCTTCTTCTTATGGGCTCAGTGAGAGTGCAGGTTACTAATCCTAAGTTTTGACTTGGGATGGCGGGATTGGTGGCTGGGCAGCCTTGACAAAGGAGTGGGGTTGCTCCTGTAATTTCGATTTTATTATTGCTGGGACCTCGCCAGCAGGAAACTTCTCTTCTCATATGAATAGGATTATATCCTATAGGACATAATAAGTTAAGGTTAGAATAGAATTTTGGTTTTATGTTCTCGGAATAGAAATTGGGGATTGTCAAGAGATTGGTTTCGGGTTATATTCGGGTTATTGGTGAGACTCAGAGACGGAGAAAGGATTTGAATATGTTGGAGAAAGTTGGAGAAAGAGTGAGTGTGGTAACAGTTTATAACTGGGAAGGAGGGCGGGTGATGCCCGTGGGAGTGCGGTGGCAGGGACGGTTGTATAAGATTTTGAAGTTAGGGTACTACCATCGGGTGAAAGTTGGTAAGGCGTTGCAGCATGTGTTTTCGGTGAGCACGGAGACGGTGGCGTTCCGATTACGGTTGGATAGTGAGAGTTTGGTGTGGTGGTTGGAAGAGGTGAGTACCGATTAATTAGAGATTTAATTATATGGATTTGCCGGTTAATCATAATCCGCCATTGGTGATGCATATTGATTTGAATTCGTGTTTTGCCACGGTGGAGCAGCAAGCGAATCCGTTGCTGCGGGGCAAGCCGGTGGCGGTGGCGGCTTATGACAGTCCTAGCGGGTGTATTTTGAGTCCGTCGATTGAGGCGAAGCAGAAAGGGGTGAAGACAGGGATGCGGGTGAAGGAAGGACGATTGTTGTGTCCGGATTTGATCGTGCGATTGCCTGATCCGCCTAAGTATCGGGATGTGCATTTGAAGTTCAGAAAGATTTTCGGCGATTATTCTCCTCAGGTGTTTCCTAAGTCGATTGATGAGGCGGTGATTGATTTCGAAGGGATGGAAGAGTGGCTGAGGCGAAGACGCCAGTTGTCTCAGCCTCTGGATGAAGTTGTCAGTGGTCAGTTGTCAGATAAGGAAATAAGGGAGGAAGAAAGCAAGATGCAGAAGGGATGGGAGACGTTGATTTCGGCTTTGGTGGATATCGGGATGGAGATCAAGCAACGGATGCGGAAGGAGATTGGGGAGTGGATCCGGTGCAATATTGGGATCGGGACCAACAGGTTTTTGGCCAAGCTGGCATCAGGATTGCATAAGCCGGACGGGTTGGATGTGATTACGGATGAAAATTTGCAGGAGGTGTATGGAGCCGTGAAGTTGGTGGATTTGTATGGGATTAATACTAGATGGCAGGCACGGCTGAATATGGCGGGAATTTTTACGCCTTTGCAGTTTTGGGAGGCTTCGGAAGGGGTGCTACGCAGGCAGGTGTTTAGGAGTGTGTTGGGTTACTACTGGTATTTGAGGTTGCGGGGATGGGAGACGGATGGGGTGGAATTTGGGCGGCGGAGTTTCGGGCAGTCATATGCCTTGAAGGAATGGACGGATGACAGACGGAGATTGTCGCGATTGTTAATGAAATTGGTGGAGAAGATGGGGCGAAGGTTGCGACGAGATGGGTACGCGGCCCAAGGAGTGCAGGTAGCGTGCAGTTATGCTGACGGGACGCATTGGCATAAAGGAAAGAAGTTTGAGCGTAAATTGTTGACTACGGCTGATTTGTATCGGTATGCTCAGTTGGTGTTTAATTACCAGCCGGAGGTGAAGAAAGTAGCCAAGTTGGCGGTGAGTTGTTATGACTTGAAGGTTTGTGGAGAGTCGCAGTTAGGGTTGTTTGATTTAACGGATAAGGAAAAGGCGGTATCTCAGGCGCTGGATGAGATTAATGACCGGTACGGTGAATATGTGATTAGTCCGGCGCTGATGATGGGATTAGGTAGTCAAGTGATCGGGGACCGGATTGCGTTTGGGGGAATGAGTGAGATGGAGGAGATGTAGGTGCTTATGATTGGTTAAAGTAGGATTCCCAGATTTGGGGATTTTTTCTAAGGTAAACTAGACCGTGGCCAATTTGGGAGTCATCGTACTTAGCGAAAAATTCCTGGAAAGTGAGCCATTCGATTTGATCAAATTCTTTGGGTTCACTAATTTTAGGTGTTCCTGATTTGATATGACAGACAATAAAGTGGAGACGATCGTTGAATTCAGGGAGCTCTTTGGTAAAAAGTTTTTTTTCGATTTGAACTTCCAGGTTAAGTTCTTCTTGGGCTTCTCTCCGAGCAGTCTCAGTCAGGTCTTCATTGGGTTCTTTGGTGCCGGTGGGGAATGCCCAGGCATGGGGTAGGAACTTTTTGTATTTTGATCTTCTGATGAAGAGGACTTTGTTTTGATTTCTAATGATGAGAGCTACGTGATCTTTCATAGTTTATGCCTCAGCATGGCAAAAGGCCCTGCCGATAGTTTGTTGGGTGCCGAAGGAGGGACTCGAACCCTCACGTCCGTAAAGAACACTGGTTTTTGAGACCAGCCTGTCTACCAATTCCAGCACTTCGGCGCGGCTAGGAATTAGGAAATAGTTTGTGGTTTGCAAATCCTAACTCCTGCTGTTGGCCTTGATTATATCTGGGATGGGGTTGAGTTTCAATTAAGAAAGGAATAGAATAGCGTTTGTTGTTAAGCAGGGGAGTTGAAAACTGGCAACTAATAACTAAAAACTATTAATTAGTTAGATTTATGATTGGAGTAAGTGAATTGCGATCGGGAACCACTTTCAAGCGAGACGGACAGTTGTTCGTGGTGTTGAAGTATGAGCATGTGAAGATGGGAAGGGGATCAGGAAATGTGAAGGTGAAGGTGAGGAATCTGGACACAGGATCGGTGACAGAAAAGAGTTTTATTACCGGGGCAAAGGTGGAGCCGTTAGAGGTGCAGCAGAGAGAGGCGGTGTTTTTGTATCGGTCGGGTGATCAGTTGGTGTTGATGGATAATAAGACTTATGAGCAATTTGAGCTGGATGTTGGTTTGTTAGGAAAACAGAGTGAATTTTTACAAGAGGGGGCGGTGGTAAAAGTACTGTTTACGGTGGGTGAGAACGAACGGGCAATTTCGATAGATATTCCGGTGAAGATGACTTTTGAGGTGGTTGAGGCAGCCCCCGGAGTTAAAGGGGACACGGCAGCTAATATGTTGAAGGCGGTGAAGTTGAGTAATGGGTTGACGATTAAGGCGCCCTTGTTTATTAAGACGGGGGAAAAGGTAGTCGTGGATACGCGTACAGGAGAGTATGTGGAAAGAGCGAAGTAGGTTATAATTAACATGATGGTAGATTTGTTGTTGCGAGGTTCGGTCTGGGTTCTGGCTGTGGTGGTGGCCATGTTTGTGTTTTGGCGGCGGGTGAGAGCAGAGATAGAAGAGGAGGCGTTGTGGAGTTTGATGGGCAAGATAGTAGCGGGGAGTTTGATCGGGGGAAGGTTGGTGTGGTGGCTGAGGGCTTTTGACTGGCAACAGAGAGGAAGTTGGGTATGGCAATGGGTGCATTTGGGATCGACACCGGGGATGGATGTGTGGGGAGTGATTTTGGGTGGAGTGGTAATGTTGACGATGAGTAGAAGGATAATTAAAAACCGGTCGATCGTGAGTGAATTTGGAGATAGTTGGATAGAAGGGGTGGGTTGGGGATTGTTAATAGTTGTTAGTGGTCTGTTATTAGCTTTTGGTAATTTGATACAAGAATGGTGGAGAGGATTAGTGGTGGGGGTGGGATTGATGGTTTGGTATGGGTTAAAGAAGTTTTATCGTAAGTTTTCCTGGTATCCCAGCGGTAGGGTGGGGTTTTTGTGGTGGGCAGGAGTGGGATTGGTGGCTTTGGGTTGGGGTCTGGTGACCGTAGCTGAAGGGGCAAGTAAATCTTGGGTAGAGTGGTTGGGTTATTTGGGATTACCGTTAGTTCTGAGTATGGGGGGGGTTTATTGGTTGTCAGGACGGGAAACTAGAGACGATATATCTAGGGTCGGAGATTTGTTTAAGTACTGGTTGACAAAGGTAAGGCAATGGCGTCGGAGACGCCGGATGAAAGATTTGTCAACTATTGAACAGAGTGGTGGAAGTCATTATGATAAGGTAATTAGCGGTTAGGAATTGGTAATTAACAGCCTTAAACGAGTTTTATATGGCGAAGAAAGCTTTTTCACCTAAATTTAGGTTTCCGATGAAGTTGGTGCGACCGATAGGTGATTTTTTAATAGAGCAGGCCAAAAGATTGGAAAGAAGGAAGAGAAGTATAGCGGCGGATGATCCTTATGACAAGATTGATCGGGGTACAGATAAAGCCTCACCGGATAAAGAAGTGGTGGATCAGGACCGGCATGAGTCTTTGAATGCCACTAAAGAGCAGATTGACCGCAAGTTAGTGCAGATTCGTAAGGCTCTGAGCCGGCTTAAGATAGGTAAATACGGGATTTGTGAGTCTTGCGGAAGGATGATTGACACTGACAGGTTGATGATTTATCCGGAAGCAACTTTGTGTGTGAAGTGCGAGAGGAAGAAGGAGAAGAAAAAGAAGTAAGAAGGTTATCTGATAGTGGTGGCAATGGTTGTGAACGACAAGCGGTTAATTCTGAGTTTAGTTGCGGTGCCCTTGGTTGACCAATTAGTTAAGTGGTTGGTGCGTGAAAATGGCGGTTTTTGGACTTTGAACCGAGGGATAGCCTTTTCGATCGGGGCGAATTGGCAGTGGATTGAATGGTTGGTGTTGGGAACCTTGGGGGTATTAGGTATTTGGTATTACGTATTAGGTATGGGGAGCAGGAAGTCGAGAGTTGAAGAAGGAGAGATTTTGGATACGAGAAGTCAAATACTTGGAATCGAAGCTTTGGCTTTGGGGTTGATATTGGGCGGGGCAATAAGTAACTTGATTGACAGGATGTGGTGGGGAGGAGTGGTGGATTATCTGCGGATTGATCCGTTTGGTTGGGGATTGCCAGTGTTTAACTTGGGGGATGTGGGAATTTGTGTAGGAGTGGGAATTTGGACATGGCTTAGGCTGAAGAACAGATCAACCAAGTGAGATTTAAAAGATGATGGGAGGGACGGGAACGATGAAAGGGCCGTAAATTCTGTATTTACCCGCACTGATGATCTGGGTTATCCATTGGAGGAAGGAAAGAGATGGAAAAAGGTGTCCACCTCCTAATATGAATAAGCAGATTGATCCGAGTTGGAAGACGATTTCTGATAAAATAAAGCTGATGATAATTCTTAGCCACGAAGGGTGGATTTTGGAGGTTAATTTACGATTAATCGATTTGAAGGTGATTAATTGGCAAATGAGGGTGATGATGGCGATAACGGGGATAACATAATCCCCAATGAATTCGCCCGCGCCGGTAATCCGGAAGGTAGTTATTTCTGGTTGGCTGACTAGGGGGGAAGTGGAGTCAGTATAGGAATTCATTTTTAAACGATAATTAATGATAACAGATATTTCAGTGATTTACGAAGATCCCCAGATTTTGGTAATTAATAAGCCGGCAGGGATGGTGGTGAATCGGGCGAAGTCGGTGAAGGGAGTGACGGTGCAGGATTGGGTTGCAGATAAGTTATCAGTTAAGAAGAGAATTCAGAATTTAGAATCCAGAAAGGATCCTACCCGTCTTGCTCGCCTCGCTGAGTCGAAGCGGGCTGACGAGGCAGGTCGCATGCTCCAGGATGAGGGTGAGGAAATTGATTGGGATGCGGTGAATCGGAAGTTGTTTTATGACCGAAGCGGGATTGTGCACCGATTGGATAAGGAGACCAGCGGAATGTTGGTGATGGCCAAGTCTTCTGAGGCGTATATTGAGCTGTTGCGGCAGTTCAGAGAAAGATTGGTACGGAAAACTTACCTGGCTTTGGTTCATGGCAAAGTAGAACCAGAAACGGGAGTAGTTGATGAGTTGATAGGCAGATTACCCTGGAATAGGAAGAGGTTTGGGGTGCTGCCGGGAGGCAGAAAAGCCGCGACGGAATACAGGGTGATAAAGACGTTTCACGTTAAAGGAAAAGACAGATCTGCGGCTCGTAACTTGCAACTGGCAACTTATAGCTTGCTTGAGTTAAGGCCCCGAACCGGGAGGACTCATCAGATTAGGGTGCATATGAAGCATCTGGGTCATCCGGTGGTGGGGGATGAGTTGTACGCGGGGAGGAAGACAGCCAGGGATGATCGGAAGTGGTGTCCCAGGTTATGGCTGCACGCGAGAAGTTTGGAATTTACACATCCGGAGACGAAAAAGAAGGTTAAATTTGAGGCAGAATTGCCTGAGGAGTTAGAAGAGACGTTGAAATTGCTCAACTGAAACTGGTGGGGATTTAGGGGTGAGGATTTGGTAATTTATAGATATGGGTGTGTTTGAGCAAATGGCGATTGTCACGGGGTTGGCTGCGGGATTGGGAATAGCCATGAATCGGTTAAAGCAGCCGGTGATTTTGGGGTATATTCTGGCCGGATTATTAGCGGCTACTTGGGGATGGTTTACCGGCGGCAGCCAGGAGTTGTTTTCAACGTTTGGTGAGATAGGAGTAACTTTGTTGTTGTTTTTGGTGGGGATGGAGTTGTCGTGGCCGAAGATGCATGCTTTGGGGAAAGCAGCGTTGTTAACTGGAATTGGTCAGATTGTGTTTACGTTTGTGGGAGGGTGGCTGTTGGCTTTGGGATTGGGTTTCGGAATGGTTGATGCGCTTTATTTGGGAATTGTGTTAACTTTTTCAAGTACGATTGTAGTAATTAAGTTGTTGGGGGAGAAGAATGATTTGCAAAGTTTGCATGGCAGGATTGCAGTGGGAATTCTATTGATTCAGGATTTGGTGGCGATTTTGGCTTTGGTGATGTTGTCTGGTTTGGCAGCCGGGAAAGCAGTTTCGTGGTGGCTGGTGTTGGGATTGTTGATTAAGTTCGGAGTTTTGGTGGTGGGAATGTTAGTGGTGGCTAAGTATGTAGTACCCAGATTGTTGGCTGAGGTGGCTAATGCCCCGGAGTTGTTGTTTTTGGTGTCTTTGGCTTGGGGAATGGGGTGGGCGGCGTTTTTATCCTGGCCAGCGGTGGGATTTTCAATCGAAGTGGGAGGATTCGTGGCCGGATTAACTTTGGCCAATGCTCTGGAGCAACACCAGATTTTGTCCAGATTGCGGCCGTTAAGGGATTTTTTTGTGATGTTGTTTTTTGTGTCTTTAGGGGCAAGTGTGTCATTCGCGGGGTTGGGAAGTTTATGGTGGAAGGTGGTAGGGTTATCGGTGTTCGTGTTGGTGGGGAATCCGTTGATTGTGTTGTTGATTATGGGCGGATTGAAGTATCGGGCGAGGACGGCATTTTTGACCAGCCTGACAATGGCGCAAATTTCGGAATTCGGGTTGATTTTGATGGCTTTGGGTTTGAAGCTGGGGCATGTGGATGAGTCTTTGGCGGGAGTGGTGACGATGGTGGGAGTGATTACGATGTTGGGGTCCACCTATTTGATTTTGAGGGCGGACAAGATTTGGCGCAAGTACAAATGGGCGCTGAAGTTGTTTGAAAGACGGGGAAGTCGGGATTTGGGACGATTGGATGATATTGACAGGAAGGATCATGTGGTGCTGATCGGGTGTGACCGGACAGGAAGGGCGGTGTTGGAAAGGTTGAAGAACAAAAGGAAGGCAGTGGTGGTGGATTATAATCCGGAAATTGTGCGCGAGTTGGCGGCCGGTGGGGTAGAGGTAGTGTATGGAGATGCGGAAGATGTGGATATTTTAGAGCAGGTGGACATCGGGGAAGCTAAGATGGTGGTGTCTACGGTGGTGGACCAGGAGGCTACATTGGTGCTGCTGGAGTATTTGCAAACGCATAAGTCGCGGAAGAAGTTGTTGGTAGTGGTGACGGCGGCGTATCCTGAAGAAGCTAAGCTGTTTTATGATCGCGGGGCTGATTATGTAGTGATTCCGCAGCAAACGACGGGAACGTATTTGGGAGAGTTGTTGATGAAGAGTTTGAGGAAAGGTAAAGACGTGGTATTGCGAGTTGCCGGGAAAGAGAAGCTGGCATTAGATCGTTTAAAGTTGCAGATTTAACGGCTGGTGAGTTGGTAGCCCTTGCCGGTGATGGTTTTGATTTCAACTTGGTTATTTAAATTGAGTTGGTGAAGTTTTCTTCTTAAGCGAAATATAAGCTGGTCAATGGATTGGTTTGAAACTCCGGATCCTTGAGTTTGCGGAGCAAGAGCTGAGGCAATTTGGTCCCGATGGGTAAGGCGGTTGGGGTTGTCGATGAGGGCTTTAAACACTGTTTCTTCGTTTTTGGTGAGTTGAGAGCTAAGATTAGTATCCCCGATCCAGATGCCTTTGAGGTTATGGAAGAAGGGAGTTGTGAGATGGAAAAGCTGGGTGGGTTGGGATTTTTGATAGAGAAGTTGCAGTTGATGTTTGAGCTTTCGAGGAGAAGCCTCAGTTTGCTGATAAAGGTTATGAATTTGTTTTTCGTTGAGTTCTAATTGCAGACTGGAGGCGAGTTTTCTGGCCAGCCAGGAGAAGCTTTTTATAGTCATGGGAGGAAGGATGAAAAGGTTGCGGCCGACCAGTTTTTCCAGGATATCGGCTAACTCCTGAGGAAGGGGAAGTTCTTTGAGGCTGATCCCGAAAATAAAGTTTAAGTGGGATCGATGTTCGGTTTTAATGGTGTTGAGTTTCAGCCAGTCCTTTTCTGTAAGTGTTTGCCAAGGAATTTCGTCAATGATAATACATAGTTGTGGCTGGTGTGAAAGATTTTCAGTAATCTGATCTCTAATTTTAGAGGCAGGATTGGGATCTAAATCAATGTAGTTGGTGTAGGTGATGTGGATGTGTGAAGGTCGATGGAGATAGGTGTGATTGAGAGCGAGAAACTGAAGCAAGGTGCTGAGGCCATAACCTGTTTGACCGATGACGGCGAGTGATTGTCTGGTGGAGATATATTGAACTATTTGTTGCACGGTGGCAGCTTCATAGTCAGGGGGAAAGTTATCTATTTCAGGGGGAGGAGGACTCGGGGACATGGGTAAGGCTGATTAGTTAATTGATTGGTGGTCGTGGTCAATTATACCTCTTTTGGGTGTTTCTTATAAATTTGTGAGGTTGGGAAAACTGGTTGTAATTTGGATGTGAATACTTTAAGAGGAATTCAGCTTAATATAGGCGCATATGCGGCAAGCTATTGACAGTTGGCGTTAATAAGCTTGTTGAGTAAAACACGGTGTTTTTAGTTTAAGCAAGGCCTTGTTTAAAGCATTTTGCGCAGACAAGAAGAAAGCCTTATTAGAGGGTTAGGGCCACGAGAGGCTACTAATTGGAGTAGTTTCTCGCGGTTCTAGCCACTCTGCGGGGGTGGCTCATTTAAAAAGGAGCGGAAAAATGGCAACGTGTAGCGTCTGCGGTCGAACCGCATCTGACAGATATATTACTATGCAGTGCGGTAAAAAGATCGGGACGGAGTGGTATTGTCCAGATTGCGGGGTACATTCTTCCCAGCGATGTGGGAAGTCTGGACATCGTCCGTATAAGGTCTCAGTGTACTGTACTGGGACTTTTCAGAAGGACTGATCTTTGAGCAGCGGGTTGCGACCCGGTCCGTCGGTGAATTTTACTGACGTGATGGCCAGAATTGACTCGGCCCTGCTCCTTTTTTTGAAGTGATTATTGTTTTTTAAGATGTCGGTGAAGTAAGGATGGTTGTAAGTGAAAAAGGAAACCATGGATTGAAGTGAAGAGGGTTGGAAAGGTGTGGAGAGGAGATTAAGATTGAATTTTGGAACTGGGGAGAGGGCTTTTGATGTGGGGAAAGAAATGTTTTGGGTTATAATGAGAGTTAATGCCCAAGAGAAAAAAGAAACAGGTGGTAGAAGTGAAAAGGGGAAGATGGTGGATGTGGTTGTTGGTGTTGGGGGTGCTGATAGTGCTGATCGGGGGCGGGGGATTGTGGTTCAGGTTGCGGCAGGGTGCGATATGGGATGGACAACGGCGATTCACTGTAGCTCTGATCACTGAGGAATCAGGAAATGGAGACCCAAAAGAGTTGATTGGTTTCAAGGTGCGATTGTTGTCGCTGGAACCGCGGATTGCGGGTTTGGGGGAAAAAGAGGCGGTGGTGATTGATTTACCCGGCGAAGTTAAGATGCATGTGGTTGGTGGGTATGGCGACTACTTGGTATCGGCTTTGTATGGCTTGGCCGTACAGGAGGGGAAAATGAATCTGATAGGAGAGACTTTGGAGAGTGAACTAGGGGTGCCGGTGGAAGGATATGTTGTTTCGGAAGTACAAGAGGAGAAGAGTATGAGGGCACAAGGAGAAGAAGGGGACATTAAGGAATTGGCGAAAGAGGCTGAGGAGTGGTGGAAAGATCGGGGAGTGAAATCAAATTTGAGTTGGGGAGACCGAGTGAGATTGTGGTGGGCAATGAGAAAATTAGGGGGGGATGATGTGACATGGTTGGATTTTTCTCAGGGTAACTGGGCAAGAGAGGAGCAAGATGTTGATGGTCAAACAATGATTTGGTTTGACAAAAACGCAATTGACGTAAGATTACCTGAGTTAATGGCTGATTCCCAGTTAAAAGCTTTAGGGCTGACAGTGCGGGTGGTAAATACTACTGGGATAGATGGTTTAGGAAAACAGATAGCTAGGATTATTGACAGTCTGGGCCTAAGGGTGGTGGAGTTGACGGATGAGAGTCAAGAGGTGGAGAGATGTGTGATTCGGGTTGAGAATAAGGAGAGATCTGAGTATGCGGTGAGGAGATTGGAAGGTCTGTTCGGTTGTGACTTGAGCAAGCAGGAGTTGACTGATAATCGGGTTGAGATTGAACTAAAGGCGGGAAGGAAAGAAGGTCAGATGTGGATGGGAAATTAAGGAGATTAGCTTATAGCTTCGTTAGCTTCATTAGACGATAGTAATTTAAAAGGTTAAGTCGGCTGAAAGTTATTGCAGCTATTAGCTAGAAAGCTAGTTTACTCTTGCTCATCGATGCTGGTGGTGTCTGGGCGATCTTCGTAAACTCGCGCTGGATCGGTGAAAGCCAGGTATGAGGATTGGTTAGCCTCCGGAAAAGAGGGAATATCCTGAAATTTGGGGGTCCGGTAGGATTCTTTGATGAAGATTTTGATGTTTTGGCCGTCAACTGATTTGACCCAAGCTTGGTATTGGTTGCCACCCTTAATGAGGTTAATGAGCCGGATAGATAGGTCTTCGGGAATACGGCCTAGGTGGGTATTCTCCGAGGTGGTGATGTAGATGAGACGGCGGCGGATTTGGAGGGAAACTGAGTCACCGGCGTCAACCTGGGCTAAAACAGTGGGTTCTCCAGGACAGGTGAGTTGGACTGTTTTGCTGATGCCTGGTTCTTCGATGAAACTGGTAATGGGAGAGTGAGAAAGGGGATGTGCAGAGGTGTCCGGCGGAGAGTAGTGTTCGAGGCGGCGGAGGTTTTTTTGGGCGATGGAGTTATAAGGATCATGGGAGAGGACCTGTTGGTAGATGCGAAGAGCGAGATCGGGTTGATTGGTCTCCAAATAGGCTTTAGCAAGCCGGTTAAGGGCGTCTAAGTTGTCAGGTTGGTGGTCTAGGATTTGTTGGTTGACGAGGATTGCTTTTTGCCAGTCGCCTGAATAGGCGGCTTGGAGTGCCTGCTCGGCTAACGGATCGTTGGTCATGATGGCAGGGATTTTAGTATAGGGGTGGTTTATTGATCTTGTCGCATCGGAATTTAAAAATTCCAATTCGCTAAAGGCGGACTGCGATAGTGCAGCATCGCTGCCTATCTTGTAAAACGTATATATGCTGGCTCGACATTTGTCAAGTCCTGGGATAGAATTAGGATGTACCAAGTAGAAATTAGGAAGTAGGGAAGAGAGATTCATTTTGCAGAGCAGAACTTGAAATCTATTTTCTAGGTCCTCAATGCTAAGTATGTCTGGTCATTCGAAATGGTCTACGATTAAAAGACAAAAAGAGGCGACGGATAAACAGAGGGGAACACTGTTTACTAAGTTGGGGCGAGCGATTAGTGTGGCGGTCCGTGAAGGAGGAGGAGTAACTGACCCGGAGATGAATTTTAAGTTGCGGTTGGCTGTGGAGAAAGCTAGGGAGGCGAATATGCCGAAGGCCAACATTGAACGAGCGATTGTTAGCGGAAGCTCGGTCTCGGGAGGACAAGGATGGGAAGAGATCATCTATGAGGGGTACGGTCCGGCAGGGACAGCAATGATGGTGAAAGTGGTGACTGATAATCGGAATCGGGCGCTGGGAGAGATGAAACAGATTTTTGACAAGGGCGGAGGGGTGTTGGGTCAGACTGGGTCGGTGAATTATTTGTTTGATCAGGCGGGGTGGCTATGGTTGGACACGGAGGATAAGGATAATGAGGAGTTAATGTTGCAACTGATGGAGATTGAAGGTGTGCTTGATGTGGATACGGTAAGCTCCGAGGGTAAGGAGATGGTGGAATTATTTACTGACGCGAGTAAGTTTAAGCAGGTGCAGGATGAGATTAAGGCAAGAGGAATTAAAGTAGAGGAGGCAGAATTAATTTTGAAACCAAAAATTGAAAGGAGATTAGGGGATGGGGATAAGGAAAAGGTGGGGAAGTTTATTGAGCGACTGGAAGAGAGTGATGATGTGCAGCAAGTATTTTGCGATGTTATATTGTAGGGGATTAGTTATCCTAACCTGACTTTTTGACCGGATACATATATGAGTAAGCGGCAGAGGTTTATTATCACGTCAGTTATCTGTACGGGGGTATTGATAGGGGCCACGGTGATGCCGGTGGAGTGGCGGTACAGGATGATCGGAATTTTGGCTTTGGTTACTGGGGTGTTAACAGCGTGGTCTATCCGTGAGGGATGGAAGGGAATTGCCCGGTTGACGACGGTGATTTTGCCGATGATGTTTGGGCTGGGGGCAGGGTTATTCACTTTTCTGTTACCGGAAGTGGTGACTGAGATAGGAGCTTTTTCCTGGGGTTTGGAAACAGGCAGGATTGTGGGTTGGGGGATGCGGGGACTATTTTGGGTGATTTTTATGGTATCGATATATTCTTTGTTGTTGACGGAGAATATTTTTTCGGTGTCGGCGATCAGAACGATTGCTTTGGCAAGGGCAGCCGGAGCGGTGGGGTTTTTGTTGACTTTGGTGACGGGTTTTTTCTTGTATAATGCCACCTGGTCTTTCAGGTTGCCGGCTTATTGGAATGGGTTATTGGTGGGGGCGATTACCTTAGGATTGATGCTGCAAGGGTTATGGGCGGCTAAGTTGGAAGATAGGATGGATAAGGAGGTGCTAGTGGCTTCAGCAGTGTTGTCATTGGTGATGGGACAGTTGGCCATGGTGTTTTCTTTTTGGCCGGTGAGTGTGGCAGTAGGGTCTTTGGTGATGACAACTTTGTTGTATGTGTTGCTGGGGGTGTATCAGCAGGAGTTGTTAAAGCGGTTGTTTAGGAAGACTTTATGGGAGTATGTGAGTGTGGGTTTGCTGGTGTTGTTGATTGTGGTGGTGACGACACGGTGGGGAGGGTAGAAGGAATGAGAACCGGTGATCGACGGCATTATAAGTGGTTGACAGTAGGGTGATATTAGTTTAATATTAGTTCAACATATTGTTGTTTTATATCTGGGTTTGTGAGTATATGTACAACCTTGAAACGGCAACCTTACGAGATACAGAAATGGGGGAAATGAGTTCTGTAACCGAGAGATCCCTGCGAGCGACTTATTTATTGGCTGCTTTTGGGGAGACTCAAGACCACTGGACGGGCAAGAATATCAGGGCTTGTGTTAACATGGTTGATACCAGAAAGAAAGAGGAGTTAAAGCAAAGAGTAGCAGAAGCAGAAGCTCATTTTAGCGAATTGCCAATTCAGGATAACGTTTCAAGAAAGGAAGCAGAAGGTCAACTTGAGGAAGCAAAAAGGGAGATGGTGGGAAATATAACTCGGTGGGAGTATATTCAACTTAGAACCCAGCAGAAACTAGAGGTGAACAATCGGGTTTTAAGATATGCCCGAGATAATCAGAAGGGGGCGGGCGAAGGTGGATTCATGGCGGGGATCACTGAACGGACTGAGAATGTTTATATGCGCGCACTAATGCAGATGGGTAGAAAACATAAAGAAGAAGGGACTGGGATTAGAGAAACAGACTTTGAAGAAATGGTAAAAGGATGGAGAGGACAGGCGGCTCTGGCAGTAGGAACCTTTGGCCTTAATTTTGCTTTTTTGACTAAGGATGTTCGTGACATAATTAAGGAGTCAACTTTCCAACATTTTACTGATTTAACAGGAATGGTAATAGAAAGAGAGCAGGTTGAAAATCCAAGCTAATTTTGCAACTTTGTGATGGTCTTGATGTCTTGTGGAATTTTGTTTTCTTCATAATAATTCTTGTTAAGGCCATTTACTTCGAATGTATGGCCAGGGCGTGAGATTCTGAGACCTTTAGTAGAAATCTGAGGCGTGTTAAAATAGAGGTAGTCCTGCAGAGGCGATTACATGGACGATGATTTTTCCTCCACAAGCAAGACGTACGGGATACGATGTCTTTGGATTCTGCGGAATTCGGAGCAGTAGCCCACCTGGAATTATCCGGGGAAAACGTCTGTCCACCACGCTGATGCAGGACTAATTGGTGGGAGAGAGTGGAGCACTAACTGGGGATAACTGTGAGGCGGAAGTTTTGTGGCACAAAACTTCCGCTCTTTTAGTGACAAAAAGAAGAGAAACCGGAACAGCTCGATTATTTCCTGTTGAAATGCTTTTTGAAGAGTTTGACTGCTTCTTCGGCTTCTGGTTCCAGAGCCTTGCCAAAGGCCAAGCCTAAAGCAATGGCGATGGTAAAGGTCAATCCGGTGGCCAAAGAGTTGATGATGGTGCGGCCGATACCCAGATAGTCCAGGATAATGAGCACCAGGATGACTTTGCCTACCGGTTTAGCGATTTTGATGGTGGTATTGATGGCCTGTTCGTCAAGTTTGGTGAAAGGCAGATCCACTTTGTGCAGTAATCTGGCACCCAGGTCGAGCAGGTAGTTGCCCACCCACCAGATGATTAAAGCAACAAGAAATTGCGGTACTACAGAAATTAATTCTGTGACGAGTTCTTGGAGCGCAGCCAGGATGATTGAAAATGGGTTCATGAGTTGGTTCACCTCCCTTCGTCGTGAAGTTTATGTTCGTATTTTCATTATTGAGGGAAGGAGGGAGGAGAGTCAAGGGGCGATGAGTGAGGGGGGAGCAGGGATTGTTGAATAATGGTGGTCTGGATTATAATAGCCGAGATGAGAGGTATTGAGTTTGGAAAGACAGTTACCTTTTCCGGTTACCGTTCTGGATTTCCTGGTTTTAACATGTATTCTGGAAGAGCAAGACAATGTGGTGAGTTACCGTATAATGCGATATTAGCTAAGGTGAAGGAGTCTGTTCGAGAAGATGGTGAGGGAAATATTAACGATCGTATGATTTTGCTGCTGAAGGATGTACATCGGGTGCAGGAAGTGAAATAGCGTTAGTGATAAAAGGAGGAATTCAAACGTTATGAGTTTAGAACTTTGGTGTGGGAGTTAATTGACATCAGGAGTTGCAGAAGTACCCCTTTTGAAGGGGAGTCTGATTCTGATAAGGGGTTCTCTAGGAGTTGGCCCAATAGCAATCCGGCCAATCGTTAACGCAGCCAAACTTTCGAGGGCGCCAAGCCCCATAGCTCCTATTGCAGCGGCTTCATTGCCAGTGTTAAGCGCTACGCCCGCATTAATTACTCCTTGAAGAAGAGGAATGGCGGTTACAAAAAGGGGATACGTCCTGTGGGCGGCAGCTCTTTTAAATGCAGATATGAGTTGATTATCGGGTATTGTTGCGGGTGCCTGAGGTTCTACTTCGTGTGGGGGCATAAGAATTTGTAAAGGTATTTATGTTTTGGATTATATCCTATATAAAATAACTAGTCAATTATTGAAATGAGGAGAGGATGGGAAAGCGGATAGGGTTAGATGCTATTTGGTGATCCAGTTGATGAGGAAATCCGGTAATTTCCAGATCAGGGATTGGGCTTGGTAGTAAATGATGGAAATGGTCATGATGGCCATCATAAAAAGGAAGATAGCCAAAAATCTGAGGGTTTTATTTTTGGGCAGTTTCATGTAGCCGGATTTGGTGAGGAGAGGAGACTTAGATATTGTTTTGCCATAATCCATTTTTTCGGTAGCTTTATCATATCATGCTGCCGGGCAAGGATTCGAACCCTGATTGACTGGTTCAGAGCCAGCTGTCCTACCCGCCTCGCGTCCACTATCGTCCGCGAGTCGAGGCGGGCCGTTACCTGCCCGCAATGCTACGCTTTGCTTGCATAGCGTTGCAGGCGGGGACGACCTGTTTTTTATTGATGGCTGCGGGACTAGGATTCGAACCCAGATACCGTCGTTCAGAGCGACGTGTCCTACCATTAGACGATCCCGCATTTTGAAGAATCTAAAAATGGTTGGGTATATTTTACAATGTTATAATAAGTTTGTCTTTAAATATTACTAATTGCGATTGTAATGCCTAAAAAGGGGATCGAAAACAAGCCGGATGCGGTGCAAATGGTATTGGGTTTGGGGAAGTTGGGTAAGGTTCTGACTGGGCGTGACGCGAGGCGAGTGGCGAGAAAGAGAATGGGAGAGAAGGGTGGAGATGAAACTGATTTTGCAGGACCCTCCGATTCGCGCTTCAGATCAAGGTGGGGTAAATTGGTGCCAGGAAGAAAGCGATCTGATTAGATTTAAGATGTTTTTATAATAAGCTTTTATGGAAAGGGACGTTGTGGTTTAAGGGACGGTAATGGGAGGGCAAGCTGATTATGGCGGGGTGATTTAGACTAAGCACGTGCTGGAGAAGAGGGAATTGGTATTTGGAGGGGATTATTTTCCGGATGTGTGCTATACTTGGTAAGTATACTTAACCGCATAGGAATTTTGATTCGCCAGTTGGAGGAGAAATCCCTTGAACCACGTAGGTTTCACAGCTACTATAAAATACAGCTTCACTGCTTATTTTGTAACATAACGTTGAGAAGGAGGTATACTTCAGTTTGTTTCTTCTAGTTAGGTTAAGAAATTCCCCGAAAAGGTATCTTAAGTCCGGCTAATTGAAGCGAGAGTATTACATAGGAAGGTGGTGATAAAAAATGGCAAAAAGATTATTTGTGGGGGGAATTTCATACGGTACAACGACTGAACAATTGGAAGAATTGTTCTCGAAGGTAGGAAAAGTGGTTTCGTGTAATGTGATCACCGATCGATTTAGCGGTCAAAGCAAGGGGTTTGCGTTTGTGGAAATGGAAACCGATGAGCAGGCAGGCAAGGCGATTAGTGAGTTAAACGGAACTACTCTTGATGATCGAGAGATTGCAGTGAATGAGGCCAGACCAAGAGAAGACCGAGGCCCGAGAAATTTTGACCGACGCAATTCAGGTGGGCAAAGAGGCTCGTCAGGTAGAGGTCGGCGAAGCGGGGGAGGAAGAAGTTATTAATAAGGGCTTATACCCAAATAACTCCTGTTTTTCTGTGCGTCTCCGCCAAAGGCGGACGGGTAGGTATGGCTTTATACTGTCACAATTCCACGTTTTGAAGTTTAGCTAGATATGCATTACGAAACTTAAAACTTGTTTGGGTACAAGTCCTAAGATTATGGAAAACTGGAAGGCCGTCAACCGATGTGTAAGGTGCGGTAAGCCGCGGATCGTGGTGAGCGTGGAGGAGAGGTATGAGTTTCAATCTTTGTTGACGATTACTCAGATGAGTTGCCCTGATCCGGAGTGCCAGAAAATACTCGAACTTCAATGGGAGAAGCAAAGGTTGGCTAAGGAAGCAAAAATGGGGACTAGTAAGTCTAGGAGGGGCAGAAAATCTGGTAAGTAGTTTTCTGGGGGACTTTTATATTCAGCTTTGTTGGGATGGCGAGTTGTGGTTTAATGGATGGTAATGGGAGGGCAAGTTAATTATGGGGGGGTGATTTGGACTAAGCATGCGCTGGAGAGGTTGGGGAAGAGGGGATTGACTCAAGAATTGGCTTGGCAGGCGTTTAATCATCCTGACGAAGAGAAGAAGGGCAAAACTGCCGGATCGTATGAGTTTCGTAAGCGGATTGACAAGTCAACGGTAACGGTGATTGCCAAGCAGAATGAGAAACGGGAATGGCTGATTTTGTCGGCGTGGGTGAAGCCGCCGCTGACTGCTTGGGCGATGAAGCAGGATAATGAGTATCGGGATTTTCGCAAGGCTGGTTTTTGGGGGAAGTTGTGGTATACGGTGAAGAAGCAGGTATTTGGATGAGAGGCAGAGATGCGGGGATAGAATAATGGTAAAATACGGGGATGAGCGAAGTGCTGGATGATTGTTTGTGGGTTGTCAATCAGGCTAAATTGGTGAAGATTAATGACCATCAAGTGGCCAAGTTGGCCGAGCGATTGGTTGAGCAGGGGATGCGGACACCGGACTGGTCAGATGTGAATTATTGGCAAGGGAGCGAAGAAGAGACAGCACAGTATGTATTTTTGCTGGATAATTTGAATTTTTGTTTTTGGGGACCTACGGGTGAACCAAGATGGACAATTGAAGTAGAAGGAAAAAAATATCAGGGATGGTATGGGTTGGTGAAGGCGAGTAATCGCGATTTATCAGTGTCGAAACGATTATTGGACAGCAAATGGTTGGCCCAGATGTCATTAAATGATTTGCAGGAGATTTTGGCTGATCACGGAGAATTGCAATTAATGGAGGAGCGGCTGGAAAATTTGCGGCAGATGGGACAGGTATTAGGAGATAAATATGAAGGACAGTTCGCTAAGGTGATTAAAGCAGGCGGCGGGGACGCTTTGAGAATAGTGCAGGAAGTGGTAGAGAATTTTGAAAATTTCAGAGATGAGGCGGTTTATGCGGGCAGGCGGGTGAGGTTTTATAAGCGGGCGCAGCATTTGGTGGCTGATTCGTGGGGACAGTTAGAGGGTAAAGGTTTGGGGCAGATAAGAGGTTTAGAGAAGCTGACTAGTTTTCCTGATGATGATTTGCCGCAGATTTTGCGACATTTCGGCGTGTTAGAGTATGATAGGGAATTATCTAATAAGATAGATAATTTGGTGGAGCTGGAATCGGGAAGCAAAGAAGAAGTGGAGATTAGAGCGAGCACGGTAGTGGCGGTGGAAAAATTGCGACAGGAGTTAGAGGAGATGGGAGTAAAGTTGCGTGCAATGGATGTGGATGTGAATTTATGGATACTGGCGCAGCAGGAGAGGGGAATGAAACAGGGCCATCGAGTGAGGGGTAAGAATTATTGATTGACTGTCTGGGCAGAGCATGTCCTTATTTTTGGCGCAGCGAACATTCGATGGTTTTAATTTAAGTGAGTATTGGCAGGTGGGATGTGCCTTTAAAAAGCAAGGCACATCCCACCGTTATTGTCGGCTATAATCAACGCTGGTAGGCGGGAAGCAGGCAAAATCTGCTCCCCGCCACCCACGCATTTTGGCCAACAGAGGGATAGTAGCATAAGGTATAATATTTGTCAATATTATAGGATGATGTGATTGGTAAAGATGTTTGCTGGGAGGTTTTAATTTGGTTATACTATGCCCATGAATTTGGGACTTAAGACTATTTTTAATTCAAAGCAAACTCGGGCGAGGGTGGCAGAGTTGCACACGGCTCATGGGGTGATAAAAACGCCGGCCTTCGTGCCGGTGGGAACGCAGGCAAGTGTTAAAGCCTTGACACCGGATGATTTGAGTAACTTAGGTGCTCAATGTGTGTTGGCAAATACTTACCATTTGTACTTGCGGCCGGGGGCGGAAATTATTGCTCAACAGGGAGGTTTACATGGATTTATGGGCTGGGAGGATCCGATTTTTACTGATAGTGGAGGATTCCAGGTGTTTAGTTTAGGGATTGCCATGGAGCACGAAGTAGGGAAGGTGGTGGATTTATTTGCAGATGATTCAAGGGAGGAAGTGGCATTGAATAAAAAAATTGTTGAAGCCAAGCAGAAGATGGAAGAGAGGAAGGAGAAGAAGGAAATCTTGGATGTAAGGAGTTTTTGTAAGGTGGATGATGAGGGGAGCACTTTTATGAGTCATTTGGACGGGACTTTGCACCGGTGGACGGCAGAGAAGAGTATACAGGTGCAGAAGTTGCTGGGGGCGGATATGGTGTTAGCTTTGGATGAGTGCACGTCGCCGTTACATGAATATGAATATACGAAAAGGTCGATGGAAAGATCGCATGCTTGGGAGCAGAGGAGTCTTAAAGAATTCAAGAGGTTGGAGAAGCTGAAGGTGGAGGGGAGAAAGGAAAAAAAGGAAAAGATGGATTCCCGCCTGCGCGGGAATGACAAGAGGAAGGGTAGTGGTCGGCAGTTGATCTATGGGATTGTGCAAGGCGGACCGTTTGAGGATTTGAGAAAGGAGTCGGCCAGATTTGTGGGAGAGAATGATTTTGACGGGGTGGCGATTGGTGGAGCGCTGATTTCTAAGCGGAAGATGGCGGAGATTTTTGATTGGGTAATACCGGTTTTACCGAAAGACAGGCCGCGGCATTTGTTGGGGATAGGGGAGATTGATGATTTGTTTAGCGGAGTGAAGGCGGGGATTGATACTTTTGACTGTGCCCATCCGACCCGGATTGCGAGAAGAGGAAATTTGTATATTTCACCAGAGAACGGAGGGAATAGGAAGACTCATTGGCGGGTGGGAATCGGGCATCAAGAATTTAAGAACGACGGGCGGGCAATTGATCCGGGATGTGACTGTTATACGTGTCTGAGATTCAGCCGAGCTTATCTGCGGCATTTATATTGGGCCAAAGAGTTGACGTATTACCGTTTAGCTTCGATACATAATTTAAGGTTTCTGATGCGATTGATGGAAGAAATTCGGGAGGCGGTGAAAGAGGAAAGGCTAGGGGAGTTAGAGAAGAAATGGGTGGGTGGGGTCAGGTCACGTAACAGGTAACAAAGAACATGGAACAAGGAGCATAGAACATGGTGTTTAAGATTTTTTTACGTGAGTATGTTGTTATGTGCTGTGGAAGAGGGTGGGGGATTTTCACGAAAATTTTAGGAGTGGTTTTCACGGAGGGAAAAATTGTCAGCTTGGTGGCAGGAGTGCTAAAGGTTTGTAAATGCTCACTTGTTCTCAGTTGAAAAAGTTGTGAATTTAGAGCTATATAGATCGAATCTTGGGATGAGGGATGATACAGTTTGATACAGTACGGGCAAGGGGTTGAATAATTGCTGTGTTTTCAGGCTTTCTCTGACGAAAGTGCTTCTAAATAGCGATAATCTCTTGGTTGTTATTTGTGGGGTGTGCAAATTACTATGGGGTCCGAACAGGTAAGAGAGATTAATCTTTTAAGGTCAGGTTGAGGTTTTTGTTAATTATACTTACGTTCAAAGGTGCAAGATAATGTCTAACTAAAGGTGTGTCTGACTCTTTTCTGTCGGAGTGAATGCGATTTTTTAATTATTTTAAGCACAAAATTGTAATAAAACAACTATTTTAAGGTATAATCTCGCGTGGCTTTTCGGCGGTGACCTGAAAGGAGAAGAGAATCGGTTTGTTTTTAGGCTGAGAAATTCACGCAAGTTGCTTTGTATAGGAGTAATCTCTTCTGATGGTTGGGAAAAATTAGGTTGCATCACTTAAATAATCCAGTTTTTGCGTAGAAAAATTAACGAAAGTAGCGTAACAATGGTATTATCTCCTCTCGTATTTGGTAAAGATTGATTCGGAAATTAATTGTGGATAAGTCGGATTAATAAATATGGCCTTAAAGTTGGGTCAATCGGGAGAAGAGAGGAGAGAGGCAAGGGTGAGAACGAAGTTGAGTTCATTGGGCTTAAATCAGTGCATAGATTTGCGGTTTTGAACCTATTTGAGGCTAAACTACTAGGACTGATACGGAGAAGTGGCTGTGGGCCGGAAAATAGGTCATTTTGGACTATAATGGTTAATGATAAAGTTTAAAGTTAAGTTCATTACTAGGGTGAGATGAGATTTTGTTGCTCTACCCGATGGGAGGGGAGCATAAATTATATGTCGCACAATAATACTTTTGCGACGTAATTTCAGGGATGGGCAGAGAAGTGCTGGATTGAGACGGGTTCATTTTTTAGTTGAAAATTAAGGTTAAGGAATTCTTCTTTTAAGATCAAAGTTGAAAATTTTTTATTTATTCTCTATTTGGTTGGATGTCTATTTTTGACGCTCGGCGAATAAAACCCGAAAGTTTTACAGGAAACATGGAACAATAAACAATTAACATGATGAATTTTTTGTAATGTGGCGGGTCATATGAGGCATAGATTTTAGGTTCACACAGGAGCTCGTGAGATGCCCGAGAATGGGTTTTTATTTGTTTGACGAATAATGTATCATTGGTATTCATGAAGGTGTTATATGACATGGACGGAGTGTTAGTAAATTTGGCCGCGGAAGTAGTAACGGCTGCACTGGATATGATGCGACAAGCCGGTCATGAAGATGGGGTAATTGCTGTTAGTGATTTTGATGCTTGGGATGCGATAGAAACAAAGATTTGGCAAGAAACCGGATCTAAGGAACTCGCTAGAAATGTTAATGATTTGTGGTTCAGTCCGGAAGTGCAAAGAAGGGCTTTGCCTTATGACTTGGTAATACCAGCAACCCTGGCTTTAAAAGAGTTGGGTATAGAGCAATTGTTAGCTACTTCTAGATTGTCTAGATCTCACTGGACGACGCAAGATTGGATTGACGAGCATTTACCCTGGTTAAGCAGATCTTTGTATTGGAATGATGATGGAGACGGCAGAGAACATAAATTAAAATTGGCCGAACAACACGATGTTAGTTTGTTTTTTGAGGATGATCCGGAGGTATTTATGCTTGCCAGGAGAAGCTTTCCTAGATTGTTGCCGAGGATGAGGTTGGTTGTTCAACCTTGGAACAGGCAATTTCGAGATTTTGATGTAAATCGGGTCGATGGCTGGTCAGGCATAATGGAGGAAATTATGGCTATTTTGAAAAACGAGGCTTTTTATAAGAGGTTGGCGGTGGTTAATGTCGCACAATATTGACGGGGAAGATAAATTGCTATATTGTTAAATTGTTCTGAAGAAAAAGGATTTATTTTTGAGGATTTAGGGTGACTATTCAGCAATTTAGCAATTGGGCCATTTCTTTTCTCCTCTCCCCTACTCTACCTGGAGGGCCATATATGCCTATTTTTCCTGCCTTATTTATAATTTTGAGTTGGATTTGCCTAAGAGTGATCTGGTTTTTGACTGATACAAGGGATTTTTTAACAAGGATGACGTCTGTGGGCTGGGTGTCGGTGGGTCTGATAGTGATTGGCGGGTTGCAGATGATCTCACGAATTACTGGTTTATTGATGTTCGTTGACTCTATAAGGTGGTTAATTTGGTTGGGATATGGGCTATTTATTGGCGGTTGGGGATTAGCAGTATGGGCAAAACTTACGATGAAGGAGAGTTGGGGAGAACCGGGCAAGCTTGATCAGCAACGACAGAAGAATCTGATTACACAAGGGCCGTTTAGGTTTACCCGAAATCCGATTTATGTGGGGCTGCTGATGATGGTATTGGGGTCGGGGCTAATTTTGCAGACATATTTAGTGGGATTAGGATTGGTAGTGATCTGGTATGTGAGGAAAAAGATTTTAAAGGAGGAGATGTTGCTGGAGAAGTATTATGGAAAAGCATATAGGCTTTATAAGAGGAAGGTGAGAAGATGGGTGTAAATCATATATGGATAATTTAACGGAACTGATTGATGAGTGGTTTGATTATTTGAAGGCGGAACGACATGTGTCCAGGCTGACTGTGCGTAATTATCGGCATTATATGGAAAGGTTTCTGACCTGGGCTAAGGGGACGGGGGTAAAACTGGACTCTCCTAGTGATATTAATCAGCAGGTGGTGCGCAAGTACCGGGTATGGTTAGCTGATTATATGGATGAAAAAGGTGAGGGGTTGAAGACGGTGACGCAGGGATATCATGTGATCGCATTGCGGAGTTGGCTGCGATGGCTGGTAAAGAATGACTACTCTACTCTGGCGCCGGATAAGGTGGATTTGCCTAAATCAGAAAGCCGAAGGCTGGAATTTTTGAACTCAGAGCAGGTAGATAGGTTACTGAATATGCCGTCGATTGGTACTCCTAAGGGGTTGCGGGATAAGGCAATTTTGGAGTTGTTGTTCTCGACGGGTTTGAGGGTGAGTGAATTAGTGAAGCTAAACAGGGACGAGATTGATCTGGAGAGACGGGAGTTTGGAGTGAAAGGTAAGGGAGGCAGGGTGAGAGTGGTGTTTGTGAGTGAGAGAGCAGCGGAATGGTTGAAACGGTATTTGCGGACTAGGAAGGATGAGTGGAGGCCGGTGTTTATTAACTACCGCGGGATGAAACAAGATGAAAAAGGAAAGGTCCCGCAACAGGTTGAAACTTCACATAGTTTCAAATCTGTGCGGGATGACAAAGCTGATAAACTTTCTAAATCAGCTTTGTCAAATGCGAAACAGAAAACTACTGAAATGTTGCTTTATGATAAGGAGTATGGGGAGAAGAAGCGGCTAACTGCCAGAAGTGTGCAGAGACTGGTGAAGAGGTATGCAAAGAAAGCGAAGTTGCCGGTGGAAATTACTCCTCACGGACTCAGGCATTCATTCGCGACTGATTTGTTGCGGGCAGGAGCTGATTTGCGATCGGTGCAGGAGATGCTGGGGCACAAGAATATTTCTACTACTCAGATTTATACTCATGTAACTGACCAGCAATTAAGAAAGGTACATGAGAAGTTCCATGGTAGGGGGAAGTAGGTTGAGATGAAAAAAAGTGGTTGACTTTTAGAAAAATTGGCTTTTAATTATAGGTAATGATTTGATACCGGGTGTTTAACTTTAATGAAATTAGATGGCAGAAAATGAAGATAAACCTCCTGGGGGTAGAAATGGCTATCAGTTACCCAGTACTGTAGGAATAATTTATAGTGATGTACGACGGGAGTATTTTCCTACTGAGGCGCAGTGGCTGACGGAGAAGGATGCGTTGCATGAAGCAGGAATTATTTCTGGATACGTAGAAAAATTGGGGATTACTCCCCTCCTCTATCTCGGAGATACGGAACTGTTTGAAAAGTTGCGCAAAGATAGGCCGGAAGTGGTGATTAATTTGGTGGGATCGGTAAAAGGAAATGAATATTTGGCGTCAACTATTCCGGGAGTGTTGGAGTTGTTGGATCTTTCTTATACGGGTACAGGAATTTTGGGGGAAGCT
The DNA here is from genome assembly GCA_964650355.1 of uncultured Gammaproteobacteria bacterium. Classification (GTDB taxonomy): domain Bacteria; phylum Patescibacteriota; class Microgenomatia; order CAYXHB01; family CAZYTL01; genus CAZYTL01. The sequence continues at coordinate 5,995 of CAZYTL010000011.1, read as the reverse complement.
TTGTCTTATAATAAGTTTTTGGTAAAGAAGTTGTTGCAACAGAACGGTGTACCTGTACCGAATTATCAGTTATTTAATACTCCATCCGATCCGGTAAGTATTGATTTGAGATATCCGTTGATTTCGAAGTTGAATGAGATCCACGGAGCAGTGGAGCTAACTCGGGATTGTATTTCGGAAAATGAGAAGCATTTGAGAGAACGATTAAAGTTTCTAATTAGCACTTATCAGCAGCCGATTTTGGTGGAAGAATTTATTGTTGGTAGAGAGTTTACGGCTATTTTACTGGAAGGATTGAATAAGAAGATTTATTTCGGGGAAAAGGTGTTCCAAAATCCTCAAGGAAAGTATGTGTTTGCGACTTTTGAGGATCAGTGGCTGGAGGAAGGCACGCCTGGGTTCGTTTATGAGAAATATGCTGATAATCAGTTGAAAGAATATGTAAAGAAGTGTTTTGAAATTACCAAAATGGCGGATTATGGAAAGTTCGATGTGCGGATGGACAGTTCAGGTAGGTATTATTTTGTGGATTCGAATAGTAATCCGGCGTTTGGACCAAAGGAGATTGATTGCGCGCTGGCGAGCATCTTGGATATGTATGGGATTACGTTTAGTGAGATTTTGCGCAGGTTGTTAGTGAACACGATGCGGGATGCGCAAGGACAGACTAAATTACCAATGACTGAGAATGGAACTGATGACGGGTCAGGTAATTAGAAGCGGGTGCGATCGATGATTTGGCTGAGTTGGTTGGCAAGGTCTTCGAGTTTGCGGACTTCGCTGGTGGGGGCTGAAACGGTGGTGCCAAGAACTTTTTGCAATGAATCGGCCCAGCCGTAAAGCTGGTCAGGATCAAGTTGTTCCGGCCGATCTCCGGAAAGTTGTTGAATGGCGGTTTGGAGGATGTTTTGAGCTTCCTGGGTCAGGGCTTCGGGAACTTCGGTTAAAGGGTCATAGTCTTCCATTTCTGGTTCGGCGGTGGTGGGTTCAGGAGGTAGGGGCTTGAGTTTTTGGGCTACTTGTTGAAGTTGGTCGGCGACTTGGGAAAGTTGAGCGGAAACGTCGTTAAGATCGGGTTGGGACTGAGGCGGTTGGTTCATGGAGAGAATTATAAGACCATGGGTAAGGCTTTGAGTTTGCGGTTGAGGGGATCAAGGATGAGTCCCATGGCTTCCAAGGTGGTGGCGCCGATGAGGTAGACTCCGGGATCGCCGAAGACGACGGGGGCGGTGCGCTGGTGGTCCTGGTATTTGAATCGGGCTTCGCCGATTTGTTTGGTGATTTCCTGGCCGTTAGCCAGGATGAATTTTTGTTGTTTGTCGGGTTCGATGCCTAGTTGCTTAAGTTCGTCTTCGGGAATCACTGAATAGGTGGCACCGGAATCAACGAGGAAGCGGCGTTCCAATTTGGACCCTCGGGGTTTTTGAGGATGGGTAACGGTGATGGTGAGGTATGTAAGAGCCATGGATATATAAAAAATCAAAGATCAAATATCAAAAAGCAAAATGAAAGATAAAAATTAAAAATTAAAGATAGAAATTCTTGTTTATGCGTATTATACCTTGGTGAGGCAATAATGGGGAGGTTGAGTTAAGATAACGGGAGTGGGTAGTGGAGAATCGATTGAGTGAGATGCCTTTCTTAGAGGTGAGTGGTTTTTTGGGTGATTTCCGTGGCAATCTGGAAAAGAATTTGATCTGGCACGCCGTCGGGATATTTAGATTGGGGTCTTAAATCAAGTGGATCGTTTATGTAGTCGATGATGACAAATCCGTGGTCGGTAAGGGCGATTTCGCTGGAAAACAGTCCGAGCTGGACGACGGTGGCGATTTGGGAGACGAGCAGGTCGAGTTGATCAAGGGCGTAAGCATCGCGGTCCGTTGGATTGACGGGGGTGTAGAGATGGGTTTGAGCATCCCACCAACAGAGGTGGACGTGGCCCAAACAATAGATAGCTCTAAACCAGGCCTGAGGGTGCTTGGGGGTGGAGATGGGGTAAATGTAGGATTGTAAAAGGATTTTGTCCTGGGGATATCTTTTCCTAACCTGGTCGAGTTGACCGAGATGGTTGATTTTTAAAAGTATGCCTTCGCTGCAACTGCCTGAGGATGGTTTGAGATTGAACACGGGACCTAATGAGGATGGGTCAGGAGTGTCGATGACAGGACTTTCGTCATAGGTGGGAATGATAATGGTTTGAGGGACGGGAAGATGGGCTTGGTAAAGTAGTTGATGGATGACTGATTTATCGGTTGCCAGGTGGCTGAGCGGGAAAGGATTGATTTGGAAGTTATGCCACAGGGTTGCCCACCGGACAAGCAGACAGAAAGCGGGGTCCGCATCTGAAGCTCGATCGAGGAGAGCTAGGAAGGAGAGTTGTTGGTCTCGGATTTGGGAGTTAGTGGAAAAAAGGTTTTGGGGAGAAACGATGAGTAGTTGGGCGTGTGAAGCAGAAAAGCAATTTTCCAGAAGGGCGATAAAGTCCTTGTCGTAAGTCCAGTTCCAGGCAACGCAAAGATGGTAGCTAACCATATGGTGGTTAGGAATATATTAGCAATTTTGGATAGGAGTGAGTAGTGGTCAAGTCGGGTTTTAGGAATCAAGCTGAAGTGGCTGGTGGAAGTTTTGGGCGTAGCGGGTGCGGAATTGTTTGAGGGTGAAGTGGTGGGTGGTGGTACCGTATTTTTCTACTGTGTAGGCAGCGGTGAGGCTACCCATGCGACCGCAGGTTTCTAGAGGGAGATCGCGCAAGAATCCCGCAAGAAATCCTGCACGATAGGCGTCCCCTGCTCCAGTGGGGTCGGAGGTGTTTTTAGGTTTGGCAGGAGGTATATTAATAGCTTTTAGCTGATGGCTGTTAGCTTTTAGATATTGGATCCTGGAGCCTTGGGACCCGAGAGTGGTGATGAGGAGGCGATGACTAGCTAAAAGCTGTTTGGTGTTCAAGCCGGTTTTACGTTTCATGAGGGTGATTTCGTAGTCATTGCCGATGACGATGCGGGCATTCTGAAGGCCTTTGATGAGTTGGGTTGGGGTAAGTTCAGGGATTAAAAAGGCAGGATCAAACAGATAAGGGAGTTGGGGTTTAGCACATTGATTAACGAAATTGGGAATACTTTTGATTCCGCTAGGGCCGATGACCACAAATGTGAGCGCGCTGTTGGGTTTAGGAAGAGAGAGTCGGTGGTTGTTTTGAGAGGCGTTATGACTAAAACCCCAAATCTGGTTGTCATCCTGGTCAGTGATGCAGAAGCCGACGGCAGTGAGTTCTTGAGGGTAGACTTTGACCTGAGAACAATCGACGCCTGTCTGATTAAGGTATTTTTTATAGTCGGTAAAGTCTTTACCTACGGCGGCGATGATGGTGGATTGGATGCCTAATAAGCCTAAGGTATAAGCTACATTTCCGGCAGTGCCGCCTTGTTCTTTGCGCATGTTGTCGGCATTAAAGCTGACATTAAGCATATGGAGTTTATCGGGCAGGATGTAATCTTGGAACCGAGAGGGTAGGTTCATGATGTGGTCGAAAGCCAGAGTGCCGGTGACGATGAGAGATGAAGACATAGTGAGTCAATTGTAGAGAAAATTTAACTGTTGGAAAATAGGAGAAAACCATAATAAAGACACTTTATAGTTGGGAATGTTTCAGGAGGACAAATGAGGATTGTTAAAATTGTTTATCGGTGATTGAAAGTTTGCGTGTTTATTGTTAAACTATCGGTTGATTATTTATGGAGATAAATATATGGCTTTATTAAAAGATAACGAGGATCCAGTAAAGGTTCCACCGACAAAGGAGGGAGTGGTAAGTTATATTAGAGGCCTACAGCAGCTGGTGGCTGATGGAACGATAGATACTGGATGGAATGGGTGGCCACGGAGAGTGGTACAGGGGGTGACAGCGTCGAGAACTAAGATTTGGGGTTGTGAGTGTTTAAGATTTGATGTTGACGGGAAGAAAGCTTGGGGCGGTTTTAGGAGAGATAGCTTTTCTTTGGGGATATTATTATATCCAGACGAAGCGACTCCGGTTAAGAGGCAGACAATTAAAGAAGCACGATTGAGTACAAATCTAGTGACGGGGTTTTCTGGGGTGGTGAGGGCAGTTAAGGGAGGACAGACTTACCGTCATGGGCTGTATCTTGATCTGGGGGATGCTGGAGAGATAATGGCAGGTCCGTTTGATACCGAAACCTTGGAGCAAGGACATGAATCGCCGGAGAGGGCAGTTGTGTTAGGTGAATGGGCTGATCACTTAAGCTTATTGAAGAGGATCCTGAAGAGAGATACGGGTTTAAGATTACGGTTAGAAATGATAGATGCAGAAGTGGCGAGACTAGGACAGAACGAGCTGGTTGAGGGAGTTTGAAAGCGTAGGTGTTACTAAGTACCTTCGGTCCATGAGGTAAGGTAGTGGCGCTGGTCACGAGTGAGGTGGTCAATTTTAATGCCCAGGGCTTTGAGTTTTAATTTGGCTACTCGTCGGTCTAGTTGATGGGGTAAACGGTAAACTTGTTTTTTAAGTTTCCCCTGATTTTTAACCAGATATTCGGCGGCTAAGGCTTGATTGGCAAAGGACATGTCCATGACTTCGGCAGGGTGGCCTTCGGCGGCGGCCAGGTTGACGAGTCTCCCCTCCCCTAGCAGATAGACGCGTTTATTAGCTGTTGGCTGATAGCTGTTAGCTTTTAGAGGGAGGGTGTATTCATCAAGGGACGGTCTGATGTGACGAACTTTTTTGGCTATTTTGCGTAAACCGGCAACGTCGATTTCGATGTCAAAGTGGCCAGATTGGGCGATAATGGCGCCGTCTTTCATACGCAGGATGGCTTTTAAAGGGATGACGTGTTTATCGCCGGTGGCGGAAACAAAGATATCCCCTACTTTGGCAGCTGTAAGCATGGGCATGATAGTAAAGCCGTCCAGGCTGGCCTGGAGGGCTTTGACAGGGTCAACTTCAGTAACGATGACGTGGGCACCCATGCCTCTGGCACGGTTGGCAATGCCCCTGCCACACCAGCCGTAACCGCCGACGACAAAGGTTTTGCCGGCGAGGAGGATGTTGGTGGCTCTCAAAATGCCGTCGATGGTGGATTGGCCGGTGCCGTAGTGGTTGTCAAAGAAGTGTTTGGTATCAGAGTCGTTGACGGCGATGACAGGAATTTTTAGGGCATGGGCTTTGGCCATGGCTTTGAGGCGGATGACGCCGGTGGTAGTTTCTTCAGAAGAGCCGACGATTTGGGAGAGTTGTTGAGTCCGATTTTTGTGGACTTCGGAAACCAGATCGGCGCCGTCGTCCATGGTGAGTTGAGGGTGAAAGTCAAGGACTTGATTGAGATGTTGATAATAAGTCTGATGGTTTTCGCCTTTGACGGCAAACACGGAAATTTGATGGTTTTTGACGAGGGCGGCGGCGATATCATCCTGGGTGGATAAGGGGTTGGAGGCGCAGAGGGCGATGTGGGCACCGGCTGCTTTAAGGGCAAGCATGAGGTTGGCGGTTTCGGAAGTGACGTGGAGGCAAGCGCCAAGGGTATAGCCTTTGAGGGGTTTTTCTTTGGCAAAGCGGTGTTTGATGAGATCCAAGACAGGCATTTGTTGGGCTGCCCAGTCGATGCGCAGTTGACCTTGAGAAGCAAGTTGGAGATTTTGGATGTCAGATGAGATTGAAGGCATGATAAGAGGATAACATAAAGATAATCACCATGAAAAGAGATCTTGAAGAGTTCAGGTGGCTGAGGATTCTTCGGATTCTTCTTTGGAGAGGACAGCGACGGCGGTGACGTGATCCTGAGATTTGAGTCTCATGAGGATGACGCCCTGGGCAGGGCGGGTAAGGACGGGAACGTTCTTTAGGGGCATTTTGATGACTTGGGCGGATTGGGTGGTGAGAACGATTTGGTCAACGTCTTCGGTGACTAAACGGCCGCAGACGAGTTTGCCGGTTTTGGGGGTGACATTGGCGGTTTTTATGCCTGACCCTCCTCTTCCCTGG